>JBFWYI010000027.1:0-106068 GCA_050186575.1 Sandaracinaceae bacterium | reverse complement strand
CGGTGTCCGCCTCGGGGCTGCCCCACGGTGACTCTTGCTGCGCCGAGCCGGAGCCCGAGCCGCTCCCGGAGCCCGAGCCGCTACCGGAGCCCGAGCCGCTGCCCGAGCCGCTCGACCCGCCGCTGCCGGCTTCGCTCTCGAGGTCGCTGTCGGGCAGGTCATCGTCGCCTCCGCTCGGCTCGCGCGAGCCGGGCGGCGACTCGAGGTCCGCGCGCTCGTCGTCTTCGCCGCCGGAGCTGGAGTCGGAACCCGCGTTGTCGTCGCCCTGCTGCTCGTCGTTGCCGTCGCAGCCCGCGATCGTGGCCCCACCCCACCCGGCGCAGCTCAGCGCGAGCGCGAGGCGGAGGATCGACAGAGCATGACGATGGCCGGTGACGCGCATCTCAGTCCTCTCCCGACGCGAGCGGCGGAGCCGCGATACCCGGCGTCATGTCCTCGTGCTGACCACGGCGCGCCCGCGAGAACTCGCCGGGGCGGTAGGCCTCGAGCGTCGCATCGTTCGCTCGCTGCTGGGTGATGCACTCCGCGATGCGCTCGTCGCCGTACGCCTGGAGGCGGTCGAGCGCCTCGCGCGAGTACTCGTTGTCGATGTTGCCGCGCTGCGCCGCGCGGGCCGCGAGCGCGTACCGGACGACGCCGAAGCACTCGATGGGACGCACCTGCGAGTCGAGGACCTGCCGCACCTGATCTTCGAACGTCGCGCGCACCTCGTCTTGGACGTCCGCGGAGGCCCGACGGATCTGATTCTGGAGATCCGTCGGCATCGTGATGGTGGAGTTGAGCACCGCGCGCGCGAGGATCTCGTACGCGCGCCCCTGGCGGGTGAGCGCGGCGATGGTCCACGTCGGACGGCGGTACGCGAGGATCGGCTCGTAGCCCTGCGTCAGCGTCTGGGTACGGCGCGAGCCGTCCTGGATCTGCCGGTTGAGCTCCGCGACGAACGCCTGCGTCGTAGCCTGGCGACCCGGGTTCACGGCGAGCGACTCGAGGTCGGCGAGGCTCGGGTCGACGATGAGGAAGCGGTTCTGCGCCGCGTACTCGGCCGCGATGCTGCCCGCCTCGCCGCCCATCCGATCGTACGCGCTCACCACGGCCTGACGGGCGTCGCGGAGCGTGGATTCACGCGAGTTCTGCTCGACGTAGGTCTGCGCGATGCGGTCGTACGCTTGGACGACGAGCTCGGTGGCGCCACGATCGTTGCGGTATCGATCGATGAAGTCGGTCATCGCGCGTCGGGCGCCTGCCCAGTCGCGACGCTTGAACGCCATCTCGGCGATGCGGTAACGCGCGCTCCGGACCTCGCCCGGATCGGTGAGGCGCTCCGCCGCCCGCGTGTAGTAGGCGGCCGCCTGTTGGTAGTTCTGCTGGTACTCGAGGATCCGCGCCGCGTTGATGAGCGCGTCGGTGATGCGCTGCGGCATCTCGGGATCGGACGAGCGCTGGAACACCGTGGAGTCCGCGATCTGGCGGTAGTTGTCGATCGCGCGGTCGTAGTCGAAGAAGCGGTTCGCGGTGAACGCGAGGCGGAAGTAGGTGGTCGCGAGGATCCCCTCGAGCTGGGTGCGCCGCTCGCCCTCCGCGTCGCGGAGCATCGGGGTGACCATCTCGATCACACGCTCGTAGATGCGGCCCGCGGAGTCGAAGCGCTGGGTGCGCTCGAGCGCGAAGCCCGCTTGCAGGAGCGCGACCGGCGCCTGCTCGTGGTCCGGCGTCTCGTTGACGGCGTTGACCATCTCCGTCGCGCTGCGCTCGTAGAGACGGCGCTGCTCGTCGCCGGTCGCCGCCTCGGCCTGGCGGTAGAGGTCCATCGCGCGGGTAAACCGCGCATCGGTGAGGACGCGCCCAGCAGTTCCTGCGGTCTGGCAAGTAGCCGAATCACGATTGTCCGGATTCTGGCAGAACGCGTCGCGCTCTTCGGTCGACGAGAAGGCCACGCCCGGCGTGAACGTGCACGTGCGGCGATTCAGATCGAGGCTCAACCGCTCCGCCTCGGCGCTGTCGCCCATCGCGACGGCCATGTTGTAGAGGCTCTGCCACGCGACAAAGCCTGTCTCGTTCGCCGTCGGACCCGTGCAGCGCTCCTCGTAGATGCGCAAGAAACGATCCCGCGCCTGCGGCCAGTAGCCGTAGTAGTAGAGGAGCAGCGCGTTGTTGTAGTCGTACGCGGCGCGGACGTGCTCGCTGTCCTGCGCCTCGGAGACCCGCGCGAGGTACACCTCGCGGGCCTGGGCGAGGCGCTGCACGAGGAGCGGCATCTCGATCGCGCGCACGCGCGGCGGCGTGCCCTCGGGGGCGGGCACGTCCTCTTCGGAGTCCCGGATCTGGATCTCGCCGCGCTGCGCCGCCTGCTCGGTGATGCGGTGGAGCGACTCGACGACGCGGCGCGCCGACTCGGAGAGATACTGACTGTCGAGGTTCGAGTCGCGGACCGCGGCGTAGACGCTGGCCGCCTCCTCGTACTGCTCGGACCAGAACAGCGCGTCCGCCAAGTTGTATTGCAGCTCGTAGGCGTTCGGGCTGTTCGGATAGTTCTCGAGGTACGCGCGGTACGCCTGCGCGGCGAGGCTGTACTCCTGGTTGGCTTGGGTGAGGAGCGCCGCGTTCTGCTCCTGCACCGCGCGCCGACGGAGCACCTGCGCCTCGCGATGATGGCGGACCGCGTCGTTGATCAGCGCGCCCTCGGCGAGCTGCTCGGCCTGCCGCTGCTCCACCGGGTGGTCCATGTTCTGGTTCCACCAGTCGGAGCCCTCGCGGTAGTCACCGAGCCGCGCCTGGGCAGCGAGCGCCGCCTCCATCTCGTTGTGGCGCTGCCAGGCCCGCGCGATGTTCGCGGTGATCTCCGGCGCGCGCGCGTGGTTCGGCCAGCGCGAGAGCGCGTACTCCCAGACCGCGACGGCCTCCGGGTACTTCGCCTCTTCGAAGTAGACCTGCCCCAGCTCGAAGTAGATCTCGACCGTCCACGGGCGGTCCTGGGGGAGCATGTTCGGGTCCTGGATGCGCGCGAGGCCCTCGACCATGCCCTCGTCGCGGTCCGGGATCTGGTTCTCGTTCCAGTCGTCGTACGCGAACGTGATGCCGAGGTACTGCACCGCTTCGCGGCGCAGCTCGGAGCCGGCGCGACCCGTCGTGCGGAGCTGCTCGTCCGACCAATCGATCAGCCTGGCGAAGTGCTCGATCGCCTCGGGGTAGCGGCTCGCGCGGTAGTACGCCCAGGCGACCTTGTAGAGCGCGAGATTGTAGTTGCGGTCGCTCGGATCGGCGAGGACCTTGTTGTACGCGCTGATCGCGCGCTCGAGCGCGTGCGGCGCGAAGTCGTAGTCGAAGTGGTACTCGCCGATGCGGAGCCACACCTCACTGACGAACCCGGCCTCCGGCGTGATCGGCGTGCAGCCGTCGTACGGATCGACGAACGGACCAGTGGGGTCCTGGCTCGCCGCGTCGAGGCCGATCGCGGGATGCTCGTCGCTCGAGAAGCCGTTCGCGGTGTCGCCCTCGCCTTCGCCCTCCGGCGCGCCTTCGCCGGGCGGCGGCTCGGTGACGAGCGGCTGCGGGGTGTAGGTGTAGTGGTTGGCGCAAACCAAGTTGAGCCACGCCATCCGCGCCTGATCGGCGCGCGCCATCTCGTTGAGGCAGTACCCGATCAGGTAGTAGACGCCGTCGATGCGGCGGTAGTCGGGGAAGCGCTCGATGAGCGTTTGGTAGAGCGTCACCGTGTCCGAGAAGTCGGGGGTGCCGCTGCCCTCGTTCGCCTCCGACGCCTCCTGGAACGCGATCGCGCTGCGCTCGTAGTAGAGCTCGCCGAGGCGGAACATCGCGTCCGGCGTATAGGTCGGATCGGTCGGGTAGCGCCGGATGAACGCCTCGAACAGGCGGATCGCGCGGTCGCGCGCCTCGTTCTGGAGGCGCTCCTCTTCGCGGATCTGGCGCGCGTAGCCGGCCTGCCGCTCGCGGCGGCGGCGCTGGTACTCGCGCAAGAGGATCGAGTTGACGGTGTCGCGATAGGAACGACCGACCTGGGTGAAGCGACCGACCTCGGCCTCGAGCTCGTGCAGCGCCTGGATCTGCTCGGGCGTCGGGGGCGGTCGGTCGTCCTCGATGCGGCGGTCGGTGGTGTCGAGGAACGCCGGGTTCGGGACGTCGGTCGTGTTCGCCCACGGCGGGGGCGGCATGTCCGAGAGGTTCTGGCCCGGCCCCGGCATCGGCAACGGCTCGGGAGGCGGCGCCGGGGGAGCCGTCGCGGTGCCCGCGTCCGGGGCCTCCGGGACTCCCGCGTCCTGCGCCGATGCCGACGCGGCGCACATCCACGCGAGGGCGCCGAGGGAGGCGAGCATCCTCATGCCGGTGCGCCCCTTCATTGGAGCTCCTCCGACTCCTCGTCCTCGCCGCCGGTGTCACCGGTCGTGGTCTCATCCATGATCTCGCGGAACTCGTCGTCGAGGTTGCGCATCTCGCGCGCACGCTCGCGCGTGAGCATCTCGACGCGCATGCGGTGCTCTTCGCGCCGCTGCCACGCGACATCGATCCGACCGACGTCCGCGCGCAGGACCAGATCGTAGAAGCGATGCTGGACGCTCCGGAAGTTCTCGTACGTCACCGCCCCGACGACGTCCTCGGTCTCGGCTTCGAGCTCGGTCAGCGCCGCGCGGTAGCCGACGATCCGCTCCGACTCTTCGCGCAGCTGGCGCATGATGTCCGCGGTGCGCTCGTCGACGACGGCGATGATCTCCGTCTCGCGCCCATCGAGCCGGCGATCGACGCCGTCGAGGCGATCGAGGAGCGCCGAGATCCGCGGGTTGCGGATCGACGCGCGCTCTTGCGCGACCAGGCGGGCGTGCTCGCGCATCAGGCGCTCGTTCCGCTGATAACGGGCGTCGCCGGGTCCGACTTGAAGGCGGGCCGCCTCGAGCTGGATGCGGAGCTGGCGGATCGTCTCGCGGTACTCCACGACCGCGGCGCGATGGCCGGCGATCTCGCTTCGGATCGCGCTGACGCCGGCCGGATCCCGCGACTCCTCGGTGTCGGTGAGGTAGCGCTCCATCGCGACGATGCGCGCTTCCATACCCTGGAGCTCGACCTCCATGCGGCCGAGCTCGCGGCCGAGGCGGCGATACCGGACGAGCACCTCATCGTCGAACTCCGCGAACTCCGACTCGTCGACCGGCATCCCGTCCAGGTATCGCTCGATGGCGAGCCGCTGACGGCGGATGTCCTCGACGCTCGATCCACCCTCGCCCTCGTGGACGCGGAGGAGATTGCGGCGCTGCATCGCGGCGCGCGTGCGGAGACCGGTGAGCCGCTCCATCTGGAGCCGCAGGTCGGCGAACACCGCCACCCGGTTGGGCTGCGACAGCGCGGCGTTGAGCCGCTCGACGAGCTCGGACGTCTCGCGCACGAGGCGGCGCGCGGTCGACAGATCGCTCAGCACGTTGAGCGCGCGATCCATGTCGCCCTCGAGCTGCGCCCAGCGCTGCGCGAGCGGGGGCAAGAACGAGTTCGCGTCGAAGCTCTCCATGTTGTCGCGCACGAGCTGACGGAAGTACTGGTGCGGGTCGTCGTGCGACTCGAGCATCTGGTCGAGCTCTTGGCGCACCGGACCGAACTCGCGCGCCACCTCGCGGAACAGGGCGTTCGCGTCGTCGAAGCGACCGTTCCGCAGCAGCAGATTTGCACGGAGGATCTTGCCGTCCGGGATGAACCGGCTCTCCGGCGCGGCGACCGACAGCACCTCGAGCGCGCGCTCGGCGCGGGTGCTGTCGCCCATCCGGATGTAGACCCACGCGATCTCGTAGAGCGCGACGTGGAAGTTGACGCTCGTGCGCGGGACCGCTTGGTACGCCTCGACGGCCTGATCGAGCTGATCCGTCTCGTAGTAGAGCCGCCCGAGCGCGAGCTGGGTCAGCTCGAGCACGTTGCGCTGCTCCTCGGTGTCGGCCGGCGAGCGGAGGACCCGGCGGAACGCCTCGATCGCTTGCGGATACTCTTCGCGGAGCGTGTGGATGACGCCGATGAAGTAGCGCGCCTGCGAGTAGTACGGGCTGCCTTGCTGGACCGCCTCGAACGCTTGGCGCGCCTGCTCGAGCGTCGCCAAGTCGATGCGGGCGCTGCCGTCGCCACGCAACACGTCTTCCGTCGGCACGGCGCGGTTGTAAAGGTATTTGGCGCGGTAGTAGTTCGTCGTCGCCTCGATCTCGCTGGGCGGGATCCGGCTGAGCGCCGCAAAGTAATCTTCCACGCCGTCGAAGTCGCGCGTGTGGATCGCGATCTCGATGAGGCGCCCTAGCGCGCGCTGCAGATGATCCTGGTAGCGACGGTCTCCGCTGTGCGCGATCAGCTGGCGGAAGCGGGTGCGCGCGCCGAGGTAGTCGCCAGCCCGATACAGCGAATCACCCAGGAAAAACAGGGCGTCCGGGAACGACTCGTGGTTCGGGTAGTTCTCGACGATGTCGGTGAAGATGATGGAGGCCCGCACGTAGTCTTGCAGGCGGTAGAACAGCTCACCGTCGGTCAGACGCTCCACGACGAACGTGGGGCTGCGCGTCTGCGAACGGCGCAGCGGCTGCTCCATCAGGCGGCCCGAGTCCCCCTCGATGTCCACGACCTCGCGGGTGATCTCGTCGAGGTTCTGCGCGTACGCCGGCGCCCCGACGCTCAGGGTCAGGAGGACGCCCGTGGCCGCGACGAAGCGGCTCGGCATCACTCTTCTCCTTGATCCCCAGAATCGGAGGAGTCGGACTCGCTCGTTCGACGGCTGGACTCGGTGCGCTCCTGGTACCGGATGGCCGGACGCTCCTCGAGCGGCGCGGTCGGACCGCCCTTCTCGTAGCCGACCACGCGGATCGTGATCGCCTTCCCCTCGGGGGCGGTGAACGAGTAGTTGGAGCGCACGCGGAAGCGATAGCCCTTCAGGTACGAGAAGATGCCGTAGCCGTTGCCTCGATACTCGAGGTTGACGGTGAGCGTGTGCTCGCCCGGCACGATGCTGCCGTCGTAGATGTCGAGGTCGCGCTGCTCGCCCAGCGAGCCCTCCTCGTCCGCCTTGCTGAAGATCCGCGCGCCGTCGAGCGCGTACACCGCCTTGACGAGGCTGTACGAGCTGCTCATCCGGTTCTCGTGGATGATCACGGCCTGCGCGCCCGCCACCACGCCCTGGAGCACGGTCTCCGCGAGGAGCGAGAGGCGCGCCTTGCTGCGGAAGATCTGCTCCTTGAGCTCATTGATGCGCTGCTCGAGGTCGCGAAGGCGGACCGCGTAGGTCCCCGCGTCCATCCCCTCGTCGCGATCGGCCGACGTCGTGCTCGACCCCGTGCCACCGGTGGTCTCGGCGGAGCCGCCCGTGCTCTCGGCGGAGCCGCCCGCGGACGTGTCGTCACCCCCGGACGCGGTGTCGTCGGCGGCCGTGTCGCCGCCACCGGTGTCCGTGCTCTCCTGAGCGATCGCCAGGGTTGCGACGAAGGTGGCGAGCACGACGGACGTCCAGAGCGCAATCAGTCTGCGCATCGGTTCTCCCCCTGGCAGGGCATGGAATGAAATCGAAGCAAGTGAGTGTGGGTCGTCAAACGCGTTCGAGCGCTCTTCGCTCCGACGCCGGGCTCTCTCGAGCGCTGGCGGGATGCTAGGTAACCGGAATCGCCCCGAAATCTCAAGGCCCTATAGCAAGGGGGATCCAGAGGGTCAACGAGCGTGCACGGAAGTCGGGACGAGCGCGCCAAGGCCGGTAGAATCGCGCGCCGTCCCATGTCCTCAGCCCTCCCCCGAGCACTCAGATCGTACGCGGCGCACGTCCGTCTAGACGGGGGAACGTCATCGGCCGGCTCACCGTTCGGAGAGCTCGGCCGGTGAGCGAGAAGAACGATCCCTCCGACGAGGAGCTGCTGAGACGATTCAACCACGGGGACGCCGACGCGTTTGCGGAGCTGGTCCGGCGCTATCAGCGGCCGCTCTACAACTTCATCCTGCGCTCGGTCCACCGCCGGGACCGCGCCGACGAGCTGCTGCAGGACGTGTTCATGAAGCTCGTCCAGCGCTCCCACGACTTCAAAGGGAACTCGAAGTTCTCGACCTGGCTCTACACGATCGCGAGAAATCTTTGCATCGACCACAGCCGAAAGATGGTCTTCCGGCGACACCAGTCGCTGGATGCGCCGGGCCGCTCCGGGAGCGGGGACGAGGGACCGTCCCTGCTCGATCGGACGGCCTCGGATGCGCCGGTGACGGACCGGGCGGTCATCGCGCAGGACATCCAGGTCCGCATCGCGGCGGCGGTGGAGGAGCTACCCGAAGAGCAGCGCGAGGTGTTCCTCATGCGTCATGTGCAGGGCATGCCGTTCAAGGAGATCGCGGCGGTCGTCGGGGTGCCCGAGAACACGGTGAAGAGCCGCATGCGCTACGCGCTCGAGCGGCTGCAGAAGGCGCTCGCGGAGTATCAGGACTACGCTCTAGAGCTGAAGTGAAGTGAGCCGATCCATGGAGCACGAAGAGTTCACCGACCGGATGGTCGAGCTCCTCTACGGGGAGCTCGACGAGGAGGACGAGGCCGCGATGCGCGCCCACCTCGAGTCCTCGTCGGCCGCCCGCGAGGCGTACGCGCGGCTGGAGCGGGGGCGGGAGCTCGCCGAGGGGCTCGTGCTCGAGACGCCAGCGCCTTCCCTCCTCGACGGTGTCCTCGCGGCCGCACGAGACGAGGCGAAGAAGCGCGCCCCCGCAGCGGCCCTCGAGCCGGAGGTCGCGGCGGCGCGCGCGTCCAGCGTGCCGCGCGAGGCCGAGCCCGACGAGGTCGGCCCGTGGGGCGCGTTCCTCCAGTGGATCGGCTCGTTCGCCACCCGACCGCAGTTCGCGATGGCGATGATGCTGTTCCTCATGATCGGGATCGGCATCTTCTATCTGCCGGACTTCCGCTCGAGCGACCCGAGCGACGGCCACGCGATCATCGATCCCGCCCCGGGCGACGAGGTGGGCCCCTCGGCGTCGCTGATCCCGGACGAGACCTCGCCCCCGACGGCCGCGGCCGCCGATCAGCAACCGCGCGTCCATCCACACGCGCCGAACCGGCCCGAGCCGACCGATCCGGACGAGGTCGACGACGCGCCGTCGCCCGAGGAGCAGACCGTGCTCGCCGAGGCGGAGCGGCAAGAGCAGCGCCTCCGACCGTCCGTGCACCCGAGCGCGACCGACGAGACCAGCGCCGGCGGGGTCGTGGCGGACCCGGTCGTGGACATGGAGACGGTGGAACGTACCGGCGCCGCCGCGCCTCCGGTCGCCGCGCTCGACGACTCCGTCGCACAGAGCGTGGGCGGTCGGGTGGAGGAAGAGTCGATGCCGGCCGTCGCGCCGAGCCCGCCGCCCCAGCCTGCCGTCGCGCCGAACCAGCCCGCATCCACCCGCTACGCGCAGGGGATGCAGCACTACAGCCAAGGGGAGTATCGACAGGCGGCCGAGGACTTCGCCGCGGTGATCGATCGTCCGGACACCGACGCACGGCGCCTCCTGCCTTCGGCGCTACACCACCAGGCGCGCTCGGAGCGCGCGACGGGGAACTGCGGCTCGGCGGTGCGTGCGTACGAAACCTTGCTTGCGCGCTACCGCGCGTACTCCGGGGCGCCGGAGGCGATGGTCGAGGCGGCCGACTGCTACACGCGGTTGGGGCAGCTCACGAGCGCGCGGCGGTGGCTCGAGCGCGCGACGCAACAGCCGAGCGTGGCGTCGCGCGCGCAGCGCGAGCTCGTCGTGTTGGCCGCGCGCGAGCGGGCGGCGGCGCGACCGAACGAGTCGGCGTCCAGCGCGGCGAGCGCGACCGAGCACGCGCCGAGCTCGACGGACCAGTAGGCCTCACGCGCGCCTGCGCGCGAGCCACGACGTGAGGCGGACCCAGCCCCGCTTGGGGCCGAGCGCGTGGCCGGCTTCGTCGAGGGCCCGGTCGAGCGCGTCGGCGAAGCGTGCGTGGATGGTGAGGTCGTCCGTCGCGAGCCCGCGCTCGCGGGCCGCGACGAGCCATGGCTCGCCCACCTCGGCGAAGTGGCAGCGCACGCCCAGGAAGGCGCACGTCTCATGGACGCCGAAGAGGCGCGCCGCGCGTTCCGGGTCCGCGACCCCGAGCCCTCCGACGTGGACCACCAGTGCGATGGCCCCGCGCTCGAGCAGCGCGCGTCCGATCTCTTCGAGGCGCGCTTCGAGCCGATCTGCGTCCTGGTCACCGGCGACCGGCAACAGGAAGCAGCCGCTCGCGATCTCGACGAGCGCGATCGCGCCGGCCGCCCGCGCCGCCCCCCGCGCTTCCGCGTCGTCCTCTCGCTCGGCCAGGAAGCCCTCCAGCATGACCTCGCGGATCGGACCCGCGATCGGCGCCGCCTCGGGGACGGCGGCGAGCAGCGCGTCGGCGAGGCGCGACGTGGCGGTGGGCGTCGCGCCGAGGGCGGCAGCTCGACGCCCCAAGAGGCTCGCCAGCGCGAGCGACTCGCGCAGCTCCGGTCGCTCCGCGTCCGCCTCGTCACATGACGCGATCCCCTCGATCAACGCCTCGAGCAGCGGCCGGGCCTCTCGGGTGAGCTCGCGCGATCGATCGCGATCGCGCGAGAGCGCGAGCGAGTCACTCCACCGCGCATCGAGCCGGCTCGCGGCTTCTTCGATCCGCGCTGCGATCGCGTCGCGCTCCACGCGCGGACCATAGCCAACGCGGACGCGCGGCTCCTAGACCTCTCTCGGCTCGGTTCGCGCGCGCGCGCGAAATCGGACCCTCGCGAGGTCCCGACCTGCTAGATCCCGCAGCGTGACGGTCGTCGTGCAGAAGTACGGGGGCAGCTCGGTAGCGGACGTACCGAAGCTCCAGCGCGTCGCGGAGAAGGTCGTCGCGACGCGCGCGGCCGGCCTCGACGTCGTCGTGGTGATCTCCGCGATGGGAAAGACCACCGACGAGCTGCTCGCGCTCGCGAAGTCGGTCGACGAGAACCCGGCGCGCCGCGAGCTCGACATGCTCGTGACGACGGGGGAGCGGATCTCGATGGCGCTCCTCTCGATGGCCATCCAGAAGCGCGGCTGCGATGCGATCTCGTTCACCGGATCGCAGAGCGGCATCATGACGAACGACCGCCACTTCGACGCGCGCATCATCGAGGTGCGTCCGTGGCGCATCGAGGACGAGCTCGCGCGTGGGCGGATCGTGATCGTCGCCGGCTATCAGGGCATGAGCTATCGGCGCGAGATCACGACGCTGGGACGCGGCGGGAGCGACACCACCGCGATCGCGTTGGCCGCGGCCCTCGGCGCCGAGCGCGCCGAGATCTACAGCGACGTCGACGGCGTCTACTCCGCCGATCCCCGCGTCGTCACCGACGCGTCGCACTTGCCCGAGCTCACGTACGAGCAGATGCAGGAGATGGCGGAGGCGGGTGCGAAGGTGCTGAACTCGACGGCGGTGGAGTTCGCGCGACGCGCGCGCATCGCGATCCACGCGCGCTCGACGTTCGCACCCGGCAAAGAGACGGTCGTCCACGACGGAGGCGGATCCGGTGGGGCCGCGGTGGTGGGACGCAAGGACCTCGCGCGCATCGCCTTGCCCCCCGACGGGCTGGTCGCGGCGCTCGGGCAGGCGGACGCGAGCGGGCTGCCGGTCATCCACACGAGCAGCGACGAGCGCGGAGCGCGCATCTGGGTACAGCGGAGCGGGCCGGAGTGGGCGAAGGCGCAAGAGACCTTGCGATCGTCGGGCAAGCTCGAGGAGGGCCTCGGCGCGGTCTCGGTCGTCGCGCCGGACCTCGGGAGGCAGCCTGGGGTGATGGCGAGGGCGCTCGATGCGCTATCGCGCGCGGGCATCGCGCCGCTCGAGGTCGCGACGGCGCCCCTCCGGTGGAGCGCGCTCATCGAGGAGGCGGCGGTCGACGACGCGTGCCGCGCGGTGCACGCGGCGGTCGGAGCGGCGGCCGGAACGGGCTGAGGACGCAAGGTGGCTTCCACGATCCTGGTCGTCGACGACGAGCGCAACATCCGCCGCACGCTGCGGATGGTCCTCGAGGGTGAGGGGTACGACGTCGAAGAAGCGGAGACGGCGGAGGCGGGCCTCGAGCGCGTGGCGGCGGGCGGGATCGACCTCGTGATCCTGGACGTGCGCCTGCCCAAGATGAGCGGGCTCGAGGCGCTCAGTCGGCTCCGCGAGTCCGATCCGACGCTCGTCGTGTTGATGATCTCGGGTCACGCGAGCGTCGCGGAGGCGGTGCAGGCGGTGCAATCGGGCGCCACCGACTTCTTCGAGAAGCCGCTCGATCGCGACCGGGTGCTCGTCCGCGTGGGAAACGCGCTGAAGACGCGCCGCCTCGAGCACGAGGTGCTGCGCCTGCGGCGCGAGTCGGAGCGGCGCTACGAGATGATCGGCGAGAGCCCGGTGATGCGCGCGCTGTTTCAACAGATCGAGAAGGTGGCGCCGACCAAGGGCCGCGTGCTCATCGGCGGAGAGAGCGGCACCGGCAAGGAGCTCATCGCGCGGGCGCTGCATCGGCTCAGCACGCGCGAGGACCAGCCCTTCATCAAGGTCAACTGCGCGGCGATCCCGAGCGAGCTGATCGAGAGCGAGCTCTTCGGTTACGAGCGGGGCGCGTTCACCGGCGCGCAGGCGCAGCGCAAGGGGTTCTTCGAGCTCGCCGACGGCGGGACGTTGTTCCTCGACGAGATCGGCGACATGAGCCTCAACGCGCAGGCCAAGGTGCTGCGCGCGTTGCAGTCGGGCGAGATCACGCGCGTCGGCAGCGAGAAGCCGATCGCCGTCGACGTGCGGGTGGTCGCGGCGACGAACAAGGACCTCGAGGCGGCGGTGGCCGACGGAACGTTCCGTGAGGATCTCTACTTCCGCCTCAACGTGATCCCACTCCGCAGCCCGTCGCTGCGCGAGCGCGCCGAGGACATCCCCCAGCTCGCGAAGTCGTTCCTCGAGGCGTTCTCCAAAGAGAACGGTCTGCGCGACAAGCCGGTGGACCCGGTGGTGTTCGATCACCTCTCGCGCAAGAGCTGGCCCGGGAACGTCCGCGAGCTGAAGAACGTGGTCGAACGCATGGCGATCCTGAGCGGCGACCGCATCACCACCGCCGATCTGCCAGAGGACGGGAAGCTCGCGCGCGCCGCGGCGCCGTCGAGCGCGCCGGGCAGCGCTCCGCCTTCGCGGCCGTCCGGCGATGGTCCACGCCCTACCCTGCGCGAGTTCCGCGACGATGCCGAGCGCCGCTACATCAAGGACACGCTCGACGAGTGCGACTGGAACGTGTCCAAAGCGGCGAGCCTGCTCGGCGTCGAGCGCACGAACCTGCACAAGAAGATGCGCTCGCTCGGGCTCAGTCGCGAAGACGCGAGCTAGACCCTCGCGACGGAGATCGCGATGGGTTCAGCGTCGATGATCGGGCGCGAGATTGGCCCTCGGCGGGACGAGGCGATGCCGGAGTATCGTCGAGGAGCGACGAGGGTCGAGGTCGGGTTCGAGGGCGTCGATCAACCCGTCGCGATCTCCGTCGCGAGGGTCTAGGCGACGCTCCTCAGCCGTTGACGGCTTCGGCTTCGATCTCGACCGACGGCGGGACCGACTTGCGCTCGATGAACGCGAGTAGCTCGTCCATCTCGAACGGCTTCGGCACGAACCCGATCGCGCCGCAGTCCATGCGCTCGAGCTGGCGCTTCGACAGGTGATAAGCGCTCACGAGCACCACGCGCACGTGTTGATGCCGCACGTTGATTTGACGAGCCAGCTCGAGGCCGCTCATGTCGGGCATCATCAGATCGACGAGCGCGAGGTCGATCGGATCGCTCTCCAGGACCGCCAAGGCCGCATAGCCGTCCGCCGCGTCGTGCACGCGGTGGCCGGCGAGCTTGAGGCTGATCGCGAGGCTTCGTCTCGCGTTCGTCTCGTCATCCACGATGAGGATCCGAAGGCTCATGGGGCATCGAGGGAAAATGCAATGGGCGTGCCCGAGCAGGGGCCTCCCGATGCGGGTCCAAGTCACCCCCGGACCCTGCGCCCCTGCACGGCGCGCCTTGCAGAACTGAAATCCCGGCCTACGCGCGAGTCAGTCCACCTGGAGGCGCTTCATCTTTCGCCAGAGCGTGGTGGAGCTCAGCCCCAGCACCTCGGCCGCGCGCTCACGGTTGCCTTCGACCTGCCGGAGCACGCGCTCGATCGCCTCTTTTTCTGCCCGATCGATGATGGTCTGGAGCGTCTCGCCCTCGGCCGCCCCCCCCGCCGCGTCGTGCGCCTCCCGGGCCTCGGGCGGGATGATGTCGTCGAGCTTGATGCGACCGTCGACGGTGAGCGCGACCGCCTGCTCCAACATGTTCTCCAGCTCGCGGACGTTCCCCGGGTACTCGTACCGGCTGAGGTAGTCCATCACGTCGTCGCCCAGTGTGGCGTTGCGACCCATGCGCCGGTTGAAGTCGCTGATGAAGTGCTCGACGAGCAAAGGGATGTCCTCACGACGCTCGCGCAACGGCGGCAGGACGAACCGCGCGACGGCGAGGCGATAGAAGAGATCCTGCCGGAAGCGCTTGTTCGCGATCGCCTCTTGGAGGTCCTGGTTGGTGGCCGCGATCACACGCACGTCGACATGGATAGGCTTGTTGTCACCGAGGCGGCGGATCTCGCCCTGCTGGATCGCCCGGAGCAACTTGGCTTGAAAGCTCGTGGGCGTCTCGGCGATCTCGTCGAAGAAGAACGTGCCGCCGTTGGCCTCTTCGAAGAGACCCTTGCGCCCGGCCACCGCGCCGGTGAACGCGCCGCGGACGTGGCCGAAGAGCTCGCTCTCGAGGAGCGTCTCGCTGATCGCGGCGCAATTGACGCTGACAAACGGCTTGTCGGCGCGCAGCGAGTTCGCGCAGATGGCGCGCGCGACGAGCTCCTTGCCGGTCCCGCTCTCGCCGGTGATGAGCACGGTCGTGTCGGTCGGCGCGATACGGATGATCCGACCCAGCACGTCGCGGACGCCGCTCGAGCGACCGATGATGTTCTCGAACTGGTAGCGCTCGCGGAACTCCGCCGCCATCACGCTCATCTCGCCGGCGAGCTGGCGCTTCTCCACCGCGCGCTGGACACGCATGAGGAGCTCCTCCTCGGAGAACGGCTTCTGGATGTAGTCGTGCGCGCCGATCCGCATCGCCTCGACGGCGGACTCGATCGTGCCGTAGGCGGTCATCACGATGACCTCGGTGAGCGGCGCCTCCTGCTTGATCCGACGCAGGACCTCGATGCCGTCCTTGCCGCTCATCTTGAGGTCGGTGAGCACCAGATCGTAGCCGTCGGCGAGCGCGCGCTCGCACGCCTCGTCGCCGTCCGCCGCGTCCGAGACGTCGTAGCCCGCGCTCCGCAGCATCATGGTGAGCGTGGTGCGCATGTTGCGTTGATCGTCGACGACGAGGATCTTCGGCATCAGGTCGGATCCGGATCGAGGCCGGGGGGCGGTCCCTGCATCGGGAGCGCTGGCGTCAGCGAACGTTGCAGATCCTCACCGATCGCGCGCAATCGATCCTCGGCCTGCTGCTGCGCGTAGAGCGCGTAGCCGGCCAGCGCGAGGGCGAGGAGCGAAGCGGCGAGCGCCACGAGCGCGATCGTACGCGTCTGTCGCTCAGCTTGCATCGCCCGCGCGCTCGGGGACGGTCTGCGGGGTATAGCCATCCGGGCTCGAGAGGATACGGATGGTGGCCGGGGGTCCGAGGAAGCGGCCCGTCACCGCGTGGAGGCTCCACTCCTCGCCGCTGTGATCGAGCCGGAGCTTGGGTCGCACCTCGTAGAGCCCCGCCTCTCGGAACGTGTCGTCGGGGCAGAAGTAGCTGACGTCGAGGAGAGAGACGGGACCCGAGCGGGTGGTGGCGCGGGTGAACAGATCGGCGGGAGGTCGGCCTCCTCCGCGCGCGACGCGGCATCGCACGGTGCGGGTGGGGGTCACGACGATGAAGCCGTAGGCGTCGGGGCGGACGTAGAGGCGCTCGGTCCCCTCGACGGCGCGGACGGCGACGCGGAACGTGAGCCCGCGCTCGGAGCGCGCGGTGCGCGAGGAGAGCTCGACGCGGATCGGCGCCGGGCCGAGCGTCTCGTCCGTGGCACCGACGCGGACCGTCCCGCTCGCGCTCTCGCGAGGCGCTACCGTGAGCGCGGCGGAGCTCGCGCCCCCCACCGCGTCACGCACCGATACGCGGGCGCGGCGACCCGTCTCGGGCGCGAGGCGCGCCGTCCACCGCGTGCGCGAGGGGCGCCGCCATCCGTAGACGAGCGTGAGCTCCGCCCCGCCCTCGAGCGCGGAGAGCGCGCGGCCGGTGCAGTACATCCGGACGTCGACCCACTCGGTCCAGCTCACCTCGCGAGCCGCGCGGCGATGCTCGCCGCGTTCGCTGGTGCGCGGGGTCCGAGGGTGGCGGCACGTGTAGCGCCGCGCGCGGCGGCCCTCGGTGGCGCGTACCTCGAATGAGATCGCGCGACGATCGGTGAGCACCTCGAGCTCGCCGTCCGCGCGTGCGTCGAGGCCGACCACGTAGCGGTACGGTCGATCCGTCCCGTCGCGCGAGGCCCACGGCGCGAGCGTCACGTCGACGGTGGGAGCGTCCGCCCGCGCGATCGACGCGCCGATCGGGACGAGCGTGAGGGCCGCGAGGCACGTAAACGCGATGTGCTTCATGCGAGGAGCCCTTCCACCGCGCGCTCGACGTCCTCGCGGATCTCTTCGGGGAAGACGAGGCGGGGCCGGACGATGGTCTGGTCTTTCAGCTGCCGCAACAGGAACGAGACGTCGCCGAGCCGGCGCAGCGGTTGGTGTCGCAAGACGACCCACAGCCCCGCGCGCGGATCGTCGGGCGGCTCGGTGTACGAGGTGTCCGCCGGCTCGTCGAGCCACACCCAGAGGTCGTCGCGCAGCCCATGCGCGCGCGCGATCTCGGCCGCGCGATCGCGCGCTTCGATCCAGCGGGGGCGATCCTCGGGGCCGTCGGGGAGCGGCAGCGTCTTGGGGAGCCGACGGTGGCGCAGCCGGGCCGCGAGATCGGCGAGGAGCGGATCGGCGGCGCGCTCCCACGCGAAGAACGCGCTCATGAGCATCGGGTCGTCGAGGTCGAGGTACTGCTCGACGGAGAGCGGCTCGCCGAGGATCGCAGCGCGCATGGCGTCTGGCGTTCCCTCGGGCGGCGCGCCGTCACGGATGACCTCGGCGAGGCGGATGAACGTCGCTCGGATGAGGCACTCCGCCGCGCGCGTGGCTTTGTGGTGATAGACCTGCCCGTACATGAACTGGCGCGCGAGGAAGAAGCTCTCGGCCGCGGGCAGGCCCTTGCGGCCCTCGATCGCGAGCACCTCGCCTTCACCTTCGAGCTGCGCGAACACGAGCGCGCGCTGCAGCCAGTCGAGGTCGTAGAGCCCGTAGCGCGCGCCCGTCATGTGGCTGTCGCGCAAGAGGTAGTCGCACCGATCGACGTCGATCGTCCCCGACACCGTGCTCGGGAGCCATCCGATGCGGTGCTCGCCCTCGAGCAAGCGCGCCACGCGCTCCGCCGTCCCCGCGCCCAGCTGCTCGAGCTCCGCGTGCACGTCGGTCTCGGGATCGCGCAGGATCGCCCATGTCCACTCTTCGTGATGGCGAGAGCCGCCGATGACCTCCTCGAACAGATGCGAGAAGGGCCCGTGCCCGAGGTCGTGCAGGAGCGCCGCCGCGAGCGCGTCGCGCTCCGCCTCCGCGTCGAGCCGCTGATCTTCGCCGAGCGAGGCCTCGCGATCGCGCACGTGCTGGATGAGCTTCACCATGACGTGCGCGGTCCCCACCGCGTGCGCGAAGCGCGAGTGCTCCGCGCCCGGAAACACGAGGCTCGTCAGCCCGAGCTGACGCACGCGCCGAAGGCGCTGCACCTCGCGCGCCCTCAAGAGCGCGGTGACCACGGGCTCGTCCGGACCTTCGAACGCGATGAGCCCGTGCACCGGGTCGCGGAGGATCATGGGGCACGCAACCTACCACCGCCTCGCGCTGGCGCACCTTCCCCCTCGGAGGCTACGGTCCGAGGCATGCGCGCCTCGCACGCGTCCGCGCTCTTCTTCGCGCTCCTCGTTCTCGTCTCGGTTCCCGGTGGCGCGCGCGCGCAGTCGATCGAGCAGACGCTGTCCGGCCTCGTCTCGTCGTCCGGACTGAGCGATCGGGTGGGCATCGCGGTGGTCGACGTGCACACGGGCCAGGCGCTCTTCTCGCACCGCGCCGAGGTGCCGATGAACCCGGCGTCGAACCAGAAGCTGCTCACCGCGTACGCGGCGCTCCGGCGGCTCGGCCCGCAGTTCACGATGCGCACGGCGGCGTACGGGCATCTGGAAGGCGGCCGCATCGACGGCGGGATCGTGATCCGTGGCTACGGCGATCCGCGGCTGAGCTACGGCGATCTCAACGAGCTCGCGCGCGAGGTCCACCTCGCGGGGGCGCGGCGCGCGTCACACGTGATCGTCGACGCGACGTACTTCGACGCTCAGACGCTGCCCAACGCGTTCGAGCAGCAACCCGACGAGACGGCGACGTTCCGCGCTCCGATCTCCGCCGTCGCTGTCGACCGCAACTCGTACGTGCTGCGTGTGCGGCCGGGCAGCGAGGCGGGCGCGCCCGCGATCATCGATCTGTTGGGAGCGCCTTACTTCCAGCTCACCAACCGCTGCACCACGTCGGCGAGCGGCGCGCCGAACGTGATCGCGGATCAGCGACCCGGAGATGCGCACATGATCTTGCGCCTCTCGGGGACGATCCCGCTCGGCGTGCGCGGCGCGTCGTACCCACGGCGGATCGAGGACCCGCTCCCGTGGGTCGGCTACGTGTTCGCGGACGCGCTGCGCGCGCAGGGCGTCGAAGTGGGCGAGCGCGTGGAGATCGGCTCCACGCCGAGCGACGCGGCGCTCCTCGGCTCGCACGAGAGCGAGCCGGTCTCCGAGCTGATCCACGCGCTCGGCAAGCACAGCGACAACTTCGTGGCGGAGATGCTGTTCCGGGTCATGGGCGCGGAGCGCCATCGGCCGGGGAGCTCCGACGACTCGATCGCGGCGCTGCGCGAGACGCTGGCCACGATCGGCGTCGGCGACGGCGTCGAGATCGTGAACGGGTCCGGCCTGTTCGAAGGAAACCGCGTGGCGCCGCGCGACCTCGCGCGCCTGTTGCGCGAGGCGTACCGCGACCCGACGATCGGCCACGAGCTCGTGTCGTCGCTCGCGATCGGAGGCGTCGACGGGACGCTCGAAAATCGCCTGCGCGACCTGCCGGCTCCGCGCATCGTGCGCGCGAAGACGGGGACGCTCGCCGCCGTGATCGCGCTGAGCGGCTACGTGCTCGGCCCGACGCCGGAGCAGGTCTACGCGTTCAGCTTCCTCGCGAACGACGTGCGCGGACGCCAGGGCCAGGCCCGCGCGCTCGCCGACGACGTCGCGCGCGCGCTGGCGGCCCGCCTCTACCCCCGCGGGCGCAGCACCGCCGAGAGCGAGCGGACCGCGACTCCCTGACCGCCTACTCCTTGATCTGCCGGCGGATCTTCGCGAGCGCCTGCTCCTGGAGCTGGCGGATACGCTCTCGCGAGAGATTGTACTTGTCGCCGATCTCCTTGAGCGTGAGCTCGTCCTCGTCGTCGAGCCCGAAGCGCCACCGGAGGATGCGCGCCTCCATCGGCGTCAGCGTGCCGAGCAAGCGCCGGAGCTCCTCGCCCCAGTTCTTGCTGACGAGCTGCTCGTACGGAGTCGGGACGTTCTCTTGCTCGAGGAAGTCGATGAACTTCCGGCCGTCCTCGTCGTTGACGGGGCGGTCGAGGGAGAACGGCGTCTCGGCCCAGTAGCCCTTGATCTTCTCGAGCTTGTCGGCCGCGATGCCGGTCTCTTTCTCGAGCTCCTCGGGGCTGGGCTCCTTGCCGGTCCGCGTCGCGATGGCCTGGGTGGCACGCGCAACGCGATTGTACGTGTCCAGCATGTGGACCGGGATGCGCACCGCGCGGCCCTTGTCGGCGAGGGCGCGGCTGATCGCGTGGCGGATCCACCACGACGCGTAGGTGCTGAAGCGATAGCCGCGGTTGTGATCGAAGCGCTCCACCGCCTTCATGAGGCCGATGTTGCCCTCCTGGATCAGGTCGATGAGCGGGAGGCGGCCGCGGTTGTACCGGCGCGCGATGCTCACCACGAGGCGGAGGTTCGCCGCGACGAAGCGATTCTTCGCGCGCTGCTGCGCCTGGCACGCCTGCTCGACGCCCTTGAGGTACTTGCGGAACGCCGGCGTGATGCGGACCTCTTCGCCGAGCAGATCGCGGTCGACCGCGAAGTCGCCCGCGAGACGGTGAACCGCCTTGTCGGACTGGTTCACGAAGATGCGGTCCGAGTCCAGGATGCGGAGCTTGGCCGACGCCGCGCTCACCACGCCGTCCCAGCGCTCCTGCGACTTCTTGCCCAGCTTCCCGCGCGTCGCGCTCTTCGCGAGCTTGCGCAGCGTGGCGAGCTCGGCGAGCGGCTCCTCGACGACGTAGTGCTCGACGACGACCGCGACGGTCTCGAACGCCGCGGGGTACGCGAACAGCGCTTCCCAGTACGCGATCTCGAGGCGCTCGACCTCCTGCGCCGCCTCGATCTCCTCCTGCGGGGTGAGCACGCGGTGGTGCGCCATCTCGCGGAAGTACTTGCTCAGCGTGGAGTCGCCGCCGCCTTGGCGCTCGAACTCCTTGAGCGCCTTCTTCGCTTCGGCCTCCGCGTCCTCGAGCTGCTTGAGGTCGGGCTCCATCGTCCCGTCGAGGCGCGAGTGCTTGTCGACCATCCGGACCGTGTCGTTCTCCTCGAACTCGTCCTCGTCGTCGTCCGACTCACGGGAGCGCTTCGGCTCGTCGTCCGCCGGCTCCTCCGCTCGTTCCGTAGCGCGCTTGCGCGCCTGCTTCGCCATCACCTTCTCGCTCCCTTCCGCTTCCGTCGCGCTCTCCTTCTTCCGCTCGGAAGCCGGAGCCGCGCGCCGGCCGCTCGAGCTCTTCGTGGACGAAGGGCTCTCCGCGGCGCGGGCCGATTTGGAAGACGAAGACGAAGCAGGCGACGTGCCACGTCGTGAACGCTTGGGCGCAGCGCTGCCACCCTGGGTCGGGCGGGAGCCACCCTTCGAGCTGGAGGCGCGCGAGCCGCTCTTGCTCGAGCGGCTCTTCGATTTGCCCTCTGCCATGGTTCTACTTATGGGTGCGTTCCGCCGCGGGGGGACGATCCGCGATCGGAAGGTTGGAGGCGCCTTTTAGCGAGCCGCCGAGGACATGTCTACCTTGTCGACCATAGTCGCGTTCGCGCGACCCCGTGCCGGGCTCGCACTCGCGGCGATCGCGTGTGGCGCGGTGGGGGTCGCGACGACGATCGCGTTCGCGTTCCTGCTCGGACCGTTGGCCTCGCTCCTCATCGCGCGCGAGGACGCGGCGCTCGGCCCTCTCGCCGCGCTGGGGTCTGGCGAAGCGCGCCTGGCCACCCTAGCGGCCGCTCTGCTCGCCGTCGTCGTGGCTAGGGCGCTGGCCGCCTACGGACAACAATCGCTCACCTCCCGGTTCGGCGCATCGGTCTCCGACGACCTCCGTCGGCGGATGTATGCGCACCTCCTCGGCACCCCGCCCGGGAGCTGGACGTACCGCCGTCAGGGCGAGATCGCGGCGCGAATCACCCACGACGCGGCTCACGTCGAGCGTCTCGTCGCCTACACGGCCACCGTGCTCGTCTTCCAGGGCCTCACGTTCGTCGGGCTCGTGTCGTTCGCGGTCTCCATCGATCCGGTCCTCGGCGCGGTCGCGCTGGTCGGGCTCCCGCCGATCGGGGTCGTCGTCTACTGGAACAACCGGCGCGCCCGCGCCGCCCACGGTCGCTCGCACGAGCAGCTCGGCCACGTGAGCGGCGCGGCGGCGGAGCTCGCGAGCGCAGCGCCGGTCGTCGTCGCGTACGGGGCCGAGGACCTGGCCGAGCGCGCGTTCGCCGCGGCGAGCGCGACGCTGCGGGACGCGCACGCTCGGGCGCAGCAGGTCAGCGCGAGCGGCGGACCCTGGGTGCGGTTACTGGGGGCCGTCGCCATCGCGATCACGCTCGCCGTCGCGCACCAGCGGGTCGTCGCGGGCACACTGAGCACGCAAGACTTCGTGTCGTTCTTCGCCGCGCTCTTCCTCCTCTATGGCCCGGTGCAGTCGATGGGCGCGTCGGTGGGGAGCCTCGCGGGAGGGCTCGCCGCGCAGGCGCGCATCGATGAGCTGCTCGCCCTCAGGACGGAGGCGCGCGACGAGGGACGCGCGCTCCCGCGCATGCGCGAAGGGCTCACGCTCCGCGACGTGTCGTTCGCCTACCGCGAGGGCGAGCCGGTGCTCGATGGGCTCGATCTGTCGCTCGAGGCCGGGACGTCCCTGGCCATCGTCGGATCGAGTGGGCAAGGAAAGTCGACGCTCGTGGCGATCATGCTGGGCCTCCTGCGTGCGGATCGCGGCGATGTCCGCATCGACGGGGTGTCCCTCGAGGCGGCATCCCTCCGGAGCTGGCGCGCGCAGTTCGCCTGGGTGACGCAGGATCCGTTGCTGTTCGCGGACACCCTCCTCGCGAACGTAGCGCTGAGCGATTCGACGCCCGACCGCGCGCGCGCCGAGGACGCGCTCCGCCGCGCCGGGGCCAGCGAGCTGCTGGAGCGGCTGAGCCTGGACGGGCGCATCGCCGAGGCGGGGCGTGATCTGTCCGGCGGGCAGCGCCAGCGCATCTGCATCGCGCGCGCGCTCTACCGCGACGCGCCGGTGTTGGTGTTCGACGAGGCGACGTCCTCGCTCGACGGTCCGACGGAGGGCGCGATCGCCGCGACGATCGAGTCGCTCCTCGGTGACAAGACGGTGATCGTGGTCAGCCACCGATGGAGCACGATCCGCCGCGCCGACCGGGTCGTCGTGCTGGAAGGCGGACGCATCGTGGAGAGCGGCGCGCCCCGCGAGCTGCGCGAGCGCGGCGGCCGCTTCGGCGAGCTGTTCGCGAGCGCGTCGCTCGGCCCGGTCTGACGCGCTGGACCGCCCTCGCGCTGCCCATATACTCCGCCCACGTTGGACTGCCTGGTCACCTCGCCGGCGCGCTCGCTCCTTCGGCGCGTCGTTTGCCGTCCCGGTCCTCCTCGAACCACGAGCTCGGCCGCTCGGGTCGTCGCGTTCGCCCTCCTCACCGCGATCGCCGCGCCGGGGCGCGCGCAGCCTCCCACGGCCCCGCCGGCTCCGCCGCCAGGCCCGGGCGCCCTCCCCTTCAGCGCCGAGGTCGAGGTCGGACATCCCGCGCGCAGCACCCGCGTCTCCGTCGAGCGGCGCGACGACGCGCTCTCGATCGAGCTGTCGCGCGAAGGTCGACAGTCGCAACACACCTTGCGAGCCGACGGCAGCTCCGCCGCGCTGGAGGTCGTCGAGGTCGCGCCCGATCACCGCCTCGCGATCCTGCGCGTCGCCGGCTCGGACACCGAGACCGTCGCGCTCATCGGGGTCGAGCGAGGCGCTCCCACCGTTCTCTTCAGCGGCCGCACCGACCTCCACGGCGATCCTGGCGAGCGCATCGCGAGCGTCATCAGCGTGGAGGATCGCACGGGAGATGGACGCCCCGACGTGCTGACCGGCGTGCGGCGCGAGGGCGTCGACGTGTGCGGGTCGAGCGAGACGGTGCTGCTCGGTCGCGCGTACGACCCCGCGGCGGGGAGGCTTCGGCCGGTGGTGCTGCGGCGGGTCACGGGCGCCGACGCCGACCCCCGCGTCGTGGCGACCCGCGACTCGCCGGGACCGACCGGCGCGCCGCTCATCGCGGGGCTCGAGGCGCGGGGCGCGTCGAGCACCTCCGGCGTCGCGGACGAGCCGGAGTCCGCGCTCGAGGCGCTCGCCCCACCCCGCGCGCTCGTCGACGGAGACCCGGCGACGTTCTGGGCGGAGGGCCGCGGCGGCCCCGGCGTCCAGGAGTTCGTGACGTTCCAGTGGAACGCGCGCTTCCCCATCCGTGCGCTCGCGGTCACGGTGGCGCCGTCCGGGACGGTGCGCGGCACGCTCGGCCGCCCGCGCGGCTTCTGGCTGGTCGGGGACGACGGGGCGCGGATCCGGGTGGACATGCCGGAGGACGCGGGGCAGCACGCGGGCGAGCGCTACTGGGTCGTGCCCCCCGCGCCCCTGTCCTGGCGCTGCGCGAGCCTGGTGCTCGACACCGCGTACGGCGGTCGCAACGAGGATTCCATCCATACAGGTTTCGCGGAGGTGGAGGCGTACACCGAGCTCGACTTCGGGGGCGGTATCGACGCGCTCGTGAACATGATCGTCAGCGGCGGGAGCAACGGCGAGGAGGCGGCGCGCCTGTTGCTCGGCCTCGGCGAGCCGGCGGTGCAAGCTCTCTTGCCGAGCTGGGAGCGCCTCGACACGCTGGGACACCGCCGTGCCACGCGCGTGTTCGCCAACGCGGCGCGGCACGACTGGGCGGGTGGGCTCGACGGGCTCGCGCTCGCCGCGCGGGACGACGCGCCGGAGGTGCGGGCGCAGGCGCTCGAGGCGCTCGGGACGATCGAGGCGGGGGCCGAGCTCCTCGCGGATCGCGTGCTCGAGCCCGCGCCGCGCGGCGACGAGGCGGTGGGTCCGCTGGTGCACCAGCCGGCGAGCGTCGCCGTGCCGGCGCTCCTCCGCGCGATGGGCACCGACGGAGGGAGCGAACGACCCGCGCTGCGCGTCGGGCTGGCCGAGGCGCTGGCGCGCGAGGCGCGAGCCCACGAGGAGGACGGCGCGGCGGCCTACGCGGCGTGGGCGGAGGCCGAGCCTCCCGTCGGCGCGTACGCGTCGGCCGCGCTCGGCCTCGCCTCGCGGAGCGCCACGCGACGCGACGTGAGCGCCGCGCGCTGGGTGGCCGCGGCGCGGCGCGCCGAGCGGTTCGAGGATCGCTGGCGGCTCGTCCGCGCGGGTCGCGAGATCGGCGCGGACCCCGAGGGCGACGCGTGGCTCGCCGAGGTCGCGGGCCAGGCCGAGGAGTGGATGCTCCGCGCGGCGGCGGTCGAGGCGTTGGCCCGGCGTCAATCGAACGTGCGAGGTGCGGTCGCCCGGGCCGCGCTGGCGGATGAGACCGCGCGGGTCCGCGTGGAGGCCATCCGGATCCTCGCGTCCGACGCGGAGGCGACCGACGCGCTCGCGAACGCGGCGCGCGAGGACGCCTGGCCCATGGTGCGCGCCGCTGCCGTCGAAGGCCTGTTCCAGCGGACCGAGGCGCTCCCCGTCGTGCGGCGCGCGGTCCGGGATCGCTCGGCGCTCGTCCGCGCCGCCGCGATCGGGACGCTGACCCGCGCCGGCGACCGCGCCGCAGCGCCGCTCGTCCGCGCGCGCATGAGCGACGACGACGAGTGGCCGCGGGTCACCGTCGCGGCCCTGCGCTACGCGGCGGAGCTCTGCGTGCCCGAAGCGGGCGAGGACGTCCTCACGGTGCTCCGGCGCGGCATCCGGCCCGACGCGTGGGCACCTGACGTCGACGTCGCCGCCCTCGCGATGGTGGTGGCGCTCCGGCTCGGGGGCTCGACCCGCGAGGATGCCTCCCGGATCGCGGCCCGCGAGTCGACCCCGGCGAGCGTGCGGGCGGCCGCCGCGCGGGGCGCGGGACCCGCCTGCCGCCCGGGCGGTCGCTGAGCACCCCGGTTCGGTTAGGGGGACGAATCTCAAAAGGACGTGGTAGCGTCGCCGCCACCAAACGGATGGACGGACGGATGATGCTCACAGCCCCAGCCCGACGAAGCTGCATGATCCCCCTTCGATGGCGGTCCCTCACGCTCGCCGCGTGCGTGTGCGCGCTCGCAGGCTGCGGCGAGAAGCCGGCCTCGGATCTGACGATCGAGCGCCTCCCCGACGTGAACCCGAGCCTGCCGGAGGTGCCGACGCTTCCTCCGCCGCCGCACGAGGTGGAGTACGCGGACGGCTCGTTCAGCGTCTACGGCGTCCGCCGACGCGGCGCGACCACGATGGACACGGACGTCTCGTTGACCGGGTACATCGTCGAGATCTACCAGCCGCCGGAGTGCCCCGAGGGTCGCACCTGCGATCCGCCGGCCGCGCCGCACCTCTGGATCTCGGACGTGCGCGAGCCCGACGACAGCGAGGAGCGCATCATGCTGGCCGGCTACGCGGAGAACCAGGCGCAGATCGACGAGGCGCGCGAGCTCGCCGAGCGTGGTCGATACGTGCCGCCGGATCCGGAGTCGGGGATCCTTCCGATCCCGACCGACTTCAACGTCGGCGCGAAGGTGAAGGTCCGCGCGCGCTTCACGCGCGTGAGCGGCGCCGGCTTCAACGTCTCGAACGGCATGCTCGAGTACCGCGGCCACGAGATCCTCGAGTGGCCTCCCGGCATGGAGCCGCCCGACGCGGACTGAGCCCGGGTCCCCTCCTGAGCCCGGGTTTCCTGCGCGTGATCACGCGGCGCTCGCAACACGAGCCCGCCGCTCGACTGGCGCACTACGCCTCGCTATTGCGGTGAGCGGTTGATCCGTCGGCGATCCCGCGCTCCACTATCCCCGATGAACCATCGAGCTCTTACTTGCGCGGCGCTCGTCGCGCTCCTTTCCGCGTGTGACGACGGCACCATCGCCCCCATCGACGCGGGCCCCGGCACCGACGCGGGTGCCCCCGACGCCGGCCCGCCGATGCTGATGTGCGACGACGACGTCCACGACGGCGACGAATCCGACGTCGACTGCGGAGGCTCGTGCCCCCCCTGCGACGACGGCCTGATCTGCCTCGACAACGCCGACTGCATCAGCGCGGTGTGCAACCGCGGGCATTGTCTCGTCGCAAACTGCATGGACGGGGTGCGCAACGGCGAGGAGACCGGCGTCGACTGCGGAGGCGACTGCAACCTCTGCGGCGGCGGGCAGCCGTGCACCTCGGACGACCAGTGCATCAGCGACCGATGCCGCGCCGGCATGTGCACGATGAGCACGTGCGACGACGACGTGATGAACGCGGAGGAGACGGACATCGACTGCGGTGGCCCGATCTGTCCGCGCTGCGACGGCGAGTACGCGTGCGAGCGCCACGACGACTGCGTCAGCCAGATCTGCTCGATGCGCGTGTGCACCATCCCCGCGTGCAACGACGGCGTGCAGAACCAGGACGAGACGGCCGTCGACTGCGGCGGGTCGATCTGCGCGCCGTGCCGCGACGGGTCCGTGTGCCAGATCGACGCGGACTGCACGGGCCTGCGCTGCGTCATGATGATGTGCGTCTCGTGCATGGACCGCCTGATGGACGGTGACGAGACCGACGTGGACTGCGGCGGAGCGCTCTGCGCGGGATGCGCAGACGGGTTGATGTGCGCGTCCGGATCCGACTGCGCGAGCGGCGCGTGCGAGAGCGGCGCCTGCGTGAGCTGCGCCGACGGGGTGATGAACCAAGACGAGTCGGACGTGGACTGCGGGGGGAGCGCGTGCGCCGGCTGCCCGACCGGCCGCGTGTGCGGCGCGGCGTCCGACTGCGCGTCGGGGATCTGCGAGAGCGGGGTCTGCGTGAGCTGCGCGGACGGCGTGTTGAACCAGGACGAGACGGACGTGGACTGCGGCGGCGCGACCTGCCCCCGCTGCGCGCCCGGCCGGACGTGCGCGGGCAACTCGGATTGTGCCTCGATGCTCTGCGACGGAACGACGATGCAGTGCAACGCGCCGGGGTGCGGCGACGGCATCCTCAACGGGGCGGAGACCGACGTCGACTGCGGCGGCGGGAGCTGCCTCGGGTGCGGCACCGGGCTCACGTGCGCGCTCGCCCGCGACTGCCTGAGCAGCGTGTGCACGGGCGGGCTCTGTCAGGCGCCGACGTGCACGGACGGCGTGCGCAACGGGGGTGAGAGCGACGTCGACTGCGGCGGGGCGACCTCGTGCGCGCGCTGCGCGGATCTGCAGCGCTGCACCTCGCCGAGCGACTGCGCGACGGGCGCCTGCACCACCGGATACTGCGGGACGATGCCGTGCGGTCCGTCCTTCCTCCGGATCCACGAGCTCAACGGCGGTGACGGACCCGGCTTCGACTACATCGAGATCCAGAACATCGCCGCGTGCACGCAGGACATCGGCGGGGTCGAGGTGGTCACCCATCACAACTGCACCACGACCGCGCCCCTGCACTTCACGTTCCCGGCCGGCACGATGATCGGCCCGATGGGGATCCTGCGCCTCCGCGACACGAACAGCTCGTTGCTCCCCGGCGAGATCTACGTCGGCGCGATCTGCTGGGATCCCGGGCGCACGGGCTGGACGGTGATCTGCGACGGTACGTGCGATCTGGCTGGCTGCTCGAACTTCGTCGACTACGAGGAGCAGAACAACGTGGCCGGGCGCGCCGACATGGCGCCCGCGTGCGGCGTGTTCAACCCGGCGCCGCTCGACGTCTCGAGCGTCACCGGCACCACGTCGGTGCACCGGACGGCGCACATGGGATCGGGCAACAACGGCGTAGCGAGCGACTGGTCGTTCGCTCCGTTCACCCGGCCGTGATCGGATCAGGGCGCAGCGCGCGAGCCGCGCTGCGCCTCGACGACGCGGCTCAGGGGTGGAAGCCGACGATGGGGGCGACCGCGTCGGGCCGCGCGCGGTAGGTCACGCCGACCGCCGAGCTGCGGAGCGGGACGTAGGCGTCGTCGCCCTCGCCTTCCGGCTCGCCGATCGTCAGCGTGACCTCGCCGCCCTCGGAGAGCGTGCCGACGACGCGCGTCGCGAGCTCGCGGGTCGGCGGTCCGATCTCGATCACGCCGCTCGCGCGGATCGTACCGAGGCGGTCGACGAGCGAGCGCACGCGGTCCGGATCCGCGGCGCCGCCCGCGAGGACGAAGCCGTCGCCCTCGCGCGTGAGCGCGAACGTCTCCGCGCCGCGCTCGATGCGGATCGCGCGGAGGGACGAGACGTCCATCGCGACGAGGTCGCGGCTCACCAGCGATGTGAGCAGCGCATCGACGGTGGCGTTCTCCAGCACGAACACGGCCGGGCGACCCGCCACGCGCGCGTAGCGACCGTCGACCGTGGCGCCGCCGAGCTCGAGCGCGATCGTCCGCGCCTCGCCCTCGGCCGGGGAGAGCTCCACCTCGACGCGCGCGCTCGGCGACGCGAGGCCATGCTCGGGGCGGGCCTCCTCCGCCTCGAAGCGCGCCGCCTCGAGCGAGCAGAAGCGGCGCGTGAGCTCGCCGATCACGACGCGGTCCGCCTCGGCCTCGATCGGCGCCTCGAGCCGCCACTCCGCGCCCTCGCGGATCGCGCGCTGCTCGCTCGTGCCCTCACGGATCTGGATGCGTGACACCTCCGACGCCGTCGCGTCGATCACCTGGCGGTCCGCAAACCGGATCGCGCGCACGTCGAAGAGCGCGTCGACGTCGAGCGCAAACCT
Source organism: Sandaracinaceae bacterium (assembly GCA_050186575.1). GTDB lineage: Bacteria > Myxococcota_A > Polyangia > Polyangiales > Sandaracinaceae > JAUHXR01. The sequence continues at coordinate 76,731 of JBFWYI010000027.1, read as the reverse complement.
CGTGACCGCGTTCTCGTCGCCGCGACGGACCCACACGCCGGCGTCGGGGCCGCTCGCCACCCGCTCGCCGAGCCGGAACGTCGTCGAGCTCTCGCGATCGCTGCGATGGATCGTCAGCCGTGCGCGCGGTGCGCTCGTCGCGTGGCCCGCCTCGCCCTCGATCGGCTCGAACGCGAGGGCGCGCGCTTCGCGGAGGGCGCCGGTCCACTGGGCGACCGCCTCCTCATCGGCGCGCTCGCCGTCCTCGTCGCCGCCGACGATCACGCGCCACTCCGCCTCCTCGCGGCGAAGCTCGAGCTCTCGATCGCCCACCGTGAGCTCGATCCGCTCGATCGCGTCGTCCGTGATCGGAAGGAGGCGCTCTTCGCGCAGCGACGCGCGGTCCACTTCGAGGTCGCTCACGTCGTCGTCGGCGACGCAGACGATCGGCCCCTCGTCGACGCGCGCGTAGCGCTCGCCTTCGTGCTCCCCGCACGCGGCGCCGATCGCGAGCGTCGCCTCGCGACGTCCGCTCGCGTCCTCCGCGCGGCTCGCGGTCAGCCGACGCCACGGATCGTCGAGCCCGTACTGGCCGAGGTCGTCCACTTCGTCGGCGATGAACCGCGTCGCGCGGAGCTGGCGCAGCGCGCGCAAGAGGCCATCGACGATCCCCGCGCTCGCCCAGCCGCGCGCCTCGTCCTCGAGCTGCCAGACCTCGCCGTCGCGCGCGAGCACGATCGGCGGACCCTCGCCGTCCTCGAGCTCGAGGCGCTGGGCGTCGCTCGCGAAGAAGTCGCGCAAGAGATCTTTGCTGCGGAAGTGGTCGACGTCGTGGTCGAGCTGCTCGGTCAGCGACGCCTCGACCACGTGGGCGTTCGGCTCGCCCGCTACCGCGACGTAGATGCCTTCGCCGGTGGGCGCCTCGCCGCCAACCGAGAGCTCACTGGTCTGCCCGCGCACCGTGAAGCGCACCACGAAGCGCGGGTGCGTGAGCCCGAAGCGCTCGCGGTCGTCGTCGCTGATGTCGGTGAGCGTGCGGGCGGGGCTCAGCCACTCGAGCGCGCCGAGCAGCTCGTCGACCGCGTCCTCGTCAGCCTCCGCCTCGATCGGCGCCGCAACGCTCCAGCTGCCGAGATCGAGCTCGCCCTCCTCGAGGTCTTCCGACGGCGGCGAATGCACCAGCACGATCGGCGGCTCGTCGCCGCGCACCAGCTCCACGCGCTCGAGCTGATCGCGGAGGAACGTGGCCAGCACCTGACCGCGGCGGCCTGCCGTCTCGGTCGTCGAGAACGTGTCGCGCTCGTAGATCATGATGAACGCGAACAGGGCTGCGTTGACGATCGACAAGACGATGGTCGTGGTGCGGCTCATGTCATTGCCCCGCTCATGTCATTGCCTCCGGTTCCACCACACGGCGAAGCCGAGGAACACGAACGCCAGCGGGATGAGCACGACGACGCGGAAGAACAACGTCGAGACGTCGTCCTCGCTCATCGAGACCGGGTGCGACTCGATCGTACGCGCCTCGATCGCGAGGAGCGCCTGACGCTCGGTGAGCCAGCCCATCACCGCGGAGACGAAGTTGCGGTTCACGACCGTCGGCTCGGAGAGGAAGTCGCTCTCGAACATCGTCGCGTCGCCGATCACGACCACGCGGCCGCCCGGCGGCGCGGTCTCCTCGTCGTCGTCGTCGTCGTCGGCGGCGGCGGCGGCGTCATCTTCGTCGTCGACCCCTCCCGCGTCGGGCCGCGTCACCTCGACCTGCGCAGCGACCGCGATGGGGACCGGACCGGCGATGTCGGCCGCGTCGGGACGCAGCTCATCGACGCCGCGCGCGAGCGAGCGAAGGTCCGTCTCCGCGTAGGACTGCTCGCTGGTGGTGAGCAGCACGGTCGCGCGATCCGCGTCGAGGGGTCGCACGCTCCGCGCCTCCGACACCACGATGGGGAGCCCCATCCCCGTGAACGGCTGCGTGATCGGGTGATCGCCCCAGCCGACGACCGCGTACGGACCGAGCGGGTGTCCGCCGCCCGCGGGGAGGAGCGCGGGGTTCGGCTCGATGACCACCGATCGATCGAGCGAGATCCCGAAGTCGCGGAGAGTGCGCTCGAACCCGAGGTCGAGGAACCCGGTCTGCCGCGCGGTGGGCACGGGATCGACGGCGAGCAGGAGGTTGCCCCCGCCGCGCACGTACTCGCGCACCACGTCGACCTCGGGCGCGCTGAACGCGACGTCCGGGCCGATGATCGCGAGCGCGTCGCAGTCCTCGCGCGAGAGCGAGTCGCGCGTGCGCAGCGTGATGTCGCTCAGCTCGAGGTTCTCCCGGCGCATCTCCGACGCGAAGCCGGCGAGCGACGCCCCGGTTCCCGTGGCGGAGAGCTCGCCGTGCCCGGTGCTCACGCACACCCGCGTCGGCCGGCCCTGCATGAGCTCCGCGAGCGCGCCGCTGATCGCGCGCTCCCCCTCCACGTTGAGCTCGATGCTGTCCTCTTCGCCGAGCGGATCGAAGTGGCGCGAGATCAGATCGTCGCGCGTGATCTCCCAGTGCCGCTCGCCCGCGTCGAGCACCGCCGCGACGTCGGAGAGCACCGTCTCCCCCGTCGAGATGGCGCCGAGCTCGAAGCGCTGCGCAATCTCGCGGTAGCCGCCGGGGTCGCGATCCGGATCGACGTAGTGGACGTGGATGTGCGAGCTCAGCGCGGTGTAGCGCGCGAGGAGGTTGCGCAGCTCGCCGAAGCCCTCCTCCGACTCCGACAGCAGGATCCAGATCTCCACGTCGCGATTCAGCTCGGAGGCGATCGTCTCGGTGCGCTCCGACAGCGTGTAGATCGAGTGCTGCGTCCAGTCCCACCGATCGTAGTGGCGATAGGACAGGTAGTTGACCTGACAGAGGAGCGCGATCCCGAGGAGGACGTTGTAGATGGGCCAGCGTCCGTCCGGCGAGCCCCACCGCACCTCGCGCCCCCGCGCGTGGAGCGCGAGCCCCGCGAGCGCGAGCGCGCCGATGGCCACGCTCAGATCGAAGAGGACGTAGCGCGAGTCGACGACGCCGCGCGAGAACGCCTCCATGTGGCCCCAGATCGAGAGGTACGCGAAGACCTCGCGATACTCCTCGCCGAACACGAACTGGCCGAGGCCCACGATGAAGAGCCCGGCCAGCGCAAAGAACGTGAGGATCGCCGCGACGATCTGGTTCTTCGCGAGCGCGCTCATCAGCGTGCCGATGCCGAGGTAGTACGCGCCGATGCCGAGGATGCCCGCGTAGCTCGAGGCGACCGCGCCGAGATCGACATCGCCGTAGCGGCTCGTCAGCCAGACGTAGAGGAGCGTCGGCGTCCACATCGCGAGCCAGATCGCGATGGCCGCAAGGTACTTGCCGATCACCACCGAGGCCTCGGTGATCGGCGCCGTCATCAGCACCTCGATGGTGCCGCGGCTCTTCTCCTCGGCGAGCAACCGCATCGTGACGAGCGGCACGAACACGAGCATCGGCAGGTAGAAGAGCGTGGTCTGCCCGAAGAACGCGGTGAGCGGGCTGTCCTGCGCGCCGGCGCCGAGCGGCTGCGACGCGTAGTAGCTCGAGAGCATCCAGAACGAGAACCCGGAGTAGAGGAGCCACACCGTCAAGAGGACGTACGCCATCGGGGAGACGAAGAACGCGTACACCTCGCGCGAGAGCACGGGCCAGAACGGGAGCTGTCGGAGGAGGCGACGGAGGAACAGCATCACTCCTCCTCCTCGCGGGCGGCGGAGGGCTCGGGCTCGTTCGTGGTGAGCTTCGAGAAGACGTCCTCGAGCGACGCCTGGTGCGGCCGCAGCTCGCGGAGCACCAGGCCCGCCTCGGCGACCGCGCGGAACACGCGCTCGGCCACGTCCGGATCGCCCGACTCGAGCGTCGCGCGGACGCGCTCGCCCTCGGCCTCGAGGCTGGCCACCCTCACTCCATCGAGCGTCTCGAACGCGTCCTGGAATGCGCCGGCGGCACCACGACCTTCGATGATCACGGCGCTCCTCGCCTCGAGGCAGGCTCCGCTGGCCGCGCTCGGATCGCGGAGGGACCCGACCTGACCGTCCGAGACGAGCTTGCCCCGGTTGAGGATGAGCACCCGATCGCAGATCGCCTCGACCTCGGGCAGGATGTGCGTGCTGAGGAGAACCGTCTTGTCCTTCTTGTCCTTGGCGAGGCGCTTGATCAGATCGCGCACCTGGCGGATCTGGTTCGGGTCGAGGCCTGCGGTGGGCTCGTCGAGGATGAGCAGCGGCGGATCCGCCACCAGCGCGTCGGCGAGACCCACCCGCTGGCGATAGCCCTTCGAGAGCTGCCCGATGATCCGGTGCTCGACGTCGTCGACCTTCGCCTCGGCCAACGACGTCCGCACGCGCTCGTCGACCTTCTCCACCGGCACGCGCTTCAGGTTGGCGCGGTAGTGGAGGTACTCACCGACCCGCATCTCGGGATAGAGCGGACACGCTTCGGGCATGTATCCGATCAGCGCCCGCGCCTCGAGCGGCTTGGCCAGCGCGTCGACCCCGCCGATCGCGATCGAGCCGCCGGTGGGCTCGAGGAAGCCGGTGAGCATCCTCAGGGTGGTGCTCTTACCGGCTCCGTTGGGCCCGAGGAAGCCGCACACCTCGCCGCGCTTGACGTGGAAGGCGAGGCCGCGCACCGCCTCGTGATCGCCGTATCGCTTGGTGAGATTGTCGACCCGGATCACGCTCGCGGTCTCCCCGGAGGCGACCCGGGCATAGTCCGCCGGCCGAGGGGGAGCAAGGCTCGTCCGTGAATGCGGCCCCGGAGGGAGGCAACCAGCCCGCAAAGGGAATCCCTACGGCATGGTATCGTCCACCTTCGACGCGCTCCCTGCGCTCAGCCTCCCGGCCGTCGCCAGCGAACCCGTGCGCCGGCCCCGATCCATGGATCCGGACCTCGAGTTGATCGCGCGAGCGAAGGAAGGTGACACGGTCGCCTTCCGCCAAGTCTTCCTTCGCCACCAAGCGAAGGTCGCGCGCATCGTGTATCGGATGCTCGGGCCATCGCCGGACGTGGAGGATGTCGTCCAAGACGTCTTCCTCAACGTCTACCGATCGCTCCCGAGCTTCCGCGGAGACTCGAAGTTCTCGACCTGGCTCTACCGCCTCGCCACCAACGTGACCCGGATGCACCTCCGGCGCGGTCGCTCGCGCCCACGCTTCGCGGACGTCGAGGTGCCCGAGGGCCCGCAGATCGGCGACCGCCAGCTCACCCCGGAGCTCGAGGTGGAGCGAGCGGAGCGGGTGCGCGCGCTCTATCGCCTGCTCGACAAGCTGAGCGACAAGAAGCGCGAGGTGCTCGTCCTCCACGATCTGGAGGGGGTGCCGGCCAAGGAGATCGCGGAGCTGCTCGACATCCCCGTCCTCACCGTGCGGACGCGGCTCTTCTACGCCCGCAAAGAGCTCTACGCCGCGCTCAGCGCCGACCCGAGCCTCGCCGGGGTGATGGAGCAGCTCATCGATCAACTCCCCGGCCGACCGACCGCCAAGGAGGCCCCCGCCTCCGACACCCAAGTCCCGCCCCGCGAACGCGCCTCCAAGTAGCTGCCCCCCGACCGAACCCCACCCTGCCGTGCCGACGCACCGACCCAAGACCGCCGCCCTGATCGCCTATTCGGAGGACCTCCTGTCCGAGACGGGCAAGGCGCGCCTCGAGCGTCACCTCAGCGGGTGCGAGGTCTGCCGGAGCGAGCTCGCGGCGATGGAGATGTACGACTCGATGATCGAGTCGGTGCACTCCACGAACTTGCCGCAGATCGACTTCGCGTCGATGGAGACCGCGCTCGCGCGGGAGGCGGCGTCGGTCAGCCGTGAGCTGCGGGCTCGACACGTGCAAGACAAGCTGCACGAGCGTCGGCGGCCCTACGCGATGATGGTCGGCGTGGCGGCGCTCGCCGCGGCCGGCGTGTTGGCGTACTCGGCGTGGACCCAGCCGCCGTCGAGCGCGCCGGTGGCTCGCCCGAGCGCCGTGCCAGAGGCGACGGCCGAGCCGGACGTGGCGCCCGCCACTTCTCTGCCTCTGCATCCCGTGGTGACCCTCGCGGCGGGCGAGGCGGTCCAGCTCCGCGCGGGCGAAGAGCTGCCCATCACGGTAGGCGACGCGGTCCCCGAGGGCACGGCGATCCGCATCGGCGATGGAGAGCTGCACGTTCGATTGTCGGAAGGCACCGGCATCGTGGCGATGGCACAGACCCGCCTCTCCCTCGTGCACGCGCGGACCGACGGGGTCCGCGTCCAGCTCGAGTCGGGCTCGCTCGGTCAGCAGGTCGCGCCGCGCGGCGAAGGGGAGCGCTACGTCGTCGCGACGGCCGGCTACGAGGTGGAGGTGCGCGGCACGCGCTTCGTGGTCTCGCGCGAGGGCCCGCGCGTCGGCGTCGATCTGAGCGAGGGGACGGTCACCGTGCGCACCCCCGACGGCCGCGAGCTCATCCTCGTCGCGCCCGCGCGCTGGCGCTCCGACGGCTCACGCGAGACGGGCGATCCGACGCCGGTGGAGGTCCGTCAGCTGGCCGCGCCGACCGAGCCGGTCACGGAGGTCCGCGTCCGCCACCCCGAGCTCGTGCGCTGGCGCCTCGACGACACCGCGGTGAGCGCGAACGGATCGATCGCGCTCCTCGCCGAGCGCGGCGAGCATCAGGTGTCCGGCTGGGACGCGCAGGGGCACCTGTTCCGCGCGACGCTCCAGGTCGGAGACGCGCCCGTCGCGATCGAGCCCGAGGCGCTCGTCCCGGAAGCGCCCCGGCTGCGCCCCGGTCACCTCGATCCGGAGCAGATGCGCGAGATGCTCGAGCGAGGGCGTCGCCAGATCGGTCAGTGCTACGAGAGCGCGCTCCGCAACGGCTCGAGCGTCCTCGGCCACTCGCGGCTCCGCGTGCACCTCGCGGTCGACGGCACGGTCGAGCGCGCGCAGGTCATCGGGATGTCGGGCGACGGCGCGGAGGCGCTGAGCACGTGCATCCAGAACTACGCCTCACGCTGGACGTTCCCGCCGCCCGGCGGGCCGATGACGTTCGACCAGCCGCTCAACTTCGCGCCGATCCAGTAGCCGCGGGGCGTCGGCGCCCTCGTCTGCGGAAAAGTAGGTCCTAGACGCAGGTCTACCTACACTGCGCGAGTGGCTCCCTCGTCTCCTCGGCTGCGACGCGCTCTCGGGATCCTCGCCTGCGTGCTCGCGCTCGCGGGCGGCGTGGTCACGTCCCACCTGACGCTGCCCGCGCCGCCGGCTACCTCGCGCGCCTCACGTGAGCCTCTGCGCTCGGCGCCGCCGCCGCCCCTCGAGCCCGTGGTGAGCCTCGCTCCCGTCCTCGGGGAGCCGCCGACCGTCGAGCTGGGACCGCCGCTCCGGCCGTTCGCCGAGCCCCTCGCCGACGGCGCGGTGATCGACGGCCGCACGCCGCACCGGCTCATCCTGTTCACGTTCGACGACGGCCCGGACATCCGCAACACGCCTCGCTTGCTCGATATGCTCGACGAGTACCGCATCAAGGCGGTGTTCTTCCTGACGGCGTCGCGCCTCCGCGGGCACACGCCCTGGCAGGAGGAGCATCGAGAGCTCGCCCAGGAGATCGTGCGCCGCGGGCACATCGTGGGGAACCACACGATCGATCACGAGCAACTTCCGTTGCTAGAGACCCAGGCGGTGCTCGAACAGGTCGACGGAGCCGACGCGGTATTTCGGGAGCTCCTCGGCGGCCGCACCTGGCTCGTCCGCCCGCCCGGTGGCTCGCGCTCGCCTCGGGTCGACGGGCTCCTCGCGGACCGCGGGTACACCCAGGTGTTGTGGAACCTCGGCACCGGCGATTTCCAGGTGCGCGACTCGGCGGAGGTGCTGCGGATCTTCCGGCGCGTCCTCGCTCGCCGCGAGCGCGAGCACGGCGACCGCGGCGGCATCGTGCTGCTCCACGACACGCACGAGTGGAGCGTCGACGCGTTCCCGATGATCATCACCTACCTGCGCGAGCAGAACTGCGCGCTCCTCGCAGAGGACGCCGAGCTCTACGACATCGTCGACGATCCGACGTTCTTCTTCGCGGCTCGTGAAGAAGGTGGACCCGGCGTGATCGCTCCGCCCGCCGCGCCGAGCCCGACCGTCCTCGAAGAACGGCAACGCGCGTTGCGGCGGGTGACCCAGCAGCGCTGCGAGCGCCTCGCGACCCGCTGACCGCCGGCTCCACGTGCGATGACGCACCCGCGGGACGCGCGCCGTCCCCACCCTGGGCTTGCGTCGAGCCCTCGCCTCGGCCAAATGGGCCCGGTCGTGCTCCCCAACGCCCTCGCCTGCCCCTCGTGCGGCTTCGACAATCCGCGGGCGTGGCGCGCCTGCGCGCGCTGCGGCCACCCGGTCGGCGAGGCTCGCCCCGCGACCGTCCGGACGCTGCGCGGAGGGAGTGATCAGACGGTGGTCGACCGCGCGCCGTCCGCGTCCACTCCGATCGAACCGATCTCGGGCGAAGCGCTCGACCTCGACCCCGAGCAGGACCTCGTCTCCGAGGAGGACCTCGACACCCAGTCCGAAGGTGCGCCGGCCACCGAAGAGACCGAGCCCCCGCTCGTCGGTCAGACCGACGCGGCCGGGGCGATCCAGCTCGGCGTGACGACCGCGTTCGCGCAGGGCGTGGCGACGCTCGTCGCCCTCGAGGGCGACCGCGGCTCCGGTAAGACGCGGCTCCTCGTCCACGCCGGCGAGCTCGCCGCGCGCGTCGCCCCGAACGTGCAGATCCTCTACGCGGCGTGCCGCGCCTCGGGCGCCGACGGCACCTACGCGCCGTTCGCGCGTCTGCTCCTCGAGCGCTTCGGCGTCACTCCCTCCTCGTCGCCCGCGATGGTGCGCGGGCAGATGGCCACCGCGGTGAGCTCCGCCCTCGGGGCGAACGACGCCATCGCGGTGAGCGAGACGACCCACCTCCTCGGGCACGTCGCGGGCATCCCGTTCCCCGACAGCCCGTTCTTGCGCAAGGACCAGGAGCCGAGCGCCCTCCACCAGCGCGCGGTGCGCGCGTGGAAGACGTTCCTCACCGGATCGGCGCGTCAACGTCCCATGCTGTTGTTGCTCGACAACATGCACGCCGCCGACGACCAGGCGTTCGACCTCGTGGCGGCCGCGCTCGAGTGCGACGCGCCTCTTGCGGTGGTCATGGCGGGCGCCAAGCCGCTCGTCGAGCGGGTCCAGGCCCTCGAGGCCAAGGGCGGCGTCGCGGTGGGTCCCATCGCGCCGTTGTCGGAGCCGGAGATCGCAGCGCTCGTGCGGTTCCTGCTGCCCACCCTCGTCGCGGCGCCCGAGCCACTCGTCGCGGCGCTCGCGCACCGCTCCCACGGCAACCCGAGCGCGATCCGAGAGCTCGTGTTCGGGCTCGTCGAGGCGGGCCTGTTCGTGCGCACGGCGGGCGGGCTCACCCCCGACCTCGCGAAGCTCGAGACCGGCGAGCTGCCCGTCAACATGGAGGACGCGGTGCGCGCGCGCCTCGCCCGGCTCGACGCGATCGAGCGCGCGACGCTGGACCGCGCGGCGGTGATGGGAGAGGGCTTCGTCGACGCGTGCCTCCTCGCGATGATGCGCGCGGAGCGCCCCGCCCCCGGCGACAGCACCAACCCGGCGTCGATGTGGCCGGACGACGAGGACCAGCAGGCCTTGCAAGCGGCGTTGACGCGCCTGGCCGAGAAGGGCTTCATCGAGACGGTCGAGCAGAGCGACGTCCCGGGCACCGTCGAGTTCCGGTTCCTCCACATGGACAGCCGCGAGCTCCTCTATGCCGAGCAGGACGAGGAGACGCGCGTCGCGCGTCACCGCACGGTGGCGCACTGGATCAGCGTCGTCATCGAGCAGCACCGCGCCGGCATGGCGCGCCTCGCCGCTCCTCACCTCGAGCGCGCCGGGATGGCCGCGCGGGCCGGTCGCGCATACCTCGAGGCGGCGCACGCCGAGCAGACGCGGATGCACACCCAAGCCGCGTTGAAGTTCGCGATGAAGGCGCTCGATCTCATCGACGCCGGCGACGTGTCGCGCCGACTCGACGCGCTCCACCTCGCCGGCTCGGTGCTCACCACGGTCGGCCGTTACGACGAGGCGCGCGCGCGGTTCCTCGAGATCCTGCACGAGGCGTGGCGGATCGGGGCGCGCAGCAAGGGCGCCGCCGCGTTCAACCGCCTCGCGCGGATCCACCGCCAGCGGGGCGAGAACGACGACGCCGAGCGATTGCTCGAGAAGGCGCTCGACCTGTTCCGCGCCGCGTCGGACCTCCGGGGCGTCGCGTCGAGCCTCGACGACCTCGCGCAGGTCGCGCGCCTCCGCGGGGATCTCGAGCGCGCGAGCGCGGCGGGTCAGGAGGCCCTCGAGATCCGGCGCAGCCACGCCGACGTGCGCGGCGAGTCCGTCTCGCTGATGACGCTGGGGGGCATCGAGTTCTCGCGCGGGAACATCCAACGCGCGGAGGAGCTGTTCGAGCAGGCGCGCGAGATCCGCGAGTCGATCGGCGATCGCGCGGGCGTGATGCAGGTCTACAACGCGCTCGGGGTGATCGCGTTCGAACGGGCGGAGAGCGAGCGGGCCGAGCAATGCTGGCGCGCGGCGCTCGAGGAGGCGCGACAGATCGCGGACCGACACACCCAGACGTTCCTCCTCAACAACCTCGGCGAGATGATGACGAGCGTGGGGCGGATCGAGGAAGCGCAACAGATGTTGCGCGAAGCGCGCGAGCTCGCCCACGGGATGAAGAGCCGCCGCGCGATGGCCGAGATCGAGCGCAACCTCGGGCTCGCCCTGCTCAAGGCGGGCTCCGACGACGCCGAGAAGACGCTCCTCCGCGCGCTCGCGCTCGCCGAGGAGTACGGCTCGAGCGAGGCGATCGGGCTCGCGCACCGGGCGATGGGGCAGCTCCGCGCGCAGACCCTGTTCGACGACAAGGGCGAGCCCTCGCGGCGCGCCGAAGAGTGCTTCCTCCTCAGCATCGACACGTTCCGCGAGGTGGGGAACGAGCGGGAGGCGGCGCGCTCGCTCGCCGAGCTGGGCTTCCACCTCGTGGAGCGCGGTGACGTGGAGTCTGCGATCGAGCGCCTGCGCGAGGCGCGCGCGATCATGCGGCGCATCGGGATGGGGCAGCTCGCGCGGGTCGAGCAGACCCTGGTCGACCTCGGCGCGCAGCTCACCGCGCACTGAACCTCGGGTCGGGCGCCGCCCACCCCCGTCGAGACGGGCGCGGATCACGAGCTCACGACACTCGCTATGCTCGGACGCGTGCCGAGACGCCTCGCCGCCGCGCTCGTGCTCGCGGTGCTCGCGATCCTCGTCGCGGTCGACGCGTGGCGCGTGCGCGCGGATCTCGACACGCCGCGAGACCTCCACGGCGCACGCTTCGCGACGAGCCACGAGTGCGCGCGCTGTCATCCGAGCGAGCACGCCAGCTGGTCGCGCACGTTCCATCGCACGATGACCCAGGAGGCGACCGAGGCCGCCGTCGTGGGCGACTTCGCGGACGCCGAGCTCCTCTACGGCGGGCTGACCGCGCGCTTCTCGCGGGACGCGGACGGCGCGTTCCGGCTCGACGTGCTCCAGGGAGACGCCCGCCTCGCCCACGCCGAGATCGTGCGGACCGTCGGCTCACGGCGGATCCAGCAGTACCTCGCGCGCGACGGCGACGTCGTGTACCGGCTCCCCGTCGCCTGGGACCTCGAGGCCGGCCGCTGGATGCACATGAACGCCGCGTTCCTCACGCCCGATCCACCCGAGCTCGACGCGGACGAGACGGTCTCGCTCGACGACTTCAACCGCCACGTCACGCGCTGGAATGACAACTGCGTTTTCTGTCACAACGTCGATCCGCAGCCGGGCTGGGATCCCCGCTCCGAGCGCTACGACACCGCGGTCGCCGAGCTCGGCGTCGCGTGCGAGGCGTGCCACGGTCCGGCCGATGGCCACGCGACGGCCAACGCGGACCCGCTCCGGCGCTACGCGTTGCACGGCTCGGACGACGGCGACCCCAGCATCGTGAATCCGGCGCGGCTCGAGCCCGCCGCGAGCTCCGCGATCTGTGGGCGCTGTCACGGGCAGCGCATCACCGCGGACATCGACCGGTTCCTCCAGGACGGCGACCCGTTCGTGCCCGGCGATGACCTCGCGGCGTACTCTCGCCCGCTCGCTCGCGACACCGCGCTCGACGGGGACGCGACGTTCTTCGCCGCGCGCTTCTGGCCGGACGGCACGGCGCGGCTCACCGCCTACGAGTATCAAGGCTTGCGTCAGAGCCCGTGCACGGATCTCGGGTGTCTCGAGTGCCACGGGATGCACGAGGGCGACCCGCGCGGTCAGGTCCGGGACAGCCATCGCGCCGACGGCGCGTGCACGGGGTGTCACGCGGTGGACGACCACGCGCACCACCTCTCCGTCACGTGCGTCGACTGCCACATGCCACGGATCGTGTACGGGGTGGTCGAGGTGCACCGGAGCCATCGGATCGAGCGCCCCGATCCGTTCCGCACCGACCGGCCAGACGCCTGCACGCTCTGTCACGCGGAGCGCTCACGCCGCTGGGCGCAGCTCGCGTTCCGTCGCCTCTATGGGGGAGGCGGGTCGCTCGCGGAGGACGGAGACCCCGAGGTGCACCGGCTCACGTTCGGCGGCGACCCGGTCGAGCGCGCGGTCGCGGCGGCGGCGCTCGGACGGCGCGACACCCTCACCCCCACTCGGCGACGACGGCGACTCGGTATCCTACTCGACACCATGACCGACGATCCGTACCCCGCGGTGCGCCGGATCGCGGAGCGCTCGCTCGGCGCGCTCGAGGGTCGGGCGGACGGCTTCGATCCGACCGCTCCGCGCCGACGTCGCGCCGCGTGGGCTGCCGCCTACCGAGCCGAGCACGACGCCGAGCCACCGCCCGCCCGCTTGCTCGCGCTCCGGGCACGCGCCGGCGACGCGGTGATCCTCATCGGTGAGTAGCCGCCGATAGCCATCTTATTTCAAGCTGTTAGGGCCTGAACCGAGAACGAGAATCAGGGCCGCCGAGCGAGCAACCGGTAGATCGGGAGACCATCCTCGATGGCCCGCGCCTCCCGGTTCGAGAGCGCACCGTACGGGTTGCCGTCGACCCGATACGTCGGACCGACCGGCTCGAACGCCGGGTGCGCCTCGAGCATCCGCTCGTAGTCGTCCGCCCGATCGTCGACGTCGGTCTGGATATAGAGCTCGCCCCCGGAGCGGAGGAGCCGAGCCAGGGTATCGAGAAAGCTATCGCTCAGCACCTTGCGCTTCCCGTGGCGCTTCTTCCACCAGGGGTCGGGGAAGTGCACGAAGGCGCGGGTGACGCATCCGTCCGGCTCCGCGCGAGCGAGCAGCTCGCGGGCGTCGCCCCACACCGCGCGCCCGTTGGCGAGCCCGAGCCGCGCCCGCCGCGCCTCGACGAGGGTCGCCCACTTCGCCTTGATCTCGATCCCGAGGACCCGGGTCGCTCCCTGCCGCGCGCGCTCGAGGAACGAGCGCCCACGACCGAAGCCGATGTCCAGCTCGAGCGGCGCGTCGCCTTCGATCGCATCGGGGAGGTGCACCGGTCCGTCGCCGAGCGTCGGCGCGCGCTCCACGTATCGGATGGGCGGCGGGGTCTCGGTCACGGCGCGGGCTTAGCACACGGCTCGACGCGCGAGCGCCACACAAACCGCGCTCGCGGGCGCTTGGAATCTTGACCCTACGCGCGGCAGTAGCGTATCCAGGCTCAGCACTACACCTGCGCAACAGAGGTATCTGTCGCGAGGTACGAGGAGGGCTTGTGGCGGTAAAGATCCTGGCCGTTGACGACAGCGCCACCATGCGCCGGGTCCTGGAGATGACCTTCGCGGGCGAAGGCGTCCAGATCAAGTGCGTCAGCAACGGCCAAACCGCGATCGAGGCCGCCGCGGCCAACTCCGTCGATCTCGTGATCGCGGACGCGTCCATGGACACGAGCGGATACGACGTGGCCGCCGCGCTCAAGGGCAACCCGGCGACGGCGAACATCGCCGTGATCGTGCTCGCGTCGCAGCACAACCCCTACGACAGCGCGAAGGGGAAGGACGCGGGCGTCGACGATCACATCCTGAAGCCGTACGACACCCAGGCGATGATCGACAAAGCAAAGGACGTTCTGTCGAAGCCGCGCGCCAAAGCGAGCGGTGCTGCGGCGCGCCCGGTCGCTCCCGCTTCGCCGCCCTCGCCGCCGACCGCGCGAGGCGCGGGCCGGCCGCTGGTCCCCGCCGCCCAGAACAATCCGCGCGCCACGGTGGCCTTCGGCGCGGTGACGCCCGCGCGGCCCGAGCGGACCGACGACGCCGCAGCGGCCGGTGCGCGCGCTCCCGTCGGCGCACCCAAGCCGCTGAGCCTCAGCCGGTCTCCGGCGGCGTCGACCCCGAATCCGGCCCCCGCGTCCGTGAGCCCGACGCCCGCTCCCGCGCGTTCCGCCCCGAGCGCGCCGACCAGCTCGGCCGCCGCGGCGGCCACGTCGTCGAACGGCGCGATGGCCGCGAAGCTCGGCGAGCTCGGCCTGACCCGCGAGCAGGTCGACGGCGTGCTCGCGCTCTCGCGCGACGTCATCGAGCGCGTCGTGTGGGAGGTCGTCCCGGAGCTCGCCGAGACGATGATCCGCGAAGAGATCCGCCGCCTCACCGCGGACTGATCGGGCGCTCGCGGCGAGGGCGCGGGCGACGCATCGCCCCGGGCGCCTCACGCGGCCGGTACTATGATGCGCCGCATGCTCGACCTGCGGCGCGCGCCGATCGTCTTCGCCCTTCCGCTGACCCTGCTCGCCTGTGGAGGCACGAGCGTGTCCGACCGCGTCGATCATGCTTCGGGGGACGACCCGTCTCCGTACGCCCCGGGCTCGTTCGGCGACGACGTGGCGTTCCTCCACCGCCATCACCCCGACCTCGTCGTGCTCGAGCGGGGGGACGCGCAGGTCGCGGTGGCGCCGGCGTATCAAGGCCGCGTGATGACGAGCACCGCGGCGGGCGACGACGGTGCGAGCTTCGGTTGGATCAACCGCGCGCTCATCGCGAGCGGCGAGACCACGCCGCACATGAACGCGTTCGGCGGCGAGGACCGCTTCTGGCTCGGGCCCGAGGGCGGGCAATACGGCCTCTACTTCCCGGTCGGCGCGCCCTACGAGTTCGAGGTCTGGCAGGTCCCCGCCGCGATCGACACCGAGGCATGGGCGGTGGAGGCGCGCTCGGAGACGGAAGCCGTGTTCACGCGCCGCATCGAGCTCTCGAACCACTCCGGCACGGCGTTCACCATCGGTGTGCGGCGCGCGGTGCGGCTGCTCGACCCCGAGTCGACCGAGCCCGAGCTCGAGCTCCCGCCCGAGGTGCAGGCGGTCTGCTACGAGACCGACAACGCGATCCAGAACCTCGGCGACGCGCCGTGGACGCCGGAGCAAGGTCTCTTGTCGATCTGGATCCTCTCCATGTACAACCCGTCGCCGTCGACGACGGTGGTGATCCCGTATCGCCCCGACGGCGAGGGCCCGATCGTCAACGCGGCGTACTTCGGACAGGTGCCGCCGGACCGCCTGCGCATCGACGAGGAGGCGGGCGTGATCTACTTCGTGGCGGACGGCCGCCAGCGCGGCAAGATCGGGGTGCCGGCCGGACGTGCGCGACCGATCCTCGGGAGCTGGGACGCGAGCCGCGGCGCGCTGACCCTCGTGCGCTACACGCTCCCCGAGGCGGCGCCCCACGGCTACGTGAACAGCATGTGGGAGGACCAGGCCGCGCCGTACGGCGGCGACGTCGCGAACAGCTACAACGACGGCCCGCCCGCGCCGGGCGAGGCGCCCCTCGGACCGTTCTACGAGCTGGAGTCGAGCTCACCCGCGGCCGCGCTCGGCCCGCGCGAGCGGCTCACCCACGTGCACCGCACGTTCCACTTGGTGGGCGAGCGCGCGGCCCTCGACGAGATCGCGCGCGCGCAGCTCGGGGTGGGCCTCGACGCGATCGAGTCGGCGTTCGCCCCGTGAGGCGAGCCCTCGCCGTCCTCGCGCTCGCGTGCCTCGCGGGCTGCGCGTCGTGCGGGACGGAGCGATCCGACTGCGCGCCGAGCGACACAGCGTACGACGTCACGCTCGGCACCCTGCTCCACGAGATGGTCGACCACGACGCGCTCGCGTACGCGCCGGCCCACCCGTTCGTGGCGGCGATGGAGTCGAGCTACGACCGGCGCTCGGTGAGCCCCGACCAGCCCGCGACGTGGTTCGCGAACCAGGACGCCGGGCAGTTCGTGCGCGTCGACACGATCGACGGCCGCACCGAGAACGTGATGCTCGACGTCGAGGGTCCGGGCGCGTTGACCCGGCTCTGGACGGCGACGCCGCGCGGGACGCTCCGCGTCTACCTCGACGGCGCGACACAGCCGACGATCGAGGCCGACTTCGCCGACCTGGTGAGCGGCGACGTCGATCCGTTTCGCGCGCCGTTCGCGTACCGCGTGTCCAACGCCGACGTCGCGAACTGCAGCCACGCGAACCCCGAAGGGTCGGGCAACGTATATTTCCCCATCCCGTTCGCCACGCGGGCGCTGGTCACCGTCGATGACGCGACCGTGTACTTCCAGCTGAGCTATCGCCGCTACGAGGCGGGTACCCGCGTCCAGCCGTACTCCGCGTGCGCGCTCGAGGGGGCGCGCGACGCGATCGACGAGGCGAGCGCGGCGCTCGAGACCCCGCCGGCGCCGACGGGCCGTACGGAGCGAGCCACCTTGACGCCCGATGCGGACGGGGATGCGATCGGCGTCGAGGGCGGCGGCGTGATCCGACGCGTCGAGGTCACCCTCCCCGACGCGGGCGACGATGCGCTCCGCGGCACGGTGGTGGAGCTGCGCTTCGACGGCGTCCTCACCGCGCGCGCACCGATCCTCGAGCTGTTCGGCGGCGGGGGCCCTACCCTCGGCGACGTGACGTCGGGCCTCGCGCGCACGAGCGGCCGCGTGCTCACGTTCGACGCGCCGATGCCGTTCCGCGAGCGCGCGGAGATCCGGCTGCGATCCGCGGGGTCGAACGCCGGCGCGTTCCCGATCGCGCTCACCGTCGGCGAGCACGGGTTCGACGGCGCGCGCTACCTCCACGCGCGATGGATGCCGTACCGCGTCGTCGACACGAGCGCGCCGAGCGAGCACACCGAGCTCCAGGCGATCGGGCGCGGGAGCTACCTCGGCAACGTGCTCGGCGTGACGAACAGCTCGCGCGCGTGGTGGGGCGAAGGCGACGAGCGCATGTACGTGGACGGCGAGGCGTTCCCGTCGTTCTTCGGCACCGGCACCGAGGACTACTACGGCTACGCGTGGTGCGCCGCGGTGGAGTTCGCGCGGCCGTTCCACGGACAGACCCGCGTCCAGGGCCCCGAGACCTACGGGCGAAGCTCGCTCTTTCGGTGGCACGTCCTCGACCGGATCGAGTTCGCGCGCTCGTTCCGGTTCGATCTCGAGACCACGCACTGGAAGACCTACGCGCGCGTCGGCTACGAGGCACTCCACCTGTTCTATGCGGAGCCGTCGGCGCCCCCCGAGCCCGACGCATTCGATGCGGCGGTGTACACGATCCCCGAGATCGCGGCGCACGACCCCGCGGCCGCCGACCCGGACGACATCCCCCATCATTGGGAGTGACCGCGCTCGCTCAGGGAGGAGGCAGGCCGTCGCGCGCGACCGCCTCGTCGCACGCGGGTGCATCGATCGCGCCCTCGAGCCAGCTCCGCACGCAGCGGTACGCCGGATCGTCGACGCCGGTCCAGATGCGCCCGCCGTAGTGATGGACGCCCCCGCCGACGTTGGAGAGCGGCTTGAGCAACAAGAATCGCTCCTCGACGATCGGGTGATCGACGTCGACGATCGCGATGGCGTGCACGTTGTCCACGAGCTCCTCGGCGGTCACGGGGATCGTCGGTTCGCCCGGCGCGGTGCGGAGATCGTCCGTGATCCGGAGACCCGTCTCCGAGTAGAGGCGGAGCGGTCGGCCCTCGTCGCCGTGGCAGTCGAGGGTCGCGCAGCTGCCCTCGAACAGCGGGTGGATGTACGTGGCGTATCGCGCGTCGGGCAGCGGCTGGAGCGACGCACCCTGCGGCGCTGGACAGCCGACGAGGAGCGCCAGCGCGCCGCCGACCACCGCAATGCGACTTCCGACGTGCATCAGAACACCCCGATCTCGACGGGGCCGACCGAGCTCGCGGTGAGCTCGTGACCATGGCAGAACGCGCAGCCCCCTTCGCGCGAGATGGGCGAGCGCATCCCGATCCGGTTGTCGCCGTCGAACAAGTCGGCGGTCAGCGGGAACACCGGCGCCCACTCGTCTTCCTCGACCATGAAGTTGCCGACCTGGTTGGTCGTGGCGACGTGGACCGAGCCGGTGACGTCGACGAGGGTGACCTCGACGCCCGCGACCCCGGTGACCCCGTCCGTCGCGTAGACGGTGCCGGCGACGCGGAAGTACGGGCCCGTCCCGCCGCGCGACGAGTGGCACAAGAGGCACGGCTGCCCCGCACGGTGGAGCGGGCCCTCCTCGACCCCATCATCCGGCAGCGCGGCGCGCGCGCGATCGTCGGGCGTCATCCCGATGCAACCCACCGCGCCGATCGCGAGGGTGACGATCACCAGCGCGCGCCTCACAGCGTCCACCGCACGCCCGCCAGCACGATGAGATTGGTCTTCTCGTTCAGGAAGAGGAACTCACTCCACGCGGTGTACGCGACGGATCCCTCGACGTAGATCATCCAGGGAGCTTGTCGCCACTCGAAGCGCGCGCCGCCCGTCGCGGTGAAGTAGGGCGAGAGCTCGCGGTTCAGGGTGCGCCACGTCGGCACCGCCTCCTCCGAGCTGACCTCGTAGACGCGCTGCCAGAATGACGCGCCCGACTGGATGTAGAACCGGCCGAACGGTGCCAAGACGACGTTGGGACCGACCTCGATCGAGAGCGTGGGCTCGCTCATGAACGCGACCACCGACCACGCGTCGACGTAGAGCTGCGCGTCGATGCGGAGCGCGGAGTCGATCGGGTCGATGAACTGTACCCAGCGCAGGCCGACCGCGTGCCCGACGCGGAGGTCGGGGATGTTCTCGGGCACGCGACCGGGGAGCCGATACGCATCGAACGTCGAGAGCCCGAGCGTCACCCCGTCCGCCTGCGCGCGTCGGAGGTCCGCGGCGGTGAACAACGGCACGTAGCGGTAGGCCTTCTCGAGGAAGCCGTCCTGCACGGTGAGCGTATAGATCGCGCGCAACAGCGTTTGCGGACCGAACGTCTGGGTGAGCGAGATCTCCGCGCGGTGGTTCCACAGGTTCCGCTGCCAGACGTCCATCGACGTCCCCGCGAGGCCGATGAGGTCGTACGTCGCGCCGTAGCCGATCGCGAGGACGGTGTCGGGCGAGAGCAGCTCCGCGGTCATCCCCGCGTGCACCCCGTTCGAGATGTAGTCGGGCTCGATCGAGAACCGGTAGTCCAGCGCGAGGGTCACGCCCGGGAAGCCGTAGGTGCCGCCGAGCGTCGCCTCCTCGCGCGACTCGAGGAAGCCGGCGGTGGCCTGCGACACCACGTCGACCGACGCCGCGCTGACCACGTCGACGCCGACGCGCGCCCGCAGCTCGCTTCCGTCCGTGTCGAGCGTGCGACGCACCGTGAGCTGCGGGGTCACCACCTCGACGTTGTCGGTGTCGGTCGAACCGAGGACGTCGAAGCTGAGGAGCCAGTGGCCCGCGTGTCCCTCGTCGTCCGGCGGAGCATCGGCGTCGTCGGCCTCCCTCGGTTCCTCCGCGGGGTCGTCGAGCTGCGGGTCCGGCACGGCGTCCTCGGGTCGCGCGCCGGGGTCCTCGATCGGCTCGTCGCTCGCGCCTTCGATCGACTCGTCCCTCGCTCCGTCAGTCGGCTCGTCGCCCGCTTCGTCGATCGGTGCCTCGACGGGACCGGCGGCGCGCTCGTCGGTCGCCGTGTCGCTCGGCACCTCGACGGGCGGCTCTACGTCCGTGTCGTCGTCGGCCGCGGCGGGCGCGACGCTCCACGCGAGCGCGGTACCGACCGCGAGGACCGCGCGCCTCAGTTGCAGCCGCACCCGCCACCACCCGCACCGAAGCCACCTTGCGCGCCTTCGCGGAGCCCGAGCACGTGCGAGCGGAGCGCCTCCCGATCGCCATCGGGATCGGCGGCCATGATCGGCTTGGCGAGCGTCTCGCGCTCCCAGGCGTTCGTCGTCGCGCACGCCTGGGTGAGGCCGATCGCGATCAGGGAGGCGGCGGCGAGGGCGCGCCACGGTCGATTCATCGAATGATCCTTCGCTAGTACCTCGCCACAGGGATCTTGATGGGTTCAGCGTCGATGATCGGGTTCGAGATTGCCCTCCGGCATGACGAGGCAATGCCGGAGTATTGTCGAGGAGGGACGGGGGGTGAGATCGGGCTCGAGGGCGTCGATCAACCCGTCAAGATCCCTGTGGCGAGGTACTACCCCCCGCGGAGGGTCTGGTACGACGCCGACGGTTTCGCAAGTCCGGGCTCCTTCCCGGAGGCGGGACCGCATGCTAATCCCCCGTTTCGACGAGTTGCGCGGATGCGGTGGTGGACGGCGATCGCGGCGCTCGTGCTGGTGCTCCTCGCCTCCCGCGAGATCGCGCACGCGCAGCTCGACGTTACGTTCGCCACGACCCGCACCGGCGGACGATACTACCCCGCGCACGTCATGGCGGTGTGGGTCACCTCGCCCGATGGCGCGTTCGAGCGGACGCTCTACGTCTGGGGAGGAAGGCGCCGGCGCCACCTCGCGGAGTGGCTCTCGTCGCATCCCTCCAGCGAAGCGCTCGACGGGATCACCTCGGCGACGTTGCGCACGGACGCACCGCAGCACGTCACGTGGAACATGCGCGACACGACCGGCGCCGTGGTCCCCGATGGCGCGTACCTACTCCATTTCGAGCTCGCCGACACGAACTCGGCGAGCGCGAACTATCGCGAGCAATTCATGTTCGTGACATCGCCGGACGGCTTCGATGAGACGCTCGCGATGACTCCGTTCGTCGACGTGCACATCGTGTACACGCCGTTCATCGGGGGACCCGACGCCGGCGTCGCCGGCTCCGATGCGGGACCGATCGGCGTCGACGGAGGGGCCGGCACGAGCGACGGCGGCGCGTCCGGCGGAGGCCCCGTCATCCCGATCGGCCGCGGGTACGGATCGCGCGGGTGCGCGGCCGCGACGCCGAGCGGGCGCCCCTGGTGGGTCGCGGCGCTCGTCGGACTCGGCGTCCTCGCGCGCCGACGCCGCCGGCGCGGGGTCGCCACCGATCGGCTCTGTGGTATGCCTCCCGGCCCATGGCCGAGCGATTCAAGACCGTAGACTTCGCGTCCCTCCCCAAGCACTTCGACGCCAAGGAGGCGGAGCGCGTCCTCGACGCGCGGTGGGAGGACGCGGGCGTCCATCGCTACGATCCGAGCCGCCCTCGCGAGGAGACGTTCGTCGTCGACACCCCGCCGCCGACCGTCAGCGGGTCGCTGCACATGGGCCACGTGTTCAGCTACACGCACACCGACGTCTTGGTGCGCCAACGCCGGATGGCCGGCGACAACATCTTTTACCCGATGGGATGGGACGACAACGGCCTCCCCACCGAGCGCCGGGTGCAGAACGTCTTCCATGTGCGCTGCGACCCGCACGTCGCCTACGACCCGGACCTGTCGATCGAGCCGCTCGACGAGAAGCAGGCCAAGAGCGTCCCGCCGCGCATCGTGTCGCGCCGCAACTTCATCGAGCTCTGCCAGCGCGTCACCGTCGAGGACGAGAAGGCGTTCATGGGCCTCTGGCGTCGGCTCGGGCTGAGCGTCGACTGGAAAGAGGAGTACGCGACGATCGACGAGCGCTCGCGTCGGCTCGCGCAGCTCTCGTTCCTCGATCTGCATCAGAAGGGTCACGTGTACAGCGTCGAGGCGCCGACGATGTGGGACGTGGACTTTCAGACCGCGGTCGCCCAGGCCGAGGTGGAGGACAAGCCCAAGCGCGGCGCGTTCCACGACATCCGCTTCGGCGTCGACGGCGATCCGTCGCGCTCGTTCGTGATCTCGACGACGCGGCCCGAGCTGTTGCCCGCGTGCGTGGGCGTGACCGCGCACCCCGATGACGAGCGCTACAAGGATCTGTTCGGCAAGACGGCGATCACCCCGCTCTTCTTCGCGCCGGTGCCGATCTTCCCGAGCGAGGTGGCCGACCCGAAGAAGGGCACCGGCATCCTCATGGTGTGCACATTCGGCGACGCGACGGACGTCGACTGGTGGCGCAAAGAGAAGCTCGCGCTCCGGCAGGTGATCGCGAAGGACGGGCGGCTCGCGAAGGTCACGTTCGGCGAGGGAGCGTTCGAGAGCCGACGTCCCGACGAGGCGAACGGCTTCTACGCGCAGCTCGCGGGCAAGAAGGTGGCGGGGGCGCGCGACGCGATCGTCGCGCTGTTGCGCCAGCCCGAGGGACGCGCGGCCGGCGACGACGCGCCGCTAGAGGGCGAGCCGAAGCCGACCGAGCAGGCGGTGAAGCACTACGAGAAGGGCGATCGCCCGCTCGAGTTCATGACCACCCGTCAATGGTTCGTGCGGTTGTTGAACCAGAAGGACGCCCTCATCGAGCGCGGCCGACAGATCCAGTGGCACCCCGAGTTCATGGGCCTCCGCTACAAGAACTGGACGGAGGGCCTCTCGCTCGACTGGTGCGTGAGCCGCCAGCGCTACTTCGGCGTACCGATCCCGTGCTGGTACCCGGTCGACGCGGACGGCAACCCTCGCTACGAGGCGCCGATCCTCCCCGACGCGAGCGCGCTCCCGATCGATCCGATGAGCGACACGCCGCCCGGATTCGACGAAGCGAAGCGCGATCAGCCCGGCGGCTTCACCGGCGAGCCCGACGTCTTCGACACGTGGTTCACCAGCTCGCTGACCCCGCAGATCGGGAGCCACTGGACGCTCGATCCGGAGCGGCACGCAAAGCTCTTTCCGGCCGACATCCGGCCGCAGAGCCACGAGATCATCCGGACGTGGGCGTTCTACACGATCGCGAAGGCGCACCTCCACGAGGACACCATCCCGTGGAAGCACGTCGTGATCAGCGGATGGATCCTCGATCCCGACCGCAAGAAGATGAGCAAGAGCCGGGGCAACGTGGTGACCCCGATGCACCTCCTCGACGAGTACACCGCGGACGGCGTGCGCTACTGGGCGGCCAACGCGCGGCTCGGGATGGACACGCAGTTCGACGAGTCGGTCCTCAAGGTGGGCAAGCGCCTCGCGACCAAGATCTTCAACGCGGGCAAGTTCGTGCTCTCGCAGGACGCCGAGGCGCACCCGATCACGAGCGAGCTCGATCGCGCGTTCGTCCACGAGCTGCGCGGGCTCGTCCGCGACGCCACCGCCGCGTTCGGCGAGCTCGAGTACAGCAAGGCCTTGATGGCGACCGAGCAGTTCTTCTGGTCGCGGTTCACCGACACCTACCTCGAGCTGACCAAGGCGCGCGCGCGCGGCGAGGCCGGCGACACGGCGGCGCGGAGCTCGGCGGCCGCGCAGGGCTCGGCGGTGGCCGCGCTCAGGCTCGGGCTCAACGTTCTCCTCCGCCTCCTCGCCCCTGTCCTCCCGTTCATCACCGAAGAGGTGTGGTCGTGGATCTTCGCGGCCGAGACGGGCGTCGCGTCGATCCATCGCGCGCCGTGGCCGACCGAGGCCGAGCTCGCGAGCGTCCCCGCGCCCGACGACGAGAACAGCTTCGCGCTCGCGATCGACGTGCTCGGCGTGATCAACAAGAAGAAGAGCGACGAGGGAGTGTCGGTCGGCCGCGTCGCCGAGCACCTCGCGGTCGCGGCCAACCCCGACACGCACGCGCGGATCGCGCCTCTGTGGGCGGACATCGCGGGCGCGGCCCGCTGCACCGCGCACGTCTTCATGACGGACCCGGCGCTCGAGCCTGGCGCGGTCGAGATCCGCGAGGCGAGGTTCGCCGAGAAGAAGGCGGGCTGAGCTTCAGAGCAGCGCGAGCTGGCCGGGCAGCACGCGATCGTCCTGGATCGTGACCCCCTCTAGCTCGAGCAAGAACCGTTTCTTGTCGAGCCCGCCGGAGTAGCCGCCGAGCGCATTGCCGGCCGCGACGACGCGGTGACAGGGGACCACCAACGGCAGCGGGTTCTTCGCCATCGCCATCCCGATCGCCCGCATCGAGCGCGGCGAGTTCACGTCCTGGGCGAGGCCCGCGTACGTGCGCACCTGGCCACGGCCGACGTCGCGAAGCGCCGTCCACGCCCGACGTTGGAACTTGGTCCCTCGCAGACGCACCGGAAGCGCCGCCGGATCGACCGCCTCGCCCGCGAAGTAGGCCGTCAACGTCTCGCGCACGATGCGGGGGAGCGAGCGCTCCTCGAGCGCCTCGGGGCTCGTCATCCATCGCGCGAGCTCCCCGCGAGCCGGCGCCGCGCCGTCGAGCGAGATCACGGTGAGACCCTCGGGCACCCACGCGATCCACAGCGGGCCGAAGCGCCCCGCGTCGAAGCGGGCCCAGCCGCTGTCGCCGAGGTCCATGCCGCTCGGCGCGGCTCGCTTCGGGGTGATACCTTGCCTGGTCATGACGCGGTGGGCAGCGGCGATCGCTCTCGCTTCGATCGCCTTCGGAGTGGGATGTGGACCGAGCCTGCGGCGAGTGCAGCAGAGCCACGTCTACTTCGAACGCTGCTACGCGGCCGACTTCGACGCCCTGATCCCGCCTGCCCAGAAGCATGCCTGCTGGTCGGCGTGGTTGGAACACTACACGGCGGGGCTGCCGCAGGATCGCGTGCGATACGCGCGCGAACGGGTCGCCGCGATCGAGCACGGCGAGGTGGTGCCCCGGATGCGAGGCCTCGAGGAGCCGGAGTCCGCCTCCGACGTGAGCGGGGTCGCCCCGTCGTTCGCGAGCGCGAACGAGCCCGAGGACGATCCGAACCCGCGGCCTCTGCCGCACACCGCGAGCCCCGCATGCGCCGCGCGCGCTTGCGAGCCGCACTATCGTCGCTGCCTCGGCCGGTGCGACATCCCGAGCCAGGAGTGCTCCGCCGCGTGCGAGGTCGAGCTCCAGGCGTGCGCTCGCGGGTGCTTCTGAGGGCCGCGAGCCCGCGATCACGGGCGTTTCGTCACACGGCCGTCGCGATCGCGGGTCAGCGAGACGTGCGTACGTCGAACGGCGTGTCGCGATCGGTCCCGAAAATCGGGCCCTTCGGGCCTTCGACGCGCACCGACGCCCGATTTGTCGGCGCCGGCCGCCTCTGACATAGTCGGCGCGCCCCTGCCCTCGGGCTGTCGCACATCGACGGCACCCTGACGGCCGGGAGGTGACCGATGGTCATTGCCGCCTGGATCCTCATGGCTCTGTCCGCCGTCGCGCTCGTCCTCTTCGGGGCGGCGATCGTGGCGACGCGCCGTCACGTCCGCGCGCCCGTACCCGAGCTCGATTCGTCCGTACCGCTGCCCCCCGTCTCGATCCTCAAGCCGCTGAAGGGCACCGAGGACAGCCTCGAGGCGAACCTCCGGTCCTTCTTCGAGCAGGACTACGACGCTCCGTTCGAGATCGTCTTCTCGAGCACCGAGCCGGACGACCCGGCCCTCGATGTGGCCCGACGCGTGGCGCGCGCCTACCCCGAGGTGCCCGCCCGCTTCGTCGCGAGCGATCCCGACTTCGGCCTCAACCCGAAGGTAGCCAACCTCCGCGGCGCGCTCCGCGGGGCTCGCTACGAGCTCGTGCTGCAATCCGACGCGAACGTGCGCGCGCAGCCCGACTACCTGAGCCGGGTGGTGCGCGAGCTCCTCGCGTCCGACGGCGCGCTCCTGAGCTCGCTGGTGGTCGGCGAGGGCGAGCGCTCGCTCGGCGCGATCCTCGACAACGTTCAGCTCTCGGCGTTCACCGCTCCCGGGTGCGCGTTCGCGCTGCAGACGATCGGCCTCGCGGTCGTCATCGGCAAGTCGATGCTCTTCCGCAAGCGCGACCTCGAGGAGGTCGGCGGGCTCGAGCTGGTGCGCGACGTGCTCGCGGAGGACTACGTGCTCGGCCGGGCGTTCGCCCAGGCCGGCAAGCGGGTCGTCCTCTCCTCGACGCCGGCCATCAACGTCAACTGCGACACCACGGTCGAGCACTTCGTCGCGCGGCACGCGCGCTGGTTGAAGATGAGGGCCACGATCCACGTCCCCGGCTTCGTCGGGGACCTCCTGAGCAACCCGCCCGCCCTCGCGCTCCTCGCCGTCTGCGCGAGCGGCTTCGACCCGCGGTTCATCGCGATGTTCGTCGGGCTCACCGTGGTCAAGGCGTTCGGCGACAACTATCTGATCGCTCTGACCCGCGGCCAGCCACTGCGTAGATCGCACCGTTGGTTGACGCCGCTCCGCGATCTCTTGATGCTCGGCGTCTGGCCCTACGCCGCGATCAGCCGCTCCGTCGAGTGGCGCGGTCGCCGTCTCCGCCTCGGCTGGGGCACGCGCCTCCGCCCTGACGACGGCCCGCTCCCCGTGCGCGTGGCGCGGCGCATCCTCGCGCTCCGCCTCGCCCCCTGACACAGGGGTCACGCCTCGGATCGATCGGCGGCGCGCGCGAAGCGCCCGCTCAGGATGCGCAGCTGCGCGACGAGCTCGGGGTTGTCCTCCACCTCGAGCTCGACCCCGGCGAGACCGATGTACGTCGCGATGAGCTCGATCGAGCTCGCCCCCGTCTCGAGACGGCAGCGATCTTCGTCGAGCGGGCTCAGCGCGCCGACCCATCGCGGGAGCTTGCGCCTCATCGCGTCGTACGGCGCGTGGAGGATGATCGACGCGCGGTGCGGGTAGGTCTCGCGGGTGATCGAGCGCGCGACGTACGCCGCCACGCTGCCGTCGGGGACCTCCCGCGGCACGAACCGCGCGCCCTCCTTGGCGCGCCCCTCGATGCGGTCGACGCGAAACGTGCGGAACGCCTCGCGCGAGCCGTCCCACGCGGCGAGGTACCAGCGCGCTCCAGTGTGCGCGAGCCCGTGGGGCTCGACGTCGCGTCGCGTCAGGTTTCCTTGCCCATCTCGGTACGAGAACGCGACGCGCTCGTGGTTGCGCACCGCGGTCGCGAGCGTGGCGAGGAGCTCCGCGTCGATGGTGGGTCCCGAGAACGGCAGCACGATCGCGCCGTGCAGCGCCTTGACGCGCCGGCGCAGCCGAGGCGGCAACAGCGGCTCGAGCTTCGCGAGCGCACGCAACGCGGCTTCCTCGACGCCGTTGACCGTCCCCGCGGCGGCGCTCCGCAGGCCGAGCGCGACCGCGAGGGCCTCGTCGTCGTCGAGGAGGAGCGGCGGCAGCGACGCGCCGACCCCGAGGCGATAGCCGCCCGCCACCCCGGAGGTCGCGTTGACGGGGTAGCCGAGGCCGCGCAGCCGATCGACGTCGCGCCGGAGCGTCCGACCGGTCACCCCGAGCTCGTCGGCGAGCTCCGAGCCGGACCAGGCGCGGCGCGACTGGAGCAGCGAGAGGAGGCGGAGGAGGCGGGCGGAGGTCTCGAGCATGGGGATGAAGGTGCCGCACATCGAGGACAGAACCTGTCCGCAATGGATCCTAGCTTACCTCTCGACGCGGGGCGGAGTGGCCGCCCGCTCACCAAGGAGAGAGCCCATGTCGATCACCTTCTATTACGCCCCCTTCTCGAGCGCGGGCCCGGTCTACAGCGCGCTCCATGAGCTCGACGTGCCGTACGACCTCGTGAAGCTCGACCTCGCCAAGGGCGACCAGCGCACGCCCGAGCACCTCGCCCGGAACCCGAACGGCAAGGTGCCGACGGTGGTCATCGACGGGACGCCGATGTTCGAGGCGTGCGCCATCATGCAGTGGCTCGGCGACCGCTACGGCGTGGACCGCGGGCTCTGGCCGGCCGCCGACGCGCCGGAGCGCCTGACCGCGATGGCGTGGTCGACGTGGGCCTACGTCACGCTCGGCCCGAGCGTCCGTCAGATCGTGCTCTCGAACGGCAAGCGCGTGCCCGAGCTCGAGAGCCAGGCGCACTGGGAGCATGCGCAACACGAGTTCCAGACCCATGTCGGCATCCTCGACGCCCGGCTCGCCGAGCAGCCGTACATGCTCGGCGATCGCTACACGCTCGTCGATCTGATCGTCGGCTGCGTCGTGATGTACGGCGCGAGCCAAGGCGGCGACCTGTCCGCGGCCCCGCGCGTCGCGGCGTGGACGCAGCGCCTGCAGGGCCGCGAGGCCGTCCGGGCCGCGTTCGCCGCCTGACGGGCTCCCCCGCTCGATCCGACCCTTCGAGCGTCCGCGACACCGCGGCTCGCTCGACGGTCGGCTCGCGGCCGAGGGCGCGATCCCCGAGCGAGGAGCCCTGACCGCTCAGCTCGCGAGCGCCGCGTCGGCCGCGGCCGCGCGCGCGAGATGCAGGAAGAGTTGCTCGGTGACGGCCTCGGGTTGCTCGAGCGCGCTGAGGTGGGCCGCGTTCGGGATCCGCACCAACCGCGCGTCCGGGATCCCGTCCGCGATCTCGCGCGCGCGCTCGATCGGCGTCGCGACGTCGGCTTCCCCGATGAGCACGAGCGTCGGCTGACGGATCCGCGAGAGCCGGTCGCGGAGATCGCGGCGCTCGAAGATCACCGCGTCCACGCAGTGGCCGAGGCTCTCCGGATCCATGCGCGCGAGGTGCGCGCGGAACGGCTCGATGAGATCGTCCCGCCGCTCCGCGATCGAGCGCGCGGTGAAGAACACGGGGACGATCCGATCGAGGAGCGCCGGCACCGGCCCGAAGCGACGCGCGATGAACGCGAGCGCGTGGTACTTCGGGAGCTTCTTCAGCACCTCGGGCGCCGCGCTCGTGTCGAGGAGCGCGAGCGACCTCACGCGCTCCGGGTGCGCGAGCGCGAGGCGCATCCCGACCATCCCGCCGAACGAGAGGCCCACCCAGTGCGCGTCGTCGATCCCGAGCGCGCGGTAGAGCTCGACCGCCGCGTCCGCGCACTCCTCGAGCGTGAACCGCCGCGTCATCCGCTGGCTCCGCCCATGCCCGGGCGCGTCCACGTTGATGACGCGATAGCGCTCGCTCAGCCGCGGCACGACGTAGCGCCACATGCTCCCTTCGCAGAGGAGCGAGTGCCAGAGGAAGAGAGGCTCGCCCTCCCCGCGCTCCTCGACGAAGAGCCGGCCCAGTCGCGTGTCTACCAGCATCAGTCGTTCAGACTACGCCAGATCAACCACTCGGCGAGCGGTCGCTCGTCGATGCATGGATCCTCGGTGCTCGCCGCGTCGGCCACCACGAACGGCGCGCCGCCCCGGATGCCGAGATCGAGGATCTCACCCTGGCGCATGAACAGCGCGAGGATCGGGTCGCGCGTGCTGATCGCGAGCTGGCGCACGACCGGGTCACACGCGCCAGGCCCCACCGCGCACACGGGCGCGTCGAAGCTGAGATCGATCGCGCCGAAGGCGGAGTCCTCCTCGACGCCCGCGAGGTCGCCCATCCCCGCGCGCAGGAGCAACGGGCATTGCGGAGGCTCCGGACCATCGCAGAGGCTGGTGTCGCGCACGTTCGCGGAGACGGCCGTCGCCTCCACGTACACGTCGAAGAGGCGCATCGTGCTCAGCCGGTCGCGCGCCAACGCCGCGATCGCGGGAGGCAGGTTCGCGAGAGACAGCACGCAGGCGTTGGGCGTCTCGCAGCCGGGGCACGTGTCGAGCGTCATCTCGATCGTGCCGCCCGCTCCCCCGATCGCGACGACGTCCCCCACCGTACCGCTCGCGTCGCAGCCGTTGCCCTCGGGCCCCTCGCGCAGCGCGAGCTCGACCGCGAGGTTCGCCTCCTCGACCGCGCACTCCGAGCTGCCCGCGTCCGCCTCGCCCCCGTCGAGCGGCCCCGGCTCGCCGCGTCCGTGCGACGCGTAGCAGCCGGCCGCGATCGCGCACCACGGAAGGACGCGCGCGAGCCGCGTCAATGCGCCTCGCCCCAGCTGCGCCCGACCCCGACTTCGACGACGAGCGGCACCGCGAGCGGATGCGCGTGCTCCATGCAGTCCTTCACGATCCCGGTCACCGCCTCGCGCTCGCCGTCGGCCAGCTCGAGCACGAGCTCGTCGTGCACCGTGAGGAGCATTCGGCTCAGGAGCCCGCGGTGTTGGAGCGCGTACGCGATCTTGACCATCGCGATCTTCAAGAGGTCCGCAGCGGTCCCCTGGATCGGCGTGTTGCGCGCCATGCGTTCGGCCGCGAAGCGGAGCGGCCGATTCTTGCTCAGGATGTCCGGCAGCGCGCGCCAGCGACCGAGCAGCGTGCGCACGCCTCCCTCGCGCTTGGCCGTCTCGAGCACCTCGCTCATGAAGCGCGCGACACCCGCGTAGCGCTCGAAGAACGCCTGGATGTATCGGCGCGCCTCGTCACGATCGATCCCGAGGTTGCGCGCGAGCGCGAACTCCGTCTGCCCGTAGATGACCGCATAGTTGACCGTCTTCGCCGCCCCGCGCATCTCGCGCGTGACCTCGTCCACGTCGAAGATCGCGCGCGCGGTGCGGGAGTGGACGTCGGCGTCGGTCGCGAACGCGTCTACGAGCTCCGGATCGTGCGAGAGGTGCGCGAGGATGCGCAGCTCGATCTGCGAGTAGTCGGCGCTGAGGATCGAGAAACCCGGAGCGGCGATGAACGCGTCGCGGATCGCGCGCCCCTGCTCCGTGCGGATCGGGATGTTCTGGAGGTTGGGATCGCTCGAGCTCATCCGGCCCGTCGCGGCGACCGCCTGGTTGAAGCGCGTGTGGATGCGCCCGGTCTCGGGATCGACGGCCTTCGGCAGCGCGTCGAGGTACGTCCCCTTGAGCTTCTGGAGCGATCGATGCTCGAGGATCACCTCGGGCAGCGCGTGCGCGTGACGCAGCTCCTCGAGCACGTCGTGATCGGTGCTCCGCGAGGTGCGCGTCTTCTTGACGACCGGGAGCTTCAGCTCGTCGAACAGCACCTCCTCGAGCGCGCGCGGCGAATTGATCTTGAACGGGTGCCCCGCGAGCACGAACGCGCGCTCCTCGAGCGAGCGGATGCGGTCGCCGTACTCCGCGGAGAGCCGCTCGAGGAGCGGGACGTCGACCGCGACCCCGCGGTGCTCCATCGCGGCGAGCTCGCGCGCGAGCGGCAGCTCCACCTCGCCGAGGAGCGCGCTCAGCCCCTCGGCCTCGAGCCGCGCGCTCATCGCGCTCCTCACCTCGAGGGCCACCTCGGCCCGCCGCGCCGCGTGCTCGCCCGCCGCCTCGACCTCGAGATCGGTGACCGCCCGGCGCGTGCCGCGCTTCTTGTCGGTCAGCGCGTCGTACGGCGCGAGCTCCCGTCCGAGCTCCGCCTTCGCGATCTCCTCGACCGTGTGGCCGTGCCGCTCGGGATCGACGAGGTAGCTCGCGAGCGACGCGTCGAACCCGACCCTGTCGAGCGGGATCCCGAACCGATCGAACACCAGCCTCTCGCGCTTCGAGTCCGCGAGCACGAGCTCCACCTTCGGGTCGCCGAGCACCGGCGCGAGCGCGGCGAGCGTCGCGTCGAGGGTGAGCTGCTTCGGCGCGCCGAGGTAGAGGTGCCCGATCGGGACGTACGCGACGCGGCCCGCCGAGGCGAGCCCGATCCCCGCGATCGCCCCGCTCCGCGCGTCGTCGTCCTCGACGAGCGAGAACACGCCGAGCCGCCCGCTCGCCCTCGCCTCCGCGAGCTGCGCTTCGAGCGCGATCTCGTCCGTCACGATCTGCACCTTGGCGAGCTTCTGCGGGCGCGCCGGCGTGGTCGTCGCCGGCGTCGACTTGAGCCTCGGCAACAGCCGCACGAACTCGAGATCGGTGAACAGCTTCGCGAGCCGCGCGTGATCCGCGCCGCCGTACTCGAGCGCCTTGAGATCGAGCTCGATCGGCACGTCGTCGCGCAAGCTCACGAGCTCGAGTGACAGCTCCGCTTGCGCCTTCTGCTCGCGCAGCTTCTCGCGCACGCCTTTCTTCGGGATGTCGTCGAGGTGCGCGTAGATGTCTGCGACCGACTCGTAGGTGCTCAACAGCTGCGCGGCGGTCTTCGGCCCGACCGAACGAACGCCAGGTACGTTGTCGGAGCTGTCGCCGACCAGCGCGAGGTACTGCGCGACCTTCTTCGGCGGGACGCCGAGCTTGATCTCGGCCTCGGCCGGTCCGTACACGACCTCGCGCATCGTGTCGTACATGAGCACGTCGTCGGCCACGAGCTGGAGGAGGTCCTTGTCGGCCGCGACGATCACCACCCGGAGCCCGGCCGCGCGCGCCTTCTTCACCAGGGTCGCGATCAGGTCGTCCGCTTCGAAGCCCGGCTCGAGGAAGCGGGGGATCGCGTACGCCTCGAGCACGTCGCTCAGCCGCGCGATCTGAGGGCGCAGATCCTCGGGGTGCTCGCGCCGGTTCGCCTTGTAGTCCGGGTAGATCCCGTGCCGGAACGTCGGACCGGACGGATCGAGCGCGACCGCCAAGAGGTGGGGCTTCTGCTGCTCGACGAGGGCCAGGATCATCTGGGTGACCCCGTAGACCGCGTGGGTGGGCTCGCCCGAGCGCGTGCTCATGGGGGGCAGCGCGTGATAGGCGCGGAACACGAACCCCATGAGGTCCATCACGTAGAGGACCTCGGGATCCCCGGGCTTGGGCAGGGCGGCGGGCATGGGGGCAGAGCTTGGCGCCCCATTAAGGCGCGTGCTACGTCCGACCCGCATTCGTTAGGGGCATGTTCGAGACACTCACCAAGGGCTTCCGCGCTGCGCGGAACCGCCTCGCCGGCGTCGCCGAGCTCACGGCGGAGAACATCGACCCCGCGCTCCGGGACGTCCGGCTGTCGCTCTTGGAGGCGGACGTCGAGCTCGGCGTCGTCAAGCGCTTCCTCGCCAACGTGAAGGAGAAGGTGCTGGGCCAAGAGGTCCAGACCGTCATCGTCGGCAAGGGCAAGAAGATCAAGGCCGGCCCGGCCGAGCACTTCATCAAGATCTGTCAGGACGAGCTGACCGAGATGATGAAGCCCGAGGGCGAGGCCATCGAGTTCCGCGCTCGGCCGCAGCCCACCGGGATCATGATGGTGGGCCTCCAGGGCTCGGGGAAGACGACGAGCTCGGCGAAGCTCGCACGCTTCCTCGAGAAGCAGGGCCGCACGCCGCTCCTCGTCGCAGCCGACGTCCAGCGCCCCGGCGCGATCGAGCAGCTCAAGGTGCTCGGCGAGCAGATCGACATCCCGGTCTTCTCGATCCCCGGCGGCCGCCCGGTCGACATCTGCCGGCAAGCCGCGGGCGAAGCCCGCAAGCTCAAGCGCGACACGATCATCTACGACACGGCGGGTCGCCTCGCGGTCGACGAGCCGCTGATGAAGGAGCTGGCCGAGATCAAGGGCCAGACCAAGTCCGACAATATCTTTCTCGTCGTCGACGCGATGATCGGTCAGGACGCGGTCAAGACGGCCAAGTCCTTCAACGACCGCCTCGGCCTCAGCGGCGTCATCATCACCAAGCTCGACGGCGACGCGCGCGGCGGCGCCGCGCTGAGCGTCAAGGAGGTCACCGGCGCGCCCGTGCGGTTCGTCGGCATGGGCGAGACGCTCGACAAGCTCGAAGAGTTCCGCGCCGACGGCATGGCCAGCCGCATCCTCGGGATGGGCGACATCGTCGGCCTGATGAAGGACTTCGAGGGCGTCGTCGACGAGAAGAAGGCCGAGGAAGACGCCAAGCGGATGCTGCAAGGGAAGTTCACCTTGCACGACTTCCTCGAGCAGATCCGCACCCTCCAGCAGATGGGGCCGCTGAAGGACATCTTCGAGAAGCTCCCGTTCTTCGGCGACGCGCTGCCCGAGGGCTTCAACATCGACGAGAACGAGCTCAAGCGCGCCGAGGCCATCGTCAGCTCGATGACCAGACAGGAGCGCCGCGAGCCTGAGCTGTTCCGCACCGAGCGCGGGCGCGTCGCGCGGGTGGCCAAGGGCTGCGGTCGCGAAGAGAAGGACGTCGTCGATCTGCTGAACCGCTTCATGACGATGCGGCAGATGATGGGCGACATCGGCCAGCAGGCGGGGATGCTCCAGAAGATCCCCGGCATGAAGCAAATGGCGATGTCTCGCCGGCTCAACGAGATGGTCAAGCTCGGCGGCATGGAGGGCAACCCCATGATGGCCGGCCTCGCCGATCAGCTGCTCGAAGCGGCGGTGGCGGAGGGCGGCGGACCGCTCGGCGCGATGATGCGCGGCTCGGGCGTCAAGAAGAAGAAGACCTTCGACAAGGCCAAGAAGCGGCAGGCCCGTAAGCGTCAGAAGCAAGCGCGTCGCAAGTCGCGCAAGTAGGGGAATGATCATGCGACGAAACACTCTTCTCGTCTGTGCCCTCGCCACGGGCCTCGCCGTCGGCTGCGTCGAGCGCGCCGCCGAGCTGTCTCCCGCGGATCGCGAGCGCCTGCGCGAGTACGTCGGCACCGAGGCGCCGCACCCGCAGCACGAGCTGCCGGTCCAGTTCGCCAACGGCGTCTCGTTCCTCGGCTACGACGTCGACGGCGAGACGGCGGCGGTGGGCCAGCCGCTCCGCATCACGTGGTACTGGCACGCGACGCAGAACATGGAAGAAGGCTGGCGCCTCTTCACCCACGTGGCCGACGCGTCCGACGCGAGCCGCTTCAACCAGGACGGCAACGGCGTCGTGCGCGAGCTGTATCAGCCGAGCCGCTGGCGGGCCGGCGAGTACATCAACGACGTGCAGGAGGTCTCGCTCCCCGCCGACTGGAACAGCGACCGCGCGACGTTCTACCTCGGCATCTTCAACGGCCCGCATCGCCTCGCGATCCGGAGCGGCCCGAACGACGGCGAGAACCGCATCCGCGCGCTCAGCGTGAGCGTCACCGGCGCGACCTCGGCAGAGAACGACGCGCCGACCGGCGCGGACGCCCCGCCGCCGCCGTCGCTCCGCGCCGGTCGGGTCGAGGGGGAGCTCACGATCGACGGCGAGCTGACCGAGCCGGCGTGGGCGCACGCGCAGCGGACGCGCGCGTTCGTCAACACGCTGAACGGCTCGGGCCAGGCGGCGCCGGAGACCACGGCGCGCGTCCTCTGGGACGACAGCAACCTTTACGTCGCGTTCGACGTCGCGGACGACTACCTCCACAACCCACTCGAGGGCGACGACCCGCACCTTTGGGAACAAGACGCGGTCGAGATCATGATCGACCCGGGCGACGACGGGCGGAACTACTTCGAGTTTCAGGCCTCGCCCACCGGCGAGGTGTTCGACACGCGCTACGACACGCGCCGCCAACCGCAGCCGTTCGGCCACCTCGACTGGGACAGCCACGCGCGCGTCGCCGTCAAGGCGGAGGGCACGGTCAACGACGAGGCGACCGACCACGGCTACCACGTCGAGGTCGCCATCCCGTGGAGCGCGTTCGACACGGGCGAGCCCCCGGCCGCGCGGCCCGCCGCCAACCAGGCGTGGCGCATGAACTTCTACGTGATGGACGCGCGCCCGAACGGGCAGGCGCAGCGCTCCGCGGGATGGAGCCCGACCCTCACGAACGACTTCCACGTGCCGGACCGCTTCGGCCGCGTGATCTTCGGCGCGCCGATGATCGCGGCGCAAGAGGCCCAGGGGCCCGACACCGCGGGCGAGAACGGCGAGCCGCCGACGGTCGGCACGCGGGTCTTGCCGCTCCCGCCAGGCGCGGCGGCGGCGGTGCGCGACACCCTGCGCGGCGCGACGGTGGTGGACCCGCGCGGCTCGGCCGTGGTGAGCCCGCAGGATCGCGCGGCCCTCGAAGAGGCGAGCCAGCTCCGGCGCGCGCAGCGCCAGGCGGCACGCGAGGAAGAAGAGCCCCTCCCCGAGTGATCCCGGCTCCGCGCTAGCTAGTCCCCTGCATCCGTGATTCATGACATCAATCACGGATGCGGGGACTAGCTGATCTTCTCCGGAGGGTCTGTCCCAGACCCTCCCCCCGCGCGAGTAAATCGCGCGGGGCCCCCCACCCGATCGAGCCCCCGGATCAGAAGTTGTTTTGCAAACGACTTCTGATCCAGGGGACTAGGCGCTGAAGCCGCCGGAGCTGCTCATGCGCGCCGGATCGATGCCCGCGCTCGTCAACGCGGCGTGCCATCGATTCTCGGCCGGCACGTCGAACACGATCTCGTCGTCGAGATCGACGGGCACCCAGACCCCGCGCGAGAATTCGCCGTCGAGCTGCCCCGACGCCCAGCCCGCGTAGCCGAGCGCGAGGAGCCGACGCACGGGCCCCTCCCCCGCCGCGATCGCGTCGAGGAGCCGTCGCGACGCGCTGACCGCGAGCCGCTCGCCGATCGCCACGGCGTCCGCGAGGATCTCCTCGGGCACGCCGCGCGGATCGAATAGGATCCAGCCGCTCTGGGGGGCGACCGGTCCGCCGTGGAAGACCGGCGTGTTGACCATCGCCTCGTCGCTCGCCGAGAGCCCTAGCAGCTCCGCGACTTGCTCGAACGAGACCGGAGCGGGCTGATTCACCACGAAGCCGAGCGAGCCCTCGCTCGTGTGCTCGACGAGGACGACCACGCTGCGATCGAAGTTCGGATCGCGCAGCGCGGGAGAGGCCACGAGGAACGCCGGCGCGAGCGCGGGGGTCACGGTGCGAGCGTGCCACCTTCGCCGTCGGGTGGCGAGGGATCCGGCGGGCCCGCACGAAGCAAGAGCACGTACCAATACGTGGGCGAGTAGCGGTACGTCCGTGCGACGCGAAACTCGGCGCGCACGTGTCCCATCGACGCGACCCGCCGCTCCACGGCGGCGCCTCCGGGCAGCCCGGTGATCCGATCGCCCGACGTGCGCGGCTCCGAGGTCGCATGGAGCAGGATCGCGTCGACGTCCTGTGCGGCGAGCCACCCCGGATCGATCTCCTTGCCGAGGTGACCGCCGGGCCGCCGGGCGACCGCGGGATCGGTGACGCCGCCGAGGTCCACCACCTCGAGCTCGCTCGTGAAGCCGAGGTAGCCGACGTCGACCAGGGCAACCTTCGTTGCGGTCGCGCGGAGATCAGTCGCGATCGCAGCACCGACCGTGTCCCGGCGCTCGCCCGCGTCGCGAGCGTCCACGATCGCCATCGCACCGCTCAGGGCGGGGAGCGAGAGCGACGCGAGGATCCACGCGAAGCCGTGGACGCTCGGGAGCCTCGACGCGAACGCGTGCGCGGCGAGGTAGCCGGCCGCGGGCACCGCGACGACGAGCAAGCGGAACCCCGGCATCCAGTCGCCACCGGCCAGCGCGACGGCCACGAGGTGGGCGGCGATCACCATCCCGCTCGCGCGCCGCGACGGATCGCGCGCGCCGAGGCCGACCGCGAGCGCGCCAAGCCCCGACGTGAGGAGGAGAAGCCCGCGTCCGACGTACGCCACGCCCTCCCCGAGGTCGGCTGGCTTCGCCGACGCGCTCAGGGGGAGCAGGGCGCCAAACACGCCGAGCCGAAACGCGAGGATCGATCCGAGCCCGAGCAGCGCGAGGCCGACGGCCCACCCACGCGATCGCACCGGGGCCGCGTAGAGCGAGAGGAGCGCGGCGACCGCCGCGATGGCGCACTCGGGCCGGAGCCAGGCCAAAGCGAGGATCGCGCCGCCGACGAGCCGACCGTCGCGCGCGTCCGCTCCGAACGCGAGCGCGGTGAACGCGAGCGTCGCCATCCCGGTCTCGAGCCCGGCCCCGGCCCACACGCCGAGCAAGGGACACGCGGCGATCCAGAGCGCCGTCAAGATCGCGTGCGAACGCCCATCTCGCGCGGCCCGCGCCACCGCCCACCCCGCCGCGAGCGCCGCGCAACCGATGCCGAACACCTTCGCGCCCCGCAAGGGATCGGAGAAGAGCACCTCCCCCGCGAGATCGGGCACCAGCGCGAGCGGCCCGGTGACCCCGTCGGTGGGTGGCCCATCGACGAACGTGTACCCGTGCCCCGACGCGATGCGGCGTGCGTACCGCGCAACGATCCATGCGTCATCCACCGAGTAGGCCCAGCTCAGCGCGCCATACACCGCGACGGATCCCGCCGCGAGCCCGACCGCGAGCGGCTGTCCGCCTGCCGCCGGCAACACGGCGGGCGCGGCGCGTTCTTCGAGCGGCTCGTCCACGACGCGGGATCCTCGGCGGCCGAGCGCCGAAACGCCAGGACCACGCGCGAGGCTTCCCGGCCTCGGGAGCGACGCGGGGCCTCAAGCGCGGTACGCTGCGCGTCCCTCGTGTTGCGCACCCGCATATTCGCGACGCGGACCACCGTCGTCGTGCTGAGCGCCGTCTTCGCGCTGGTCATGACGTTCGTGAACCGCGTCGAGACGTTCGTCGCTCCGTCGCGGGTGGTGCCCGGCGAGCCCGCCCCGGTGACCCTGCGGATCCCGTGGACGCGCGCGCTCGACGTCGGCCCGAGCGGCGAGGTCCAGGCCGTGCATGCGCGGGCGCCGGTGATCGGACGGGGCACCGTGGTCCGCGACGCGGAGAACGCCGCGCTCGTCGTCGCCTACGAGGACTCGCGACGGCCGCCCAAGCTCGAGGACCTCCTCGGGCTCGCGTTCGTCTACTTCCTCATCGCGCTGATGCTCACCGCGTACATGCGCAACCTCAGCCCGGGTCGCGGCGCGCTCCTTCGCACTCAGGTAGGCTTATTGTCACTCGCGGCCGTCCTCCTCGCGGTCGCCAAGGCGTTCCTACTCTTCACCGCCCTCCCCGCTCACGTCATCCCGGTCGGCGCGCTCGCCCTCTGGAGCGCGCTCTTCCTCGATCGAAGGACCGCGCTGATCGTCGGGCTCGCGATGGCGTTCGTCACCGCGTCGCTCGTCGGCTTCCGGCTCACCGTCGCGTCGGTCTACTTGGCCTCGAGCGTCACCGCGGTGCTCGCGCTCGGCGAGAAGAAAAACGCGTCGCGGCTCCTCTCGTCGGGCGCGCTCGCCGCCGTCGCGTCGGGCGGCGTCTACGCGGCGGCCCGCGCGATCTTCGACGGCGGCCTCGACATCCCTGCCGAGCTCGCCGATCCGATCGCGTCGCCGCTCGTCGCCTCGGTGGTCGGGGCGGTCCTGAGCGGGGTGCTCGCGTGGACGGTGTCCGGCATCGCGGTGCTGATCCTCGGCTCGGTCTCGCGCGCGCGCCTCGTCGAGCTGTCGGACCTGAACCAGCCGCTGCTCAAGAAGATGGCGAAGGAGGCGCCCGGCAGCTGGGAGCACTCGCGCGCGATGGCCAACCTCGCCGAGGCCGCGGCGAACTCGATCGGCGCGGACGCCTTGTTGACGCGGGTGGGCGCCTACTATCACGACCTCGGCAAGAGCTGTCAGGCCAAGTACTTCGTCGAGAACCTCCAGCCGGGCGAGCCCACGCCGCACCGACACATCCCGCCCGATCTCAGCGCCGACGCGATCATGGCGCACGTGGTCGAGGGCGTGAACATCCTCCGCCGCGGCCACATCCCCGAGCCGGTCGTCGAGTTCTCCTACACGCACCACGGCACGAGCGTGATCGAGTACTTCTGGCACAAGACCCTCGAAGAGGGGAACCCGCGCGAGCGAGACGAGACGTTCTTCCGCTACCCGGGGATGCGCCCGCGCACGAAGGAGACGGCGATCCTGATGATCGTCGACTCGATCGAGGCGGCGTCGCGCACCATCGACCCGCCCGAACGTGAGAAGTTCGAGGAGATGGTGCAACGGATCTTGTTCGTGAAGCTCCGCCAGGGTCAGCTGGACGAGTCGGGGCTCACGCTCGCCGACATGCGCACGATCTCGATCCAGATCGTCGACTCCCTTTGCAGCATGTACCACAGCCGCATCAAGTACCCTTGGCAGGAGCGCCGCGACGAGAGCGCCGGCGCGCTCCCTCTGCCGAGCGCGGCCACCGAGGAAGACGTGGCGCGCGCGCGCGAGGAAGCGGAAGACGTGGTGGATCTCCGCGACGAGGCGGCGATGGATAAGGACGCGGTCGCGGGCGCGATGAGCGAGCGCGACGACGACGAGGACCCCGAACATCGGGGGCAGCCCCCGGAGGACCGATGAACACGGACGAGCGCAGCTTCATGAAGTCGCTGTTTCATGGAGTCATCGAAGAGGAACTGGTCTTTCCCTACCCCGAGATGGCGGCGGAGGAGCGCGAGACCGTCTCGCTGATCCTCGAGAACATCCGCAAGTTCGGTGAGGCCCACGTCGACGCGGCGAAGATCGATCGGGAGCACAAGATCCCGGACGAGCTCCTCGCGCAGATGAAGGAGATGGGGCTCTTCGGGCTCACCATCCCCGAACAGTACGGCGGCCTCGGACTGAGCTCGTCGGCGTATGCGCGCGTGATCCAGGAGCTCGCGGCGATCGACAGCTCGCTCGCCGTGACGATCGGCGCGCACCAGTCGATCGGGCTCAAAGCGATCCTGCTCCTCGGCACGGCTGAGCAGAAGCAAAAGTACCTGCCTAAGCTGGCGACCGGCGAGCGGGTCGCCGCGTTCGCGCTCACCGAGCCGGGGGCGGGCTCCGACGCGGCGTCGATCACCACGCGTGCCGAGCTCAGCGACGACGGCAAGCACTACATCCTCAACGGCAGCAAGATCTGGATCACGAACGGCGGCTTCGCCGAGGTGTTCACCGTGTTCGCGCGCACCTCCGCGCCCGACTCCGGCGTGAAGCCGCGCATCACCGCGCTGATCGTCGAGCGCGGCGAGGGCCTCACGAGCGGCCCGAGCGAGGAGAAGCTGGGGATCCGCGGGAGCTCGACGACGGAGATCTTCTTCGACAACGTGAAGGTCCCGGTCGAGAACGTGCTCGGCGAAGCGGGCCGCGGCTTCAAGGTCGCGATGGCCGTCCTCAACAGCGGCCGCCTGGGCCTCGCGTCGGGCGCCCTCGGCGCGAGCAAGAAGCTCATCCAGATGAGCACGGAGCGCGTCAACGAGCGCAAGGCGTTCGGCCGCCCCATCGGGCAGTTCGGGATGATCAAGGAGAAGATCGCGCGGATGAGCGCGGAGACGTACGCGCTCGAGTCGATCACCTACCTGACGACCGGCCTCATCGACGCGGGCGTCGAGGACTACTCGCTCGAGAGCGCGATCTGCAAAGTGTTCGGCTCGGAGACGCTCTGGTACGTCGTCAACGAGACTCTCCAGATCGCGGCGGGTATCGGCTACATGAGCGAGTACCCCTACGAGCGCATGATGCGCGACGCGCGGATCAACCTGATCTTCGAGGGCACGAACGAGATCTTGCGTGCGTTCATCGCGCTCGCCGGCATGCAGAGCCCGGGCAAGCAGCTCGCGGAGGTCGCCAAGGCGATGCGCGAGCCGATCAAGGGCTTCGGCCTCTTGCGCGAGTTCGCGGTCCACAAGGCGCGCAGCCTGGTGAGCCGCGACCGGTTGACCCGCGTGCACCCGGTGCTCTCGCGCGAGTCGGTGATCTTCGAGGAGTGCGCGGCGCTGCTCGCGCAGCGCGTCGAGCAGACGCTCCGCAAGCACGGCCGCGAGATCGCGGAGATGCAGTTCGTCCAGAAGCGCATCGCCGAAGCGAGCATCGACCTCTACGCCCTCGCCGCGGTGCTGAGCCGCACCACCCGGACCATCGAGCACAAGGGTGAGGCCGCGTCGCAGCGCGAGATCCACCTCACCGCCGCGTTCGCGACGCTGGCGAGCTGGCGGCTCAAGGACCGCCTCGAGAACATGGAGCGCGACAGCGACGAGCTCCTCAAGCAGGTCGCCGCCCAGACGTACGCCGACGGCGGCTACCCGTTCGACGTCGTCTAGTACATGCGCTCCGAAGTGCGATCCGAGTTTCGAACCCGCAGCGCATGTACTCGATTGGGTGGGGGGCCCCGCGCGATTCACTCGCGCGGGGGAGGGTCTGGAACAGACCCTCCGGAAGAAGTCGGCTAGTACGCGCGACCCGAAAGACGGAACGGATTTCGGATCGCGTGTACTGACCCTCGCGACGGAGATCGCGATGGGTTCAGCGTCGATGATCGGGCGCGAGATTGGCCCTCGGCGGGACGAGGCGATGCCGGAGTATCGTCGAGGAGGGACGAGGGTCGAGATCGGCTTCGAGGGCGTCGATCAACCCGTCGCGATCTCCGTCGCGAGGGTCTACGCGCGGCGTCGCTCGAGCAGGGTCCGATCGCCCGCGGCCCTCGCCCGGGCTATCGTCGAGGCCGTGCGCACACTCCTCCGAAACACCCTCCTCGTCCTCCCCCTCCTGCTGACCCACGCGTGCGCGGAGGGAGGCAACTTCGACGCGGGGACCGGGACGCGCGACGCGGACGGCCGTGACGCCGGCGGGGGTGGCGGTCGCGACGGCGGCTCCGCGATGTGCCCGACCGGACGCCACGTGTGCGGCGGAGGGTGTGTCGACGATCTCCCGAACATGCCGGAGAACGGCTGCCGGATCGGCTGCGGCACCGCGTGCGACACCCCGACCGGCGGGCGGGCCCGCTGCAACACCGACGGCACCTGCGGCTTCGTGTGCGACCCGCCCTTCGTCGAGTCGGACGGCACATGCGCGTGCGCGCCGCAGACGTGCGAGGACCTCGGCGCGACGTGCGGCACCCCCGACGACGGGTGTGGCACCCCCCTCTCCTGTGGCATGTGCGGAGCCGGCGCGGAATGCATCATGGGCGCGTGCGCGTGTCCGCCGGACGACGCCGAGCCGAACGATGAGCAGCTTCGCGCGGTGGACATCGGCGACGCGACGGACGCCCCGGACACGACGCTGACGTTCGACACGTATTCGATCGATGAAGCCGGCGACGTGGACTGGTTCACGATCGACGTTTCGGATGACTTCGACGCGGGCAACCCGGCGGTCCGGGTAACGCTCGACGGCGTCCCGAGCGGGGATAACTACGAGCTCGAAGTCTACTACGCGTGCGGCGGTGGGTCGGACGAGAGCAGCTGCCTCGTCGCGGCGCCGTGCAGCAACACGGCGACACCCTCTCGATCGGCAGTGGTGAACGTATCCACCGAGTGCGGCGGGACGACCGATGAGTCGGGGAGGCTCTACCTCATCGTTCGCGCCACCTCGTTCGGCGGCATGTGCGCGCCCTACTCGCTCCGCGTCGAGGTCACCTGATCTCGCCGAACGCGCCTTCGGTCTCCAGGTGGTCGCCCACCACCGTGAACCGCGGGCTCGCCTGGCCGAGGTAGGTCCCCGCGGCGACGCCGGTCGACACCGCCGCGCCGTCGAACGTGAGGCTGCTCGGGACCAGGAGCCCAGGGACCGGCACGCCGGGCGTCGCGTCGTTCACGAGGAAGCCCGCGAGGTGGTTTCCGAGCACCGCGACGTAGGCGGCCACCGCGTCGCGGCTCGCGCCGGTCACCGACGGCTCGGTGGAGAACGCGAGGCGCGTCAGCTCGAAGCCGTCCGGCGACGGATCCATGCCGTCGCCGAGGGAGGTCGCGCGCGCGGTCACCGAGAATCGAACCCGCACGCCGCCTTGCCACGGTCCGCCTCCGTCGATCATCGCCTCGACGCCGCCGATGTGCACCGAGAGCGCGCCGCCCGCGAGGTCGACGACCGCCGGGAGCGCGGAGCTCAGCCGGATCATGTCCGGCGCGACGATCATGTCCGGCGCCACGATCATGTCCGGCGCCACGATCATGTCCGGCGCGACGATCATGTCCGGCGCCACGATCCCGCTCGTCGCCCCGCTCCGCCACAGCGCGTGGAACATCTGGTTGAGCGCCAGCTCGCTCACGTCGGCGCCGCTCGCGAGCGCAGTGCCGCTGATCCGCGACGTCGCGCGGTCGGCGAGCGGCACGCCGCGCCCGCCCGCGACGACCGGCGCGCTCGCTCCGTACGCCGTCGAGACGCCGAGGGTCAGCCCGTCTACCTCGCGCGCGGTCACGATCGCGGGCGCGGTGTCGAAGCGGAGCATCACCGTGTCGCCGCCCACCGTCGGCGCGTCGAACGGCATCCCGGCGCGCGGGCTCGTCAGGCCGTCGAGCGTGCCCTCGAAGAGCGTGGTCGAGGCGTCGGCGAAGCTCATCCCCACCGCGTCGCGCACCTGGACCCCATCCGCGACGAGCTGGGACTCGAATTCGCCGGTCACGAGCGCCTGATGCAGCGGATGCAGATCGGGAAAGTCTGGGCGGACGTTCGCGAGCGTCACCGACTCGATCGCGCGCACCGTCACGTACGGCCCGTCCGCGCCGAGGCCGACGTCCGCGGTCGCTACCACGGTGATGTCGACGGTGGTGATGCCCATCACGTCGAAGTCCGCGAACTCCGTGCACACGAAGTCGACGCACTCGCTCACGAGGATGTCGGTCATCCCCGCGATGTGCGTCGCGAGCACCACGTCGGCCGCGCGCATGGTGAGGCGCACGCCGTCGTCGATCGTGGCGAGCTCGGTCGACTGCGGTCCGTCGAGCTGGCTGGTGTCGATCTCGAACGTGGAGAACGAGACCCGCGGCGGCGTCTCGGCGCAGCCCGTGCCCGGCGGTGGAATGCAAGGAACATGGACGAAGGCATATCCGCCAGCGAGCCCGAGCTCGAGCGCGGTGCCCAGCCAGCCCGCGCCGCGCGTCAACACGTCGTCGAGCGAGCCGAGCGTCATCGCGTCGTCGCCGTCATGCACGCCGGCGGCCCCGATGCGCAGCGTCGACGTCGCCTCCGCGGCAGCGTCGCCCTCCGCCAGGAAATCGGGCGCGACGAGGAACGAGCAAAGCTCCTCGACGCCGCCGCCCTCGACGAGCGCGTCGTTGATGCCGAACACGGTGTCGATCGACGCCGAGGCGAGCCCGAACTCGTCCACCGTCGTGGCCTGCCCGGCGATGCGGA
Source organism: Sandaracinaceae bacterium (assembly GCA_050186575.1). Lineage (GTDB taxonomy): Bacteria > Myxococcota_A > Polyangia > Polyangiales > Sandaracinaceae > JAUHXR01. The sequence goes on along the minus strand of JBFWYI010000027.1, from coordinate 32,006 downwards.
CCGTGGTCCCCGCCGCGACGTCGCGAAACGCGACCGTCACCGTGACCGGCCCCACGCCCTCGATCATCTCGCCGTACGCCGGCGCCACGCACTGGACCGCGGGCATCGGATCGGGCGGCGGCGGACGTGCGCCCGAGTCGGGGTCGGGGGTGACGGGCGCCGGACAGCCGCTGGCGAGGAAGAGCAAGAGAAGGAGCGAGCCGCGCCGGTACTGCATGCCTGAGGATACCCGCGGCGCGGGCCCCGCGTCTCGCAGCCGGGTTACTCGGGGATGTTCTCGCCGCGCTCGGTGCGCTCGTCGCGATCCGACTCGATCGCTTCGGCGAACGGCTGCGCGCAGTCCGGATCGAACTGCATCCCGGAGCACCGCATGATCTCGTTGACCGCGACCTCGTGCGGGAGCGCTTTACGGTACGCGCGGTCGCTCGTCATCGCGTCGTAGGTGTCGGCCACGCTGATGATGCGCGCGATGAGCGGGATGTCCTGCGCCTTGAGCCCGAGCGGATACCCGCGGCCGTCCCAGCGCTCGTGGTGGAGGTGCACGCCGGGCAGCAACGGATGGAGGAACGTGATCGGCTCGAGGATGTCGCGTCCGTAGCCCGGGTGCTGCTTGAAGATCTCGTACTCCTCCTGGCTCAGCTTGCCCGGCTTGTTCAGGTTCATGACGCAACCGATCTTGCCGATATCGTGCATCAACGCAGCTTGTCGCACGATCTCGACCTCCTCTTCGGGGAGACCGAGCTTGATCGCGAGGATCTGCGCGTACGCGGCCACGCGCTCGCTGTGGCCGGAGGTGTAGCGATCCATCTTGTCGATCGCGCTCGCGAGGCCCTTGATCGTCTGCTGGAACGTCGCCTTGAGATCCTCGTAGAGCTTCGCGTTCTCGATCGCGGCGGAGGCGCGGTTCGCCACCATGCGGAGCATCTTGCGCTGCCCCTCGTCGAACTTCTTGGTGCGCGTGTAGCTGAGCACCGCGAGGAAGCCCATCACGCGCTTGCGCATCAAGAGCGGCGTCGCGATGAAGCTCTGCGGCGTGAGGTCCTCGGGGCAGCTCGCGAGGTAGTCGTGGATCGGCTTGCCCGCGAGGCGGAGCGGTCGATCCTCCACGAAGAACTCATCGAGCTTCTTCGCGTCGAAGCGCGCTACCCCCGAGCGCGGTCGAAAGTCGGGGTGGAGCTCCACCGCGCGCTCGAAGAAGCCGCCCTCGCCGTCGTCGAGGAGCAAGACGACTTGGTCCGCGTCCACCTCGTGGATCGCGGCGTCGGTCACCGTCCGCATCACCTCCTCGAGCGAGAGGCTCGCCGCGATCGCCTCGCTCACCTTGTAGAGCGAGAGCGCCTCGCGCAGCCGCAGGTTCTCCGCCTGGAGCTTCCGCTTCTCGAGGCCGCGCCGGATCGTGTGGACGACCTCCTCCACCTTGAACGGCTTGAGGATGTAGTCGTAGGCGCCGCGCTTCATCGCGTCGATCGCCGTCTCGACGGTGCCGAACCCCGTCATGATCACGGTCACGACGTTCGGCGCGTGCTTGCTCACCGCCTGGAGCAGCTCGAGGCCGCCCATGTTCGGCATCTTGAGATCCGAGAGCACCAGGTCGTAGTGGTGCCGCGACAGCTCGATGAGCGCCGCGCTCCCGTCCTCGGCGGTGCGGACGAAGAAGCCCTCCATCGAGAGGAAGTCCGCGAGGATCTCGCGGATCACCTTCTCGTCGTCGACCACGAGTACCCGCGGCGCCTCTTCCTGGCTGTGGTATTCCATGCGCCTTGGGCGGGGTTCCTCGAGATCTCCCGCGAGATCTCAGGTGAACTACTAGATGGAATCACCCATGAGTGTCAACGACGCGCTCCGCCCTCGGACCGTCGGCGGGCCTCCCGCGTGAGACCGGGCCGCTCGATCGTGGGGATCTCGCTGGCGGTGTATCTCCCGTTGGGGGCGCTCGGCGTCGCCGCCTCGATCGGGCTCCGCGAAGATCCCGGGCTCTTTCGGCCGGCCAGAGCCTGGCTCGAGCTCAGCGGGTGGACCGCCCACGGGGTCTCGCTCTGCCTCGGCCTGACGCTCGCCCTCGTGACGATCGCGTCGACCCGCGCGCTCACCCGGACCACGAGCTGGGCGAGGCGCCTCCATCTCTCGTTTCGCGAGGTGCTCGGCGAGCTATCCGGGCCGAGCATCCTCGCCCTCGCGCTCGCGTCGGGCCTCGGGGAGGAGGCGTTCTTCCGGGGCGGCCTCCAGCCCTCGCTCGGGTTCGTCCTGACCTCGCTGCTGTTCGGCCTCGTCCACGTCGGGCCGCGCCGCCAGTTCCTCGCCTGGACGGCGTGGGCGGTGGTGATGGGCTTCGCGTTCGGAGCGATCTTCGAGGCGACGGGATCGATCGTGGGACCGGTCGTCGCGCACGTGGGGATCAACTACGCCAACCTCCGCTTCATCGTGGATCACGACCTCCGCGATCGGGCCGAGCCCACCGCGCCACGGTTGGTGGCGAAGCGCGAGCGGCGCTGAACGGTGTAAGCCGCGCGGCGCGTGCCCGTTGGAGGACCATGACGACCTCGCGAGGATCGAAGCTGCTCCGATGCCCCCGCTGCGGCGGGTTCGTACCGCCCGCCCGGATCGCTTGCGTCCATTGCGCGCGCGGCATCCCGAGCTGGGCCCGCCGCGCCGCGCTGCTGCTCGGCGGGACGGCGGCCGCGATGACCCTGAGCGCCTGCTACGGCGGCGGCTGCTACGACGAGGGCTGCTACGAGACGTATCCCCAGCCCACCGTCGACGAGACGCAGCCGTGCCCCGAGGGCGAGCTCGATCTCGACGGGGACGGCGTCTGCTCGGGCGCCGACTGCGACGATCGCGACGACGCGGTGGCCGGCTGCGGATCGGGGAGCTGAGCGACTTCAGAGCGACTTCGGAGCGACTTCAGAGCGTCCTCAGAGCGTCTCGAGCGCGACCTCGAGCCGGTAGGCGGCGCGGTTGCCGAGGCCCCCGTCGCGCACCTTGACGATGAAGTACGCCGGCTCGGTGACCATGTGGGCCAGCGTCTCCCGGCTGGACTGACCCGTGGAGCTCTCGAGGATCGTGGCGCGCAAGTCGCGTAGCTCGAGCGTGAGGTCGGAGCGGTCCTCGACGCGGCCGGTGCCCTCGATGGTCAGGTTGGCCACGAGCATCCCGGGGTGCTCGACCCTCACGAGGTACGTGTGGTTCGCGTCGAACCCGGTGATCGGCAGGTTGAGCCCGCCGCTCGGCGCCGGCTGGGTCAGCCCGTCGATCGTCCCGTGCGTCATCTCGCCGAGCGTGAGGCGGCGCGGCCACGGCACCTCGCTCGGCGCGTGGACGAGCTCGCCGGCCGGCTCACCGCCGCGCTCCAGCATGTGGGCGAGCGCGTCGGGGGCGACGACCCCGCGCGCGAGGAGATGGGCCAAGAAGCTCGGCAACGACGCGAACACGCCCGGCTCCGCGGCGTGGTCCACCATCGCGCGCAGGATCGGCGCCGGCCCGAGCGCGACGCCGTCGTCGTCCTGGTCCGGCAGCGCCTCGGCGCCGTCGCTCAGGTCCCATAGGATCTTCGAGACGCTCGTCTCCGACGCGATCCCCGCCACCGGATCCTCACCGCCCTCGAGGTCCTCGTCGACCCGCATCGTGCCCCACGGCTCGACACCGATCGTGTCTTGGTAGAGCGGCGCGCGGAGCACCGCGAGCGCGAACCAACTGGCGCGTCCCTCCTCCCACGCCACGCCTGGATCGATCCGCGCGCCGCGCGGGTGCATCCCCCCAGTGGAGGAGTCGCTCGTGAGCCGGTCCATCACGAAGTGTCCGAGCTCGTGCAAGATGATCGCCTCGTCGTGCTCGTCGGTGTCACTCACCGACGCCTGACCGGGGTCGCCGCCCAAGAGCTCGAGCGCGTAGCGCCCCGAGCCGGCCGGCCGCTCGCCGCGATAGAAGCTCCACTCGCGCGTGCCGCCGCGCACCCAGTAGACGAACACGGGAGGCAGCGTGCGCCCCGTCCAGTCGTGGACCGCGTCCACACCGCGCAAGAGCGTGTCGACCACGTGGAACGCGCCCGCGTCGCCCGTCGGATCCACCGCGTGCACATCGAGCGGTCCGTCCGTCAATGCGACGTCCATCGCATGGGTCACGCGCCCGACCTCGTCCTCGCTGATCGCGAGGTCGTGCCCGTTCACCCGCACGCGCGCGAGGACCCGCAGCGAGCGCCCCTCGGCCGGCGCGCGCAGATCGAAGCGCCCGTCCGCGTCCGCCCTCCCCTCCGCGACGACCGCGCCCGAACCGTCGAGCACCTCGAGATCGACGAACCGCGCCGGGCGCACCTCGACCGCCGCAGAGGTGCCGCGCACCGTCGGATGCCGCGCGTCGTACGTGATCCGCCCCGCGACCTGGATCGGGCCGGTCTCCCCGGGCGCGCCGATCGGACCGCACCCGACGAGCAGCGCGATCCCGATCAGCGGAGCGAGCCGGGCGCTCATTCGAACGGGAGGACCCGCTGAGGCAGAGCTTCCGTGATCCGCCCGACGAGATACTGGAGGTCCGCGTCGCTCGACAAGAAGTCGTGATCCTCTGCGCGCACCATCAGCTTGGGCCCGCGCGCATAGCGATCGAACCAATCGTCGTAGCGCGCCCCGAGGTCCGCCAGATAGGCCTTGGGGATCGACTGCTCGTACTCGCGCCCCCGCCGCGCGATCAGGGTCCGGCAGCTCATCGGTGATCGGCGGAGGTACACGAGCAAGCTCGGCGGCGGCAGACCATCGAGGAGCTGCTCCGAAAGGAGTCGGTAGGTCTGCCAGTCGCGGGTGTCCATGTCGCCGCGCGAGTGCAGGTTCGGAGCGAAGATCTCGGCGTCCTCGTAGCACGTGCGATCCTGGATGACGCTCGCGCCGCCGAGGAGCAACGTCTTGGTCTTCTTCACGCGCTCGGCGAGGAAGCGGAGCTGGAGCGCGAGCGCCCAGCGCCGCATGTCGCGATAGAAGTCGGCGAGGTACGGATTGTCCGCCGTCTCCTCGTAGATCCCCTTCAGCCCCAGCCGCTCCTCGAGCCGATGCGTGAGCGTCGTCTTGCCCGACCCGATGTTGCCGGCGACCGCCAGGAAGACCGTACCGCTCACGGGCCGCGAGCCTACCCTCGGCCACCCGAACCGTCGACGGCCATGGCGAGATGTGCCGTTCCAGTATTCGTGCAGGCCTGCGACCTCGCGGATCTTCGGGGTTTCCGAGGGGCTCTGTGCGACGTTGTTGACGGCCGGTTCCTGGCTTTTTAGCCTCTGTGACGAGGCCAGGCCTCGACCGTGCAGGACTCGGACATCAAGACCAGGGTCACCCCCCTCGACGAGCTGCGGCCCACCAAAGGCGCCGGCTCGGATTGCCTGGTGGTGATCTACTCCTCGGACCAACGTCAGTTCGGGAAGCGCTACGTCCTCGGCAACGAGCCGCTGACCGTCGGCCGCGGCACGGAGAACCGACTCGTCCTCGACAACGACAGCGTGTCGCGGCGGCATTGCCGGATCGAGAAGCGCAACGCGCAGTGGTACGTCGTCGATCTCGACTCCACGAACGGCACCTACGTCAACGACGTGCAGGTCGCCGAGTACGCGATGCGCCGGGGCGATCAGATCAAGATCGGCGACACGATCGTGAAGTTCCTGTCGGGGTCGGACCTCGAGGCGCAGTACCACGAGACGATCTACAAGATGACCATCGTGGACGGCCTCACCGGCATCCACAACAAGCGCTATCTGATGGAGACGCTCGAGCGCGAGATCCCGCGCGCGCGCAGACATCAACGGCCGTTGTCGCTCGTGATGTTCGACATCGACCACTTCAAGGGCATCAACGACAACTACGGCCACCTCGCCGGCGACTACGTGCTCAAGGAGCTCGCCCACATGGTCAAGGGCCGGCTCCGCCCCGACGACGTGCTCGGGCGCTACGGCGGCGAAGAGTTCTGCGCGATCCTGCCGGAGACCGCGGTGGCCGGCGCGGTCTCGATCGCCGAGGATCTGCGGCGGCGCATCCAGGAGCGCCAGTTCGTGTTCGAGGGCGAGACGATCCCGGTGACCGTGTCGCTCGGCTGCGCCGAGCTCATGGGCGAGCAGGACGTCCTCGCGATCGTGAAGGCGGCGGACGAGAAGCTCTACGAAGCGAAGCGCTCGGGCCGCAACCGCACCTGCGGCTGACGGGTCCGCCCACGCGCGCTCCGGGGCGGTTCGCCACGCTGAGACGGCGAGGCTCGCAGCCTGAGGTCAGGTGGCTGCTCGGGCAGCCGTTCGGCGACCCGCACGTCGCTCCGAGTGGCCAGGATCACCCGCGGTTCCGTGGGGCCCCATCGTCATCCGCGCGTGGCACGAAGCTAGCAATCCGTTCTGGAATGCCCATCCGAGACGAAGGTGTGAGCGTCGTGGGGCGACGGGAGAACAACGAGGACTCCCTCCTCATGTTGCCGGAGCTCGGCTTCTACGCGGTCGCCGACGGGATGGGGGGCTACGAGGGGGGCGAGGTCGCAAGTCGACTCGCGATCTCCACGCTCAAGACCTACCTCGAGTTGCTCGGCAACGACGCGCTCGGCGATCCCGAGGACGATCTCTTCGAGGAGATCGTGACCGAGCGCGTCGGGCTCGCGCTCCGCGTCGCTCACCGCGAGGTCCGTCGGCGGGCGGTCGGGCGGCTTCGGCAGATGGGGACGACCCTCGCCTGCCTCGCGGTGCGCGGCGAGCGCGCGATGATCGCGCACGTCGGCGACAGCCGCGTGTATCGCTTGCGTGAGGGCGAGCTCGCTCAGCTGACCCGCGACCACTCGTTGCTCGCGGAGGCGGAGGCGAGCGGGGGGATGCGTGGCGTCGTCGACCCGCGGATGCGCCACGTGATCACGCAGGCGGTCGGACAGGGTCCCGTGATCCGCCCGGACCTCCTGCTCGAGGGCGTGCTGCCCGGTGATCGTTTCTTGCTGTGCTCCGACGGGCTCAGCGACGTGCTCACCGACTCCGAGATCACGCGCGGGCTCTCGCGCACGCGCGACGTCGCGGAGTCGCTCTGTCAGGCCGCCTACGACGCGGGCAGCGCCGACAACATCACCGCGCTCGTGGTCACGGTCGAGGGCTGACCCGCGCGCGCCTCACGGCGCGGCGTGCGCCTCGCTCGGGTCGTCGACGCCGATCGGCGCCGCGTCGCTCGGAGCAGCCCCGAGCTCCGGGCCCGTACGCTCGACCGTCCCTTCGCCGCCCGGCGCGAGCGCGTCGCCGGTGAGCGCGTCCGGCCGGAGCTCGGCCGGCACCCGCGAGGGCTCCGCGTAGACGATGAGCTCCTCGCCGACGCGAAGCGTCGTGCTCGCCGAGATCTGGTTGATGCGCGCGAGCGATGCGACCTCGATGCCGAAGCGACGGCCGATCGACGTCAGCGTGTCGCCGCTCTGGATCCGATAGCGCACGCGCACGCGACCGTTCTGCCCCTCGTGGTACGCGAAGAACTCGTCGGAGCCGATCACCAACACGCGCACGTCGTCCGGGCTCAGGACGATCGCTTGGGAGAGGTCGAGCGCCGGATCGACGAACAGCTGGAGGAACATCCCGGACTGCAGCGTCGCGTCGGGATCGAGCCGGTTCCACTCCGCGAGCGAGGTGACCGGGACGCGGAAGAAGCGGGCGATCTCCGCCGCGGAGTCGCCGCGCACCACGCGATAGAACACGCGCCGGCGCCCGGCGGGGACCGCGACGCCCGGGGGCACGCTCACCACCTCCTCCACGCTCGGCGTCGGGTTGGGGCGCCCGGATCGGATCGGCACGAGCAACGGTGTGCCGACCCCGATCCGCTCGTCGTCGACCACCCCGTTGAGCTCGCGCAGCTCGTCCTCGCGCGCTCCGCTCGTCCGCGCGAGATCCGCGAGCGTCTCGCCGAAGCGCAGCACGTGCGTGCGGGTGGTCGGCGAGCCGGGGCGGCTGCGCGCCCAGCGCTCGTTGAAGCGCGCGACGCTGTCCGACGGCAGGCGCACCTCGTAGTTGCCTCCCGGCGGCGTGCGCCCGCGCCGCAGCGCGGGGTTGAGCGCGCTGAGCACGCTCGGCTCCACGCCCGCCGCGCGCGCGACGGTGTGGAGCGGCGTGCCGCCGGGCACCCGCACCCGCGACCAGCGCAACGGCGCTTCCATCTCGAGATCGGTGAACCCGAAGCGCTCGCGGTTGTGCGCGACGATCGCGCACGCGAGGATCTTCGCGACGTAGAGGTTGGTCTCGTACGGCAGCCCCGACTCGAGGTGCGCGAGCTCCCAGTAGTCGTTGGTGTTGTACTTCCGGATCGCGCGCAGGAGCGCGCCGTAGCCCATGTTGTACGCCGCGAACGTGAGCTCCCACGTGCCGAACCGCCGCTGGAGCATCCCGAGGTAGCGCGCGGCAGCGCGGGTCGACGCCTCGGGGTCGTTCCGCAGGTCGACCCAGTGATCGATGGTGAGACCCAGCTCGCGGCCCGTCCCGCTCACGAACTGCCAGAGGCCGACCGCACCGGCGTGCGAGCGCGCGCCCGGATCGAACCCGCTCTCGACCATCGCGACGAAGATGAGGTCTTCGGGCAGGCCGTTCTCGCGGAGCTCCGCGCGGATCATCGGGCCGTAGCGATCGACGCGCCGCAGCCACGCCGCGATGTGCCGGCGGCCCGAGGGCGTCGACGTGAACATCTCGATGTAGCGGACCACCCGGTCGTCCCAGCGCACGGGCAGCGCGGGGAGCGTGAGGTTGCGGAGATAGGAGAGGTCCCGGCTCGGAGCCGGCGTGGTGGGCGCCGTCGGCTCGGGGGTATCACTGCGGATCGCGGGCGGCCCCTCGGAGACGCGGACCCCAGAGTCTGGCCAACGCACGATGGCTTGCGGTCCGAACGCCTCGCGCTCCATCACGCGCAGCGCGCGCAGCTCCTCGGACTCCGGTCCGCTCACGAGGTCCCCCATGGGATCGGGCGTCGCGGCGGGCTGAGCGTGAGCGCGCGGCAGAGGCGCGCCGAAAGCCAGCAGCACGCCAGCGGCGGCGGCGATCGACGCGATGTCTCGGAGGCCTACCCCTCGCACGCGGCGAGGCTAGTCGAGGCGCGGCGGTGGGGCCAGAAACCGCTCCGGCCCCCCATCGGAGGTTTGGTAGAGTCGCCGGATGCACCGCGGCGTGCGCGAGTTCATCCAGTGGGTCCAGCAGGCCGGCCCTGGCGCGGGCATCAAGATCGAGCAGCCGGCATCGAACCGGGAGATCATCGTGCTCGAACATCAGCTCGGCACGCCGCTCCCGACCGATCTCAAGCTCGTGCTCGGCGTGTTCGACGGCGCGCAGCTCCCGAACGGCGTGTTGCTCGGCGCGCAGCCCGGCCCGGGCAACACGATCGAGGCCGCGCTCAAGGCGCTCGCCGAGGACGAGGACGCGTCGTTCCTCGATCCCGAGCTCCTGCTCCCGTTCCACCGATCCGAGGCGGGCAGCTACCTTTGCTTCGACCGGAGCGCCGCGCCGGTGCCCGACACCTGGCCGGTCGTCGACTACGACCTCGCGACGGGCGAGCGACGCCTCACCCACCGCACGTTCGATGGCTGGTGCCGCCTCTGCATCGATGAGTGGACGGCGGTCGACTACGCGTCCGAGTTCACGATCGAGAAGTACCTGAAGCAGGGCCAGCGCCACGCGACCATCGAGCCCGACGTCTCGATCGCGCACGTCACCGTCGCGCACGCGCTCCGCCGCGCGGGCGAGCCCGACGCCGCGCTCGAGAGCTACCTCATGGCGGGGCGCTGCGTGCCGTCGGTCGCGTGGTCGGACTGGGAGGCGCTCAAGCTCGCCGCGCTCCTCGCCTACCCCGCGCACGCGCTCGAGGCGGGCGCGCGCCTCGGCAAGCGCGCCCCGCGCTCGATGTGGGACCAGCGCGAGACCACGCCGTCGCGGGTGGCGTACGCGCTCGCTCGCCTCGCGCCCCGGGAGACGGACGAGCAGGAGCCGTGGCTCCGGATCATCGATCAACTCGTCGCCCAGGCGGTCGACGACGAGGACGCGGCGGCCGCGACCGCGATCCGGCAAGCCATGTTGGCGGGCGTGGATCTGCCCGAGCCCTACCCACCGCAGGAAGGCGCGGTCGACGAGCTCGACACCGCGGTGGACGGCGAGGACGCCTGGAGCGCGCTCGCCGACGCATACAAGCGAGGCGAGCTCCGCGACGATGACCTCCTGCTCGATCCCAGCTTCACGCGGGTCGGTCAGCAGCGCGACCTCTCGGACCTCCTGCGCATCCGGCGCGACTTCTGAGCGCCATGGCCGGCCGCATGGTCGAGCTCGAGGAAGCGTTCACGAGCCTCGCTACCCTGTTCGGTGCGGGCCGGACCGAGCGGGTCGGACTGGACGAGGCGCTCGGGCGCCACCTCGCCGAGTCGATCGTGGCGCGGAGCGACGAGCCCGGGTTCGACAACGGCGCGATGGACGGGTACGCGGTGCGCTCGGCCGACCTCGCCGGTGCCACGCCGAGTGCTCCGGTCTGGCTGACCGTCGAGGGCGAGTCGCGCGCGGGAGGCCCCCTGCCACGCTGCGAGCCCGGGCGCGCCGTCCGCAGCTTCACGGGGGCGCGGATACCGGACGGCGCCGACACCGTGGTGATGCAAGAGGACGTGACGCGCGAGGCCGACCGCGCGCGTTTCGATCGAGCTCCGGAGACCGGCGAGCACGTCCGGCGGCGCGGCGAGGTGTTGCGGGCGGGCGATCGGGTGCTCGAGCCGGGCGCTCGCCTCGGCCCCGGCGAGATCGGTGCGTGCGCGTCGCAGTCCAAGGCGAGCGTGCTCGTCTACGTTCGCCCGCGCGTCGCGATCCTCGGGACCGGCGACGAGCTCCGCGAGATCGGCGATCCGCTCGAGCCAGGAATGATCGTGGACAGCAACGGCCACGCGCTCGCCGCCGCCGTGCGCGCGGCGGGGGGCATCCCTTCGAGGGCGCCGCTCATCGCGGACCGCGAGAGCCTGCTCGCGGCGCGACTCGAGGAGGCCGCCTCGAGCTCGGATATCGTCTTGACGGTCGGCGGCGCATCGGTGGGCGATCACGATCACGTCCCCGCCGCGCTCGACGCGCTCGGCGCGCGCGTCCTGTTCGAGAAGGTGCGGATGAAGCCTGGCAAGCCGGTGCGGCTCGCCGTCCTCTCGCGCGCGGTCGTCCTCGCGCTCCCCGGCAACCCGGTGAGCGCGCTGGTCGCCTTCGAGCTCTTCGCGCGGCCGATCGTGCGGAGCCGCCTCGGCGACGAGCGACCGTTCCGGCCTGCGATCGACGTCGAGCTCGCGCGAGACATGCGCGGCCCCGACTCTCGTCCCGAGCTCGCGCGCGCTCGGCTCGAGCTGCGCCAAGGCGCGCTGCCCCGCGCGTGGCCGCCGGGCGATCAAGGCTCGGCCGCGATCACCTCGTGGACGGGGAGTGACGCCCTCTTGTACCTCCCGCGCGGCGCGGGGCGGATCGCCGCGGGCACCCGGATGCGGGCGCTCGATCTGGCCTCCACGCGCGGAGCGGCGAGCCCACCTCGACTCGGCTAGTCCCCTGGATCGGGCTCCAAACGCCCGTGCTCAGTCGGTCGACGCTTCGTCGATCGCCGCCGCCACGTCCTCGAGGCACTGGTCCACGTGCCGACGATGCGTCCGGAAGTTGAGCACGCAGATGCGGATCGCTTCGTGACCGTCGAGGAGCGTGTGAGAGAGGTGGGCGCGCTGGCGCCGGATCACACCGCGCAGCACCCGCCGGTTGAGATCGTCGTTCTCGTCCTCGCTCGCCGACGATCGCACCACGCGAAACGTGACCGTGGACAGCGCGGTCGGCGCGAGGATCTCGATGTCGCTCCGTCGACGCAGGACGGCCTCACAATGGAGCGCGAGGTCGAGCTTCTCGTCGAGCGCGGCGCGAAACGGCGCGGCACCCATCAGCTTGAGCGGTAGCCAGAGCCTGAGACCTCGGCTCGCTCGGCTCATCTCCGGCGAGAGATCTGCAAAGTTCGTGGCGTCGGCGGCCGCGCCCACCTCCACCGCGGCGGAGATGTAGTCCGAGTGGACGACGTGAGCGCGGAGCAGCGTCTGGTGGTCGCGGACGAGGAGCGAGCCGGTCCCGAACGGAAGGAAGAGGCTCTTGTGCGGATCGAGGACGACCGAATCGCTCCGTTCGATCCCGCGCATCGCCGCCGCCCCTCGCTCGGTGAGCAGGAAGAAGCCACCGTACGCGGCGTCGACGTGCAGCCAGAGATCCTCGTCCCGACACACGTCGGCGAGCGCGTCGAGGTCGTCGACCGCTCCGGTGTTCGTCGTGCCCGCGGTGGCGACGACGAAGAACGGGCTCGAGCCCTCCGCGCGATCGGCCGCTACGCGCTCGCGGAGCGCGCGCGGATCGAGTCGACGCTTCGCGTCGCATGCGACCACCCTGAGCCGATCCGGCTCGAACCCCGCGAGCACCACGGCCTTTCGTACGGAGTGGTGCACTTGGTCGGAGCAGTAGATCGCTCCGCGCAAGAAGTCTGGCGGCAGCCGCGTGCGGCGCGCTGCGACGAGCGCCATGAGGTTGGCCAGCGAGCCGCCACTGGTGAGCACGCCGCCGCTCTCGCGGCCGTACCCGACGAGATCCGCGAGCCATCGGATCACCACCTTCTCGAGCTGCGCGAGCCCCGGGGCGGCCGCCCAGTACGCGACGTAGCGGTTGGTCGCGGCGGTGATGAGCTCCGCGACGGCGGCGTGGAAGAGCCCGCCGTTCGGGATGTACGAGAAGTGCCCCGGGCTCGCGGTGTTGAGCGAGCTCGGGATCACGTCTTGGAAGAGAGTATCGAGGAGCGCGGCATAGTCGGTCCCCGACTCGGGCAGCGGCTCGTCGAGCAGCGACGGCATGCGCTCGCCGCCCGCGCCCATGTCGGCGACACCCTGCGCCTCCAGGGTCTCGACGTGCTGCACGATCCGCTCGAGGGCCCCCAGCACGAGCGCGCGCATACCGTCCGCGTCGGGCTCGAGAGGCGACGTCACGCTCGAAGTATCGCCGCGCGCCGAGTTGTCGTCGAGCGAGTTGTCGTCACGCCGAGGGGTTCATGGCGTCCGCGACCGACATGGCGTCCGCGACCGACATGGCGTCCGCGACCGACATGGCGTCCGCGACCGACATGGCGTCCGCGACCGACAGAGAGCGCGGTCAGCCGAACAGCAGGCCGATGAGCGTCTGGTTGATGTGCGTCAGCCAGCTCTCGCCGTACGAGTTGAAGCCCGCGACCGGGTAGTCCCCGAAGAGGTTCGCGAACTCCTTCTGGAGCCCTCGCATCTCGATCCCGATCGAGCGGTGCGCGCAGTTGAAGATTACGCCGCACGACACGTTGCCGCCCAGCCTCGCCGCACCCTCCGCCAGCGCGGCGCGCGTGTCCCCGAACAGGTCGGTCGGCCGCATGAGGTTCATCTCGGAGCCCTCGATCATCGCGGCACCGAAGAGCAGCCCGCCGTCCGGCAGCGCTTGAATCGGGCTTCGTACCCACGGCTTGCCGTCGATCATCAGCCCGAGCGGGTTCTGGAGGTACACCGGGTGATCGAGCGCCTCGACCGGCACGCCGACCGCCGCCGCGTAGGTGGGCAACGCCGGCTGACCGTCGAGCTCGTACACCACCCGACCCTGGATCTTGGTGATCTCGAGCTTCTTACCGGTCGGCTCGAAGCTCGACGTCTTGACGATGCTGAACGGCACCCCCGTCTCCATCAGCACGAGCACCGACGCGTCGTCGGACGCCTCGCCGTTGAGGAAGACTTGGGTGCGCTTGATCTGGTAGTTGTCGCCCGCGGATCCGCCGACGAACGAGAGCAGAGGCGCGGCGTGTCCGAGCGCCTCGTTCACTTCCTCCTCGTGCGGAGGCATGAACGTGTTCAACACGAAGCCCACGTGGCGGGCCGGGTCCAGCTCACGGAGGCTGCCGAACGTGGACGACAGCATGGCGACCGCATCGTTCATGCCCGCCTCGACGCCCGCTCCCATGCGGACCCACGCGGACGCGCAGCGCTTCACCTTGCTCTGGCCGAACGCGATCGCGACCACCCCGTCGTGCCCGTATCGCTCGTGGGTGAACTCCCCCGCGGTGGTCGCGCCAGCGACCTGCGCGTTCGGATACGCGGCGTTCAGCGCCTTGGAGATCGCGGCGCCGTCGTGCTCGTGCCAGGTGAAGAACAGGATGAGGACCGGATCGGTCCCCTCGAGCTTCGCGACGAGCTCCGCTGCGGCGGCCGATGTCTCGGCGGCCTCGCTGAATACGCTCTTCACGTCAGCCATGGGAGGTCCCCCCGGAGCGCGGGCCGCTCGAACGCAGGAGGAAGCCCATCTTCTTCAGCGAGTCGAGGGCGGACTGGACCTTTCGCGCATCCTGGTCGAGCGCGGGCGTGATCTGATTGAGGTTCACACCGACGGTGAGGATGAGGCGCGTGTTGATGAAATGCAGCCGGCCGACGTCCCCCTCGAGCTCCTCGAGGAGTGCCGAACGTATGCCGGTCAGACTCTGCACGCGACGGAGACCCTACGCGCATCGGCGAGGCGAGCACAACAAAATCCGTCTCCCCCTGCTTCAAATCCGACGGCTGACGCATATGCAACAGTTCGTCCCGATCTGGGACGGACCACGCCACCCTTAACGGCAAGATCCGTCAACAATAGACGGGGGTGGGCACACTGAATGTCCACGACGAAGCCGATCCGTCGATCGCCTCCCCGCGAATGGGGACCACGGGCCGGGCGTGGCCTGATGCATATGAGGCAGGCCTCATACGCGTTTACGCCCCCAATCGTCGCGTCGCCGTTCGGTGTACTCCTTGCACCGTGCTGAGACATGCCGAAGAAGTTTGCGTCATACATGGCGCTGGGGGCGTTCGTGGCGATGGCCGGGTGCGCGAACGTGGAGCCGGAGGGCGACGTGGGGGCCGCACAGGAAGAGCTCTTCTTCCTCGACTGGTTTACCCGACACGACATCCTCGTCTCGTACTTCCAGACGCTGGAGCACGAGGGAAGCGTCGGGCCCGAAGACGCATACACCGGCGCCGAGCCGCTGGAGTGCGCAGGGGCGAGCTGCGAGCGGATCGACTTCACGGTGAGCATGCCGCATGGCGCGTTCAGCAACCCCAACCGACCCGGCGGCTTGCAGGTCGCGGTCCGGTGGTTCGGCGATCCCGGCGGGCACTCGCTGCCTCCGGAGGTCCCGGGCTGCTGCGGTGAGTTCGATACGCTCAACGTCTACCTCTACAAGGACGACGTGCTCGTGTCGCAGTCGGTAGGGATCATCTCTACGTCGCAATCCTTGCTGCTCGAGGCGCCAGAGAACGGACACTACACGGCGTGGATCGTCTCCGACCCCACCTACAACGTGAACCCGAGCGTCGACTACGAAGCCGTGATCGAGATCGAGTATCTGCCGCGCGTCCATCCCGTGCGGCCGCTTCGCCCGAACCTGGAGTTCCGCTCGTCGCGGACCGTCACGTTCGACACGCCTTCGTTCCCCCTCTTCGAGCCCGACCCGCCGCCCGGAGCCACGTGCTTCGACAGCGAGCACGACGAGGACGGCGCCAACGTCTGCCTGCGGTTCGACCAGGTCATCGCGAACACCGGACAGGCGGCGGCGCAACTCCGCTTCCCCCTTCCGACGGGCGCGCCGCTACCGGAGACGGGACCTGTCCTCCAACGCGTCTTCCGCAGCGACGGGTCGTTCTTCGAGCGCGCCGCAGGGACGTACGAGTTCCACGAGATTCACGCGCACTATCACTACTCGAGCTTCGCGCAGTCCAACCTCTGGCGCGCGACCCCTTCGGGCCGTCGCATCGGACGCCACCCCGTGCGCACCGGGCGCAAGGTCAGCTTCTGCATGGTCGACGTCGAGATCGACGCGTTCGGGTTCAAGGGCGACGGGCCGCGCACTTACAACGCGCCCGATTGCTTGTTCCCGACGGAGTCGGACGGCACGTACGACTACATCGTGCAGGGGATTACCAACGGGTGGGCCGACATCTACGAGTGGTACCTCCCCGACCAGTACATCGAGGTGTCGGGCGTCGCGGACGGCTACTACGTCCTCGAGAACTGCGCGGACCCCGACGGGGAGATCCTCGAGTCGAACGAGAGCGACAACTGCGCGGCCAACCTCGTCCGGCTCAGCGCCATGGGCTCGAGCGCACCTCAGGCCGAGAACCTGGGGCAGGTCTTCCACTATTGACCGACCGACGACCAGGCTCCCCGAGCGGATGTCGCGACGCCAGCAACATGCGTGATGACCGGCGTGAGCTAGGGTTAAGGAACGCGGGAGCGGCATGTCGACGCGCACACGATTGAACTTCGAAACGGTCATTGTCGGGGCCGGACCGGCCGGCCTCCAGCTCGCCTATCATCTCAAGCGCGCCGGGCGCGATCACGTGGTGCTCGAGCGCGGTCAGCCCGGCGAGTTCTTCCGACGATACCCGCGTCACCGCGCCCTGCTCTCCATCAACAAGCGGTTCACCGGATACGATGACCCCGAGAAGAACCTGCGCTGGGATTGGAACAGCCTGCTCACCGACCCGGGCGACGACGGGCCCACCATGCGGGACTTCTCCACCCAGTATTTCCCGCACGCCGATGAGCTGGTCGCGTACCTCCAGGCGTTCGCCCAGCACCATGGCCTCCCCGTCCGTTCCGGCGTGGAGGTCCAGCAGATCTCGCGCATCGGTGACGTGTTCGAGCTCGATTGCGGCGACGCCGGCGTCTATCGCGCGAACCGGGTCGTGATGGCGACCGGGGTCCCGCGCGCGGCCACCCCGGACCTTCCGGGCATCGAGCTCGCGGAGTCGTACAACGACGTCTCGGTCGATCCCGACGATTTCGCGAATCAACGCGTGCTCATCGTCGGCAAGGGAAACTCGGCGTTCGAGACGGCGAGCAACCTGCTCGCGACCAGCGCGAGCGTCCACATCGCGAGCCCTCATCCGCTCCGCTTCGCGTGGAAGACGAGGTTCGTCGGTCACCTCCGCGCGGTGAACAACGACTTCCTCGACACGTACCGGCTCAAGGCACAGAACGTTGTCATCGACGCGGACATCGTGCGCCTCGAGAAGCGGGACGACGGTCGGATCGCGGTGCTCTTCGACTACAAGCACGCCCGCGAGCGTGAGGAGCTCCTGTACGACCGGGTCATCACGTGCACCGGGTTCGCGTTCGACGACGCGATCTTCGACTCCGATTGCCGCCCCGACTTGGTGGTGGCGGGGCGGTTCCCCGCCCAGACCAGCACGTGGGAGTCGGTCAACGTCCCGGATCTCTTCTTCGCCGGCGCCGCCACCCAGGCGCGCGACTTCAAGAAGACGACGAGCGCCTTCATCCACGGCTTTCGCTACAACACCCGCGCGCTGTTCCGGTTCTTGGAGGAGCGCTACCACGGGGTGCCCTTCCCCTCGAAGCCGATCGCGTGGAACGCGGCCGCGCTGACGGACCTGATGATCGACCGGATCAACCGCACGTCGGGCCTCTGGCAGCAGTTCGGATTTCTCGGCGACGTCTTCGTCCAGGACGGCGATGACGCGCGGCACTACGAGGAGCTCCCCATCGCGTGGGTTCGCGAGAGCCGGCTCGGCGAGCGGGAACACTTCGTCGTGACCCTCGAGTTCGGTCCGGCGGCCGATGATCCGTTCGACTTCGCGCGCCCGCACCGCGACGCCGCGCCGCTCGCACACGAGTCGGAGGCGCTCCATCCGGTGGTGCGGCACTACCTCGATGGGAAGCACGTCGGGACGCACCACTTGATGGAGGACATCGCCGCCGACTGGAGCGATGAGGTCCACGTGAGCTCATTGCGCGACTGGCTGACCTCGCGGATCGAGGACGGCGCCGCGTCGATGGCGGAAGGCGCCGAGTAGAGGACGCAGCGCGTTCCCACGCTGGTGGGGGGGGCCCGGCACGATACACTTCCGCTGCCCGCCCTTGGCCCACCCCGTGACGCAATCGCGCGCACTCCGACCGATCCTTCCCGCCCTCACGCGGACCGCGCTCCGGCTGCGTGTGCAGCGCGCCATCCGCGTCGGCGTTCCGCTCGGGTGGGTCGCCCTCGGGCTGACCGGCCTCGCCGTCGGCCTCATGAAGGCGGGTTGGCTTCCGCCGCGCGAGCTGGCCGTCGCGATCGCCGTCACGTCGGTGCTCCCCGCCGTCGGCGCGCTCATCGCGGGACTCCGTCGGGTCCCGCCGCTCCTCGCCGCGCAGCTCCTCGACGCGAGTCACGGGCTCCACGAGCGCGTGGCGAACGCCGTCGCGTTCAGCGAAACCTCCGAGCCCTCCCCCTTGATGGATGCCGCGATCCGCGACGCGCTCGCGCGCGCCTCCTCGCTCCAGCCGCGCCGCGCCTTGCCCATCGTGGTGCCGCGAGAGATGGTCGGTCAGCTCGCCTTGCTCGGTGCGATCCTCGCCCTCGCGTGGACCGAGGTGCCGCATCGGATCACCGAGCGCGCGGTGACGCACTCGATCGTCCCCGTCGCGCTCCACCCCGACGACCTCGACGCGTACCGCAGCGACCTCCGCGATCTGTTGCAGCAGCCCGATACGCCCGACGAGGTCCGCGACGCGGCGCGCGAGCTCAACCGGATCGTGGAGGACCTCGCGGATCAGCGCCTCGATCGCGCGGAGTCGCTCCGTCAGCTCACCGAGCTCGAGCAGCGGCTCACCGACGCGCGGCCGGCCGACGCGGAGCTGCTGCGCGAGGCGATGCGCGAGCTGAGCACCGATCTGCGCCGGAGCGAGCTGGCCGAGGAGATCTCCGACGCGCTGCGCGAGGGCGACGCGTCGCTCGCGGAGAGCCGGATGCGGCAGCTGGCCGAGCGCATGCGCACCGATCCGCCGAATCGCCGCGAGCTCGAGGCGCTTCGGCGCGCGTTCGAACGAGCCGCCGCCGACCGCGGCCCCGATCCGGACGAGCTGACCTCGCGCGAGGAGGAGGTCGAGCGGCTGCTGCGACGCCAGCAGGAGGGGACGGCCACGGAGCAGGAGCAACGACTCTTGCGACGACGACAACAGGAGCTCGAGCGGCTGCGTCGCGAGCATCAGGAGGCAATGCAACGCGCCCAGGAGCTCGACCGACTGCGGCGCGAGCTCAACGAGGCGGCGGAGGATCTCCAGCGCGAGATGGGTCAGGACGCGGCAGAGGACATGGAGCAGGGCGCCGAGGAGCTCAACCGCATGGCGCGT
This sequence comes from Sandaracinaceae bacterium, assembly GCA_050186575.1. GTDB lineage: Bacteria > Myxococcota_A > Polyangia > Polyangiales > Sandaracinaceae > JAUHXR01. Next base: position 12,847 of record JBFWYI010000027.1, on the reverse strand, counting down.
CAGCAGATGACGCAAGAAGAGATGCAGCAGATGATCCGCCAGCTACAGGAGCTGCGCGAGCTGATCCGCCGGCAGGGGGGACAGCAGGGCCGAGAGGGCCAGAGCCAACGCGGCCGAGGTCAGGGGCAACCGGGTCAGGGCGGCAGCCGCATGGATCGATTCGTCTTGCGGGCGCGCGGCCAGGGCGGTGGCGAGGGCATGCGGATCGTGGGGCCGGGCGGTCAGCCCGGTCAGGGCGGGCAGCCGGGGCAGGCCGGTGAGGGTGGCGAAGGGGAAGGCCAAGGCGGCGAGGGTCAGCAGCCGACGCTCCAGATCGGCGGGGACGGCGAGCCCAACGCGATGCTCGAGATCCCGGGAATGGGCGCGAGTCAGTCGCAGGGTCAGGGCCAGGGCCAGGGGGGCAACCCCACCCAGGGTCCCGGCGCGGGGGCGGGTCACGACCCGACGACGCTCGCCGATCCGACGCACGCGGCCGGCACGCGCCGCACCGTGCGCGTCGAGGGCGAGCAGCGCGCGGGCCCGAGCCGCAGCCAGACGATCCTCAGCGCCGCGCAGGACGGCTTCGCGTCCGAGGACTACTCGGACGTATACACCGACTACTCCGATCACGCCGAGGAGGTCCTCGAGCGCGACGAGATCCCAGCTGGACGACGCTTCTGGATTCGGCGCTACTTCCAGCTCATCCGGCCGCGCGACTGAGCGCGCGCGTGACATCGAAGAGAGACATGCCCAAGAACGACTCCCCCGAAGCTGCGCTCGACGCGTTCGTCACCGACATCGATCGCGTGCGCGGCGAGGTCGGCAAGATGATCGTCGGACAGAGCGACATCCTCGACGGCGCGCTCAGCTGCCTCATCGCGGGCGGCCACGCGCTCCTCGAGGGCGTGCCCGGCCTCGGCAAGACGATGCTCGTGAAGACCCTGTCTGAGGCGCTCCACCTCGCGTTCAGCCGCATCCAGTTCACGCCGGATCTCATGCCGTCCGACATCCTCGGCACCACCGTGATCGCGGAGGACGACGAGGGGCGCAAGGAATTCGAGTTCCGTCCCGGTCCCGTCTTCGCGAACATCGTGCTCGCCGATGAGGTGAACCGCGCGACGCCGAAGACGCAGAGCGCGCTCCTCGAGGTGATGCAGGAGCACTCGGTCACCATCGGCAAGACCACCCACCGGCTCGAGCAGCCGTACTTCGTGCTCGCCACGCAGAATCCACTGGAGATGGAGGGCACCTACCCGCTGCCCGAGGCGCAGCTCGATCGCTTCCTCTTCAAGCTCAACGTCGAGTTCCCGAGCCGCGACGAGCTCCACGCGATCCTCGAGCGCACCACGGGCAGCGAGCGCCCCGAGGTGACGCCGGTGCTCGAAGGCGCGCGCCTCCTCGAGATGCGCTCGCTCGCCAAAGACGTCCCCGTCGCGCGCCACGTCCAGGACTACGCGATCCGGATCCTCGAGGCGACACACCCCGACCGTGAGGGGGCGCCGAAGATGGTGAAGCGCTTCGTCCGGTTCGGCGCGAGCCCGCGCGGTGCGCAAGCCACGTTGATGGCCGCGAAGATCCTCGCGCTCCTCGATCGTCGCTTCGCGGTCGCCGCCGATGACGTGAGGAAGGCCGCCCTCCCCGCGCTCCGCCACCGCGTCATCCTCAACTTCGAGGGCGAGGCGGAGGGCATCAAGACGGACGCCATCCTCGCCGAGATCCTCGGATCGGTCCGCGAGGCCGCGAGCTGATCATGTGGGGCTGGCTCCGCTCGACCGCCTCGCGCGCCGGCACCGCGCGCGGCTCGCGTTCCCGCGCGCCGAAGGAGGAAGGCGAGCTCTTCGACGAGGAGTTCCAGCGGCGCCTCGAGGTCCTCGCGATCGTGTCGCGCAAGCTCGTGCGTGGCCGGACGCGCGCGGAGCGCCGCAGCAAGACGACGGGCGCCGGCGTCGAGTTCGCCGACCACCGGCCGTACACGCCGGGCGACGACTTCCGCTATCTCGACTGGAACCTCTACGCGCGCACCGGCCGACTCTTGCTGCGCCTCTATGAAGAGGAAGAGGACCTGTCGGTCTACATCCTCGTCGACACCTCGCGCTCGATGGGCGCCGGCTCCTCGATCACCAAGCTCGCGTACGCGAAGAAGCTCGCCGCCGCGCTCGGCTACGTCGCGCTCGCGAGCCTCGACCGCGTCTGCGTCGTCGAGTTCAACGACGGCGTCGGGGGGAGGCTCGCGCCGACCCGCGGCAAGAACCGCATCTTCAAGGTGTTCGAGTTCCTCCGCCCGCTCCGCGCGGGGGGCAAGACGATCACCGCCGACGCGATGAAGACGTTCGTCGCGCAGAACAAGCGCCGTGGCGTCGCGATCCTGATCAGCGACCTCTACGACCCGGCCGGCTTCGAGGGCGGCATCAACACGCTCCGATTCCACAAGTTCGAGCCGTACGTCATCCAGGTCTTCGATCCCGACGAGGCGCGCCCGCCGCTCCACGGCGATGTGCGGCTGGTCGACAACGAGACCGGCGAGGCGCGCGACGTCACCGTCACGCCGCGGATCCTCGCGCGCTACGAGGCAGCGCACCGCGCCTACCAGAAGCGCATCGAGGACTTCTGCGCGCAGAAGCAGGTCCCCTACTACGCGGTCGAGACGTCGACCCCGTTCGACCAAGCGGTGCTCGACCTCTTCCGTCGCGGCGGGCTGCTCACCTGAGAAGCGGATGGAGCTCACCGCCCTCAGCCTGACGGAGGTCCTCACCGTGCTCGGCGGGTTCGCCGCCGCCGTGACCGTGCTCTACCTCCTCAAGCTGCGCCGGCGCGAGGTCGAGGTCCCGTTCGTTCTCTTGTGGCACCAGGTGCTCGACGACACGCGCACCACGCGGCTGTGGAGCACGCTCAAGCGGTTGCTCTCGCTGCTCATCGCGCTCGCCATCGTCGCCGCGCTCGCGTTCGCGATGGGCGACCCGCGCTACGCCGGCGCGCAAGGTGACGGACGCACCACCGTGGTGCTGCTCGACGCAAGCGCGTCGATGCAGGCGACCGACGTGCTCCCGTCGCGCTTCGAGGTGGCGCGGACGACGATCGGCGAGCTCGTCGATGAGATGCGCGGCGAGGACCGGATGCTCATCGCGCAGATGGATCGCACGACAGTCCCCCTCACCCCGCTCTCGAGCGAGCCGCACGCGCTCCACGCGGGGCTCGAAGACGGGGCGACGACCGACGTCGCGGCGGACCTCTCGCGCGGGCTCCGGTTCGCGCTCGACGTGCTGCGCGATCAGCCGCGACCGCGCGTGCTCATCGTGTCCGACGGACGCATCTCGGACGATGCGGACATCGCCGCGCGGCTCCGCGAGGCGGGCGTCGAGCTCGAGTGGCAGAAGGTCGGTGAGGGCGGCGACAACGTCGCGATCACCGCGTTCAGCGTGCGGCGCTATCCGCTCGACAAGAGCCGGAGCGAGGCGCTCATCGAGCTGTTCAATCCGTCGGAGCACGACGCGTCGGTCGAGCTCACGCTCCTCGGCGACGGGGAGACGATCGAGGTCCAGCGCCTCCGCGTCGCGGCCGGCGAGCGGCTGCGGCGCTTCTTCGCCAACGTCAGCGGCGCCGATCGGACGCTCGAGGCGCGCATCCGCACCCTCGGCGAGCCGGTCGACGAGCAGCCCGCCGACGACCGCGCGTACGCGCGCTTGCCCGAGCGACGGCGCGCCCGCGTGATGGCGGTGACCGAGGGCAACCTCTACCTGAGCGCTGCGCTGCTGCTCGACGAGTACCTCGAGGTCGTCGAGGTCACGCCCGCCGACTACCCCGCGCCCGGCGACTTCGACGTGATCCTGTTCGACGCGTGGGTACCCGACGCGGCGCCGGACCGACCCGCGCTCTACCTGAACCCCACGCCGCGCGACGGAGCGGAGGGTCCGTTCGAGGTGCGCGGCGAGATCGCGCGCCCGTACTTCGATCGCGTCGATCGCGATCATCCGATCGTCCGCTTCACCGCGCTCCGCGACGTCAACATCGCGACCTCGCTCGACGTGGTGCTCCAAGACGGCGACGAGGTGGTGGCGGGCGATACGAACGCGCCGCTCATCGTCACCGGCTCGCGCGCGGGCCACCCGTTCGTCGCGTTCACGTTCGACGTACGGCGGAGCGACCTCGTCTTGCGCGTCGCGTGGCCGCTGCTCTTGCTGAACAGCATCGATCACTTCGTCGACGAGGACGCGCGGTTCTTCTCGAGCTACGAGACCGGCGAGACCTGGCGCGTGACCGTCCCCGAGGGAACTGAGCAAGCGACATTGCGTACGCCAGAGGGGACCGAGCGCCCCGTCCCGGTGATCGAGGGGCGCGCCGTCATGAGCGGCCTCCGGGCCGGCTTCTACACGCTCGAGGCGAACGGGGCCGAAGAGATCCTCGCGGCCAACCTCGGCCCGCGCGACGAGGCGACGCTCGATCCGCCGGAGACGCTCGAGCTGGCCGGCGCGGAGCTCGGACCGCCGGAGCGCCGCGCCCGCAGCGTGCGCACCGAGATCTGGACCTGGCTCGTCCTCGCCGCGCTCGCGGTGATCCTGATCGAGTGGTTCACCTACCACCGGAGGCTCACCGTATGACTCCGCCCCCGTCGCGGTATGGGCGTCACGCGGTGTACCTCGCGATCGCGCTCGCCGCGTGCGCCGCGGTGGCGGCCGCGATCCTGCTCCGGCTCGGACACGACACGGTCGTCTTCGAGGTGCGCGGCGAGCGCTACGAGCTGATGGCGCCGCTCTTCCTCGCCGCCGTCGGCGCGGCGCCGCTGCTCTGGTTCGGGCTGAGCGTGTCCCTCGCGGATCTGCCGCGCGCGCAGCGCTGGCTCGCCGCGCTGTTGCGGAGCGCGCTCATCGCGTGCCTCGCGCTCGCCCTCGCGCGCCTCGCGTGGACGACCGACGCGACGCGGGTGACCACCGTGTTCCTCGTCGACGTCTCGGACTCGGTGACCGGCGCGTCGCTGCGCCGCGCGCAAGAGACGTTCGAGGAGGCGTACCGCGCGCGCGGCGACGACGAGGTCCGGCTCGTCACGTTCGCGGAGGACGCACACCTCTGTCCGATCGACGAAGACGCGGACGAGCTCCCGTCGTTCGTCGACCTCGCCGAGACGCACGACCGCGCGGGCAGCGATCTCAGCGCGGCGCTCCAGCTCGCGTATGGCCTCTTCGAGCCGGGCACGGTGCGCCGCGTCGTCTTGATGAGCGACGGCGGGCAGACCCGGGGCGACGCGCTCGCCGAGGCGAGCCGCGCGCGCTCGCTCGGCGTCCGGATCCACACGGTGCCGTATCGCGAGGGCGCGCCGAGCGAGATCGCGGTGCGCCGCCTCGAGCTCCCCGAGCGCATCCGCGTCGGCGAGCCGTTCCTCGTGCGCACGCACCTGTTCAGCACCGGTGAGGCGCGCGCGCGGCTGCGCCTCTATCAAGGTGAGGTGCTCAACGGGCTCGAGGGCGTGCGCGACGTGGAGCTCGCGCCGGGCGACACCGTGGTCGAGCTGCGATCGATCGTGCGCGTCGCCGGACCGGTCACCTACTCGGTGAGCGTCGAGCCCGAGGGCGAGGACCGCTTCCGCGCGAACAACACGTACGCGTCGACCGTCGTCGTGCCGGGCCGTCCGAGCGTGCTCTACGTCGAAGGCGTCCAAGGGCGCGCGACCTACCTCGCGAGCGCGCTCTCGGCGGGCGACTTCGAGGTCGATGTGCGGAGCCCGCGCTCACTCCCGACCACCGTGCGCGAGCTCGAGCGCTTCGACTTCGTGATCCTCAGCGACGTCGCGGCCGACGAGGTCTCGCTCGGCCAACGCGACGCGATCGAGCGCTACGTCCGCGACCTCGGCGGCGGCTTCATGATGGCCGGCGGCGAGAACAGCTTCGGCCTCGGCGGCTGGCAGGGCACGCGCATCGAGGAGCTCCTCCCGGTGCGGATGGACGGCGAGCGGCGCCGCGATCAGCCCTCGCTCGCGATCGCGCTCGTCATCGACAAGAGCGGATCGATGAACGGTCCGAAGATGGAGCTGGCGAAGGACGCCGCCATCGCGACGGCGGAGATGCTCGGCGCCGAGGACTACATCACGGTGATCGGGTTCGACTCCGAGCCGACGCGCGTCGTGCGGATGCAGAGCGCGGCGAACCGCATCCGGATCATCCGTGACATCGGGCGGCTCACCGCGCGCGGGGGCACCGCGATCTTCCCCGCGCTCGACATGGCGTTCGCCGACCTCGCGGTCACCCGCGCCCGTATCAAGCACGTGATCTTGCTGACCGACGGGCAGACCCAGGAGCCCGGGATCCCCGAGCTCGTGCAGGCGATGCGCGCGGAGGGGATCACGGTGAGCACGGTCGGGCTCGGCAGCGACGTCAACCGCGGCCTCCTCACCCAGGCGGCCACGCTCGGCGGCGGTCGGTCGTACTTCACGCAGGACCCGCACAACGTGCCGCGCATCTTCATGCGCGAGACGAGCACGGCGATGCGCAGCAACGTGGTCGAGGAGTACTTCCAGCCTCGCCCGGTCTCGCCGGCCGACTTCCTGCGCGGCGTCGATCTCGCGAGCGCGCCCTACCTCCACGGCTACGTGGCGACGCGCGCGCGTCCTTCGCCCGCGCAGGTGATCCTCGAGAGCGACATCGGCGAGCCGGTCCTCGCGCGCTGGCGAGTAGGCCTCGGCTGGTCGCTCGCGTGGACGAGCGACGTGAAGAACCGATGGGCGGTGGAGTGGCTGCGCTGGCCGTCGTACTCGCGCTTCTTCTCGCAGCTCGTGCGCGAGCACATGCGCCAGCGCCATCGCCAGACGCTGGACATGACGGCCGAGGTCGAGGACGGCGAGGTGCGCGTGGTGGTCGACGCGATCGGCGGCGACGACGAGTTCCTGAACGACCTGCGCTCGACGCTCCACGTCGAAGGTCCGATGGGCGCACGCCCGCGCGACGATCGCGAGGAGCGCATCGACGAGGATCACGAGCTGCGGCAGACCGCCCCGGGGCGATACGAGGCGCGCTTCGCGCTCACGCAGTACGGATCGTTCGTGCTCACCGCCGAGCACCGCGCGGGTGAGCGCGTGGTCGCGGAGAGCACCGCGCAGCTCGTGAACCCCTACCCGCTCGAGTACGCGCGCTTCGAGCCCGACCTCACGCTGCTCGAGCGCGCGGCCACCGTGACGGGCGGCGAGGTCGATCCCAGCGTGGAAGCGATGTTCGATCCCGGAGAGGAGACGGCGCTGCACCACGAGGAGCTGTGGCCGCGCGTCCTCTTCGTCGCGCTCGTGCTCTTCGTGCTCGATCTCTTGCTGCGACGTGTGCGGCTGTTCGATCGAAGGTTCTCGGCTGCATCGCGGCGCGCGTGATCGTACGGAGCGCGGTCCGTCAAGCGCTTCGTTCGATCGGAGCGCTCGATCGCGACGAAGTGCGGATGAGTCGTAGGTGAGTCTTGACTCGCACGATCGCTCTCGTAAATTCACTCGCTCGTCGTTGAGAGCGCCGGCGCCCTCGAAGACGATTTCAGATGCACCGCCGGTGGGAAAGATCCCTTAGGATGATCTCGCGGCACGAACCAACGGGGCGACCATGGCAGTGACGACGGCATCACGAGCGGGCGCGAAGTCAGGAGCGAGCGTCACTATCGAAGAGGATGGTGACACCCGCGCGCTGACCGCAGACGACCTTGCTCACTTCAAGACGGTGCTCGAAGCCAAGCGCGTCGCGCTGGTGAGGAGCGCGCAAGAGAGCCTCGAGCAGGACATGACGTTCGACACGAACGAGATGCCCGACGAGGTGGACCTCGCGTCGACGGAGTACATCCAGTCCTTCGCGCTGCGGCTGCGCGGCCGGGACCGGAAGTTCATCGACAAGATCGAGTTGGCCCTCCGCAAGGTCGAGGCCGGCGAGTTCGGCCTGTGCGAAGAGTGCGAGGAGCCGATCGGGCGCAAGCGCCTCGAAGCGCGGCCCGAGACGACGCTGTGCATCCGGTGCAAGGAAGACCAAGAGCGCAACGAGCGCGACTTCAAGTAGCGGCTGCCATCCCGCCGCGCGCTCCGCCCCACCTGCGGTGGGGCTTTGCTTCCGGCTCGGCCATCCCGCCGCGCGCTCCGCCCCACCTGCGGTGGGGCTTTGCTTCCGGCTCGGCCACCCCGCCGCGCGCTCCGCCCCACCTGCGGTGGGGCTTTGCTTCCGGCTCGGCCACCCCGCCGCGCGCTCCGCCCCACCTGCGGTGCGTTCCCTTCGCACTTCTTGCGCTCGTCGGGTGCGGCTCGGGGACGTCCACCGTCGCGGAGCCGGACACGCCGAGCCACGTCGCCGCGGAGGACGTGCGCGAGCACCGGGTCGGGGATCGGGTGCGCTACGTGTACACCGGTCTCTTCACCGACGACCCGGTGACGCTCGAGGAGGAGATCACCGAGGCGGACGGGCTCCGCCTCACGATGACGGTGCAGGCGCACCGCGGGCCGGAGGTCCGCACCTGGATCCAGGTGGTCACCGACACGGCGGAGAACCGCGAGCGCAACGTCGTCGACGAGCTCTACGAGGTCCGGGGCAGCGACTGGGTTCGCCTCGCGAACGAGGACAACCACGACCTCGTCGCGCTCTACGGGTGGACGCTCCCGGACTGCGAGCCGCCGGTCGCGCCGCTCCCCTCCGAGGAGCGGACCCTATCGGTCGGAGAGAGCACGTTTCATTGCGACTGCGAGCGGTAGCGCATGACGTGCGGGGGAGAGCCCGCAGAGCTCACGAGCTGCGACTGTCCCGCGTTCGTCTGGGGCCACGCGTTTGGCGAGGCGCTCCGCGACGGAGACGACGAGCCGTACTGGCAGGTGCACGTGACGGAGGCGATCCGCGGCGAGTGAGCCCGGGCGTCAGGCGACCGCGGGGTGGACGCCCGACTCGTTCGCGACCTGCGGGAGCACGATGGTGAACGTGGTCTCCCCCGGCTTGGAGGCGACGGTGATCGTCCCGTCGTGATCGTCCACCACCTTGCGCACGATGGCGAGCCCGAGACCGGTGCCGCCCTTCTTGCCGTGGGTGATGAACGAGTCGAACAGCGACTGCCGGATCTCCGGCGGCACGCCGGGGCCGTCGTCGCGAAACGAGAGCACCAAGGCGCCATCGTCAGCGCGGTCCACGATCATCTCGAAGGAGCCGCCCCGGTCGCCGATCGCCTCCGCCGCGTTCCGCGCGAGGTTGTGCACGGCGCGCTGGATCTTGTGTTGATCGAAGCGCGCGATGCCGCGGTCGCGGAGCTCCAGCGTGATGTTGACGTTCTTGCCGTCGAGCTCGCGCTCGAGCTGGTCGCGCAGCTCGTTGAAGAACTTGTGGAGGTAGACCTTGCGCACCCAGACCGACCGGTCGCCCCGCGCGAACGCGATGGTCTCGCGCGTCATCGCGTTCACCAGCTCGACCTGCCGCAGGATCGACTCGGCGAGCCGCGTGCGCTCCTCGGCCGACGCCTCGTTGCTCAACAGCTGCGTGTAGCCGCTGATGATCGTCATCGGCGTCTTGAGGTCGTGGAGCACGCTGCTCAGCAGCTGACCGATCGTGCTCAACCGATCCTGTTGCGCCTTGCGGTCGCGCGCCGCCGCGAGGCCGATCGCGGTCGAGATGTGGTTCGCGATGAGGCTCGCGGTGCGCACGTCCTCCTCGGTGAACGGGCTCTCGCCGCCGTGCTTGTTCATCAGCTCGAGCGCACCCGTCTGCTCGTCGTCGAAGCGGAGCGGCACCGCCATGATGCTCTTCGGGTGGTACGCGATGCGGTCCGCCACCTCGCGCGCGAAGCGCTCGTCGTCGTCGACGTCGTTCACCACCTGCGGCCGCCCGTGGCGCGCCACCCACCCCGAGATGCCGGAGCCGCGCGGGATGATCTGATCGCGCATCGCGGACGACGACAGCCCGACCGCGGATCGGAAGCGCAGGTCGCCCGACGGCTCGGCCATCAGGATCGCGCCCGCCTCCGCCTCGATCGCGCGGACCGCGCGCGCGAGCACGCCCTCGAGCAGCCCGTCGAGCTCCGTGGCGCTCGCCGACACCTGCGCGATCTCGAAGAGGACGTCGAGCTCGCGCACGCGGCGCTCGAGCTCCTCCTTCGTCTCGAGGAGCTCCATGTTCTTGTTGATCACGGAGATGAAGAGCTTGCCGTTCTCGATCGACACCGCGGCTTGCGTCGCCAGCGCGGCGAGGAGCGCCTCGTCGTCCTCGGTGAACGTGCCCGCGCGCTTGTTGAGCACCTGCACGACGCCGAGCGCGCGGCCGTGCCGGTTCTTCATCGGCACCGCGAGGATCGAGCGCGTGCGATATCCGGTGCGGCGATCCCACTCCGCGTCGAAGCGCACGTCCTGATACGCGTCCTTGATGTTGATCCGCTGGCCCGTCTTCGCGACCCAGCCCGCGAGGCCTTCGCCGACGCGCAGGCGGATGCGCGACGACGACTGTCCCTCCGCGACGCGCGACACGAGGTGCTCGCCGTCGTCGTCGAGGAGGTAGATGGTCGAGCGCTCGGCGTCGATCACCGCGGTGATGCGCGAGGCGACGAGGCCGAGCAGCTCGTCGAGATCGAGGGTCGAGCCGAGCGCAGCCGAGATGTCGGCGAGCGCGCGCGTCTTGGCCTGCTCGCGGCTCAGAGCCCGCTCCAGGCGGGCGATCCGTACTTCGACGGACACCGGATCGTCCTCTTTGGACATGCCGCCCCGCTACACTCCCATACCTCGCGGGATTCCATCAATCGCGGCCGCCGGAGGAGAGCGCGCCGCGTCGACGGCGCTCGTGCGCGAGCGGCGCGCAGAGAGGCGCTTCGATGAGCTGCTAGGATGCGGGCCCGTGCGGCCTGCCCTCCCCTCGATCGCGCTCACCATCGCGCTCCTGAGCTCGGGGTGCATGCTCGACCGCTCCGGGATCGGCGGCGCCGAGGACGCGAGCCGGCGTGACGGCGGTGACCCGCGGCGCGACGCGGAGGCCGGGGCGTGCGGCGATGGCGTCGCGGACGGAACCGAGGAGTGCGACGGCCACGACCTGCGCGGCGCGAGCTGTTCGAGCCGCGGCTTCGCGTTCGGCGAGCTCGGCTGCGACGCGGACTGCCTCTACGACACCGCGGCGTGCGTCGACTGTCCCGACATGTGCGACGACGCGACGGCGGTGCGCTGCGCGGGCACCGAGCGACAGGCCTGCGGTCCGACGGGCACGCCGGGCTGCATGAGCTACGCGGTGATCGAGGACTGCGGCGCGAGCGGTCAGCTGTGCCGCATCGTCGCGGGCGCCACCGAGTGCTTCGGCGGCGACGGCGACACGTGTGAAGGCCCGCTCGCCGTGTTGTCACTCCCGTTCACGATCGGCGGCGCGGAGCTCCGCGCGGACTTCGCCGACGATCACGCGTTCGGCGGCGCGGGGTGTCCCGCGACGACGCCGGGGCCCGAGCTCGTCCTCGCGTACTCGATGGCGGCCGGCGAGACGGTCCGCTTCACCGAGACCGGGAGCATCGACGCGACGCTCGTCATCCTCGGGGCGTGCGGCGACGCCGAGGCGTGCCTCGCGGGCACCTTCGTCGAGGACACCGGGCTCTGGTTCACCGCGCCGAGCGACGGCGTCTACTCGTTCGTCGTGCAGGGTCCGGCGTCGGGCGGCCAGGGCTACGCGGTGACCCTCGAGCATCCGCCGGCCGGCAACCTCTGCACCGACGCGATCGACGCGAGCACGTTGCCCGCGGTGGAGATGCGGCTCGACGTCGACGACGCGTACTCCAACGCGCAGTCGTTCGACGGCGGGACGTGCTTCAACGGCGCCGGGCCCGAGGTCATCTTCGCGCGCGCGATGACGGCCGGCGAGACGGTGCGCCTGTCCGAGCACGGCGCGATCGACACCGTGCTCCACGTGCTCGCGAGCTGCAGCGACGGCGCGATGTGCCTCCGGAGCGCCGACCGCGAGGCGGACGGGCTCCCCTTCACCGCGCGGACCGACGGCACCTACTTCTTCGTCGTCGACGCGACATCGACCGGCGGCTCGCGCGAGATCGACGCGCGGCTCGAGGACCCGCCCCCCGGAAACCTCTGCACCGATCCCGCCGACGGATCGACGCTCCCGTTCGAGGTCGACGGGCCGACGATCGATCGCGAGTTCACCAACGAGCACCGGTTCACGGGCTCCGGCTGCCTGCCCTGGGCCGGCCCCGAGATCATCGTCACGCGCACCATGGCGGCGGGCGAGCCGGTGCGCCTGCGCGAGCTCGGAGGGCTCGACACGTGGATGTACGTGCAGCGCGGCGCGTGCAACGACGCGGCGCCGTGCCTCCGCAGCGACGACCGCGAGGCGCAGGGGCTGACGTTCACCGCGCCGGCCGCCGACGTCTACTCGTTCATCGTCGAGGCGCTGGGCACGGGAGGCAACCGCGCGTTCGACGTCGTGCTCGACGCGCCTCCGCCGGGCAACGTGTGCGCGGCGCCGCTCGTCTCGACCGGCGGCGCCACCGACCTGTCCGGCGCCGACGTCGACGCGACGTTCAGCGATGAGCACCAGCTCACCGGCGCGGGCTGCCCGCTCGCGAGCGGGACCGAGGTCGTAGTCGCGCGCGCGATGACGGCCGGTCAGACAGTGCGCTTCACCGAGCGAGCGGGCCTCGACGTCTCGCTCTCCGTCCTCGCCTCCTGCTCGGACACCGCGGCGTGCCTCCGCGCGACGACCACCGAGGATCCCGGGCTCAGCTTCACCGCGCCGAGCACCGGCACGTTCTACTTCGTGCTCGAGGCGGTCGGCGCCGGTGGCTCGCGCGCGTATGACGCGGCGCTCGCCCCCAACGCGAGCGGCCACACCAGCGCCGATCCACACGTCTTGTCGACCGACAACGCGATCTCGGGAACGAGCTTCCGCGACTTCACCGACGACCAGACGTT
>JBFWYI010000026.1:0-108935 GCA_050186575.1 Sandaracinaceae bacterium | reverse complement strand
GGACGGCGTCGATCCTGCAATGAATCTTGCGATCCGATCGCTTTGACGCCCGGCTCCGGCGGCCCCATAGCCTCGGCATGCGAACCGCTTCGATCTTGGTCTCCTTCGTGATCCTCGGCGCGTGTGGCAGCTCGCAACCGGAGTCGTCGACGGGCACCGAGACGAGCGCGGCGCCCGTCGCCGACGACACCGCGGCGGCCCCCGCGCTCCTCACCGCCGGTACGGCGGCGCCCGACTTCCACGCCCCCGATCAGAGCGGCGCGACCCGCTCGCTCGCCGACGCGAACGGCGGCCCGTTGGTCCTCTACTTCTATCCGCGCGACGCGACGCCGGGATGCACCGTCGAAGCGTGTGCGTTCCGCGACGCGTGGACGCGCTACGAGGAGGCGCACGTCGCGGTGTTCGGCGTGTCGATGGACGGGGTCGACTCGCACCGCGCGTTCGCGGAGGAGCACGAGCTCCCGTTCCCGCTCATCGCCGACGAGAGCGGCGCGATCGCGCGGTCCTACGGCGTCGATACGACGGGCGGGTACGCGCGCCGCGTCACGTTCCTCATCGGGCCGGACGGAACGATCGCCCACGTGTTCGACGAGGTCGATCCCGGCGTGCACGCCGACGAGGTGCTCGCCCGCGCGGCGGAGCTCGAGGACTGATGCGCTACGTCACGTTCGGTCGCACGGGCCTGCGCGTCTCGACCCTCGCGCTCGGCACGATGCCGTTCGGCGGCGACGCCGACGAGCCGACCTCGGCCGCGATCTACGGCCAGGCGCGCGACGCCGGCAACAACTACTTCGACACCGCCGACGTCTACAACCACGGCGAGAGCGAGCGGATCCTCGGTCGGCTCTGTGCCGGGCACCGCGACGAGATCGTGATCGCGACCAAGGCGTACTTCCCGACCGGCGACGGCGTCAACGACCGTAGCGCGTCGCGCTTCCACCTCGTGCGCGCGCTCGAGAAGAGCCTCGTTCGACTCGGCACCGATCGCGTCGACGTGTTCTTCGTGCACCGCTTCGACGACGTGACGCCGCTCGAGGAGACGCTGGAGACGCTCGAGCGGCTCGCCGACGCGGGCAAGGTGCTCTACCCCGCGGTGAGCAACTTCGCGGCGTGGCAGGTGATGAAGGCGATCGGGATCCAGGCGCGGCGCGGGTTCTCGAAGATCGTGGCGCTCCAGCCGATGTACAACCTCGTCAAGCGCACCGCCGAGATCGAGCTCCTCCCGATGGCGGCGAGCGAGGGTCTCGCGGTGACGCCGTACAGCCCGCTCGGCGGCGGTCTATTGAGCGGAAAGTACGGTGACACGATGAGCTCGGCGCCGGGACGGCTGAGCACGAACGCGATGTACCAGCGGCGCTACGAGGGCACGCTCGGGCTCGCCCAGGCGTTCGCTGGGCTGGCCCGCGAGCTCGGCATCCACCCCGTGACGCTCGCCATCGCGTGGGTCGGTCATCACCCCGCGGTCACCGCGCCGCTCATCGGCGCGCGCAACGTCGAGCAGCTCACGCCGGCGCTCGCCGCGGCGGATCTCGAGCTCGACCACGAGACCTACGCGCGCGTCGCGGCCCTGGTCCCCGCACCTCCGCCCGCCACGGATCGCAACGAGGAGGGCTCCGCCGACGACTACGCGAAGGTGGTGCGCCGATGACGCGGACCGTCGGCCTGGACGTAACGTGGGCCCTCGCCGGCCCAGATTGGTAGGCTGCCGTCGTGACTCGTAGGCCTTTCCCGTCGCTCCTCATCAACGAGGACTCGTTCGTGCCGCAAGGCGCGTTCGCCGAGGCGCAAGCGGAGTTCCTTTCTCCCGATCGCGAGGTCGTGGCGGAGCTCGACCGCTTGCTGGCCGACGAAAAGATCGGCGTCGTCGCGCACTTCTACATGGACCCCGAGCTGCAAGGGGTGCTCAGCGCGTGCGAGCACCCTCACGTCCACATCAGCGACTCGCTGCTCATGGCGGACGCGGCGGTGCGGATGGCGCGCGAGGGGGCGGAGCACATCGTGGTGCTCGGCGTCGACTTCATGAGCGAGAACGCGCGCGCGATGCTCGACGCATCGGGCTTCGAGTCGACGCCGGTGTACCGCGTCGCCGCCGCGCCGATCGGATGCTCGCTGGCCGAGTCGGCGGAGTCGCCGGAGTACCTGGCGTATCTTCGCGAGGCTTCGCACCACCCGAGCGCGCTCCACATCGTCTACATCAACACGAGCCTCGCGACGAAGGCCAAGGCGCAGGCGATCGTGCCGACGATCACCTGCACGTCGTCCAACGTCGTCTCCACCGTGCTGACCGCGGCTGCGCAGATCGAGGACGTCGAGATCTTCTTCGGCCCCGACACCTACATGGGGCAGAACCTCGCGGCGCTCCTCGCGAACATCGCGACGCTCGACGACGCGCACATCGCGGCGCTCCATCCGGCCCACGATCGGAAGTCGATCCAACGCCTCATCGAGCGCTTCCACTACTTCGAGAGCGGCGCGTGCATCGTGCACCACATGTTCGGCGAGCAGGTCGCGCAGACGGTGCGCGAGAGCTACCCCGATGCGTTCGTCACCGCGCACCTCGAGGTGCCGGGGGAGATGTTCCGCATCGCGCTCGAGCGGCAGCGTCAGGGCGACCGCGGGGTCGCCGGCTCGACGAGCAACATCCTCGCGTTCATCGAGAAGAAGGTGGAGGCCGCGTTCGACGCGCGCGTGCCGCAGCGGCTCTCGTTCGTGCTCGGGACCGAAGCGTCGATGATCACGTCGATCGCCAACTCGGTGCGCAAGCTCCTCCGCTCGCGTCCGGGCAGCGGGGTCGAGGTCGAGATCATCTTCCCCGTCGCGTCGGAGGCGATCTCGCAAGTGCACGATCCGGAGCTGCCGATCGTGCCGGGCGTGAGCGGCGGAGAGGGCTGCACCCCCGCGGGTGGCTGCGCGACGTGCCCGTACATGAAGATGAACAGCCTCGACGCGCTGCTCGGTCTCTGTCGGTCGCTCGGCGGACCGAAGGACCTGAGCGCGTTCCACCCGAAGAAGTACACGGAGCTCGTGGCGGGTCGCGCCGCAGCGGACATCGGCACCGAGCCGATCCTGCACATGCGCACGTTCAGTCGGAATCGTCGCCTCCCGGCCGAGCTGGTGGTGGACGTCCAAACGCGGCACGCGCTCCGACGAGGCGCGCGGGACACGGTCTCGTCCTGATCTCGAGGAACGCATGATGTGTTGCGGTGCGAGGATGGGGAGCGCAGCGAGGTGTCCGGCGTGAGCGAGGTGCTCTTCGACCTCGCGCGGCTCCGCGCCTCGCTCGCGGGCAGCGCGGACGCCGATCCCGAAGGGCCGCGCGCGGCGGTGGCGGCGCTCCTCCGCGACGGGCCGGAGCCGGAGATCTTGTTCATCCAGCGCGCCGAGCACCCGAGCGATCCGTGGTCGGGGCACATGGCGTTCCCCGGCGGGCGGCTCGATCCCGGTGATGCGTCCCTGCTCCATACGGTGGTCCGCGAGACGCGCGAGGAGCTGGGGCTCGACCTCGTGGAGCACGGCGAGTTGCTCGGACGTCTCGATGACGTCCCGACCCACACGACCGGCTTGGTGGTGCGCCCGTTCGTGTACCGAGTGGGCGAGCTGCCGCCGCTCACGCCCAACTACGAGGTCGCGGGCGTGCACTGGACGGGCGTGATGCCGCTGATGCGCGGCGAAGTCGACACCGAGTATCCGCTCGTCTGGAAAGGGCAGCCCTATCGCTTTCCGGGATACCAGGTGCGCGATCGGGTGGTGTGGGGGCTGACCTACCGAATGCTTCAGATGCTGTTCGACGTCGCGCGCGGCTGAGGCTTGCCGAGTTGTGCCGCGCTGTGCACCGGAAGTGGACGGCGAGGGCGGCGCGGCCTCATCCACACCGCGCGACGGGCTGGCACGGTGAGTGAAGACACCACGACGGGGTCGAAGGACGCGGCGCACGGCCGCTCGACCTCACGAAGGAGCCCCATGTCGCGTACCCCCCGCTCGCTCGCGCTCGTCCTCACCGCGCTCGTCTTCACCGCGCTCGTCTTCACCGCGTGCTCGTCTTCGCACACCGAGGAGGGCTGTTCGGGAAGCCCCGCCCAGTGCTTCGCCTCGCCATCCCCTTCCTGTTGCGACTTCGGCGTGCCCGGCACCGACCAGGTGTGCATGGGCGACACGTGGGTCTGCCCGTCCGGCTACATCGCGATGTGCCAGACCCAGGTCGTCGGCGGTCGTTGTCAGCCGGGGATCCCCTCCGACGCGGGGGTGCCTCCGCCGCCCGACTACTTCTCGTGCTCGGTCACCTCGGAGTGCGCGCTCGGAAGCACGACATGTTGCGGCGTATGCGGTCGTGAGACGGCGGGCGACGTCGTCGCCGTGCGCGGAGATCGAGCGCAGCAGTACTTCGACGACGTGGTGTGTCCCGAGGCGCGCACCGAGCCGCCGATCTGCCCGGGCTGTGCGGCGATGCCGAACCCGAACCTGATCGCGTCGTGCGACGCGGGTCGCTGCGGGTTGCTCGACGTCGAGAACGATCCCGACCTGACGTCGTGCACCGACGACACCGAGTGCATGCTCCGGCTGCCCAGCTGCTGCGCGTGTGGGATCGGCAGCGGCGCGTTCGACACGATCGCGATCCGCGTCGACCAGGAGTCCGCGCTCGCGCAACGGATCTGCGACCCGGACGCGGACTGCCCCGACTGTCTGCCGAGCTTCGATCCTTCGATCCGCGCCGCGTGTGTCGCCGGGGCGTGCCGCGTCGTCACGGACTGACCCGGTTCCTCTCGCCGGCCGGGCGCAGCTGATACGCTCGCCCGCGTGACGCCCGTCGCGATCGATGGCTCCGAGGGACCGCTCGTCCTCCGTCGCATCGTGGTGTGGAAGCGTCTCGAGCCCGGAGACCTGCGGACGCCGGGCACCGAGCTCGCGCCGGAGTCGCCGTATCTCGAGGCGAAGGTCGTCGAGGTCGGCGTCGCGCGCGAGACGCTCGAGGATCTCCAGCGCATCGACGCGCTCAAGCGAGCCGCGCACTCCGTCGCGGAGTCGTGGCTCGCCCGCTATGAGCCGGGCGGGGCGGTGTTCGCGATCGGCGGCGGGACGAGCGTCGGGGTGCTGCTCGACTACCTTCCGTCGTCGTGGCTCGTCGTTACCGCGTCGATCACGGTGATCGGCGCGGCGATCGCGGCGTTCTCGAAGGTGATGAAGAACCGTCGCGAGGCAGAGGCGAAGGCGCGCTGGCGCGCGTTGCCGGAGCGCGAGGAGCTCGACGGGATCGTGGCGCAGCTCTCGCCCGCGTGGCGCGCGTTCTCGAACGAGCTGCGCGAGTCGACGGGGTTTCGCACCGACGTGCGGGTGGGCGACGTACACGAAGCGGATCGTTTGGTGTCGATCGACCCCGAGCGACTCGCCGATCCCGCCACGTGGGAGGCCGACCGCGCGCCGAACGAGGTGCGCTACAGCTGGATCTACGAGGACGGTCGCGCCGTCGAGCAGCGAGCGGAGCTCGAGGGAGAGGACTCCGACGAGTCCGATTCCGAATCCGATTCCGAATCCGATTCCGATTCGGATTCCGATTCCGAATCCGATTCCGAATCCGAGTCCGATTAGTCCGATTCCGATTCCGAGTCCGATTCCGATTCCGATTCCGATTCCGATTCCGATTCCGATTCCGAATCCGAGTCCGATTCCGAATCCGATTCCGATTCCGGATCCGATTCCGATTCCGAACGGGGCTCGTCAGCGCGCTCGCGCGAAGAGGGGTGAGGTCACCCGCGCGCGTCTCATCGCCAACCGCGGAGCTGGTTCTCTTCCTTCTGATAGAGCTCGAGCGCCTCGCGGACGACCTTCACCGCCTGCTCCCGGCCCATCAGCTCGTCGATCTTCACGCTCTTGTTCTCGAGCGTCTTGTAGTCCTCGAAGAAGCGCTTGATCTCGCGCATCGTGTGGCCCGGCAGCCCCGCGATGTCGGTGTACTCCTCGAACGCGGGATCGTGGACATGGACGGCGATGATCTTGTCGTCCTGCTGACCCTGGTCGATCATCCGCATCGCCCCGATCGCGCGCGCGCGCATCATCGAGAGCGGGTGCACCGGCTCGTTGCTGAGCACCAGCACATCGAGAGGGTCCTTGTCGTCGCAGTAGCTCCTCGGCAGGAACCCGTAGTTCGCGGGGTAGTGCACCGAGCTGTAGAGCACGCGATCGACCTTCAGGAGCCCGGACGGCTTGTCGAGCTCGTACTTCACCTTCGAGCCCTTCGGGATCTCGATGACGACGTTGATCGCCTCCGCGGCGTCGGCGATCGGATTGGGGAGGTCGTGCCAGGGGTGAACCATGCCTGGTCTGGTAGCATCGCCAACCAACCCAGCGAAAGGTCTGATCGATGAGCGAGGATCTGGAGTGCTTCTTCGCGCCGCGCGCGGTGGCGGTGGTGGGCGCGAGCCAACGGCCCGAGGCGGTGGGCCACGCGGTCTTGAAGAACCTCCTGTTCGGCGCCGCGCACCCGGAGGATGAAGGGGCCGGCGCGCTCGGCTTCGAGGGCGCGATCTACGCGATCAACCCCAAGGGCGGCGAGATCCTGGGCCGGCCGGCGTACCGCTCGATGACCGAGGTCGGCGCGCCGATCGATCTCGCGATCATCGCGGTGCCGCCCCAGTTCGTGATGGGGGTGGTCGACGAGGCGGGCGGGCTCGGCGTGAAGGCCATCATCGTGATCACGGCGGGCTTCGCGGAGATGGGCGAGGAAGGCCGCGCGATGCAAGTCGCGATCGCGAAGGCGGCGCGCGGACATGGCATGCGGGTGATCGGCCCGAACTGCCTCGGCGTCATCCGCCCGGGCAACCGGCTCAACGCGAGCTTCGCGGCGAGCGCACCGCCGGCCGGACGCATCGGGCTCCTCAGCCAGTCGGGCGCGCTCGTGACCGGGATGATCAGCTACGCGCAGCGCGAGCGCTTCGGCCTGAGCGCGGCGGTGTCACTCGGCGCGAAGTGTGATGTGGATGATCAAGACATCGTGCGCTGGTTCGATCAGGATCCGAGCACCCACGCGATCGCGCTCTATGTCGAGGCGCTGCACGATCCGGAAGCGTTCCTCGAGGTCGCGCGCGACGTCAGTCGGCGGACGCCGATCGTGGCGATCAAGGGCGGCACCACCGCGGCGGGCGCGAAGGCGGCGTCGAGTCACACCGGAAGCCTCGCGGGGACGGCGGCCGCGTATCGCGCGGCGTTCGCACAGGCGGGCATCCTCGAGGCGACCGACCTCGGCACGTTCACCGCGTACGCGCGCGCCCTCGCGTACCAGCCGCCCGCGCGCGGCAAGCGCATCGCGATCGTCACGAACGCGGGCGGGCCCGGCGTGCTCGCGGCCGACGCGTGCGCGCGCCACGGGCTCGAGCTCGCCGAGCTCAGTCAGGTGACGCGGACGGCGCTCGACGAGGTGCTGCCGGCGGTGTGGTCGCGCAACAACCCGGTCGACGTGATCGGTGACGCGACGCCGCAGCGGTACCGCGACGCGCTGCGCATCCTCGGGGCGGCCGAGGAGGTCGACGGGATCATCCTCATCATGACGGTCCAGGCGATGACCGCGCCGGCCGAGACGGCGGCGGCGATTCAAGAGGCGCAAGCCGCGTTCGGCGCCGACAAGCCGATGTGCGCGAGCTTCATCGGCCTGATCGGGACCGAGGTCGGCAGCGCGCTCGACGCGGCGGGGATCCCGGAGCTGAACATGCCGGAGGCGGCGGTCGCCGCGATGGGCGCGCTGGTGCGCCGCGGGGCGTGGCTCGCGCGGACGGACGCGCCGAGCGTGAGCCTCGAACGTCACCCGACGCCCGATCTCGCCGCAGCGGCGGCGCGGGTGGAGAAGGCGAAGGCGGCGGGGGTCACCAACACGGACCTCGCCGAGGCGCGCGCGATCCTCGAGGCGGCGGGCGTCCGCTACAACCGTTCGGGCACTGCGAAGGACGCGGAGGACGCGATCCGGATCGCCGAGGACATCGGCTATCCCGTGGTGGTGAAGCTCGTGAGCACCGACGTGATCCACAAGAGCGACGTCGGTGGCGTCGTGCTCGACGTGGTGGACGCGACCGGCGTGCGCGAGGCGTGCGCGTCGATCCACGAGAACGTGGCCAAGCACCAGCCGGGCGCGAAGATCGATGGCTTCACCGTCGAAGAGCAGGTGAAGGGCACGGAGATCATCGTCGGGATGAGCCGCGATCCGGAGTTCGGTCCGCTGATGATGGTCGGGATGGGCGGGATCTTCGTCGAGGTGTACAAGGACGTCTCGTTCCGTCTCCTTCCCCTCTCGCGCCGCGACGCGCTCGACATGATCGGGGAGATCCAGGCGCAGCCGCTGCTGGATGGCGCGCGCAAGCGACCGAAGCTGAACCGCGCCGAGCTCGCGGAGGTGTGCGTGCGGATCAGCGAACTCGTGGATGCCGTCCCCTCGATCGCGGAGATCGACCTCAACCCGCTCGTCATCACGCAGAAAGGTCTCGTCGCGATCGACGCGCGCGTGATCGTCGGCTGAGCGTTCAGGCGCGTCGCCGGCGCGCGAGCCACCCCAGGCCGAACAACACGGCGCACATCACGTTGTGTGGGGGGTCCCCGCCGACCGCGCGGCAGCCGCAGCCCGAGGCGGGGGGCGGCATGCGTCCATCGCCCGCATCCGGCGGCGCGCCCGCGTCGAAGGGGGGGCCCGCGTCGAACGGCGGTCCGGCGTCCGGCGCGCCAGCGTCGGGGATCGCGGGCGCGAGGTTGGCCATGATGAACGCGGCTTCGGGGGCGACGCTCAGGTAGACGTCGCTCGTCGGCGGGCACGCGGTGGAGTCGGGGAGCGCGCCGATTCCGAGGAGCGAGCCGTCGAGCGCGATCGCGGGTCCACCGTCGTCGCCTTCGCCGCACGCGAACACCGGGCCGTCGGTCGAGAACGTGGTGGCGTCGGCCGCGGAGACGCTCGCGTCGCCCTCGTGCTTGTTGCCCGCCATCGCGGCCTCGGTCTGCCCGTAGCCGACGATCACGACGTCTTCCCCGACGCTCGGCGCCGCCGTCGCCAGCGTGAGCGCGGGGAGCGGGAGGTTCTGCGACGTGCGCAGGAGCACCAGCGTCTGGGTCCCGCCGCGGTTTGGCGAGACCATGATCGCCTCGACCCCGAGGCTCCGCTCGGGCCGATCGACCGACGCGCCGATCCCGACGCTCATCGCCGCCGCCGGCAACACCTCGCTCGTGCCGGGCCGGGTCACGCAGCGCAGCTCGGTGACCACGTCGCGCGGGCCGACCACCGCGGCGGTGCAGAGCGTCATCGACCCGGTCTGTCGCGTGTAGACGACCGACGCGTGGTTGGACGGCAGACCGCCGGTGATCGCGAGCGAGCTCCCCGCCGTGACGTCGGTGGTGCACGACGTGAGCAGGAGCGCCGAGACGAGGAATGGAAAGACACGTTGCATGCGTGACTCCGGCCGTGGGGAGAGGATCACGCGCGGAGGATACGCGTCCTCCTCAGAACACGCAGGCTTCCAGGACCGCGCCATCGGCGAGCGCCTCGCACGCCGCGCCGTAGAGGGTCACCTCGCCGCGCCTCGGATCGGTGAGGTCCCAGCCGTCGGTGTGGGTCGGGTCGCGCTCGATCGTGCGGCCGCCCATCCGCAGCACGTCGTCGTCGCGGATCTCGGCGCCCGCATCGAGGTAGAGCGTGCAGCGGCTGACGCTGTCGGTGATCTGCTGGAGCGTGTCCGAGAGCTCGGCCGCGTTCCGAATGTCGTAGTAGCGTTGATCGCTGCCTTCGGGCCGAGCGCGGCCGCCGGCGACCGCCATGTCGTCGAGCACGCGTCCGAGGATCGGCGCGCTCACCGGGTCGGTCAGGCCGATGACGTACACCGGCACGCCCACGTCGGCGAGCGCGGTGACGGCCGCGATCGCCGCGCGATCGTCGAGGCAGTTCTGCGGTCGACGCTGCATGCACACGTCGGGGTTCGGGTGGGTGCAGAAGCAGCGCGGCGGCGGGATCGGAGGATCCGCGTTGCAGTTCGGGGCGCCGTCCGTAGCGAGCACGACGGTTTGCGTGACCTCGGACGGTCCGCGCCGCATGATCTCTCGGCGGATCGTGTCGAGCGCGGCCGCGGTGGGCGTGCCGCCGACGGGAAAGCCGCGCCGCTCGAACTCGGCGATGATCGCGGCTCCGTTGTTCGGCGCGACCGCGACATCGAGACCGGGAATCAGCTGGCAGCCGTCGTCCTCGGGCTCGGGGAGGATGTCCGGGAAGAAGAGCGCGCCGGCCGACATGTCGTCGCCGTGGATCGCGAGCGCGCCAGCGAGCGACTGCCGGAGGACGTACCAGCGGCTGTCCATCACGTCGATCGCGTCCGTGCCCTCGAACGTCTCGAGCATCGAGCCCGAGCTGTCGACCGCGAAGTAGACCTCGGCGCGACGGCGTAAGAGGACGAGGTGACGGTCCTCGCACATCAACGGGCCGGCATCGATGCCTGCGTCGAGGCCGCCATCCATCCCCGCGTCGCGCCCGGCGTCGGGCTCGGGCACGTGGAGCCCTGTCCTCGCGCCGCAGCTCCCGGCGAGGAGCGCCGAGAGGAGGAGCGCGACACACGAGGGTGCACCGCCGCGGTGGCGGAGCGCTGGCCCGGGCTGGCACGATCGGGGCATCCCCTAGGAGGCTACCAAACTGCGTGCCATCGCGCGGGGTAGTGCCACGAGCGTGCGAGCCGGGGTCGCGCGCGCTCCTTGGTGTGCGGAGATGACCACGCTTCGTCAGTGCGCGCGGGGGGCGGAACGTTTCACCGACAGAACGGTCGGCCCGGATGCGGCGGGTCCTCCCAGGCGCGGCGGCGCTCCAGCCACTCTTCGACGCGCGCGTGCATCGGTCCCGCCGCGGCGCGCGCCTCTTCTGCGCTCGTGGTCGGGCTCGACGGACGATCGCGGCGCGGTCGATAGACGGAGGGCCTCACTCCGGCCTCGCGGAGCGCGGCGCGGCGCCATGCGTAGACGGGAGAGCTGTCTTGACACCCCTCGGCCATGTCCTCGACCGTGCAGTGGAAGCGGATGTGGAGGTGATCGTCGTGCGGATAGCTCGGCTGGCACGTGATCTCGGCGAAGCGATCGCGCACCGCGCGCGGCGCGCGTGAGCGCTCGGCCTCCGCGAGCAAGAGGGTGCGGATGTGCTCGGCGACGAAGATGCGCTGGACGTCGCCGCGATGCGCGCCCTCGAGGAGCGCCCGGACGAAGCGCCACGTGCGCGGTGCATCGAGCCGCACGAGGACGTCGTCCTCGGGGATCGTGAGGTCCTTGAAGTCGTAGCCGCGTCCGCGCGGATCGAGGAACGCGCCGACGCTCTCGATCGGATCGCCGTGTCGATCGAGCAGATAGAAGAGCACGTCGACGTCGCGCCCCGCGCGGTGGCTCCCGTGGTGCGCGATCGGTCCTCCCTCGGGGAGCCCGATGTCGTTGATGCGCAGCATGGAGCCCGGCATGTCGTCTTGCACCACGCGCGCGGCCAACGCGAGCGCCTGCACGAGCTCGACCGTGCCGTAGAACGCCTCGGCGTTCGGGCGGCGCAGGTTGCTCTCGAAGCCGGGGCCCGCCTCGGGGAGCGCGACCGCGCCTTCGATGCGGCCGTCGGTCGGCGCGCCCACGGAGGTGCTCTCGCCGCCCGTCATCGCGAGCAGGACCTCGACCGGCTCGGGCGGCGGTGCGGGAGGTGGCTCCGGCGGCGCTTCGACCACCGGAGCGGGCTCGGGCGCAGCGCTCTCGGTAGTGGGCTCGGCGGAGACGACCTCCTCCGTCCGGTTCGCCGCGACGCTCGGGCGCTCGCTGGCCGAGCAACCCACCACGAGGAGGGAGAGGGCGAGCGTCGACGCGCGAGCGAGCATGCGCTCAGGGTGAGTAGCCGCTCGCGCGTCAGCAAGTTTGTGGGCGAGCCGATCAGAGCGAACGGGTGCGGCAGATCCCGGCGTCGCAGAACGCGACGACGGATGGATCGACCCTCCGCTCACAGTCGCTCGGGCACTCCGCAGGATCGAACGCGCCGCACAGGAGCGCGTCCAGATCGAGACCCGCGCGGACCGCCACCATCTCCTCGATCCCGAAGTCGCCGCACGG
Organism: Sandaracinaceae bacterium; assembly: GCA_050186575.1. Classification (GTDB taxonomy): domain Bacteria; phylum Myxococcota_A; class Polyangia; order Polyangiales; family Sandaracinaceae; genus JAUHXR01. The sequence goes on along the minus strand of JBFWYI010000026.1, from coordinate 96,860 downwards.
GCAGCAGCTCACGTCGCGGAGGGCGCAGTCCGCGTCCTCGCCGCAGGCCGCATACTCGGGCGTCGCCAAGTCGAGCGTCGCGCATCGTGAGGTCGCGGCGTCGCACGTCGCCGCGAGCGTCGGATCGCGCGGCAGGTAGCAGGGCTCGCATCCGATCGGACCGTCCATCACGCACGCGACCTCGTCGTGGTATGCGCGGCTCCTCGCACGGTTCACCACCGCGTGCTCGGTCCTCGAGGGTCGCCCGCAGATTCCACAACAGTCGTTGACCGTGACCACGCAGTCCCGCGGGCTCTCGCAGAGGTCGTAGGGCTCCATCCCTGCATCGGGCGCGCTGGCATCGAGGATGCCGAGGCCCGCGTCGTATCCCTCACACACACCATAGAACGACGCGCACTCAGTCTCGAGCGTGTAGCTCGGACCGCATGTCCATTGGTTGTCTACGCAACGTGCTGGCTCGGTGCGGTCGGAGCAGCAGGTGGTGCCGGAGAGACTCCCGAGGCAGGTCGGGGCCTCGCCGGGACACTCGGAGTCCCAGGTGGCCGGGTGCGACGCGGCGCACGCGGTGAGGAGGGCGATCATCGAGGGCGAGAGGGCGAGGTGTCGCATCGGGAGTGCCATTCCGTGTCAGAGGTCGAGGGGTGGTGCTCGACCATCGACTACGCAATGAACGTTCCGGCCAGCGAATGGCGCCCGTCTTCGCCCGTCGCCGACGGATGTAGATTCGCAATGCACACTGCGGCCGGTCGGTCGCAGGGGGCGCGTGGTTGCGACCGGTCGGTCGCACGTACCCGAGATCAGCGCCGCCTGCGACGTACGCGCGCGAGCGCCCCGATCGTGACCGCTGCGAACGCGAGCGGACCCCCCGGGAGCGGCCCGCGCCCGCGGCGACCGACCGCGCACGCGCCACACCCGCTCGACGAGGTCTCGGCGGCCGGCGTGCTCGTGCTCTCGGAATCGCTCTCGCCCTCGGGCTCCTGCGCGTGCGCCGTGCCCTCGATGAGATCCTGGATGGAGTCGAGGCCGGCCTCGACCTCGATCTCGGGCGCGTCGGTGCGCAACACGGACGGAAGCGCGAGGTTGCCGCGCGGCGCGAACGCGGTGTCTTCGGCGCGCGCCGGCGGAGGAGCGCCGCCCATGTCGATCCGACCCGGCTCCGCGTGCCCGCCCCATCGACCGCGGATCGGGTGCTCGCACGCGATCGCGCCCTCCCACGGGTGACGGATCGCGTAGCGGCCCTGGAAGTTGTTGAACGACGACTCCGCCGCGCCGTGCTCGAGCTCGGTGCCGCGCATCATCTCGCGGCCTCCGACGATCGCGGGGGCCTGGCGGAACACGAGGTCGTCGTCGAGCCCATCGCGGCCGTAGCGGTAGTGGAGCCGCGTGAGCACGAAGTCGGTGCCGAACCCGCCGCCCCATGGAGAGGGTGGCACCACCGTGTCGCCGCCGTTCACCACGTCGCCGCCGAGCGTCATGAGGTCCTCGACCGAGATGACCGGGCCAGGGCACGGATCGCAGCTCGTCGCCTGCCACGCGTACTCCGTGACGACCGCGCCGGGGTTGCGCTCGAGCGTCGCGTCGAAGAGCGCGGCGTAGAACTCGCTGAAGCGCGTGCGCACGTCGTCGGCGACGTCGAGGTTGGTCGGGATGGTGACGTTCGGATAGTTCGCGACGTCGTAGCGCTGGTTGCGCGCGAGGATGTGGATCACGAGGTCCTGCGTCCCCGAGCTGTTGAGGAGCCCGAGACGGACCGGGAGCGAGAACGTGTCCGCGTCGTAGTGGACGCGCAGCGGGGAGAGCACCGCGCGGCCGTTCGCGAACGTCACGCGCTCGACGTTGACGCGCGCGACGAAGAACTTGGTGCCCTGCTCGACGTAGGGCCGCAGCGCCTCGGACGCCCCCTCGGGGATGTTGTACTCGTGCTCGCGCAGCCAGGTCTCGAGCCCGCTCGAGTCGTTGGCGCCGAGGATCACGATGTCGTACTCGCCGACCTCGAAGCGGGCCAACACCTGGACGCCGTGCGCCGCTCCGTCCCGCGCCACCATGTCCGGGACGCCCGCCGTCTGCGGGCTCGGGGCCGGAGGCGGCAGCTCGGGGGCACACGGATCCTGCTCCCAGTACTCGACGAGGCGCGGCGAGCTCAATCGGTCGACGTTCTCGAACACGCTGCGCGGGAGCGTCCGCACGTTGTCTTCCTGGAGCACCACGGGCACGGGAACGACCAACGCGAAGTTGGACGGCGGCCCTTGGTAGTCGTTCTGCATCGACAAGACCGTCTTGGTGCCGTCGCGCATCATGACCACGATGGTTGCGTTGTTCGTCAGCGACGCATCGGCGCCGCCCACGTAGAACCCGCAGAATGCGTGGACCGTCGAGGCGGGGCTCGACGCGACGGCGATCAGCGCGGCAGCGATCGGCGCGAAAGGGGCGAGCGCGGCGCGGAGCGCGCGGGATGCGTTCCTCATGGTCAGCCTCCAGCCCGGACCGACCCGGGTGGGCGACCATACCTCGGTGCGCGGCGCCCGTGGGCCTCAGACCTCGATCGCGCGTCGCACCGTCGGATCGGTGAGCGTGTCGACGATGTGATCGGCGCCCGCCGCGCGAAGGACATCGGCCGAACAAGAGCCCGTCGCCACGCCGACGCACGTCGCGCCGATCGCGTGAGCCGCCTCGACGTCGCGCTCCGTGTCGCCGATCACCACCACGCGACACGCGTCGAGCTCGCGTCCGAGCCGCGCCGCCCCACGCTGCGCGCCGCGCCGGATGAGCTCGGCGCGCACCTCGTGATCACAACCGAAGCCGCCGAACGCGAAGCGCGCGTCGAGCGCGCCGACCGCGAGCTTCTTGCGCGCCCCCGCCTCGACGTTGCCGGTGCCGAGCCCGATGGCGACGCGATCGTGCGCGACCAGCTCGTCGAGCAGATCGACCGCGCCCGCGTGCACGCGGTACCCGACCGACGCGCGCAGCTGCGCGCTGAGGTGCCGGAGGTAGGTGTCGAGGAAGCGCTCGATGGATACGTCGTCATCGGGCAGCTCCGCGCTCGTCAGGTAGCGCCGCGCGATCGCGCGATCCGTCCCGCCGCCGAACGGGAAGCGCGGAGGCTCGCGCTCCGGAGCGATCGCACGATACGCATCCTCCATCGCACGTCGTCCTGCGCCCCCGCAGTCGATCAACGTCCCGTCGATGTCGAAGAGCACCACGGTCGGATGGGCGGGCACGGCTGCACGGTGGCGCAGCCGCGCGTCGTCGTCGAGGGGCCAACCGGCGCGCCGCGATCAGGCCGCCAGCTGTTCCTTGTAGAACGGCTCGTAGGCGGGCAGAGGCTCGACGCGGAGCGAGCGGCGGACCTCGTCGAGCGGGAGGGGCAAGAGCTCTTCCCATCGCGCGATCGGCAGCCAGCTCGCGCGCCGCCCCGATCGAACCGCCGCCTTCACGAGCTCGCGACCCTGATACCCGAGCTCGCGCGGGAGGGTGAACGAGCGGAGGAATCCCCCGAGCGCGAGGAGGCCGACGCCCAGGCTCTGCGTCTGCGCGGTGCTGAACGCGAGCACGCTGAGCTCACCCGCGAGATCGGTGCGGCAGCCGGTGATCACGTGCCAGAGGTCGTGGCTGTCACGCATCCGGTCTGCGACATACAGCCGGTCCTCGTCGAGGAGCGCGCGCTCCTCGGACGTGCTCGCCTCGACGAGGCCTCCCGGCGTGATCCCTTCGCGCTCGCAGAACGCGAGATACGTGCGACCGAGGCTCCCCTCCGGCATCGCGGCGAGGCCGGCGGTGTCCGAGAGCGCGGCGAGGAGGCTCGGCCGCTCGCGCAAGAGCGCGCGCCCCTCGGAGCTCTGTCGGAATCGGGCGAACAGGCGATCGATGCCGCCTGCGTCGACGAGGCGGACCACCGCGAACGCGTCCTCGGTGCGGTCCGGATCGCGGAGCAGACGACCGAGCGCGCGCAGCGCCTCGAGGGCACGGACGGGAGGGTGAACCGGGGACATGGTGGACGACATGAGTGACCTCCTCGCTCACTTACCGAGCGGTAACTTACTAGTGTGTAACTTACAGCTCAGTAAGTAGATCCCGCCTCCAGGGTCGTCAAGCGGGCGACCACGAGAAAGGCCAAATCTCGGTAGACTCGCCGCGATGGTGCGCCGACGACTCTCGGGCGAGGAGGCCCGCTCCCGGATCTTGGACGCCGCGGTGGAGCGCCTCCGGCAGGAAGGGCCGCAGGGCTTGAAGCTGACGGTGCTCGCGAAGGAGCTCGGGGTGTCGCACCAGGCGATCCTCCATCACTTCGGGAGCCGGGATGGCTTGGTCCGGGCGGTCGTACGTCAGGCGCTCGACTCCCTGTCCGCGGAGCTCGTCGGAGGCATGCGCACGCTGGACGACCATCACCGCGGGACCGGGGTGCTGCTGGATCGCGCGTTCGCGGTGCTCGGCGATCAGGGCTACGGGCGGCTCTTGGGCTGGCTCGCGCTGAGCGAGCCCGAGGCGGAGATGGACCACACCCCGATCCTCCTCCTCGCCCAGGTCGCTCACGCGATCCGCGAGCGCGACGTCCCGGGTCACGACGAGCGCGACACGCTCTTCACCGTGATCTTGCTGAGCTACGCGGTGCTCGCGTCCTCGATCTTCGAGACCGGCACCTTCGCCGCGGCCGGGTTGGCCAACGATCCGAGCGCGCAACACGACTTTCGAGCTTGGCTGCGCAAGCTGATCGTCGAACACCTCGAAGCGCCGGCGAGCGAGGTCTGACTCCCGCGCCGGCGCGCTCGGCTCAGGCCGCGCGAGCGGGTGCTTCGAGCTCCTGGATCATCGCCTCGCCGGTGAGCCGGTCCGCGGCGAGCCCCGCGAAGTATGGCTCGAGCCCGACTCGCGCGTAGTGCGCGCGGATGCGATCGCTGAGGAGACCGATCTCCCGGAGGTTCGGGATCATCCGGCTGAACAGCTCGTGCCGGAAGCGCGCCATCCCCGGCGAGCGCTCCACGACCTGTCGCCACTGTTGGCGCGTGATCAGGCCCTCGAAGTACTCCTCGTAGATCTCGTACGCGAGGAACCGGTTGCGCATCAGGATCGCGACCTCGAACGCCCAGTCCTCGCGCTCGCGGCGCTCGCGCGGGCTCAGCGCCGACTGGAAGTGCTCGCGCAGCGCCAAGACGCCGTAGTGCACGTGGCGCGCTTCGTCCTGGATCACGTTCTTGAGGAGCTCGCGCAAGAGCGGCTCGCGCGTCTCGCGATAGAGCGTGCCGAACGCGCCCAGCGCGACGCCTTCGACCATGATCTGCATGCCGAGGAACTTCATGTCCCAGCGCCCGTCCTGCATCAGCGCGTCGATGATGACAAACAGATTGTCGTTGATCTGGTAGAGCTTCTCCATCTTCGTGTCGAGATAGCGGTGGAACACCTCGACGTGCCGGCCCTCGTCCATCACCTGGGTGGAGCCGTAGAGCTTGCCGTCGAAGAACTGCACCGCCTCGGTGACCTGCGCGGCCGCGTAGAGCGCGCCCTGCTCACCGTGGAGGAACTGGCTGAGCATCCAGCTCACGAACGCGTGCTGGAGCTCGAGGCGCTTCTCGTGCTCGAGCGGGTAGCCGAGCGCCTCCTCGAGCATCGGGTAGCCGAAGAAGTCGTCCGGCACGAGCGGCACCGTCGGATCGAGCGGATCGACGTGGGTGTGCCAGCTCAGGTCCTCGCCGTTCCACTGCCCGCGCTTGGCGCGATCGTAGAGCTCGGCCATCGCAGGGAAGTCGTGCGGGTAGGTCCAGTCGAAGAACGCGCTGTGGTTGGCGGGCATCAACGTCGGGACGCCTTGCTTGCCGCGCTTGAGCACCGTCCCGCGGAGCGTGGAGGGCGCCATGCTGGACAAGACGCGCGGGTCGCGCACCTCGAGCAGCGTCGACACGGTCTCCGCGTAGGACTCGAGCTGCGAGCGCACCTTCGTCGGGAGCCTGTCGTACACCTTGGTCTTCATCGCCATCGGATCCTCCACGCGGTTCCCATTATTCGAGTGAGGCAAGGAAGTTGCGGATCTTCGCGCGGTGGATGCCCTCCACCAGGCGATGGACGATCGGGAGCACGCGCTCGATCATGGCGGCCGCGCGCTCGGGCTCGACCTCCGGCAAGCGCGACGCGATGAGCTGTGTCTCGCGGATGAACAGCTGATTGACGACCTCGTCGTACAGCAACATGTCGTCCATCGTGAAGCCGAGCTCGCGCACGAAACCGAGTCGGTTCACCTCCGCCCACAGCTCGACGAGCCAGGCGTCGTCGGCGGCGATGACCTCGTGGCCGTCGTCGTCCATGCGCGCGCCGATGAGCTCGAGCTCGACCATGCGCTCGAAGTCCTTCTGGGCCACGTCGTGGCGCTCGAGGACCTCGTCCACGCGCACGGTGGCCCCCGCGCCTTCCGTGATCGCGCGGGCCATGTGTTGCTTGACCCCGAGCAGGAACCCGCGCTGCTTCTCGCTGAACGCGGCCTGTTGATCGTCGAGGATCGCCTTGATCGCCTTGAGCGGGAGGAAGCGCTCGTGCTGGAGTCGCTTGATGAGCGCGAGCCGCTCGAGGTGCTCGGGTCCGTAGTAGGCCATGTTGCGGCCCGTCTTGTGACCGGGTGGCAAGAGACCTTGCTGGATGTAGAAGTGGATGGCCTGGCGGCCGAGCCCGGTGAGCCGGGACAGGTCCTTCATGCGATAGGGGAACCGCTCTTCCTGCGGCGACGTCTCGGTCTGCATCACGCGATCTCCACCCGCGCCGCCTCGAGCGGGCGCGCGCAGCACGTCAAGACGAGTCCCTGGCTACGCTCGGTCGGGGTGAGGCAGTTGGGCTCCTCCATCGCGACGCGGCCCTCGACGAGGCGACCCTTGCACGCGCCGCAGCCGCCCATCGCGCACGAGAAGGGCAGCCCGGCGCCGGCCTCGAGGCCGGCCTCGAGCAGCGTGCGCCCCGGTTCGATGAGCGCAGGGACGGTCCGCCCTCGCACGAGGAACGTCACCTGGACGGGCTCCGACGGGAGCTCGGGAGGCGTCTGCGCGGCGGGCGAGTGGAAGCGCTCCTCGCGCACGCGCTCTGCGGAGACACCGCGCGAGAGCAGCGCCTCGCGCGCCGCGTCGCGTACGGGAGCGGGCCCGCACGTGAAGTAGCGGTCCGCCTCGCGCGGGAGGCGATCGAGCCACGCGTCGATGCGCGCGCGATCGAGGCGCGCCGGGGCGTCGGGCCAGCCGGCCGGCGGCGTCTCGAGCGCGTGCTCGACGTAGAGCCGCCGCGGGTAGCGGTCCGCGAGCTCCTCGAGCGCGGCTCGAAAGATCACGTCCTCGCGCCGTCGATTGCCGTAGAGCAGCCACACGCGCGCGTCGGGGTGGGCGGCCAGTGCCGTCTCCGCGATCGACAAGACCGGGGTGATGCCGCTCCCGCCCGCGATCATCGCGAGCTCCCGATCGGCCTGGTCGGCGACGAAGCTCCCCGACGGGCCGAGCACGTAGAGCGTCGCGCCGGGCGAGATCGACTGGAGCCAGCTCGACGCGAGGCCGCCCTCGATGCGCTTGATCGTGATCCGTGCGGTGGGTCCCTCGAGCGGCGAGCTGCTCAGTGAGTATGCGCGGCGCACCGCGCGGCCCTCGATGGAGAGGTGGAGCGTGAGGAACTGCCCGGCGGTGAACGCGAGCGGGCGCCCGTCCATCTCGCGGAGATGAAGGCTGACCGCGTCGGGCGTCTCCCGCACGACGTCTTGCACACGGACGGGGCGCGGGGTGAGCGCGCTCGGCGCGTCGGCGCGGTAGCGGCTACGCCCCCGGGTGACGAGCGGGGGCCGCTTGGCGCCGCTGAGATCGCGCCGGAGCCACGCGACATCCGTCTTGACTCGCACCCAGCGCTCGCGCAGCCCGCGCGTCGGCAGGAGGTGCTCGACCGGATCGATCTGGCTGAGCGGCACCGGCGAAGGCGCAGCGAGCGCACCTTCTCGTACGAGCGGCGGCGCGCGATGGAGGAGCCCGTTGAGGTCGTGCCGGACTCTCTCCACCGAGGTCGAGAGGCGCGCGGGGAGCACGCGCGAGATCGCGCTGGCGGCGATGTCCACCGCACCCACCGGACGACCACGACGCGCGAACGCCACGAACCGGAGGCTAGGCGGCGGTCCGTTGAGTGTCAAGTGGCACTAGACACTGGCTCGCGCCGAGCGCGTGGCTCCACCGGAGCCGCGCGACGCCGTCGACGCCGCGGGCGCTACCGAATGGAGCGACCGGCGTCGCTCAGCAGGGATCGGAGACGCTGATGGTCGTCACGAGCCCCGCCTGGATGCTCGTGCAGTACGCGCCGTGGAACTCGAGGGTGGTCCCGCTCAGCGAGTAGCCATTGATCGTGCTCCGCGGCACGGTCAGGCCGTCCTCGCGCACCGTCACGCCGAGGGGATCCGGCGGCGGCGTGCTCAAGGTGAAGCGGCAGTCGGTCGCCGCGGCGAGGATCGTGCGCATCGCGGTGGTCAGCGCCGCGCCGTCGGTCGCCTCGTAGTAGCGCGTGGCGCCCGAGCGCGGACGTCCGCCCGCGTCGGCGAACATGTTGAGCGCGGCCTGCAGGGCTGGGATGCCGGTCGTGTCGCCGCTCGGGTCGGGGCCGACGATGCCGATGACGAAGATGTCCATCATCAGTGTGCTGTGGAGGTCGTTGATCGCGGTGACGGTCGCGGGCACCGTCGCGCCGCAGTTCGGCTCCGGCAAACCGTCGGTGAGGAGCACCGCGAAGCGCTCGCGCCCGGTCGGTGCGGTCATCAAGTAGCTTTGCGCGACGCCGCACGCCTGCGGGGTCGGGGTGTCGCCCGCGCGCGGGTCGCCGGCGACCAGCGTGGACAGGATCGTCGCGCGGCTGCCGAGCGCGATCGGTACCTGCGGTCCGGAGGGGACCATGCAGTTTCCGACCTCGGACGTTCCCGTCACGGACGGGAACATCAGCATCCCCATCGGCAGCGCGTCCAACATCGGAAGGACCGTGGACATCGCGCTCTGGAGCTCCTGCCAACGCGTGCGCGTCGTGCCGACCGCGGGCCAGTCCATGCTGCCGCTGCGATCCACGATGAAGAGGATCTCGCCCTGGGCGGGGATCACGGGGAGCGACTCGTTGTACGGCGAGCAACACGCCGGGCTCGTCGCGCAGTCGCTGTCCGCGCAGTCGACGTCGCCGTCGCAGTCCTCGTCGCGGCCACCCGTGCACGCCTCGGTGCCGGGGCGCGCCTCGCCGGAGCACATGCCCCACGTGCTCACGCCGCCCATCGTCACGCAGGTCTGGTTGCCCCCGTGACATTCGCCGATCCCCGACGTACCCGGCGGACCGCCGTAGCAGCCGCGCATCGTGCCGGCCGCACACGTGCAACCCTCGTCGACGAGCCCGTCGCAGTCCTCGTCGCCGAGCCCGTCGCACAGCTCCATGCTCGGACCGGTCCAGTCCATGCAGTCGCCGTACTCCGCGCCCGTCGCGGTGGCGACGCAGCGCTCGATCCCCGGCACGCACGAGCCGACGCCCTCGGTGCCGGCGGGGCCTTCGTAGCAGCTGCGCTCCATGTCCGTGATGCAGTCGCAACCCTCGTCGACGGTCCCGTCGCAGTCGTTGTCGACGCCGTCGCAGTCCTCGTCCGACGGCATGCCGTCGCCGACGCACACGTCCCAGCCGCTGAACTCGAAGTCCGACACGCACCGCTGGGTGCCCCACCGGCACGCGCCTTCGCCGGCCAACGTCGGATCACCGCGGAAGCAACGTTGAGTCTCGCCCGGCTCGCAGTCGCAGTCCTCGTCGACCATCCCGTCGCCGTCCTCGTCGAGGCCGGTGTAACAGATGTCCTCCGGCCCGGCGTCGGAGCGGGGTCCCGCGTCGACGCGCGTCTCGCCGGCGTCTCGCCCCGGCCCCGCATCGCCGCGCGGCTCGGCCGGCGCCGAGCAATCACACCCCGCCGCGAGCAAGCCCGCCAGCGCTCCGAGACCCACCCACCACGCTCCGTACCGCATCGGGGCGCAGATTGACCGACCCCGCCGGCGAGGTCGAGGGGAGGTGCGCGAATTCGGTTGGGGATGCGAGCGAACGTACGTCGGCGCGAGCGTCCCGAGCGACCTCCCACCCGAGACACCGCGGCCTCTTCGTGGTAGCTCCGCCGGGCATGCGACCACCGGTCACGCGCTATCCCGCCCTCCCGACGCGGGTCGATCGGCGCTCCGCCGCGTTCGAAGCGAACCGCGACGCCAACCTCGCGGCGCTCGGCCAGCTCGACGCCGCGCTCGCGAAGTCGCGCGAGGGCGGCGGCGAGACCTACGTCGCCCGGCACCTCGCGCAGGGGAAGCTGCTGCCTCGGCAACGGGTCGAGCTGCTGCTGGATCGCGATGCGCCGTTCCTCGAGATCGCGCCGCTCGCTGGGTTGCACATGCGCGGTCACATGCCCGGTGCCTCGATCGTCGGCGGGGTCGGGGTGGTGAGCGGCGTCGAGTGCATGATCAGCGCGTCCGAGGCGACGGTGAAGGGCGGCGCGATCAACGAGATGGGCGCGCAGAAGACGCACCGCCTCGCGCAGATCGCGGAGCAGAACCAGCTCCCGTCGATCAGCCTCATCGAGTCGGCCGGCGCCGATCTCCCGAACCAGTCGAAGATCTTCGTGCCCGGCGGCCGCGGCTTCCGCGATCTGACGCGGCGCTCGCGCGACGGCACGCCCACCGTGTGCCTCGTGTTCGGCAGCTCGACGGCGGGCGGAGCGTACGTGCCGGGGATGAGCGACTACGTCGTCATGGTGAAGGAGCAGGCGCAAGTCTACTTGGGCGGACCACCGCTCGTGAAGATGGCGATCGGCGAGGAGACGACGCACGAGGAGCTCGGCGGCGCGGAGATGCACAGCGTCAAGAGCGGGGTCAGCGACTACCTCGCCAAGGACGAGCGCGACGCGATCCGGATCGGCCGCGAGATCGTCGCCCACCTCGAGTGGAGGAAGGGCGCCCACCCGATCGCGCGCGAGGTGGAGCCACCGCTCTACGATCCGGACGAGCTGCTCGGCATCGCGAGCCCGGACGTCAAGGTCCCGTTCGAGGTGCGCGAGGTGATCGCGCGCATCGTCGACGGCTCGCGGTTCAGCGAGTTCAAGCCGCTCTACGGCGGCACGTTGGTGTGCGGCTGGGCGCACATCCACGGCTTCCCCGTCGGGATCCTCGCCAACAACGGGATCCTCTTCACCGACAGCGCGAACAAGGGCGCGCAGTTCATCCAGCTCTGCAACCAGTCCAGCGTGCCGCTCCTGTTCCTCCAGAACATCACCGGCTTCATGGTCGGCACCAAGGTGGAGCAGGAGGGGATCATCAAGGCCGGCGCGAAGCTGATCAACGCCGTCTCGAACAGCACCGTGCCCGCGATCACGGTGATGATCGGCGCGAGCTACGGCGCGGGGAACTACGGCATGGCGGGGCGCGCGTACGATCCGCGATTCTTGTTTACGTGGCCGAACCACCGCATCGCGGTGATGGGCGGCAAGCAGCTCGCCGGTGTGCTCGACATCATCAAGCGCGAGTCGGCACAGAAGAAGGGCGAGGCCGTCGACGAGCAGCAGCTCGAGGTCGCCAAGCAGATGATCGAGGGACAGATCGAGAGCGAGTCGAGCGCGTTCTTCGCGACGGCGCGCCTCTGGGACGACGGGATCATCGACCCGCGCGACACCCGCGACGTGGTCGGCATCGCGCTCTCGGCCAGCTATACGGCGCCGGTCGAGGGGACGATGAGCTGGGGCGTGTTCCGGCACTGACGATGACTCACGACCGACGAATCGAGCGCGTCCTCATCGCGAACCGCACGGAGATCGCCTCGCGCGTGATCCGCACGTGCCGCGCGATGGGCATCGACACGGTGGCGGTGTTCAGCGAAGCGGATCGGAGCGCGCCGTTCGTCCGCGAGGCGGACGAAGCGGTGTGCATCGGCCCGGCGGCGAGCCGCGAGAGTTACCTGTCGATCGAGAAGATCGTGGACGCCGCGAAGGCGACCGGCGCCGACGCGATCCACCCGGGCTTCGGCTTTCTCGCCGAGAACGCGGACTTCGCGCGCGCGGTGGAGGCGGCGGGGCTCGTGTGGATCGGGCCGCCCGTGTCGTCGATCGAGGCGATGGGCAAGAAGCGCGAGGCGAAGGAGCTCGCGCAGAAGGCCGGTGTCCCGGTCATCGAAGGCTTCGCCTCGGAGACGCAGGACGCGGAGAGCTTCCTCGCGGCCGCCGAGCGGATCGGCTACCCGGTGCTGCTCAAGGCGAGCGCGGGCGGCGGCGGCAAGGGCATGCGCATCGTGCGCGCGCCGGGCGAGCTCGATGCGGCGCTCGCGAGCACGAAGCGCGAGGCGGCGAGCAGCTTCGGCGACGACACGATCCTGCTCGAGAAGTACGTCGAGCGACCGCGCCACATCGAGATCCAGATCTTCGGCGACCGGCACGGCAACGTGGTGCACCTCTTCGAGCGCGAGTGCTCGATCCAGCGCCGGCACCAGAAGATCGTCGAGGAGTCCCCCTCGGTCGCGCTGACCGACTCGCTGCGCGCGGAGATGGGCGCGGCCGCGGTCGCGCTCGCCCACGCGATCGCGTACGAAGGCGCGGGCACGGTCGAGATGATCGTGGATCAGGCGGGCAAGTTCTATTTCCTCGAAGTGAACACGCGCCTCCAGGTCGAGCACCCGGTGACGGAGGCGATCACCGGGCTCGATCTCGTCGAGCTCCAGCTCCGCATCGCGCGCGGCGAGCCGCTCCCGTTCACCCAGGGCGACGTCCCACGCCTGCCGCGCGTCGCGATCGAGTGTCGGCTCTACGCGGAGGATCCGGACGGAGGGTTCCTGCCGCAGACGGGCACGCTCACGCGCTACCGCACGCCGCGCGCGGAGTGGCTGCGCGTCGACTCGGGGGTCGCGGAGGGCTCCGAGGTGACGGTCCACTACGACCCGATGCTCGCGAAGGTGATCGCGTGGGGCTCGAGCCGCGCGGACGCGATCCGGCGGATGCGCTGGGCGCTCGAGCGGACCGAGGTCCTGCCGGTGATCACGAACCGCGACTTTCTCCTGCGTGTGCTCGCCGAGCCCGCGTACGAGCGCGGCGAGATCCACACGCACTTCATCGACGAGCACCTCGCCGAGCGCGCGGAGATTCCGAACGGCGCGATCGAGCGCGCCGCGATCGCGGTGACGTTGGCGGAGCACGCGCGGCGAGCGGCCGAACGTCAGGTGCTCCCGAGCGTGCGCACCGGCTACCGCAACAATCGTTTCGCCGATCCGAGCGTGGAGTACCGCTACGCGCGCGGCGACGACGAGGTCTCGATCACGATCGCGTATCGCGACCTCGGCGGCGGGCGGTTCGCGATCCGGATCGGCGACGCGGCTCACGAGGCGCGCGTGCTCGGCTTCGCGGACGACACGATCGCGCTCGAGCTCGACGGGCGCGTCCGCAGCGTGCCGGTCATCGCCGACGAGGGCTCGCACGCGGTGGTCGTCGGTGCGCATACGGTTCGGCTCGAAGAGGTGCCGCGGTTCGTCCTCGGCGGCGACGCGAGCGCGCAGGACGGCGCGGTGGCGCCGATGCCCGGAAAGATCGTGGACGTCGCGGTCGCGGTCGGCGACGCGGTGACGGCGGGGCAGCCTCTGGTCGTGATGGAGGCGATGAAGATGGAGCACACCATCAGCGCCCCCCACGACGGAACGGTGCGCGAGGTTCGCGTGACGGTCGGCGAGCAGGTCTCCGAGGGCGCGTTGCTCGTGCTCGTGATCGACGAGAGCGGCGCCGCGTCTTGAGCGCGCGCGACACGCACCTCACCGTCTACGGCAAGCAACCGGTGCTCAGCGTGCTCGAGGACGAGCACCTCACCGTCGCGCGGGTGTTCGTGGTGCAGGGCCAGAAGGGCGACGCGATCGCGCGCATCGTCGCGCTCGCCGAGGCGCGCCGCGTGCCGGTCGAGCGGACGAGCGCGGAGCGCGTCTCGCGGATCTCGCGACGGCCCGCGCAGGACCAGGGTGTCGCGGCGGACGTGAAGGCGCCGGCGATGCGGACGCTCGAAGCGTTCCTCGAAGGTGCCGGAGAGAGGTGCGCCGCCCTCGCGCTCGACGGGATCACCACGCCGGCGAACGTCGGGATGATCCTCCGCTCGGCCACCGTGCTCGGCGTCGACGCGGTGATCGTGCCGAGCCACGGCGTCGCCGAGATCTCGCCGCTCGTGATCAAAGCCAGCGCCGGCCTCGCGTTCCGCGCGCCGATCGTGCGGTGCCGGACGCTCGACGACGCGCTGTCGGACGCGAAGCTCGCGGGCTTCGGGGTGCTCGGGCTCTCGGACGCGGCCGAGGAGCCGCTGTTTGGCGCAAGCTTCTTTGATCGCTCGATCTTCGTGCTCGGCAACGAGGCGGTGGGGGTCGGCGACGCGGTCCGGCCCCTCGTCGATCGGTGGCTCGCGATCCCGATGTCGAGGCCGGGCGACTCCCTCAACGTGGCGGCGGCCGGCGCGATCGTGGCGGCCGAGCTCGCCCGGCGCCGCGTCGGGTGATCGCGCTCCCTACTCGACGCCGATGAGCTCCATCGGATCGTAGCGGCCGCCCTCGCCGGAGAGGCTGACCATGGAGCGCTCGACCCAGGCGTCGTGGAGCACCTCGGGGCACTGGCCGTCCCCGCGCAGCCCCGGCACGTGCACGACGCGCACCCACGGCTCGTTGCCGCGCACCGAGACGGTGAACACGGCCGGCTCGGCGACGGTCGCCCACACCGGCCCGCCGCGCGACATGTGGATGTGCGCGCCGACGGTGATGTGCGCCGGGCCGACGTACTCGCCGCGCCGCGGATCGCGACGCCGGCACTGCGGCACCGGGTTCGCGCTCGCGGTGTGCTCGTAGTGAGCGGGCTGACCGCGCTCGTCTACAGCACGCAAGTGATGCTGTCGGACCCAGCCGCGCACCGCGGCGCCGCTCGAGAAGCGCGCGAGCACGCGGACCCAGCTGTCGATGCGCTCGAGCTCGACGAACGGCTCGGGTAGCCCATCGCGCGCATCGAGACGCACCCGCTCGGGCGAGCCCTCGCGCTCGGCCGCGAGCCAGATGTGGTCGCGCACCATCCGCCAACGCGGCCCCGGTGAGTGGCGCCACCCCGCGTGCTCGTGCCCTTCGCCGTGCCCGACGGTGAGCGCGTCGCACGGGAGCCGCAGTCGATCGAGGAAGACGCCTTCGTCCACGCGGATGCGTAGCTCGACGCGGCCGTCGCGCGCCTCGCGGAGCTGCTCGATCTCCGCCTCGGGCGTCATCCACAGCATCCCCGAGGCGAGCTCCATCGGCCGCGGCACCGCCCACGCGATCCGCGCGTCGCTCCGCGCCCCGAACGCGAGCGGGGCGAGCACCCGCACGTCGCGCGTGGCCTCTCCACGGCCGGGTCGCACCGCGACCGGGAGGTCGATCACGGACAGCGTTCGCATGCGCTGCCCGTCGACGCGCACGCGCAGCCGCTCCACCGACGCGACGCCCCGGACCTCGCACTGCGCGAACGCCCGCGGAGCCAACGAGAGGCCGCCGAGGAGCGCGGCGAGCAGAGCGAAGGAGCGACCCATGCGCCGCAACGATAGCGGTCCTGCGCGGGGAGCGCGATGTCTGGGAGGATTGCCGACGGAGCGAGCGGAACGGACAGGGACGCGAATCGGACTCGGACTACTCGGACTCGGACTCGGACTCGGAATCGGAATCGGAATCGGAATCGGATTCGGAATCGGATTTCGGATTCGGACTCGGACTCAGACTCGGAATCGGAATCGGAATCGGACTCGGACTCGGACTCGGACTCGGACTCGGACTCGGACTCGGACTCGGACTCGGACTCGGACTCGGACTCGGACTCGGACTCAGAATCGGAATCGGAATCGGAATCGGAATCGGAATCGGAATCGGAATCGGAATCGGAATCGGAATCGGAATCGGAATCGGAATCGGAATCGGAATCGGACGTCGGCTACGGCTCCGGTGGCGGCGTCGGTGCGCTGAGGCAATGCGTGCCCTCCGACACGTCACCGACGTACGTCCCGTTGACGAAGATGCGGTGGTATCCGCCCGGCTCGAGATCCGGCACGCGGCAGTCGAGTTGTCGCGGGAAGCACCCGGGGCCGCAGTCGATGTCGCACGCCGTGTAGTGTCCCTGCGTCGTGACTCGCAGGTCGTAGCCCGGCGGCAGCGCGGTCGTGAGCCGGCGCTCGGCGACGACATCGCAGGGACCCAGGAGCTCCGCGCAGTCCGGGCAGCCGTAGGTCGTGCGCATCCACCAGCCTTGGTTGTGCTCGGGGGACTCGTTCGGGCCGAAGAGGCACACCTCGTCGGGCATGAGTCGGTGCGTGTTGATCGCTTCGCCGACCGCGCAGAGGTCCGGCTCTGCGAACGTCGAGCAGCCGGGTGGCGGAGGGACCAGGCCGCCGTCCTGCGCGGCCGTCAAGTAGAAGGCGGTCGATCCGTTGACGACGACGGGGTACGTGCCTTCGGGCAACGGCGGGACGTCACACTCCGCGAGCGCGTCGTTGCACGCGATGCAGTCGCACGGATCGGGGCAAAGCGTCGTGACGATGTTCAACGTCGGAGCTCCGAGCGTCGACGTGAGGTCGACCGAGCACTCCGCGACCGGACAGCACGAGCACGCGTCGACCAGCACGGGGAGGCGGAACGGTGCCTCCGCCTGCACCACCACGGTGTCGAGGCAGGCTGCGATGCCACGCTGCGGCATGCACATCGGCGGCGGTCGGATGGGACCGGCGTCGACAGGCGGGGGAGGCGGGTGTGGAGTCCCCCCGTCGAAGCCCTCGGGCGAGCAGAACGACGCGGCGCGCGAGCCGGCAGGGCAGGCGAACGGGCAGCGTTCGAGCGGCTCCACGCCGACCCCGAACGCGTCGCAGCACACGAGATCGTCGCGGCACGCGGGTGGGTCGCCCCGACCGTTGGTCAGGAAGCACCCGGAGGCGAGGACGACGGCCACGAGGGCCGGCACGGTGTGACACAGGCGAAGCATGAATGACCTTCGCCGCAAGAACCGCGCCTACTGGGGAGCGCTCGGCCAGCTGCAGTCGCGACCTTCGTTCTGCTCGGCGAGGTACGACAAGAGCGGCCGGTAGTACTCGAGCATCGGCTCGGCCGTGAGCTCGTGTCCGGTGTGCTCCTCGAGCACCTCGCGCCAGTCGCGCGTCGCGCCGGGGCGCATGATCGCGCGGATGAAGTCGCCGACGTCGGTGCGTCCATAATAGTTGCACGCGTGCGGATCGGCCTCGACGATGTTGCGGCAGATGTGATCGTGCAGCTGGTAGACGAGCACGTTGGCTAGCGCGTAGTCGTAGTACTGCGCGGCGTCGTCGTTGATGTGCGTCTTGGTGCACGCGTCGCAGCCGTCCGCCGGGCGCTCGCTCGGCGGCGCGATGCCTTGGTAGCGCGCGACGTACTGCCACCAGCGCGCGTTGAGCTCGTCGGCGGGCAGGTCTTCCGCGTAGAGGTCGTGCTCGAAGTGGCTCATCACGCCGGCCGACCACGGCAGGAACACGATCGGACCGGTGAGCGCGCTGTCGAGCAGGTAGCGCACCTCGTCGATCTCCGCGTCGTCCTCCATCAGATCGATCTCCCGGAGGTACGGCGGCTGGCTCGCGGCGAGGCCGATCAGGTCGCCCATCCCCTCGTGGTAGCTGCGGTTCGCGCCTTCGCGGAGGATCGGCGGCACGTCGTCGTTCGAGTACGTGAGGTAGTAGTAGATGTGTCCGAGCTCGTGGTGGGTCGTCGTGAACCACTCCCACGTGGGCTCCACGCTCATCAACGATCGCACGTCCTGTTGCAGGTCGATGTGCCACGCGCTCGCGTGGGCGTTCTTGCGGCGCGGATCGCCCTCCGGCACCGGGTAAAGATCGCTCTCGGTGTAGAAGCTCTCCGGTAGCTCGGGGAAGCCCATCGACACGTAGAAGCGCTCCGCCTGACGCACGAGCCACTCCGGCTCCTTGCCGCGCATCATCGCGTCCATGTCGATGCCGTCGACGAGGCCCGGCCACGCCTGGCCCCAACGGTTGCTCAGCCAGTGCGCCGGGATCAGCGCGGGCACGTCGGTGACCCCGTAGCGGCGCGCGAGCTCGTAGCGAGCCCAGCAGTGCACCTGCTCGTAGAGCGGTCGCATCTCCTCGATCAGTCGATCCAAGAGCGCCATCAGCTCCTGGGTGCTCATGGAGTAGTTGCTCACCTGGAAGGAGAAGAAGTCGTCGTAGCCCATCTCGCGGGCGACGCCGTTGCGCAGACCCTGCAGCTCGACGAGGCCGTCGCGAAGCGAGCCACCGATCTCCTTCGACGCGTTCCATTGGCGGAGCCGATCGTTCAGATCGCGCGACTCGACGAGCGCGCTGTCGATCTCGTTCGCCGTCGTCGGCTCGGCGCAGCGCTCCCCATCCCGACGCAGACAGAACTCCCAGCCATCCAGGCGCGCGCTCTGGGCGCTCTCCGCCGCGATCCGCGCGCGGGCCAGCTCGGGGTTCGTCATCGGCGCCGACGCGGCCGACTCCAGAACACCGCGGAGCTGACGTACCGTCACGTCTTCGAGCTCGTCCTCGTGCTCGAGCAGCTCCCGCGCGCGCCGGATCACCTCGGCGTTCCCCGTGAACGCGCTCATCACCGTGTCGGCCCCCGTGCGCTGCCCGGTGTGCTCGTCGGTGACGTCGGTGCTCGCGACCCACGACGCGCGCGCCGACTCGGTGCGCAGCGAGACGAGGATCGGCTCGTAGAACTCGAGGAACGCTTGGGCGCGCTCCTCCGGCGTCGGCTCCGCAGGCGGCGGCGGCTCGACCGTGGAGGGCGTGGAGGGCTCGCTGCCGCAGCTCATGAGGACGCACGCGCAGAGGAGTGACGATAGGGAACGCGTCATAGGAGGCCGAGCCTGGCATCGCCCGGCAGCGTCGCAAGGCGGCGAGTCGGAGGACGCTGGACAGGACGTGGTGGCCGCCCTACGGAGCGCTTCGATGCAACGCCACATCCTCACCCACGACGACGTGCACCCCGAGATCCGCGAACGGATCGGCGGCCTCCACCGCGACCTCGTCGACACCGTGAAGGACGCCATCGAGGCCAACCCCGTGGTGGTCGTCGGGATGGCGCAGAACCCGCACGTGCGCCGCGCGCGCAAGCGACTCGCCGAGCGGGGGGTGCCGTTCGCCTATCTCGAGTACGGCTCGTACCTCAGCCAGTGGCGGCGTCGGACCGCGCTGAAGATGTGGACGGGCTGGCCGACGTTCCCGATGGTGTTCGTGCGCGGCACGTTCATCGGCGGCGCGGACGAGCTCGAGACGCGACTCGCGGCCGGCGACCTCGACGACCTCGCGCCGAGCTGATCGGAGCGCACGGCGCCGCGACGGTAGCTTCACCTCCGCCTGCTACGCTCCGCGCGCATGTCGGATCGCATCCTGGTCGTCGAGGACGACGAGAAGCTCGGCGAGCAGATCGTGTCTCACCTCGAGGGCGGCGGCTTCGACGTGACGTGGTTGCGCGACGGCGACGCCGCGGTTCGGGAGGAGCCGGGTGGGTACGCCCTCGTGCTGCTCGATCTGATGCTGCCCGGGACCTACGGGCTCGACGTCCTCAAGCGGTTCCGGAAGAAGAGCGACGTGCCGGTCCTCATCCTGACCGCGCGCGACCACCCGGCCGACCGCGTGCGCGGACTCGATCTCGGCGCCGACGACTACGTGACCAAGCCGTTCTGGCCCGACGAGCTCCTCGCGCGCGTCAAGGCGCGCCTCCGACGTCCGATGCTCACGCGCAAGGACGCGCTCAGCGTGGGCGGCCTCACGATCGATCTCGCGGCGCGGCGCGTCGAGGTAGACGGAGACTCCGTGGAGCTGACGAAGGTCGAGTTCGATCTGCTCGCGCTGCTGGTGCGGCGCTCGGGCCAAGCGATCAGCCGGAGCGCCCTCGTCGAGGCCGCGCTGGATCCGGAGCGCATGGGCAACGAGCGGACGCTCGACGTGCACGTGTCGCGGCTGCGCAAGAAGCTCGGGGCGCACGGCAAGCGCGTCGCGACGGTGTGGGGCATCGGCTACCGCTTCGTGACGGAGGAGCTTCCCGAGTGAAGCTCCGCGCGCGCCTCACGTTGAGCGTGGTCGCGATGGCGATCCCGATCGTGGCGGGCGTCGCGGGGCTCGGGTTCATGCAGCTCAGGCGTGGCCTCGTCGACGCGACCTACGAGGCGACCGTCGAGCGCATGATGGAAGGTGGATTGACGCGCTGCGAGCGGGCGCCCGGCCGCTTCGAGCGCCGGGTACGTCGTCGCGCGCGGGGCGGACCGTTCGCGCGCGTGGTCGGGGTGTACGACGAGCGTTTCGTTCCGTCCGCCGGTCACCCGCTGGACCCGGATCTGCGCCGCGAGCTCGAGGGCGGGAGCGAGACCGCGGTGCGGTGGCTCGACGCGCCAGCGCGGGCGCGCATCGCGATGCGGATGCCGTGGGACGGACCGTGCGCGGTCTTGCTCGTGGAGCGACCCTCGGGTCCCGAGGCGCGGGCGGTGTTCCTTCGGATCGTGGTGCTCGCGTCGATCGCGGCGCTGCTCACCGCGCTCGCCGCGTTCGCCGCGATCGGTCCGCTCGTGCGTCGGATCCGTCAGCTCGAGGGGGCCGTCCGCGCCCAAGCCACGGCCGGCTATGAGAAGGACGTCACGGTCCAGGGGAGCGACGAGATCGCGGAGCTCGCGCGCGCGTTCAACGAGGCGAGCGCCGAGATCCGAGCGCGCCTCGAGGAGCTGAGCGCGCGCGACCGCGCGCTGACGCAGTACCTGATGAGCACCACGCACGACGTGATGGTGCCGTTGACCGTGCTGATGGGTCACCTGAGCGAGCTGCGCCGAAGCGAGCGAGAGGGTCGGGCCGATCCCTCGCTCGTGAGCGGCGCGCTCGAGGAGGCTCACTACCTCGCCGCGCTGATCCGCAACCTCGCCGCGGCCGCGCGCCTCGAGGCGGGCGAGCCGATGCTGACGCGTCACGACTTCGATCTCGCGGAGCTCGTCGAGCGCGCCGTCTCGCGCCATCGTCCGATCGCGGAGGAACGCGGGATCGCGCTCGACTTTGCCGTGCCGGAGGAGCCGACCCCGATCCACGCCGACAGCACCCTCGTCGAGCAGGCGCTCGGCAACCTCATCCACAACGCCCTCGTCTACAACCGTGAGGGCGGGCACGTCGCGGTGGTGCTCGAGCGCCGGGGGGACCGGTTCGTGGCGCGGGTGTCCGACGACGGCCCGGGGTTGCCCGAGGGCGAGCTGGCCCGTGTGACGGAACGAACGTTTCGGGGTGGGGAGGCCCGGTCCCGCCGCCCCACCGGGCTGGGCCTCGGCCTGCACATCGTCCGTGACGTTGCGGAACGGCACGCGTTCCAGCTTCGGTTCGAGAGCCCCGACGAAGGGGGCCTCCAGGTGGAGCTGGAAGGCCCCATCGCGATCGCCGGCCGAGCCGGCTGAGGTCTAGAAGCCCCGATGTAGCCCCAGGGAAAACCACAGGCTGTCCACAGGTCGTGCGCCGATTCGCGGGCTCGGTAACTCACAAGTGGCGTGACCTCGGCACGCGATGCGCTAGACTGGCGCCGATGTCTCCGTCGGACGCCCCGCTCGACCTGAAGCGGGTCATCGTACTCGATGACGACCCCGCAATGTTGCGTACGCACGAGCGCGTGCTCCGATCGAACGGCTTCCGTCCGCTCGTCTTCGACGATCCGTGGCAGGCCATCCAAGAGATCATGGGCACGCTCCCCGGCGTCATCATCGTCGACCTGATGATGCCGCAGATGAGCGGAGTGGAAGTTGTCACGCGCCTGCGCGCCGAGCTCGGTCGCGAGTGTCCGCCCGTCGTGCTCGTCTCGGGGAACGCGAGCTCGCTCGAGCCGATGGAGCAAATCGTGTTCGACGCGATCTTCAGCAAGCCGTACGCGGTCGACGACTTCACCTCGGTCGTCCGCCGGCTCGCGCGCCGCCACTACGACCGCATGTGCATGGGCTCGTCGCGCCGCGCGCGTCCGCAACCCGCGGACGCGGCCGAGAACGGCAAGGACAGCGGCGAAGGCCAGAGCTAGAGCCGCGGCCCGACGAGCGCGACGCCTCGCCTCACGATCTGGCTCCTGCGCACGATCTGGCTCCTGCGCGCGGTGCAGCTCCTGCGCCCGGTGCGGCTCAGGTCACGACTCGATCACGATGCTTCGGCGACCGGCTCGCGAGCGTGGCCCCGTCGTCGGTTCAGCGCGACGAAGTAGAGCGCGACGCCGATCGCGACCAGCGCGTCGGCGATGTTGAACGTCGGCCAGCTCCCGCCCCACGGGTAGTTGATGCGGATGAAGTCGACCACGCCCGTGCCCCCGCCCGGCGCGAGGTGGAACAGGCGGTCGAGGCCGTTGCCGATCGCGCCGCCCGCGATGCAGCCGAGCGCGATCGCGGTGAGCGTCCCCTGGCCGCGCGCGGCGGCGAACGCGAGCACCGCGACGAGCGCGAGGGCGAGGGCGCCGAGGATCCAGCGCGCCTCGCCGCCGAAGTCGCCGACCAGGCTGAACGCGCTCCCGCGATTGTAGGACAGGGCGAGCTCGAGGTACGGCGCGACGAGCTGCATCGTCCATCCCGGCGCCTGCGTGAGCGTCTCCTCCGCCCACTCCTTGCTGCGGAGATCACAGCCTCCGCCGAGCACCGCGGTCACCAAGAAGATCGCGAGCCGGGTCAACCAACGACGAGATCGTTCGGCCATGCCGAAGCGTACACTCGGTTCCATCGTGGTCCAGGTCGCACCCCTCCTCACCGTGCTGGACGGCCCGATGGGGACCGAGCTCGACGCTCGCGGCGCCGACACGCGACTTCCGCTGTGGAGCGCCCGCGCGCTGTTCGAGCGACCCGAGACGGTCTCGGCGATCCATCGCGACTTCGCGCGTGCGGGCGCGACCGTGCACACGACGAACACGTTTCGGGCGCGCCGACGCACGCTCGGTGCGCGTTGGGAGGAGGGCGCGCGCCTGGCCGTCGCGCTCGCGCGCGGTGCGGTGCCGAACGATCACCGCGTCGCGGGCGGGATCGCGCCGCTCGAGGACTGCTATCGGCCCGATCTCAGTCCCGAGCACGCGGAGGACGAGCACCGCGAGCTCGCCGAGGTGCTCGCCGACGCGGGGTGCGACCTCCTCTTGTGTGAGACGTTCACCCACCCGCGCGAGGCGCTCGATGCGGTGCGGGCGGCGGTGCGGACCGGGCGCGAGACGTGGCTCGCGTTGAGCGCGGGCCCCGATGCGTCGCTGATGAGCCCGAGCACGATGGCGGACGCGGCGCGGGCCGCGACCGACCTCGGCGCGCAGGCGATCCTCGTCAACTGCGTTGGCGTGCTCCAGATCGACGTCTACGTGGGCGCGCTGATCGCAGCGGTCGGCGCCCGCGTACCGGTCGGTGCGTACGCGAACGCGGGTCACGCCGACGATCGCATCGGTTGGACCGCAGACCGCACGCTCGGCGGGGCCCGCTACGCTGAGCACGCGCGCGCGTGGATCGACGAAGGCGCGACGATCGTCGGCGCGTGCTGCGGCACGGGCCCGGAGCACGTCGCCGCGCTCGCTGCGCTACGCGACGGGTGAGCGACGTCGGCGGATCAGGCCGGCCCCCGCGACGAGGATCACCGCCAGCGGCCAGACGGGGAGCGCGGCCAGGCGCGTGTCGCGGCGCTCGAGCGCGCCGGCCGCGGAGGCCGTCTCCCAGTTCACGTCGCGCGTCACCTGGATCAACCCGGGGAGCGCGGGGCCGGGCGACGCCGCGAGGATGAGGTCGTCGGAGAGCGCCTGAACGGGAAGGTTCGCCCGCATTCGCGTGACGCTCGGCGCGGAGATGCTGCGCGTCGCGATCGTCCAGTCTTGGGCGGCCGAGTGGAGCGTCCCGTCCTCGTCGCGCTCGGTGAAGCTCATGATCGTGAACGGGTCGACGGCGTCCGCAAACTCCGTGAGCCAGGTGCGACCCGCGTTCGAGAAGATCACCTGGTCCGCGAGGTCGTCGTAGTTGTACGTCTGCGTCGCCCAGTCGTAGACGATCTGGTTGCGGTCGACCTCGCCATTCGGGAAGTTCGCCGCCTCGTAGCGACCCTCGGCGATGACGTAGAGCTCCAGCGCGACGAAGTCCGACACGCCGGCCGCCACCATGCGGAGCGGGAAGCTCACGTTCATGCCGCGCGAGCTCACGCGGACCGGCTGCATGCGCGTCACGCTCTCTCCTGGCGAGAGGCGCAGCGCGACGAAGTTCATCCCCTGCTCGACGTAGTAGGTGATCGTCGGGAGCATCGGGTCCGGCACTTGATAGCCGCGCTCGTTCATCCAGGTCAGCAGCGCTTCGGGATCCTCGGAGCCGATCGTCGCGGTCTCGTACGGACCGACCGTGCCCTCGTGGAACACCTGGACCGGCGGCGAAGACGGGCCGTCCTCGCGCGCGATGCCGGCGGCCGATGCGTCCCCGCAGCCGAAGCCGCCACCGCCGCCTCCGCCGCCCGTCGACCGAAACGGACCTTGCATCTGGATCGCGGTGGACTGCTGGAGCGCCAAGAAGAACGCGTTGTCGGCGAGCTCCACCGTGACGTCGTCCGAGCCCGCCACCGGCAGGACCCACACGAAGTCCTCGGCTGCCCCCGCGTACTCGAACTGATCCCAGAGCACCGTGCTCATCGTCCCCAGAGAGACCGCCATCCGATGCGCGGTCACCACCGTGGGCTGACCGTTCGGTCCGAAGCACCCTCCGCATGCGGACGCGGGCTGCGCCCCGAGAAGGAGCCCGGCTCCCGCCACCGCTGCCATCGCCGTCGTTCGCTTCATCGCTCACCCCACCGGTTGGTCCGCGCCGCTCCGCGCATGACGATACCCGCGCCACGCGCGTCGGGAAGACGCGTTCGCAATGATCGGGCCGTCGGGGCCTGCATGGGTGCCCGCGCGGAGGCGGCACGGCACGGCACACGCTCACGAGCGCGGCGCGCCGGTCTCGCACACGGCCCGGGACTCAGGCGAGCGCACCGCGGAGGGTGCGGACCTCGTCCTCGAGCGCCCGCGCGCTGGCGAGGTGCGGCGGGATCGCGGGTCCGGCCACCAGCTGGACCGGCGCGCGGAAGCCGCGCGGTCGCGCCTCGAACGGCTTGCCCCGCGCGTAGCTGAACATGCTGCCCCACAGGCCGCGGAGCGCCATCGGGATCACCGGCACCGGGCGGGTCGACAGGATCCGCTCGACGCCGGGCCGGAACCGGTCGATCGCGCCGTCGCGAGTGAGCCGACCCTCGGGGAAGATGCCGACCACCTCGCCGTCCGCCAGCGCGCGCTCGATCGTGCTCATCGCGATGGCGAGCCGCAGAGGGTCATCGGCAGCCGATGCGATCGGGATGGCGCGGACGATGCGGAAGAGCCAGCGGGTGGGTCGCGCGTCGTGGATCCGATGGTCCATCACGAAGCGGATCGGCCGAGCGCACAGCCCACCGATCACGAGCGCGTCCACGAACGACACGTGGTTCGCCACCACGATCGCCGGCCCGTCGGCGGGGATGTGCTCGAGCCCGCTCGCACGCACGCGGTACATCGCGCGCACCACGAGCCCGAACAACCGTCGCAACGTGGGCAGCACCGCCAGGTGAAACCGCTCGAGGAGCCGACGCATACGCCGACGCATCGCCATCCGCGTGCCATGCGGATCGGCCCCGGTTTCGTCGGCTCACACGCGCGCGAGGTACACGCGATGCCCTCCGCGAGCATCGCGTGCACGCTGCACGTTCAGGCGATTCCGCCCGTGAGTGTCAGCTGCTGACGTCGCCCTCGAGACCGGAGAGATCCGGCAGCTCGTCGAGGTTCGGGAGGACGATGATCTCGATGCGACGGTTCTGCGCACGACCCTCGTCGGTGCTGTTCGACGCCACCGGCTGGGTGTCCGCGTAGCCGGCGGCGGCGAGGCGCTCGGGGGCCATGCCGTGCTCGGCGAGGAAGCGTACGACCGCGACCCCGCGCGCCGCGCTCAGCTCCCAGTTGCTCTCGTACCGACTCCGTCGACCGACAGGGACATTGTCGGTGTGGCCCGCCACCAGGAAGCTCCGGTTCGGCACGCTCTGAAGGACCTGGGCGACCCGCTCGAGCGTGTCGTTCGCCGCCTCGCGCAGCTCGGCGTGACCCGAGTCGAACAGCACGCCCTCCGGCAGCTCGACGACCATATTGCCGCGCACGATGCGCACGCGGAGTTGTCCGGCCGCCACCATGTCGCGGAACTGGCGCGCCATCGCGCGGAGCGCCGAGAGGCGCGCCTGGTTCGCGGCCTCGCGGCGGCGAGCCTCCTCGAGCTGCTGCTGGAGCTGCGTGCGCAGATTCTCCGCGCTGCTCAGGTCCGCGCCCTGCGCTTGCAGCACGCCGCGCAGCTGCTCGTTCTCCTGCTCGAGCTCGTGCAGGCGCGTCTCGGAGCGCTGGTGCTCCGCGCGCAGCGCGTCCATCTCGGACTGCAGCTGTCCGTACTCGTGCTCCCAGTCTCGCCCGCCGCAGCCGGCGACCGCGGTGCCGAGGACGACGGCGAGCGCCGCCCACAAAGCGAGGTCTCTGATCATCCGTGTCGACATGGCGCCGTAGCTAAGTCGAGGCGGTCCGGAATCGCAAGGGGGTAGCGGCAACGCGCTCGGGGAGCGAGGTGCGCGAGGGGCGTTTCCCGACATGGGAGGCCACGATCGTCGGCTTTGCCCACGCATTCCCGCCCGCGCACGGCGCGTGGCTTGGTAGAATCGTGCGCGATGGCGGACGACGAGCGCCGGGTCGGCAAGCGACACGTCTTGTGGATCCCGATCCAGATGCGTGCGGAAGGCGACGTGCAGCTCCTCGCCGTCAGCAAGAACATCAGCATGAGCGGCGTCTTGGTGATCGTCGGCGCCGAGCTGACCAAGGGCGAGCGCGTGGAGCTCACCCTCCAGGTCCCCGGCGAGGACGATCGCAAGCTCGCCGGTGAGATCGTGCGCGTCGAGGTCAACGAGGAGGATCCCGAGGGCCTCTGGCGCTACCGACTCGCGATCGCGTTCGACGACGACGTCAGCGATCTCGAGCCCGCGTTCCAGCGCCTGAGCAAGGCGCGGAAGTAAGGGTCGTCGCTCACGGGTCGACGCGCGTGAACGGCGCGCCGATCCACTCGAAGCCGTCGATCAGCGCGAGCGAGTCGAGCTCCCCGTCGCCGCTGTCCCAGATCGCGAAGCGCAGCGTGATCTCCGTCCCCGGCACCACGCGCGAGGTCGTCGTGAGGCACCCGGTGGACGCGCCCGCGCCTTCGCGGGTCGAGCCGGGGAGCCCGGTGGGGCAATCGACGTCGTAGCCCGTGCCGATCAGAGGTGCGTAGCCGAGGTCACAGGTGAACTCGCGACCGCCATGTGTCCCTCGCAAACAAGCTTGCAACAGCGCGTTGTTGACGGTCACGGGGTTGCCGTCGCGATCGAACACCACGTTCTCGAGCTGGCCATCGCGCTCCTGGAGCACCGCGAACACGTCGTTGAACGGACTGCAGATGAAGTCGGGGTACTCGTGCGTGTAGAAGCTCGACGCGAACTGGAACGCCTGAACGTTGGTGGGCACACGGAGGCGCACCTCGAGCGCGACCGGATCGAACACCGAGCCCATCGGCACGCTCGGGCACGCGGGCGCGTCGACCGGGAAGCCGGGCGGGAAGCCTCCCGCGCCGCCGTAGTTGCGACACTCCGCGACGCCCGCGCCGGACGGAGCGCGGCCGTAGCCGGAGGAGATCGAGAGCATGCGGCGTCCGCGTACCGGGCGGAACGGGCCGAGGCGATCGAGCACGCCGGCCTGGAAGCGCGACGCCGGCTCGCCGGTCCCGTCCGCGGTGGTGAACCGCGCATCGATCACGCCCCAGCGCGACTCGGTGGCCCGCGCGCACAGGCCGATCGCGCGCGCCGCCTCGAGCGCGGTCGCGTCACCGATCGACAGCCCGAGATCGGAGCAGCCGGAGTCGTCGCTCAGCCCGCTGCAGTCCTCGTCGATCCCGTTGCCGGGGAAGTCGTACGCGCCCGGGTTGATCTCGGGGACGCAGTCGTTGCAGTCGACGCTCGATTCGAAGCCGTCACCGTCGTGATCCCCCGGTTCGCTCACCGGGCACGCCTCCGGCGCGAGACCTCCGGGCACCGGCGGCGGATCGTCGGGCACGCAGGGCCGCGTCTCCGCCGTATCGGGAAGCGTGCGCGGGCCAGCGTCCGGCACGTCGGCGTCGAGCGCGCCAGCGTCGAACGTCGGTGGAGGTCCGGCGTCGCGTGAGCCCGCGTCGGGGACGCCGGCGTCGCGGCGCTCGCGCTCGGCGCGACCGTGGATCCGATAGCAGCCCGGCGTCGACACGAACAGGAGCAGCACGACGAGCGAGGCGAGAGGCGAGCGAGTCGACACGCGCGGGTGTGCCGCAAGAGCGGTGCCGGCGCACGCCTCGGTGTTTGCGGCGCGCGCCGCGCGAGGTCGTCACGGCGGTTGCGTCGCCAAAGGTGCGCTCGCGCGGAGCGGGCGGCTCGGGTAGGGTCGGCCCCCATGTCGGGCGGCGGAGGCGGCGAAGGCAGGACCTGGGTCTACATCCTCGCGGGCGGCGTCGCGCTCTGCGGCGTCGGATACACGCTCGAGCGCACCGAGGCGGGGCCCCATTGGCTCGCGATCGGAGCGCTCGCGATCGGAGGGCTCGCCGTCGTGTTCGGCTCGTGCGAGTCGATGATCAAGTGCGTCGAGGGCGTGGGCCAGCGCATGGGGTGGAATCAGTTCGTGGCCGGCACGCTCGCCGGCCTCGCGAGCAACATCCCCGAGATCGTGATGCTCGGCTTCGTCGTCGCGGCCGCGCCGCGCGTCGCGTTCGTGGTCGTCGCGCTCACGCTGCACGTCAACTCGCTGATCTTCGGCATCTACAGTGGGCTCCTCCCGCGCGACGCGACCGGAGTCGCTCGCCTGCCCGTCGCGCTCGTCAAGATCTCGACCGATCTCTATGCGGCGGGCGGCGGGGTGTTCCTCGCGACCGGGTGCCTCATGGTGTTGATGACCGTCTTCGACTCGGGGGAGAGCCGCGGCGAAGGGTTCGGCGTCGTCGACCTCTACACGATCGGCGCGTGCCTCCTGATGGTGCAGGTCGTCTCCACGACGCAGATGATCAAGCGCTTCTCCAAGCTCGGCACGAGCGCGGAGCCGGCCCCCGTCACGATGGGCGCCTCGGCCGAGGCGGCGGCCAAGACGGCGACGGAGACGACCGGGGCCGTCGATGCGGGTGAGGAGGCGACGGGGGCGGTCGAGCCGGAGGAGAAGGAAGAGGCTCCGTCGTGGCTTGCCATCGCGGGCTATGGTGTGCTCGGTACGTTGACGTCGCTCCTCGGCGGTCACGCGGTCGGCGACTTCGCCGATGCCCTCGTCGAGTCGCTCAACGAGGCCGGCTACCCCGAGATGATCGGCGCGATCATCCTCAGCCTGTTCGCGGGCGCCGGGTCGTACGTCATGATCGCGACCGCACACGTCAAGAAGAAGTACGACATCGCGCTCGCCAACGTATCCGGCGCGATCACGCAAGTCCCGTTCGTGGTTCTGCCCGCGGTGATGATTCTGATCGCGGCCCTCGCCCAGCTCGGCGTCATCGGCCACCTGCCGGGGGGCGCGGTGCTCAGGATCGATCTCGAGACGACGAGCGTGATCCTGCTCGCGTTCCCCCCGATGCTCATCATGTGGAAGAGCATCCAGGACGACGGGATCCTCAACTGGGTCGAGACCGCCGGGATGCTCGCGGTGTTCGGGCTGACGCTCTACTTCCTCGCGCTCCACGGCTGAGCCCGCGCGCGGGATCTCAGAACGGGATGTCCGCCTCCACGCAGCCCGCGCGCTCCGAGCTTCCGGAGCGGATCTCGACGCGGCGGCTCGCAGTGCGGCCGGCCCGCGTCGTCACGTCGCCTTCGGGGTAGCGCTCCCCGCACCCGACCGCGCGGAGGCGCGAGCGATCGGCGCCGTGGCGGACGAGCCAGGCGAGGACGCGACGCGCGCGTCGGCGGCTGAGCGCCTCGTTGTTCGGCTCGCTGCCACGCACGTCCGCGTGGCCCTCGACGATCACCGGACCGCTCGAGCGGCGCACCGCCTCGAGCGCCGCTTGCAAGCTAGCTTGCTCGCTCGGGAGGATGCCCCACTGGTTCACCTCGAACCGAACGCGTCCGAGCGAGCTGCCGTCGCCGACCGGTGGTGGCGGCGCGTCGGGCTCGCGCGGCGGAGGAGTCGACTCGTCGCACGTCGGACAGCCGGTGCACTCGGGGCGCACCGCCAGCGCGACGCCGGGCTCGGTCGGGCAGCGGTCGGCCTCGTCGGCCGCCCCGTCGCCGTCGAAGTCGAGCTCGGGACAGCCGTCCTCGTCGCCGAGCCCGTCGCGGTCCTCGGCCTCGTTGGGGCATCGATCGTCGCCGTCCGCGATCCCGTCACGATCGTTGTCCTCATCGGGGCAGCCGTCGTCGTCTTGGAACTCGTCGACGTCTTCCATCGCGTCGGGGCACTCGTCGACGTCGTCGGCGATCCCGTCTCCGTCGCGGTCGCCGGCCGGCACCTCGCCCTCCGTCGCGTAGCCCACGCTCAGGATCGCGCGGAAGTCGCCCGCGCCGTAGCCGCGCTGCAGACCCGTGCCCACCGCGGCGCCCAGTCGGAGCCCGCGCACCGGAAACACCGTCGCGCCGATCACGCCTTCGATCGGGCTCACCTGCGCGAGCGACTCTCCGTCGCGGCGCGAGAGGCCCACCACGCCCCACGTCTCGACCTGGATGTCGAGCACGTCGCGCACCGCGTGCAGCGTCGCGCCCGCGCCCCACGTGAAGTCGTGCTCGACGCGGAGCGTCCCGAAGTCCTGCTCCTCGCGGAACAAGAAGCCGGCGTTCGCGAGGATGTTCACCCACTCCGCGATCCGAATCTCGAAGAGCAGCTCGGGCTGGAACGTGAAGTTGCCGTCGCCGGCGAACCGGCTCTGAAACCTCGCCGCGCGCGCGGTCGGCGCCGTGCCGGTGACCTGGAGCGCGATCGCGAACGCGTCGTCCGCTTCGCCGAAGAGCCGGCCACGCGCGCCGAAGTAGAGGTCGCCGATGCTCGCCCCGTCCGCGCGCGGTTGTCCCGTGACTTGCTCGCCCTCGAGCACGAGGTTGAACGGCATCCCAGCGAAGAGGACGATCCGATCCCAGAGGCCGAAGCTCACCCCGAGCTGGAGCGCGAGCTGATGCTCGACGACCGACGCGACCTCGCTGTTCGGATCGCTCCCCACCAGCCGGTAGACGAGCGGGTTCAGCGCGTAGTCGAGGTCGAGGCGCGCGCCGAACGCGAGGTGCCCGAGGTCGTTCGGGCGGCTCAGCGCGAAGCCGTCGATCGGGGTCTGGGCCATCCGGTACTGGTCGAGCTGGATCGACTGTGCCTCGGCGCGGCCGCTCCACGCCGTGCAGTAGACGAGGCCGAGGAGCCCGAGGACGGCGTGCGCGTGACGCATCGCGGCGAGTATGCCCTCACGAGCTCCCGCGCGCGCAATCCCTGGCGGGTTACGGGCGCTACATGAGCACGGCGTAGCCGGGCGTCGGCTGGAGCATCGGCGGCAGGTCCGTCTCGCCCAACCGCTGGCGTACGTTGACCTCGATCATCCGGCTGATCGCACTGAGCGGCAGCCCGTTGAAGAACATGGTGAACGGGTCTTCGAGCACGCGGCCCGCCTCGGCGATCAGGGAGAACGCCGTGCATACGAGGAGGCTCGTCGGGATCGCCCACCAGTGGAGGTCGTGGACGACGCCGAGGGGAAACAGAAACGCATAGAACTGCACGATCCGCGTCGCGAGGAGCGCGTAGATCGGCGGCATCGGCGTCTTCTTGATGCGCTCGCACCCGCCCTGAATGTCGAGGAGCTCGCGGAGCGACTGATCCATGGACTGGAGCCGGAAGTCGTTCAGCGCTCCCTCGCGGTTGAGCTCGGCGAGCTCGTCGAGCTGGCGCTGCAGGAGCGCGTGAGTCAAGTTGCTCTCCGACTTCAGCGAGTCGTCGGGCTCGAGATGTGCCTTCACGTCCGGGTCGCCGAACGGATCCTGTCCACGCAACAGGCAACGCAGCGCGTGGACGTAGGTCACGTGCCGGAGCACGAGGCGGCGTTGGATCTCCGTGGGCCCGTCGTTGCCCTGCCGGAGGTACGAGACGACCTGCGTCGTGAAGTGACGCGACGTGTTGATCATCCGCCCCCAGAGCTTTCGGCCCTCCCACCAGCGGTCGTACGCCTGGTTCGTCCGGAAGCTCACGAAGATGCCGAGCGCCGCGCCGACGACGGCCAACGGGAGCGTCGGCAGCTCGAGGAACTCCCGGAGCTCCGTCGGGAGCCAGGCCCAACCCAGGAGCTCGCGCAACGTCGGGTAGAGCTCGTGCACACCGACCACGAGAGTAGCGGCGACGATGTAGTAGACCGTGTACTTCCACTGCCAGAGGAACACGATCCGGGCGAACGAGCCGTCCTTGCTGACGATCATGGATCGGCATCATAGGGACCTCGCGGCGGCCTTTGACACCCCCTCGAAGCGCGCGGTATGAGGCGGGCCATGACGCGCATGAAACGACCGCTGTCGCTCGTGACCTTGCTGCTGCTGATCCCCGCGTGCGGGCCCCTCGCCCGCGGCGGCCGAGGTGGCGGAGGTGGCGGTGGCGGTGGCGGTGGAGGAGGCGGCGGTGAGGCCGGCTTCACGTCGGTGTGCCGCGGCGACTTCGGCGCGAGCGCCGCGGCCGCGCAGTTCGAGGCGTTCATGACCTCGACCTACGAGTTCCATCAGGCGGCGGTCCAGACGCAACAAACGTTGCTCCAGGCCTGCCAGGCGATGGGCCGCGAGCTCGAGATGCCGGCGGCCAGCCTCGAGGGCGCGGGACCCGAGGGAACCCGTACCGTCTGCGAAGCGGTGACGGCGCAGCTCCGCACCGAGTGGGCGGCGATCAACCAGGGCACCGACTACCAGGTCGAGGTGCAGAGCACCCCGCCTCGCTGCGAGGCTCGGTTCGATGCCTACGCACAGTGTGCCGCGCAATGCGACGTGCACCTCACGCCCGGTGAGGTGGAGATGTCGTGCACCGGCGGTGAGATCCGCGGCCAGTGCAGCGCGCAGTGCACCGGCCGATGCGCGGTCGACGTGAACGCGGCGTGCTCGGGCACGTGCGAGGGGGTGTGCACGGGGACCTGCAGTCAGACGGCGGCCGACGGAAGCTGCGCCGGTCGCTGCGATGGTACGTGTCGCGGACAGTGCGTCGCCGAGGCGACCGCGCAGTGCTCGGGCGAGTGTCGCGGTTCCTGCTCGGTGGAGTGGCAGCGTCCATACTGCACGGGACACTACGAGCCGCCGCAGGTGAGCGCCGAGTGCCGCGCCGCGTGCGAGGCGCGCGTCGATGCGTCGCTCGAGTGCACGCCGGGTCACACCGAGGTGGTCGTGAGCGGCGGGCCGGATGCGGCGGCGCAGGCGCGCATCGCGAAGGTCCAGGCGGCCGTCCGCGCTGGTCTCGCCACCATCGCGACCGTCCGCGAGCGCGTGCGACGGCTCCAGGAGAGCGGCCGCGTCCTCAGCCAGCGTCTACGCGGCTTGCCCGATACGATCCGCGCGGTCGGCGTCGGCGCGGCGGCCTGCAGCACGGCGGCGGTGGCGGACATCGGGACCTCGCTCAGCTCGATCTCGGTGAGCCTCGAGGTGTCCGTGTCGGTGAGCGCCTCGGTCAGCGCTTCGTCCGGCTGATCGCACCACGACGGCGGAACGAGAGACGCCCGATCCGCGTGAGCGGACCGGGCGTCGTCGTCTTCGACACGCGCGCTCGCGCGGCCGCGGTCAGTGCGGCTGCGAGGCGACGATGAACGCGGCGAGCCCGCCGTAGAACACGACGAGCGCAGCGCCGACGAGGCACAGCATCGCGATGTGCGCGTACCCGAGCACGAGCCCCGCGATCGCCAGCGTGTCGCCCTCCTCGCCGCTCTGTCGGATCTGCTGCCGCGCCATGTGGCCGGTGATGATCGCGACGATCGACGCGACGAGCGGCACACCGACCCAACCGACCGCGCCCGCGATCACGCTGACGATCGCCATCTGGTTCGTCGGCCGGCTCGTCGGTACCGCCGTGGCCGCCGCGCTCGGCGGCTGGCCGAACGCGGGTTGCGGTCCACCGTACCCCGGCTGCCCGCCGAAGCCCGCCGGCTGCCCGAAGCCGCCGTGCACCGGGGTGACCTGCGACGATCCGCTCTGTGGTGGGGTTGCCTGCATCGCTTGGGTCGGCGCGAACGCAGCGGGGTGCGACTGATTGCCCGGGGGGCCGTGCGGGGGGTTGTTCATCGAGCGCTCGTTGTACCTCAAAGATGCGGTGCGAACACGGGCGCGACCGATCGCAGCGTCAGCCACGGCTCGCTCGCCGCGAGCGCGCGCGCGCGCGGGTGGCTGTCCGTGACCACCACGTGCTCGAACAGTCCCGAGCCCTTGATCCGGCTCAACGCGTCCTCCGGAAACAGTCCGTGCGTCGCGATCGCGATCATCCTCGCCGCCCCCGCGTCCTTGTAGGCGCGCGCCGCCTTGAGCAGCGAGCCTCCGGTTCGGATCATGTCGT
This sequence comes from Sandaracinaceae bacterium, assembly GCA_050186575.1. Lineage (GTDB taxonomy): Bacteria > Myxococcota_A > Polyangia > Polyangiales > Sandaracinaceae > JAUHXR01. The sequence goes on along the minus strand of JBFWYI010000026.1, from coordinate 62,297 downwards.
CGTAGATCACGACCGTGCGATCCTCGACCTTCGCGCTCGTCGAGAGCACCTCCGTGTCGCGCCCGCTCGTGCGCCGCTTGAAGATGAACGCGGCCGTCGTCCCGAGCTCGTTCGCGAGCGACTCGACCCACTTCGCTCGTCCTGCATCGGTGCACGCCACGACGAAGTCCTCCCCGCCGAGCTCGCGCGCGGCCTCCTTGACTATCTCCTTTGCGTACACGTGGAACGCCCGCAGCTCGCCCTCGACATAGTGCGGGATCCCCTCGCTGTGGAGATCGAGCAGGAGCAAGCGGTTGCCGTAGCTCGCGGACGGGATGGAGCTGAGCAGTCGCGCGCGCGCCTTCGCTGTCACTACGTCGCCGCGTCGCGTCGCTCGCTCCATCGTCGAGTACCCGAAGTACGGAACCACCAGGGTGAGCCGTCGTGCGCCGTGCGCGACGAGCCCGGTGGCCAGGTCATAGAGCTCGAGCGTCGCGATCTCGTCGGTCGTCCCGCCGATCAGCACGACTTCTTGTCCATCGACGTCCTCGACGATCCGAAACGAGCGCTCTCCGTCCGGGAAATCCGTGCGCTCTACGTGTCCCGCGCCGCGATCTTCCCTGGCTCCGAGCGCGAGCAGCGCATCGCGTAGGTACGTGTACGCCGCGGTCGAGTAGAGGAGCGTCATGGCGGAAGCCTACTTCCAATTTTTCTTTCTGGCGTCGCGGAACCTCCCCTGGGGCCGGCTGTCGGATGGGCACGACACAAGACGACGCCGTGGGAAACGGGAGCCCCTCGCAATCATGCGAGCCCCGCACCAGGCGTCGGTCGAAGAGGGAGGAGTCCGTCATCATGAGCACGAGCATCGAGCAAGACCTCAACCACCCGGGCGTCGCGGCGCTCAACGCTGCGGAGATCGAGGGCGACGCGCCGGCGATCGAGGTCGTGGTGAGGTGGGGGGACGAAGTGCTCGGCATCGAGCACGTGAGCCCTCCGCGCGACGTTCGCTTCGAGACCTCGGAGCGCACGCACCCCATCGTGATCGAGCGCGACGGGCGCCTCCTCTGTGTCGTCGCCGCGGACGCGAAGGCCATCGCGCGGATCGGCGAGTCGGCGATCGACCTCGCGGCGATGCGCGACGAGGGTCAGCTCGAGGCGTACGCCGAGCTCGCGGGCGCGGGGCTCTACGCCCTGCCGGTCGGAGCGGTGGTCGTGCTCGAGCAGGATGGGCTCGAGTTCGCGATCCGGCCGACCCAGGCCGCGAAGAAGCCGGCCGCGGCCGCCCCGGTGGCGTGGCGTCGATACGCGACGGTCGCGGTCTCGCTCGCCGTCCACGGTGCGTTCCTCACGATGTTCTACTTCATGCCGCCGAGCACCCAGGCGCTGAGCCTCGACAACATCGACGCGAGCTCGCGCATGGTCCAGTACCTCGACGACGCGCGCGAGACGGTCGACGAGGAAGAGATCGAGTGGGCCAACTCGAACGCGGCCGGCGGCGAGCCGGGCGAGCGCGCGGCCGGCGAGGAAGGCGCGGCAGGTCGCGACGACGCACCGGTGACCCACCGCCGCCAGGCGGTCCGCGGCCCCGCGGACAACACCGACCCGCACATGGCGCGCGAGCGCCTTCGCGAGAACATGGCGGAGGCCACCGCGATCGGCACCCTCGCGAGCTTCCTCGGCAGCATGGACGCCCCCACGTCGCCGTTCGGCCGCAACGAGGCGCTCGGCCGTGACGACGTGAGCGCGATCGGCGAGCTGATGGGCGACCAGATGGGCGACAGCTTCGGCCAGTTCGGCGCCGGCATGCGCGGCACCGGGGTGGGCGCGGGCGGCACGGGGGTCGGCACCTACGGCGTCGGTCCGCTCGGGACGCTCGGCGTCGGAGGCAACGGCCACGGGGGTCGCTACGGCGACGGCGTGAGCCTCGGCTCGGGCGGCCACGTCGCCCGCGTGCCCCGGATCATCGGCACGAACGCCACCGTCTTGGGTGGGCTCTCACGCGAAGCGATCCAGCGCGTCGTTCGCCGCAACATGAACCAGGTCCGCTTCTGCTACGAGCAGGGCCTCAGCACCAACCCGAGCCTCGAGGGTCGGGTCACCGTCGGCTGGATCATCAGCCCGACCGGCGCGGTGAGCCAGAGCAGCGTGCAGCAGGACACCGTCAATCCCGAGGTCGCGAGCTGCATCGCGAACGCGGTCCGCCGCTGGAGCTTCCCGCAGCCGGACGGTGGCGGCCCGGTAGGAGTCAACTACCCGTTCCTTCTCCAGACGAACTGAGGCCGACGCCCTTCACGCGACGAGCCCCGCTGGGTGACCGGCGGGGCTCGCTTCGTTTCTCGGAGGCGCGTCAGTCGCGCGTGTTGTCGGGGAGCTGGACGTCGGGCTCGGGGTCGCCGCGCTCGGCCGCCGCGATCTCCTCCTCGACGAACGTGATGAGCTCGTCGACCGTCCGGATCTCCTTGGCGCGCGCGGGATCGGGGCGGCGGCCGGTCACCGAGCGGAGCTGCACGAAGATGTCGACGGCGTCGATGCTGTCGAGGTCGAGGTCCTCGTAGAGCGTGGACTCGGGCTTGATGGAGGCGGCGTCGAGCTCGAAGCTGTCGCTCAGGATCTCGACCACCGTCTTCTGGATCTCGTCGCGGGTCATGGTTCCTTGCTCACAAGTCACGGGCTGGCTCGAGGCCAGGGGCCCCGAGCATGACAGAGCGCTGGGTCAGATCGACCGATTTCGAGCCTCCGGCCCGCCGAAGCGAGCCGGAACGGTAGCAGCGGAGCCCAATCAGGCGTGGGCCGTCGCCGAGACGCTGGCTTCGACGGGGTGGCCCAGGGCCTGTTCAACCAGGGTGGAGAGCGGGGTGCCGTTGCCCGGGGGATGCCCGAGGAGGCGCTCGAGGTCGCGCGCCACCCGGCTGTAGCCGTCGCGCCGAGCGTTGCGTGAGCCTTCCTGGAGGCCGATCCGCGTCGCGTCGAGCGGGAGGTCCCAGTCGCGGAGGCCGATCCGCCGCGCCAGCTCCGGCGCGTTCTCTCGACCCACCCCCACGAGCGCGCGGTAGAGCACCTCCGCCGCGAACTCCTTGGCGCCCTCGAGGTCGGCCGCCATCCGCGCCTCCGCCGCGTCCGCGTCCTTCTGCACGTCGAGCTGCATGTGGAGGTCCGTGATCACGGAGAGCGTGTCGGGCAGACCCACGTGGGTGCGCTCCTTCCAGCCGTCGAAGCGGCGGAGCTCCGCCCACGCGCGCACCGTCTCCTGGATGTAGCGGCTGATCCGCGCGTACTCGTTCCCCATCGCGAGGAAGCGACGCTGACGCGCGAGGTTCATCTGCGGCACGCCGTAGAAGTACCAGGCCGCCATGTACGCCCAGTAGTAGTAGTAGTCCCAGAGCAGCTTGGCGCCGAAGACGTCGGGATAGCGGAAGACCTCGCCCGAGCGCGAGAGGATGTCCTCGTTCGCGCGGAACAGCGCGAGCATGAACTCGTTCGCGAAGCTCACCATCTCGGGGTCGAGCTTCCCCTGGCGCTCTTCGGCGATCGCGCGCGCGGTGTACGTGTTCGCGAACGTGATGTAGTCGGTGCCCTGGCTGTAGAGCGGGTCGGTGAAGAACGCGGCCTCGCCGATCGCGGCCCAGCGGTCGGTCGACAAGAACTGTTTCCCTGAGTAGCTGTACTGCTTGCGCACGAGGAAGTCGACGACCTCGACCCCTTCGAGGCGCGCGTGGAGGTGCGGCTCGTGCTCCTTCAGCCACGCGTAGGAGCGCTCGAGGGTGTTGATCGTCTCGAACGGGTGATGCGCGGTCTCGGCGACGATGCCGATGCTGGTGTGATCGTTCTGGAGCGGGATGACCCAGACCCAGTAGCCCGGACCGGTGAGGTGGTTCGTCGAGAGCCAACGGTTCTTGTGGTTGTCGCGCGTGTGCCAGCGCGTCTCGCTCTCCGGCACGAGCTCGGCCACGTCGATCTTCTCGGGGACCCGCCACCATGAGCTATTCGCGAGGATCCGGCTCGGTGCCGAGAGGTCCAGCTGACGGCGCAACAGATGCCGGCGTCCCGACGCGTCGACGACCCAGCGCGTGGTGAGCGTCTCCTCGCCCGCGTCGCCCGAGATCGTCACGCGGTGCGCCTCGTCGTGACCGCCGAGCTCGATCGCATCGACCTTTTGGCCTTCGCGGAGCTCGATGGTGGTCTCCTCCTCGAGCATCGCGCGCAGATCGTTCTCGAGCTTGCCGCGGTCGAGCTGGTAGCTCGGGACGGGCGGGAACTCGAACGGTCCGAACTCGACGCGGTCCTGGAACGGGCCGCGGTTGTCGCCGCTGAAGAAGCGCAAGCCGTTCTTCGGCAGGTGCTGGCTGTCGAGGTACGGCTTGAGGCCCAGCGTGGTCCCTAGGTAGCGGGTGCCGACCTCGACGGTCGACTCGCCGACCTTGTGCGCGGCCTCGGGGAGCGGGCGCACGCTCGGCTCGATCAAGGCGACCCGCAGGTCCGGCTGCTCGCGCGAGAGCTGGCGCGCGAACGTCAGGCCGGCGAGGCCACCTCCACAGATCACGACGTCATGCGTGGTTTCCATCATCGATTCCCTCTCGCGATGCTCACTCGGGGCGTCCGAGCAGGATCGAGGTGTTGATCCCGCCGAACGCGAAGTTGTTCGTCATGATGACGCTGGGCCTGGCCTCGCGCGTCTCCATCACGTAGTCGAGGTCGCCGCAGCGCGGGTCGACCTCGGTGAGGTTGCGGTTCGCCGCGAGGAAGCCGGTGCGGATCATCTCGACCGACCACGCCGCCTCGATCGCGCCGCACGCGCCGAGGGTGTGGCCGACGTAGCCCTTGAGGCTCGCCATCGGCACGCGCCGATCGAACACATCGCGCGTCGCCTGGCTCTCCGCGATGTCGCCGACCTCGGTGCCGGTGCCGTGGCCGCACACGTAGTCGACCGCGCTCGGCTCGAGCCCCGCGTCCGCGAGCGCGAGCTCCATCACCCGGCGCATGCCCGCCTGGTGCGGCGCGCTGATGTGTGCGCCGTCGCAGTTCGTCGCGTAGCCGAGCACCTCCGCGAGGATCGTCGCGCCGCGCCGCTTCGCGCCCTCGAGCGTCTCCAGCACGAGCGCTCCGGCGCCCTCGCCGCAGATGAGCCCGTCGCGCGCCTTGTCGAACGGGCGTGGCGTCTCGGTCGGCCGATCGTTGTAGCCGTAGCTCGTCGCCATGAGGAGATCGAACGTGCACGCCGAGGTGTAGTGCATCTCCTCGGCGCCTCCGCACAGCACGATATCTTGCGTGCCGCTCCGGACGAGCTCGTACGCGGTGCCGATCGCCTGCGAGCTCGAGGTGCACGCGGTGCACGTCGACGCGATGCGGCCCATGACGCCGTAGAACTGCGCGACGTTTACCGCGCAGGTGTGGGTCATCAGCTTGAAGTACGCGTTCGGGTCGAGTCCCGTCAGCGTACGTTGCTGTGTCATCCGCGTGCTGTACTTCTCGAGCGCCTCGCTCGAGCCGGTCGTCGATCCGTAGACGACCCCCACGCGTTCGGAGCGCAGCGACTCTCGGTCGAGGCCCGACTGATCGACCGCTTGCTCCGTCGCGTGCACCGCGAGGAGCGCGACCCGACCCATCGTCCGCCGCCGCTTGCGCGGGAAGATCGTCTCGAGGTCGAGACCGTCGACGCACGCCGCGACCTTGCAGTGGAGATCCTCGATGTCGTCCCAGTCCGGCATGAAGCGCGCGCCCGAGCGACCCTCCTTCAGGCCCTGGACGGACGACGCGACGTCGTTGCCGATCGGCGTGGTGACGCCGATCCCGGTGATCACCACGCGATGCGGTGGCTTCGCGCTCCCTACGCCGCTCGTGCTCATCAGGTGGCCGCGAGCTGTGACCACGCGTCGTAGAGCTCGCGGTTCTCGTCGTTGAACAGCTTCGCGAGCGCGCCCTCGTCGCCGAGGATCTCGCCGAGCCGACGCTTGGTCTCGGCGAACAGGCGCTCGTTCTGCTCGCGGATCTCGGCGCGCGAGCGCGGCTCACCCACGGTGAGGAAGAGGCCGTACGCCTCGACCGCGTCGTTCGTGTAGTGCCCCGTGTTCTTGCGGAAGTAGTCGCCGCGCTTCTTGATCTCGCCGGCTACGCCCAAGAAGAGCTGCCGGAAGTTCTCGAGGAACTGCATCGAGAACTCCTTGCGGCGCAGCTCGCTCCGCACCCAGCGGAGGTCGCGGTGCTTGTCGTTCCAGTACGGATCGAACAGCACGTTGTAGTAGAGGCCGGTGTCGAAGTAGAGCTTCGCGCGGTAGAGCTCATAGCTCCCGAACGTCTTGTAGAGGCCCTCGTAGATCACCATCGTCGAGTCGAGGCGGTACTGCATGTACCCGTCGTAGACATCGACCGCGTCGGCGTAGCCGTCACCCTCGACGTCGCGCCGGATGAGGTCGCTGACGAGGTCGTTCTCGAGCGAGATGAAGTCCGAGCCCGGGCTGTAGAACGGATCGGTGAACGCGGCGGCGTCGCCGATGCACGCCCAGCGCGTGGTGCCGAAGAAGCGCTTGGTGCGGAACGCGAGCTGGGTGAACGACATGTAGTCGAGGCACTCGACGTCCTCGGTCAGCTCGCGCACCGCCTTGTGCTTGCGGATCGCCTGCATGAAGCCGTCGACCTTCGACTTCTTCGCGTCCCACATGCTCGCGTCCTGGACGATGCCGAGCGACGTGATGCCCTCGCGGAGCGGGATGAACCAGATCCACTGGCCCTCGCTCATGAAGTGGTTCGTCGACAGTACGCGGCTCACGTAGTTGACGCGGCGGTGGAACGCGTCGGCGTCGCGGATCCCGTCGATGTCGCCGACGCCGGTGAAGCGACCCCAGCCCGCCGCGATGCGGTGCTTCTTCTCGGGGACGCGCAGGTCCTTGAGCTTGGCGACGATCCCCTCGCGGCCGCCCGCGTCGATCACCCAGCGCGCGCTCACCTTCGTGCGCTCGCCGTCCGTCACCACCGTGAACGTGTGCGGCGCATCGAGATCGTCGGAGACCTCCACGTCGGTCACCCGCGCCCCGAGGTTCACCTCGACTCCGTCGGCCGCGTTCATCTCGAGCAGGTCGCGCTCGAGGCGCGCGCGATCGAGCTGGAAGCTCGGATACGCGGCCGGCCACTTGGGGCCGATCTCGCTCATCGTGCGGATGTCTCCGTCGCACGCTTCGTTGTCGAAGAAGTAGCGCAGCCCGTGCTTCGGGAGGTGGTTCTTGTGGAGGTACGTCCCGAGCTGCTGTCGACGCAACAGGTAGTGGCTGGCCACCTCGACGGTGGACTCACCGACCTTGTAGCTGCGCTCGACGTGGCGCTCGTAGATCGAGACGCTGAGGTCCGGCAGCTCGCGTCGAAGCTGCCGCGCCAAGAGGTTTCCAGCCAGACCGCCGCCGAGGATCGCTACGTCGACCTTGCGTTGCACAAAAGCTCCTGGAAAAAACACCGTGTTGTAGGGGGTCGGCCGGGCCCTGTCCACTCGGGCCCCGGCGCTGGACCGCCGACGAAATGCTATTAAGTCATGCCTCGCCGGGCGCCGTGCCCTCCCTCACGGTCGTGCGGCCTCCCAGCGCGTCTCCCGGTTCGTGAAATGGTCGAGCGACCCCCTTCGGCGAAGCTGCCGAATCCCTCCGACGCCCCACCCGCGCCTCGATTCAGTCTGCGATGACCGACTCCGTGCAGCCCGCGATCACCACGCTCGTCCCTCATCGCAAGCCGATGCTCCTGCTCGACGAGGTGGTCGAGCGCGACGGCCTGCGCGTGGTGTGTCGCACCACGATCCGCTCCGACATGGTGTTCGTCGAGGACGGGCGGATGCCCCTCGCCGTCGCGATCGAGCTCTTCGCGCAGTGCGCCGCGGTGCTGACGTCGTTGCTCGCGACGAAGGCGGGGATCCGGATCGACTCCGGCGCGCTCCTCGGCACGCGCGAGATCCGTTTGCTCGCGGATGACCTGAAGGTCGGTGACGTGCTCGACGTCCACTGCGAGCAGACCATGTCGATGGGGATGATGGCCCACGTGGATTGCGCGCTCTACCGCGCGGGCGAGCGCATCGCCGAGGGGTCGGTGCACGTCATGGCGGGTGCGCCTCCGTGAGCGCGGCGCCTGTCGCGAGCCACGACTCCCGCGCGGCCCTCGATCGACGCCCGCGCACCGCGACGGTCTACGAGGCGCGCCGATCGTCGCGCATCGCGTACATGTCGCGACGGCTGCGGGTGCTCTTCACCGGGACCGCGTTCCTCTTCTTCTTCGGCGTCTCGATGTTGCTCGGCACGCTGTTCCTCCCGCTCCTCCTCGTGTGGATGCGGCGCGATCCCGATCACGCGCGCCTCACGCGGCGGCTCAACTTCAACATGCGCGCCTTCAGCGGCTTCATGCGCGACATGGGGCTCATCGCGTACTGGCCCATCACGCTCCCGCCGGAGCTCGAGGGCCGACCGTTCCTCCTCATCGCGAACCATCCGACGCTCATCGACGTGGTGCTCACCATGGCGTCGCTCCCTCAGGTGAGCTGCGTCGTGAAGGCCGAGTGGTACCGCTCGTGGATCATGGGACCGATGCTCCGGCGCACGACCTACGTGCCGGGACCCGGGATGCCGGGCGACGAGGACGGCGACGACATCGCGGCGATCCGGCGCATCGAAGAGGCCCTGCGGAGCGGCGTGTCGGTCGTCGTGTTCCCCGAGGGCACGCGCTCGACCGCGCGGCAGCTGCGTCGGTTCCGGCGTGGCGCGATCGAGGCCGCGATCCGCGCGGGGGTGCCGATCGCGCCGCTCTTCATCGGCGTGGACATGCCGATCCTGATGAAGGGGCAGCCGTGGCACGACGTCCCGCCGGCCACCGCCGTGTATCGCTTCGAGTGGCTGCCGATCATCGAGACGAAAGGCCGACGCCTCGACTCGCGCGCGCTCACGCAGGAGCTCGCGGTCGCGTACCGGGAGCGGTTCGAGCGACACCTCGCCGATCGGGACGCGATCCACGCGCGTCTCGAGGCGGGGGAGCGCGTCTGACGGTCGATGATCGCCGGGGTATCGACCGGCGGCCCGCTCCGGGTAGCATCGCACCGCGATGGGTGACCTGAGCGCATACATCCCCTGGGCGCTCTTTGGGATCATGGTCTTCTTCGGCCTCGTGTTCGCGATCGTGGCGTGGAGCGCGACGCGGCGCGCGGGCGCGGCGGAGGACGCGGCGGAGTCGGCGCGCGCGCAAGAGGCGCAGGCGCTCGCGCGAGCGGAGGCGGCGGAGCGACGGCTCCACGAGCTCGAGCACCGCGCGAGCTCGGCCGAGGCGCGCATCGCGGGCGAGCAGGAACGCGCGCAGCGGGCGGACGCGCGAGCGCGCGAGCTCGAAGCGCGGGCGGCCGAGGAGTCGAGGCGAGCCGAGAGCGCACTCGAGGAAGCGAAGCGCGCGGACGCCGAGCTGCGCGAGCGGCGCGACGCGGTGGCGGATCGCGACAAGCGCGCCGACGCGCGGGCGCGCTCGCTGTTGGACTGGGCGCGGCAGGAGTGGGAGAAGCGTCGCGAGTCGGATCGGCAGCGCGCGCAAGCGGTGCAAGGCTCGTTTCAGGCTCAGCTCGACGCCTACCTCGAGCATCGCCGCGCTCCGATCACGTTCCGCGCGGACAGCGAGGTCGATCAGCTCGCCGCGCCGCGCATCGTCGCCCACGCGCGCGCCGGCGAGCAGGTGAGCCACGAGGGCGAGCTCGTGCGGGTGCGCTTCCCCGTCGATCCATCGCAGGGCTTCCGCGCGTGAACGCGATCGCGGCGCACGCCGTGGCTGGGTAGACTGCCGGTCCATGAAGTGGGGGCCCGCGTCGTGCGGCGCATGGGGAGCGGTGCTGTCGGGCTGGCTCGCCGTCGCGGGCTGCGGCTCGGACGACGCGCCCGCGAGGCCGGTGTCGGTGCAGCGGAGCGGGGAGACCGATCCGACGCCCGCATCGGAGCCCGATTCCGAATCCGTGTCCGGATCCGATTCCGATTCCGTGTCCGTGTCCGTGTCCGATTCCGTGTCCGATTCCGATTCCGTGTCCGATTCCGATTCCGATTCCGTGTCCGATTCCGATTCCGATTCCGATTCCGATTCCGATTCCGACGACCCGGACGCCTACCCTCCCTTCGATCCCGCTCTCGCCGCGCTGCCTCGGATCGGCGAAGGCCCCTGGCGCCGCGACGCGCTCGAGGCGGCGGCGGCGGGGCTCCTCGACCTCGAAGACGAGACGGCCACCGACGTCCTGTCCGTCGACTACCGCCGCGAGCGATGGATCGTGATCGCGGTGCCCACCCGCGACCCGTCGTACCGTCGTGCGCGCGACCAGGTCGAGGATCCCTCCGCCCTCTACCTCGTGCGCCTCGCGCGCCGCGGGGATCCCGCCGACGACTCCGAGGAGCTTCGTCGCCTCGGCGGCTTGAAGCTCTACGACCTCGCGACCTCCTTCGACGAGGATCCGGAGCACCAATGTGCCGTGCAAAACGAGCTTCGGGCACGGGACGTGGATGGGGATGGCGAGCTCGAGCTCACCGTGATCCTCCGCTACGGCAACCTCGGCGCGATCTCGTACGAGGAGCTGTGCGGAGCGATCGGGTTCGTCGTGGGGGCGGATCTCCAAGTGCAAGCGAGCTTCACCCGCGAGCTCCACTACTTCCACACCGGCGCCGACGGCGAGCTCGACGATCGGCGGACCACGGCGTGGCAGCTGCGGGATCTAGATGGAGACGAGCACGCCGACTTGACGGTCCGCGAGGCGTGGTCGTTCCGCGACGACTTCGAGGGCGACTGGGACGGCGAGGGGACCTTCCCCGGCTCGCACGAACGCGGATCGGACCGCCGTGAGCTGACCTGCCTCTGGGTGGCGGAGAGCGACGTCTGGAGATGCCCGACCGACCAGCCCGCGCCCGGTCGCGGCCTCTTCACGGATCCCGCGCAGCTCGTGCGCACGTTCGGCCGCCGGCCGTGGTGAGCGATTGCGCGGGGCACCGTCCCGCGCGAGAACGACACGATGACCGTCACCGCGCCGAGGTTGATCGCGCGCTTCGAGTCCGGCGCGGGGCGCTCCGAGATGGACGACGTCGCGGTGGAGGAGCCGCTCGAGATCCGAGTCGCCCAAGATCCGCTGCTCGTCACGATGCGGACGCCCGGCGCGGATCGCGAGCTCACGCTGGGCTGGCTCAAGTCGGAAGGGATCGTCGAGTCCGCCGCCGACGTCGCGTCGATCGCGCACTGCGGGCGCCCGACGGACGAGGGCTACGGCAACGTCGTCGACGTGCTCCCCGCGCCCGGCGTGGTGCTCGACCTCGAGCGCATGCGCGGATCGGAGCGCGCGATCGTCGGGACGAGCGCGTGCGGGACGTGCGGTCGACGATCGATCGACGATCTCATGGCGCGCATCGCCGATCGTGCGCCCGAGGGCACGCTGTCGCGGGCGGTGCTCGAGGGGGTGCCCGAGCAGCTGCGCGCGCTCCAACCCGCGTTCGCGCGCACCGGCGGGCTGCACGGCGCGGCGGCGTTCGACGCGGGCGGCGAGGTCCTCGGCAGCGCGGAAGATGTCGGCCGCCACAACGCGGTCGACAAAGTGATCGGCGCCGCGATGATCCACGGCCGGCTCGACCGGGCGCGGATCCTCGCGGTGAGCGGGCGCGTCAGCTTCGAGATCGTGCAGAAGGCGGCGACGGCGGGCCTCTATGCGATCGTGGCGGTCGGCGCGCCGACCACGCTGGCCATCGACCTCGCGGGGCGCGCGGGGATCACACTGCTCGGGTTCGTCCGGCGCGAGCGCTTCAACGCGTACACGCACGCAGCGCGCATCGAAGATTGACGCGCCCTCGGCGGGCGACCCGGCGTCGTCGGCTCGTCCGGAAGCGGCGTCGGGGTCCGCACATGGAACCCGGTTCACACCTACTTTGGTGGGGTGAACGGGGTTCATCACTTCGGCTATGCTCCTCTGCGACAAGGAGCAGGACGCGTGGTGTTGTTGAAGCAAGGGTGGTTCAGGGTGGGGCGGCGGCGCTTCGTGCGGCTGACCACCGCGGGTGTGGCAGGCGTGTACCTCGTCGGCTGCGACGGGAGCGCGGATCCGATGGACGGCGGGCGCACCGACGCGCCGGTCGACGCGGGGCAGCGGCTCGAGCAGGTGCGGGCGCTGATCATCGGGAGCGGCTTCGGCGGCTCGATCGCGGCGCTCCGCCTCGCCGAGGCGGGGATCCCGTCGACGATCCTCGAGCGCGGCCGACGCTGGGAGCTCAACGGCGACTTCGACACGTTCTGCACGACGCAGAACCCGGACAAGCGCTGCGTGTGGGGACACCGCGGACCGATCCTTCCCGGGTTTCCGCCGGTCAACCTGCGCGGGACGCCGTACGTCGGGCTGCTCCAGCGCGTGCCGGGCGAGAACATCGACGCGGTGTGCGCGGCCGCGGTGGGCGGCGGCTCGCTCGTCTACAGCGGGATCATGATCCAGCCGCCGCAGGATCGCTTCGAAGAGGTGTTCCCGGCGGGCATCGACTACGCCGAGCTCAACGACGTCTACTACCCGCGCGTTCGACAGATCATGCAGCCAGGGATGCTGCCCGACGACGTGCTGGCCGCGCCCGAGTACGCGTCGAGCCGCATGTTCCTCCGCGACGCGATGGCGGCCGGCCTGAACGTCGGGCCGGTGCCGTGCGCGTTCGACTTCGATCTGTTGCGCGAGGAGCTCGGGGGCGCCTTCCCGCTCCGCCAAGCGACGCTCGGGGACTACCTCTACGGCCTCAACAACGGCGCCAAACACTCGATCGATCGCGTCGGCTACCTGACGATGGCGGAGTCGACCTCGATGGTCACCGTCCAGCCGCAGCACCAGGTCACCGAGGTCGGCGCGCGCCCCGACGGCGGCTACTACGCGATCGCGGAGCGCATCGACGAGAACATGAACCCGGTCGAGAGCGTCCGCTACGACGCGGATCTTCTCTTCCTCGCTGCAGGATCGCTCAACACGACCAAGCTGCTCCTCAAGGCGCGCCAGGCCGGCACGCTCCCGATGCTCAACGATCAGGTCGGCAAGAACTGGGGCAACAACGGGCAGCGCATCCTCGTGCGCGGCAACCTCAGCGAGGAGACCGGCGCCGAGCAGGGTGGGCCCGCGTGCATCCTCATCCAGGAGCCGGACGGCCCCGACGGTCCGCTCGGGATGGAGTTCGGCCCCGCCCCGATCGGCTACGAGCACCACTGCCTCGTCAGCGCGACGCAGGGCGTGCCCGACACGCTCGGCGAGCTCGCGATCGGCGACGACGGGGAGATCAAGCCGGTCTGGGATCGCACCAACGACGCGTCTGCGGGGCGCGCCGCGGTCAACACGCTCCAACGGATCATCGACGCGAGCGAGGGCGAGATCATCCCGTTGCCTGGCCTCGCCGAGGACCCCTCCATCACGTTCCACCCGCTCGGCGGCGCGACGCTCGGAACCGCGTGCGATCTCTACGGGCGAGTGATGGGCTACGACCACCTCTACGTCGTGGACAGCGCGCTCATCCCGGGCGCAACGCCGGGCGGCAATCCGTTCTGGACGATCTCCGCGATCGCCGAGCGCTGCATGGACAAGATCGTCGAAGAGGATCTGAACCCATGAAATGGTCGTTGACGCTGGTCGCGTCGATGGCGCTCCTCACGGGGTGCTTCGAGGACATCTCGACGCCGTTCCCCGACGCGGGCGCGGATGGCGGCGCGGGCGATGGCGGACCCTGCCCGGCGCAGCTCGCGGCGTGGGAGGAGAACACCGCGGAGTATCCGGCCGCCGACGGAACGGACGAGTTCCCGGAGACGATCAACTACGTCGAGACGCGGTGGTTGCGCGGCGCTCGCGGGATGCACGCGCGCGCGTACGTCCACGCCGACATCACGACGACGTTCGAAGCGGTCCGCAACCCGATGGCCGGCGCGGATCGGCGAGAGAGCACGACGTTCACGTTCGAGGAGGACGTCGAGCCGAGCGTGCGCTGGAGCCACCAGAGCCACCTCAGCGTGCCGGACATCGTGACGGTCGACTTCGATCTGCGCTGGCTCTCCGACGTCTGTCAGGGGACCGTCGAAGCGCCGGTGCTCACCAGCACGCGATGGCAGAAGGTGTTCGGCTCGAGCGCGATCTCGCTGCTCGAAGGCAACATCCAGTGCGTGCCGATCACCGCCGACGTGACCGGGCTCGAGATCCAGTACCACCTCGACAGCCTCGGCGCGGACGACAACACGATCCGCAACTATCTCCAGGGCTACTACGACTCGATCGTCGCGCTCGCGCACGGCGACCCGCTGCCCGTCCAGGAGTAGCGCTCAGACCATGAGCTGGCGGACGCTCGCCCGGCGAAGGTACGCGAGGCACCCCGCGTAGAAGCCGAGCTTCGCGAGCAGCCATCCGCCGCTCATGCACATCGTCACCGTGCTCGTCGCGCGCATGGTCGATCGCATGAGTTGCTCCGCCTGAGGATCGCCGGTGGTCGTCAGGTCGCGGAACACTTCGAGCGTGGCCTGTTGGGTGAGATAGGAGAGCACGGTCGTCGCGATGTCGGCCAACGCGGAGCTCGCGCACGCCGCGACGAAGACGATGAAGCACGCGGGGCTCAGCCGGAACAGGAGCACCGCGGCGACGATCAGCGCGAGCGAGCCGATGATGTTCAGTCCTTGGGCGACCATCGTCGGGACCTTGAACGGGGCTTGCGCGGTCACCGCGCGACGCTGGAGCTCGAGCTGCCGCTCCTGCTGCTCATTCTGAGGGCCCGCCCGCTGGATGAAGTCGTTCGTCGCCCGCATGATCGTGTCTTGCATCGCGAGGTTGCCGACCTGGAACACGCCTCCGCACGAGCCGAGGCAGCCGAGCAGGATGGCGAACACGCCTACGATCCACACCCCCGGCGGTTTGGTCGGCGACTCGCTCATGCGCCCTGCTTAGCAGCGGGCGTTACGACCGCAAAGCGCGCGACGACGTCGTCGCGGGTGAGGACCCAGATCGCGTAGATCGCGAGGAACAGGGCGGTCGGCGCGCAGTAGATGCCGCAAACCGTGAGGGCGCTCAGCGCGATCGCGACGAGGGCCAGCGTCCGCCCACGGAACCGGAACACCTGCCATCCCGCGATGATGTTCATCACCCCGGGAGCGACGTGGACGACCGCCTCGAACACCATGCCGGCGCCCAGCCACTGCGCGAAATACGGGATCGGTTGCTCGCCCGATTGCGGGAGCGAGTCCGATGCGAAGACGACGCCGAAGATCAGGTAGTACGCGCTCATCGCGGCGAGCAAGGCGCCGTGCGCCATCATCACGAGCCCCAGCACGCGCGCGTGGGTCAGGTGCGGCGCGGCGTCCAACCGCTTGAGGCACGTCGCGCAGATGCGCGGCTCGGATCCTTCGACGACGCACTCCGCGCAGATGAACGTGCCGCATCGCTCGCAGGTCCCTCCGTCCGCGTCGCGCTCGGGGTGGTGGCCGCACTTGGGTTGGGCCACCGACGCGACGTCGGGCTGGCTCGGAGGGGCCGCGCTCGATCCATCGTCCGTCATGTCGTCTTGCGAAGGCGTCTTGCGAAGGTCCGAGGAGCGCTACTCGCGGCGTCGGTACGTGAGCGAGAACCGCAGTGGCTCGGGCATCATGTCGCCCTGCGTCGTCGCGTCGAGGCGCAGCGTTCCATCGGCTTCTACGACGTACATGTTCCATCGCGTGCCTTGATCGGCCTGGAACACCTGCTCGAGCGCGCCCTCGCGGTAGCGCTGGGTCACGCGGAGCGTCTCGCCGTCCAAGCTGCGCCCGTTGCGCGTGGCGCCGAGCGGCGTGGTGTAGCGAGCTCCGGTGTCGAACCGGCAAAAGATCTCGTCCACCGATCGGAAGCGCAGCTCGATGTACTGATTGATGGGCGTGTTGTCGCGGATCATCGGACGCGCCATGCCGCGCAGCAGCATGTTCATCGCGTTGACGGCGCGCTCGATCGCCGCGTCGACCGTCCGGCGCGCCGTGTCCGCCGGCGTCGCGAGCACCCAGTGCCCGTCGAGCCGAGCGCGTAGCTCGTTGAACTGCTCGGCGCGAGCGTCGCTGTCCTGCATCGTCGCGTGAGCAGGCCAGCCGAAGGCCAGAGCGAGCGCGAGGAGCGCGGCGAAGGGGAGGGCGCGGGAGAGAACCGCGCGAGAGCGGATACCGTGGCTCATGGTCGGGCGGGCCGCCGTGCGGCGCGTGGAGGGGACGCCGGCAGGGGTGCTCGGATTCATCGCTCGCCTCACGAGGGGCACTGTATCATCCCTTCGGCTCCTCATCTGCCGACCGTGGACGAAGCAACCCTCCATACCACCTTGGCGTGGGCCGAGATCGGAATCGCCGTCCCGACCGCGTTGGCCCTCTTCTGGATCAACGCGCCGTACGGCCGCCACGTCCGCGACGGTTGGGGACCGACCCTCCCCGCGCGGTGGGGGTGGATCCTGATGGAGCTGCCCGCGTGCGTCGGGGTCGCCGTCGTCTACTCGTTCGGAGCGCATCGCGCGGAGATCACGCCGCTGGTGCTGCTGGCGTTCTGGCAGCTCCACTACGTCCACCGCACGTTCGTGTTTCCCTTCCGCATGAGGGCGGCCGGCAAGCGCATGCCGCTCTCCATCCCGCTCATGGCGATCGTGTTCAACTCGCTCAACGCGTACGTCAACGCGCGCTGGATCTCGCACCTCGGGACATATGGGCCCGAGTGGCTGCTCGACCCACGCATGATCGCGGGCGCTGCGCTCTTCCTCACCGGGATGGCGGTGAACCTCCACGCCGACACCGTGCTCATCGGGCTGCGTAAGCCGGGCGAGTCCGGCTACAAGATCCCCGAGGGCGGGCTCTACCGGTGGATCAGCAACCCCAACTACTTCGGTGAGCTCATCGAGTGGCTCGGCTGGGCGGTGATGACCTGGAGCCTCGCCGGCACCGCGTTCGCGATCTACACGGCGGCGAACCTCGTCCCCCGCGCGATCGCGAACCACCGCTGGTATCGCGAGAAGTTCGAGGATTACCCGGCTCAGCGGCGCGCGATCGTTCCGTTCGTGTTGTGAATCGTGAACCGGGGCCGTCCCCGATTGACGGCTGCCCGAGCGCCCGCATACTCCCTCCCGTGGCACTGGCCCATGCGCGAGAGAGCGGTCAGCTCGTGCTTGAGCTGCACGGAGTCTTGCAGGAGATCGATCCGGCGCGCTGGAAGGCCGGCTCGTTTTCGTCGCAAGGCGCGCTCATCCTCCGGGAGAAGCTGCGCGCGCTCCAGGCGCGGCTGCGCGATCTGCTCGAGCCGCCGTGGCCCGACGACGCGAGCGCGCTCCGGCTCGACGTGGTGGAGCTCAGCCGCACGCTGAGCGCCACGCTCCCTCACGAAGACTCGACGGAAGGGACTCCCCACACCGACGACCTCCGCCGCCGGTGGATCGCGTTTCGACAGGCCGTCGCGCCGAGCTACGAGCGCCTCAAAGCGTCGCTCGGGGGGTACGCGATCCACGTCCCGAGCCTGCGCCCGACGAACGTGCGCCGCTCGATCACCCACGCGATCATGGGCGTGGTCTGCGTGTCGATCCTCTGGGCCATCCCAAACCCGTGGTGGGCCCTCGCGATCACGCTGCCGCTGGCCCTCTGGGCGTGGACGGCGGAGATCACCCGGCGTCGCTCCGCGCGCGTGAACGCGCTCCTCATGCGGTTCTTCGCGCCGATCGCGCACCCGCACGAGCACCACGGCATCAACTCGGCGACGTGGTACTCGACCGCGCTGCTGATCCTCACGTCGAGCCTGTTCGTCTGGGAAGGCCCCGCCGTCCCCCAGGCGGTCGGGCTCGCGGTCCTCGCGTTCGGCGATCCGGCGGCCGCGGCGGTCGGCCGTCGCTTCGGCTGGGTGCGCATCGCCCACGGGCGCACGCTCAGCGGGACGCTCGCGTTCGTGGTGGTGGGCGCGCTCGCCGGGCTGGCTGCGGCGTACGCGTTCGCACCGGCGATGGCGTTCGGGCATCTCGTCGCCATCGCGTCGGCGGGCGCGGTCTCCGGGGCCGTCACCGAGGTCGTCAGCCGGCGCATCGACGACAACCTCAGCGTCCCGCTCGTGGCCACGCTCGGTGCGGCGATCGCCGCGCTCCTCGTCTGAGCGCGAGTCGTATCAGCCGCGTCGAATCAGCGGAGCTGGAGCAGCTCGCGCGTGTCGTCGTCCCACGCAAAAATCGTGGACGTCGCGGGGTCGAACGTCATCGAGTAGTTCGACGTGCCGGTGCCCCAGCTCGTGAGCTCTCCGCTCGCTGGTCGCGGCGTGTCGAGCCCGCACACGAGCTCCACCGCCTCGGTCCCGTGCTGTACGTAGACGACGTCCGCGATGCCGTCTCCGCTCAGGTCGTGCGCCACCACCGAGTTGTGCGTCGCGTCGGTCGGCGTGCTGCCGAGCGCGATGGTCTCCAGCGTGAACCGATCGATCCGCACCACCGAGCCCTCGGTCGAGCACGCCGTGTAGAGATAACGGGCGTCCGCGGCGAGCCCCGAGCAGTTGTGGAACGGGATCGTCCCGAGGAGATAGCCGGTCACCGGCACCGTCCCCGCGCCGGTCGGGACGATCCAGACCTCGGAGTCGCTCGTCGGCTCGTGCGTGAGCATGTAGAGGAGTCCGTCGGCGCCCACCGCACCGCGGAAGTCGTCGTTGGGCGCGACGGGGAACACGACGTAGTCCTCGCCGCCCGGGATCCACGTAGCGCCGCGGTCGTCCGAGATGCGCATCACGCGCGCGGTCGTTCCGGTGGTGACGGTGTCGAACAACAGGATGTCGCCGTCGGCGATCGCGAGCTCGTAGCCGAGCGGGGTGGTGGTGATGCCAGCCAGCGGGACCACGTCCTCCGCGCCGGTCCCATCCGTCGCGACGCGCCAGAGCGCGACGGTGCCGTTGATGTAGACGTGCCCGGGCGAGAGGCCATCGAAGTCCATGTCGTACTCGGAGATCGAGGGGACGCCGGTCGCGAGGCGCGTGAGTGAGGTCCCCACCACCCCGCCCATCCCTGGCGTGCAGGTGGCGCCGGGCGGCGGTGCGACGACCGGCGGATCGTCAAAGCCGGTCGTACCATCCACCACGCTGATCTCGAGCGGGTTCGAGAGAGGAAGGGTTCCTGACGTCGTGTCCCGGAGGTAGAGGTAGTAGGTCGTCCCGGTCATCCCCGCGATGGAGAGCGACATCGTCGCGGCGGTGAACTCCGACGCGCAGCCGACCTCGGGGGTCAGCGTGCCGCACGCGCTCGTGCTCGCCACCACCGCCCAGCGCGTGCTGAGCGGCTTCGAGAACGCGAACGTGACCGTGCCCGTCACCGTCGCGGTGAACGAGAACACGAGGTCGGGCCCGTCGTTCGCGTAGCTGAACTGGCAGCCCGACGGTGCGATGAAGTAGTCGGCGCGGCTGGCCTCCCACGGGACGCGGTTGATGCCGGGGTGGAGCGGCACCGCGCTCGCGCAGTCCTCCGCCGAGGTGGTCGGGCACACGCCCGCCGTGCACGAGCCGCGCAAGCAGTCGGGGTCCCCCGTGCACGCTCGGCACACGCCCAGGTCGCACACGTTCGATGCGCAGTCGCCCGAGCCGTAGCAGGTCGATCCGTTCGGGCATGCGCCGCACGTGCCACCGCAGTCGACCGCCACCTCGGATCCGTTGCGCACACCGTCCGCGCAGGTCGGCGCCGCGCACGTGCTGCCCGTGCAGCGCAGTGACGCGCAGTCGGCGTCGATCGCGCACGCGAGCCCGCTTTCACATCGAGCGCAGAGCGCGCCGCCGCAGTCCGGCGCGGTCTCGTCACCGTTGCGGAGGCCGTCGAGGCACGACGTGCAGGACATCGAGTCGCATCGTCGCAGCAAGCAATCATCGTTACCGCCGCACATCTGCCCATCGAAGCAGCCCGTGCAGTCGGGTCCACCGCAGTCGACGTCGACCTCGCTTCCGTTCCGCACCCCGTCGGTGCACGAGATGCACACGGTGCCGGCGCACACGTTCGAGAGGCAGTCGCTCGGGACCCCGCAGGTCTGCCCATCGCGACACCCGCTGCAGTCCGGCCCGCCGCAGTCGATGCCGGTCTCGCTACCGTTCGAGACGCCGTCGACGCACGAGATGCAAAGCCCCGCCTCGCAGATCCCGCTCTCGCAGTCGGCGCCGGTCGCGCACATCCGTTGATCGCGGCAACCGGCGCAGACCGCGCCGCCGCAGTCGATGTCCGTCTCGTCGCCGTTTCGGATGCGGTCGGAGCACGACACGCATCCTCCGTCGACGCATCGGAGGCTCACGCAGTCCGCGTCGATCCGGCACGCGAGCCCGGGGCGACAGGGCGGACAGCTCGATCCGCCGCAATCCAGCGAGACCTCGTCCTGGTTCTGGACCCCGTCGTTGCAGCTCGCGAACGTGCACAGCCGCTCGTCCCCCATCCCCGTGGGCGCGCAGATGAGCGACTCGCAGTCCGGCCCGCGGAGGCAGTGGTAGTCCGCCGGGCATCCGTCGCAGACCGCGCCGCCGCAGTCGACATCGGTCTCGTCGTCGTTCATCGAGCCGTCGTCGCAGCTCGACATGGTGCACACGTCCATCCGGCACCGGCCGCTCCGGCACTGCGCGTTCGACGTGCACGGCTGTCCTCCGCCGCAGAGGCCGCACTCACCGCCGCAGTCCACGCCGGTCTCGTCCCCGTTGCGCACGCCGTCGCGGCAGCTCGCGACCAGACAGAAGCTGCGGTTGCAGACGCCGCTGAGGCAGTCTTCGTTCGCGAGGCACCGCTCCCCGTCGATGCAGGGCGAGCAGTCCCCGCCGCAGTCGACCGACGTCTCGTTGCCGTTCTGCTCGCCGTCGTCGCAAAGGAGCGATGCCCCGCCACCGTCCGGCCGAGGCCCCGCGTCGGGGAGCGCCGCGTCGAAGCCGGGTAGGGTCCCGTCGTCGCATCCTCCCAGGAGGAGGCCGATCGACATCAAGCAAGTCAAGGTGCGCGGCGCGAAGGCGCGCGAGGTGCGAGGAGTGATCACGATGCTCCCTTGGCGCCCGGGAGGAGCAGGGGCCACTCGGCGACGATGCCAGCGCAGACCGCTCCCGGATCCGTGAGGAAAGCTAGGACGCTGCGCCGAGCACTGCAAGCGAGGCGCCGCGCCCCGTGGCGCAACGGACCTTGCGTCGCTCGCTCAGAACACTTCGATGATCACGACGCCGCGCGGATCCTCACCGGAAGGATGTTCCGACGGATGCGGAGCGCGCTCGGGGATCGGCAGCTCGACGCGCGGCTGGGGCCGGCTCCCCTCTTCGCGGCGCGCCTCTTCGCGACGGCGGAGCTCCTCGATGATGTAGGGGGGTAGCATGATCCTCTTCGAAGCACGCCGCGTGCCGCGGATCGGCTCACGAGCCGGCGCGCAGAATCACGAGCAAATCGGCGAAATGCCGCGGCGCGTCATGTCCTCGCGATGCCACGGGTGCGTACGTTCCGCCGCACGATCGCGACTCCGTTGTCACGGTTGACGACCCGCCTGGGCGGACCGTTACAGGGGCGCGCGCCGGCCTCAGCGCTTGTTCCACGGACGCAGCGCGCCGAGCTCGTCGAACGTCGGGAAACCGGTCTCCACGTCGAGCGCGCGGTCGTCGATCGTGAGGAACGCTTCGGCCTCCTCGAGCGGGAAGCGGATGCGCGCCAGCGCGTCTTCGCTCAGCCCCGCAGCTCGCAACCAATGTTGCATCGCTGCGATGCCGCCGGGCGCCGCGTTGCGCACCGAGCGGATCGCCACGGGCACGTGTCGACTCACCTCCTCGAGCCACGCGATCGCGCCCTCGACCGGCGGGTCGGCGATCGCCGTGGCGCCTCGCCAGCCGGAGTCGTAGCCGTGGAGCACACCGTCGAAGTCGACGACCAGGTAGCGCACGTCCGGATCGGCTCCCGCGACGCGGTCCGCGAGCACCCGCTCGCGCGCGACGGCGAGCTCGTCGGCGCTCAAGAACCCTTCGGCGTGGAGGCGTAGTAGCTCGTCCAGCGCGCGGGCTCGGCCGGCGGCGGGGGCTCGCTCGAGGTGCTCGACGGCATCCTGTAGGTTCGCAAGGATCGTGGCCAACGGCGGCGGCTCGTTCGAGCGCGGCGGATCCGCGTCGGGTGTCGTCGCGTCGGCGTCGGTCGAGTGGATCGAGTCGGCCTGCGGTCTCGCTTCCGCGCGCACAGCCGGTTCCGCACGAGGAGGCGGGGGCTCTTCGACGCCCGCTGCGCGCTTCGCGGCGAGGACGAGCTCCGGATCGGCCTCCCAGTCGAGATCCTCGTCCCAGCCGTCCTCGGCGAAGTAGACCGCGTCGGGGTCGAGGTGATCGATGTACTCCTTCTCCGGATCCTCTCCGCGGATCGCGCTCGGGATCCCCTCCGGCGGGCGCGTCGGGGCAAGATCGAGGCGCGGGGCGCGGTCGATGATGCGCTCGGTGACCGGATCGAGGATGGCGCCAGGACGGCTGAACGCTTCCCGTGGCCACTCGCGATGCGGAACCGCGGGGAGCGCATACGTCGCGGCCGGGCTCTTCATCGACGGATCGATGGTGAAGTGCGCGTGGCGCTCGGCCCAGCTCCACACCGACGCCCAGTCCTCGGCCGGCACGGGCGTGAGCAGCGGCATCACGAGACGGAAGCGCGGATGGTCGGGCTTGTGCGACCACGTCGTATACACGAGGTGAAACCACGCGCTCCACGTCGTGCTCGCCTCTCGGATCGAGGTGCCGTCGTCGTAGTCCAGCACGAGGCAGCTCACGTGGGTGACGCCCGACTTGCCTCGCTTGTCGGCGCCGGGTCGATAGAGCGCGGGCGACCACAGCCGCAGGTCGCGCTTCGCGCTCTTGTAGGCGTCCGCGACCATGTGCTCCGCGTCGGCGTGAAGCGCGGCGATCGGATCGGCGTCCGCCTTCTTCGCCTGCTCCATCACCTTGGCGAGCTTGCCCATGAACTTGCCGCGCGGTGGGGCTCCGGCCGCGAGCCTCTCTTCCGCGTGACGGATCCGCGCCACCTCGCGCTCGATCTTCGCCGCCGTCTCGATCTTCACCTCGAAACGGCGGAGCGCGGCGGTGAGCTCGGGCAGCGTGAGGACCTCGTTCTCCGGCTCCGTATCGAAGACGCGGAGGAACGTCGCCACCGGGAGCAGCAGCTCGCTCACGGCGCGCTCCTCCGGACGCGCGCGATCGCGGTCCAGCGACGCTGACCCACCGGATCGACGACGACGATCGCGTCGCCGATCCGCGCGGCGACGATCCACCGCTCCGCGGAGGTATCGAGGTACACACGCGAGCCCGGTCCGATCGCGTCGGGGCGGAGCGCATCCGACGCGACGCGCACCTCGTCGCCGAACGCCAGCGCGACCACGCGCTCGTCTCCGTCGGACCGCACGGCGATGCCGGGCCGCAGCGCCCCCCCGACCGCGATCTCGACGAACGCGCCCGGCCCCACCCGCAGGCTCCGGCCTTCGCCGCGTCGATGATGCCCGCGCTCGTGGACGCGAACCCGCGCCGCGCTGGTCCAGCCGTCGAGGCCTCCGGTGACACGCACCGCCGCGCCGATCCGCTCGGTGACCGTGGCCGCAAGATAACGTGCGCCATCCGAGACCTCGATCGCATCGCCCGGTGCGAGCTCCGGCGCGACGACGTCCCGGCGGCCCACCCAGCGCGACGTGCCATCGGCGAACACCACGAACGCTCGGCCACCGCGGGCGCGCACGATCACCGCGGCGCGCAGCCACGGGCTCGCCGACGCCTCGCGCGCGAGCACCTGGGTGCCGACCTGGAGCGGCGCGAACGGTCGCGTCAACGGGCCCTCGGCGCGCGGCGCGCTCGGCGCGTCGCTGGCCACCGCGGTACCGGGTCCGCCGACCTCTTGGTACGCCACCTCGCCGCCGCCGAGCGGCATCGTGGTGAACGCGGGGCGAGGCGAAGTGATGCGGGTCACGAAGAACACCGGCGCGATCGCCATGACGGTGAGCGCGAGCCACGCGAGCGCCGAGCGCTCGAGCGGACGCGGGCGGGTCCCCAATGCGCGGGCGGCGGCGGCGGACCAGCGCAACCCGCGCACCTCCTCCTGCCTCGACGGAGCGATCGCGAGGCCGCGCGCGACCGTGAGCGCACCTCCACAGCCCTCGCACGAGCTCGCGCCCGAGCGAGCCCCGAGCGCGATCCCACATCGCGGGCAACTCGCCGACGGAGGGCGGCTCGCGTCGTCCGCGAGGAGTCGGGCGGCACGATGGCCGCGATGGAGCGCGACGAGCGGGCCGCCTCCGAGGAGGATCGCAACGAACGTAGACGCGCCGGCGGCGGCCGGCGCACCGAGGAGCCCGAGCCGATACGCGAGCCCGCCGTAGAACGTCGCCGCGACGACGCCGACCGCGGCGAGCAGAGCGCGCTCCGCGTCCGTCCCGAGCACGACCCTCCGGCTCACCGCGCGCCACGCCCCGTCCGCTTCGCGCTCCGGCTCGGATCGCGCGTCGCCCGTCACGGCGTTGCCCGTCACGGTGTCGCCCGTCACGGTGTCGCCCGTCACGTCGTCGCCCGTCACGTCGTCGCCCGTCACGTTGTCTCCCGTCACGTCGTCGCCCGTCACGTCGTCGCCCGTCACGTTGTCGCCCGTCACGTTGTCGCCCGTCACATTGTCGCCCGTCACGTTGTCGCCCGTCACGTTGTCGCCCGTCACGGTGCCGTCTCGGTGCGCACGTCGTGGGCGGCGCGTCCGTCCGACACGCCGATCCGCACTCGCGTGCCGGACCGCACCCCGTCGATCGGGACGCGGACCGTGATCGGGCCCGGCGCCGCGGCGAGCCGCGCGTTCCATCCGTTCGGGATCCCGTCGCGGTCCGGCGCCACGAGGGCTGCGCTGAACGGCCAGTCGGTCCTTCTGTCGAACCCGATCACCAACCGATGCGCGCCCGCGATCGGCGCGAAGTGACGTGGGCCGATCCCGGGCAACACGGCGGCCCGCACGCCGCGACGGAACCGCGCGCCAGAGGGCTCGGTGATCACCGGCGGCTGCGTCAACGTGTTGGGCGGGACCTCCACGTTCGCTTCCACGACGAGCCCGGTCTCCGCGCGGATCAACCGAGCCGCGAGGAGCCGAGGCTGCGCTTCGGCGATCCGAAAGCTGCCGTCCGGCGCGTAGCGCACCGCGGGGGTGTCGCACGGAGCGCTGCCCGCCTCGCCGAGCGTCGCGCAGCGATCGCAGTTGCACCCGTCGCACACCGGAGCGCGCACGGTGTCGCCTCCCCGGCGCTCGGCCAACCACTGGGCGAGCGTGATCTCGCTCGGGCTGCCGGGTCCGCTCTCGCGCCGCCGCGCGGCGAACTCGAGCGCGGCGTCGCGACCCACGTAGCGGAGGTGCCACGGCTCGTAACGATAGCCGGTCCTCGGATCGACCCGCTCCTCGCCCCCGCGCACCGCGCGACAGTCGCTGTCCGCCTCACGATAGTCGGCGTGCAGCGGGTACGAGAGCACGAAGCCGTGCTCGTGCGCGTGCTCGCGAAGGAACCGCCCTCCCGGGCTGCAGCCATAGCCAGCGCGAAACTTGTTGCCCTCGTTGGTCCACGCGTAGGTGAACAGGTCGAGCGTGGTGCCGAGCTGGTGCTCGCTGTGGCCGGGCAGCGCGCTGCTCTCCGTCGCCACGCAGAAGCCATCGTCTCGCGCCCAGCCGAGGAACGTGGCGCACTGCACTTGATAGCCGCGGAACGCGGACGATACGTGGGGGCGCTCGCCGAGCTCGCGCAGCGCGGCGGCGAGGGAGCGATACGCCTCGGCGGCCTCGGCGCGCAGGCACTGTCGCGCGGGCGGCGTACACGCGCTCGCGCGGGCGGGGCGCATCGTGGCGAGATCGACGAGGTCGCGCGGGGCGTACGCGATGGGCAGAGCGCCGAGCGGCGTGCGATCCACGATCGCGAGGAGGTCGTCGCCGTCGACGCGCGCGACGTTCGAGGCGACGTCGTCGCGGGCGACGAAGTGACCGCGGCGGTCGGTCTGACACAGCTCGCGACAGCGGACCGGCAGCTCGTCGTCCTGCGCGCCGACGCCGCGTGAGCCCACCGCCGCGAGGGCCAGCGTCAGCCACGCGGCCCATGCGATCGATCCTCGACGTCGTCGCGGCGCGACACCCATGGAGGAGCAGAGTGGACCATCGCGCCATGGGGCGCGCAAGGTCACGGCCGCCCGCGGTCACAGCGCCCGTTCGCCGGAATCCTAGTGGACGCGCTTGCGCGCGGGGTCCCGATGGCCCCGGTGGATCTCGGCGACGCCTTCGACGCGCGCGCCGTTCACCGTGGCGCGGAGGGCGACGTTCCAACCGTCCGCCCGGGGAGACAGCTCTCGGAAGAACACGATCACGTCGACGCTGCCGCGTGCCGGGATGGTCATCGTGCGGCGGAGCGCCTCGCCGCCTTCGGCGCGGGTGACGCGCTCGATCTCGGAGGGCACGCGGGTGCCGTTCGATTGGTACTCCACCACCTGCACGAGGAAGACCTCGAGCGGCTGGTCGCTCTCGTTCCGGAGCGTGTAGCGCGCGTGGTCGACGCCGCCGGACACCGTGACCAACGACGACCGTCCGATGATCCGAACCGGCGGCGGCGGCGAGGGCGCGAGATCCGCGGAGGCGGAGGCGGGCAGGAGACCGAGCGACAGAGCGAGGGCGGCGAGCGCGGTGCGTCGATTCATGCGCACGAGACCTACATCGTCGCTGGCGGCTTGGGCGCGTCGTTCGCTTCGCGGTGATCGCGACTCGAATGTCGGTTTTTTGACCTCCAGATCCCGCTCCGATAGGCCGATCGAAGGAGCGGAGCCAGAGGCTGGGCGATGGCACTCCGGTTGCACACTCCAGGACACGAAACCGAGACGACCAAGGACCGACGACCACGACGTGCCTGACGGATCGAATCGATCGATCCGACGAATGAAGCGAGAGACGAGGCCAGACGTCTCGAACAGGGAGGCTGACCATGATCCCGATCGAGTGGCTCAACGAAGTGATTCAACAGCGTGATGGCTTGCGCCGCCTGTACGACGAGTGCGGCAGCTTGTCGCTCGCCGCACACCGGCTCGCCACGGCGAAGTGCCTCACGCACGAGCACTACTTCTCGGTGCCGACGCGGATGGACCTCCGCGCGGCGGCGCGGCAGATCGCGAACCGGATCCCCGGCGTGGCCGTGCCCGAGACGTCGGTGCTGATCCGCGACTGCGAAGAGCACGGCCTCGCGGTCCTCTGAGCTCGTCGTTCGCGAGGGCACGGAGCGGCCGCGCACGCCGCAGGCGCGCTGCATGTCCCGTCGCAGTGGCCACTGAGGCATCCGGCGTTGGACGTGCACGGCGAGTCGTTCGGTCGCGGCTTCGCGTAGACGTCCCCTTCGCACGCGCGGCCCGCGGCACATCGATTCGGCAGCGTCGACGCGCACGGTCGGCCCGCGGTGGGCAGCGGCTGACGGGTGCCGGCCTCCGGTGCGGTCGTCTCCCCGTACTAAACGGCCGGCACACGTCCGGGATGGAGGCTCGACTCGCACGCGCCGGGGGCGGCGCGGAGGAAGAGCGCGGTCAGGCCCGATCGTCCGCCGCGGTCATGGGCCCCATCACGCGCCCACCGCGGCGAGCCCCGCAGAGGTCTCGGACCGATGGCGACGGACGCGAGGCACCGAAACGCAAAGACATCGGACCCGAACCGGGTCTTCTATGTATCCTTCTGAGGGGACGGAGGACCGACCTTGGTCAAGTACATCGTCGGCGCGGTGATCGTGGTGCTCTCGTGGGTGCTCGCGATCGTGATTCGGTTTCCGCTCTGGATCCCGACGCTGATCACGCTGTTGGTCGCGCTCGTGCTGATCCTGCTGGTCGGGATCGAGAAGCTCCGTGAGCGGCGAGCCGCGCGCGCCCTCGAGAAGGCGCTCGCCGCGCAGGCTGCGTCGCAGGCCGCGAGCGCGCGGCCCGATCTCCAGCACGAGATCGAGCAGATGCGCGCCGAGTTCGAGAAGGCCGTCACGGCCCTCAAGGGCTCGAAGAAGGCGGGCAAGAAGGCTCTCTACACGCTGCCCTGGTACACGATCATCGGGCCGCCGGGCTGCGGCAAGAGCACCGCGCTCCGGAACTCGGGGCTCCAGTTCCCGTACCTCTCCGCGTCGGGCGGCGGCGTCCGTGGTCTCGGCGGTACGCGCAACTGCGATTGGTGGATGACGAGCGACGCGGTGATCCTCGACACCGCCGGTCGCTGGACGACGGAGGACGAAGATCACGAGGAGTGGCTCGGCTTCCTGGATCTCGTGAAGCGGTTCCGACCGCGCAAGCCGCTCAACGGGATCATCGCCGCCGTCTCGATCGGGGACGTCGGCGGTGCGCGAGAGGACGACGTGGGCGAGCTCGCCCGGCGCATCCGCGAGCGCATCGACGAGGTGCAGGAGCGCCTGCACATGAGCTTGCCCGTCTACGTGGTGTTCACGAAGTGCGACCTCATCCCGGGCTTCGTCGAGACGTTCGACTACATGAGCAAAGAGGACCGCAGTCAGATGTGGGGATTCACGGTCCCCCTCAGCAAGAAGATCGCGGGTCCGAAGGAGCACTTCACGGAGCGGTTCGACGAGCTCCTCAGGGCGCTGAGCAAGCGCGCACCCAAGCGCATGGGCGACGAGCGCAAGGTGGCGAACCGCGAGCTGATCTACGGGTTCCCGCAGCAGCTCGAGGTGCTCAAGTCGAACCTCGAGGAGTTCGTCCACCAGCTCTTCCTCCCCAACGTGTTCCGCGAGACTCCGCTGATGCGCGGCGTCTACCTCACGAGCGGCACCCAGGAGGGGCGGCCGATCGATCGCGTGATGAGCCGGATGGCGGAGGCGTTCGGCCAACCGCTCGTGCAGCTCCCCGAGCCGAAGGTCGAGAGCAAGAGCTATTTCCTGCGCGACATGTTCGCGGAGGTCGTGTTCAAGGACGCCGAGGTCGCGGCGCGGAGCCCCGAGGAGCTCAAGCGGCAGCGGCTCCGCACGATGCTCGCGGCGGCGATCATCTTCTCGTTCGCCCTCGGGATCAGCGGGCTGCCGACCGTCGCGTGGGCGCTGAATCAGAGCTACCTCGACGAGACGCGCGAGCGGGTCGACGCGGCGCGGGGGAACCTGCGCGGCTCGACGGAGGGCGGCGAGCTCCTCCACCCGACCGCGCTCGAGCCCTTGCGCCTGCGCACCGAGGAGCTGGCCGGGTACGCCGACGACGGGCCGCCGGTGATGATGCAGCTCGGCATGTACCAGGACTCGGTGTTCGGGCCGGTCCAGGCCGAGTATCTGCACGCGCTCGAGGAGCGCGTGATCCTGCCGCTGCTCCTCGGCGATGCCCACTCGATGGACGGGTTCGCTCGCCGGTTCGAGGCGATGGGCGAGATCCCGCAGGCCAGCGAGATGCGCACGATGTACGAGCGTCTCAAGCTGCACATCCTCTTGACGCGCCCGAGCGAGGAGAACGAGCCCGCGCTCGACGACGCGAATCGGGAGTTCATCCAGCGACGCCTCGTCGCGCGCTGGGCCGAGGCGACGAACGTGCGCCGCGGCGACGACGAGTACGCCATGATCGAGGACAACGTCGCGTACTTCGTCGCGCAGCTCGGATCGCACCCCGACCTCTACCAGGATCGGGACGTGTCGACGGTGACCCGGATGCGCGCGGTGTTCGCGGCCGTGGAGGGCTTCGAGATGGCCGTCCAAGGCATCATCGACGAAGTCGAGCGGAGGAACGTCCCCGACCTCTTGCTCGGCCAGCTCGTGGGTCGGTCGCCTCACAACCTCCAAGCGAGAGAGGTCGTGCGCGGCGCGTTCACGCGGCGCGGCTGGGAGGAGCACGTCAACCACATGCTCGAGGAGGACGCGTCGCGCTTCTTCGGAGAGCACTGGGTGCTCGGCACGGTGCCGCCGGCCAACGAGCGGGAAGCGCAGATCGAGCACGAGGCGCAGCTCGCCGGGTTGCGTAGCTACTTCCTCCATCGGTACGTGGAGGAGTGGCAGGACTTCATCGACTCGATCCACGTCGTGCAACCGCAGACGCCGCAGGCGCACCTCGAGGAGCTGGTCGAGTTCACCAGCGGAGAGCCGCAGCTCATCACGCGGTTGATCCGCGGCATCGCCTACAACGTGACGCTGGAGGGACCGGAGGGAGCGGGCGGCCTCGACACCTCGGCGGCGGAAGCGCGCGCGCGTGATTTGGCGCAACGTCGCGCGCAGACTCAGCTCGGTCGCCTCGGTGGGATGGGGACGGCGAACGCGGGGAACCTCATGGGCGTGGCGGGGGACCGAGCGCAGGAGCGCTTGGAGCAGATCGGGCTGGCGAACGGCCTCGACCCGATGTCGATGACCGAGCTCGGCGTGCGCTCGTACTTCGAGGGGCTCATCGAGTTCGCGCCGCTTCCGCCTCGCGACGTGCCCGAGGGTGAGTCCGAGCAGGTCACGCCCGCCCACCGCTACGAAGAGCAGCTCGAGTTCCTGCGCGACGCGCTGAACTTCCGGCTCGACGGGACCAACGTCACGAACTTCGACGAGCGTCAGGCGACCGCGCGCTCACTGACGAACGACCTCATCATGGAGCGCCCGGACCGCTGGCGCTTTCGCCTGCGCACGCTGCTCCTTCCACCGATCGAGGGGCAGGCGTGGGTGCCCCCGCCCGATCCGAACGCGCCGATCCCAGGCGCTACGCAGACCGCCACCGTCCCGACCCGTCCCGGCGCGGCGGGGGCTCCTCCGACCCCACCGACCACGCCGCCCGCCACGAGCCCGCCGACCGCTCCGCCGCCGACCGCTCCGCCGCCGGTCGCGGAAGAGCGCCCGCGCGCCCGCCCGTGGTGGGCGCACTGATCGCGGACGTCGTTACTCGGGCGGCGCAGGGACGACGACGACCGTGGCGTTCGTCTGGGACGCGGGCGGGCCCGTCGGCGGGCCGGCGGCGAGCCAGCCGCAGCCGACCTGGTTGCACGCGAGGTTCATCTGCACGCGGCGCCCGCAGCCGTTCGCGAACCGGACGAGCGGTTGGGCGGTCGGCTCTTGGAGGACGGCGGTCATCGGACACATCAAGACGTTCTGCGCCGCCTCTTCGACGCGAGGGATGCGATGCCAGCTGCAGTTCGCCCAGCGTCGGCCCCGGCTGCGGCAGTAGAGGTGGTAGTCGAACGGACCGGCGCACGTGTTGGCGGTCCACACGTCCTCCGCGATCCGCACCGGCTGCACCTCTACGGGAGAGCACCGGCTGTCGCGCGAGGCCAGGCGGATCAGCGAGCGCTCGTAGCGTTCGACGCGGCGCGCGTCCTGAGTCGGGGCGTCGCGCCGGCGACATCCGATCGCCAGCGCGCCGAGGGCCACCGTGAGGACGAGCGTAGAGGCGAGCGTCGATCGCATGGCCCGAGCGTATCAAACGCTCGGCGGGGCGGTCAGGCTACGCAAGATCGGTTGCGATCAATAGACGAACGGGACCAAGCGGTAGCGCACCTTCTCCATGTACGCGACGTAGATCTCGTCCTCCCGGAGGAGCCGTTCCTCCGCGCCGATGCGGAGCGCGAGGCTCGCCGCGGCGAGCCCGACGAGGAGCGCGTTCGGCCACGGGAGCGCGATCGCGCAGCCGATCCCCATCACAAGCTCGCCGAGGTACGCGGGGTGACGCACCCATCGATACGGCCCGCGCACCACGATGTCGCGACGGGCGGGGAAGAACGAGAACGAGCGGCCGAGGGTGGCGAGCGAGAGCGCGGCGAACGCGGCCCCCGCGCAGAAGACGATCTGGCCCGCGACGCTCCAGTGGGCGGTCAGCTTCACCGCCGCACCGCCGAGGATCATCGACGGGATCGCGGACGCGAGCCCGCGCAGCGTCGGCTCGGTGACCGCTCGCGAGCGCGCGAAGAACAGCACCGCGGCAGTCAAGTTCAGCGCGGCGAGCGCGAGCTTCGGTCCGAGCGGTCGATCGGGGACGCGGAGCACGCCCATCACCGCCCACGACAGCGCGGACAGCCCGAGGGCGACGTCGAACGCGCGATGCCAGCGCAGGGGCGGGCTCAGTAGAAGTAGTAGCCCCAGTCGAAGACCTGGGAGAGGACGTTGAGCAGGATGATGATCCCCACGAAGCCGAGGATGCCTACCAGTCGGCCACCCATTCCGTTGCCTTCACTCATGAACGCCTCCCTCTCTAGGCCAGCCTCGCAAACCGAGGCGACCGTGTCCATGGGGACCCTTCGCCAATCGGAGGGCCCTTCCGAAGCACGCGCTCGGAAGCACGCACTCCGAAGCACGCACTCCGAAGCACTGTGTACGGAGCGCAGCGAAGGGAGCTTCCCCGATCGGTCACGGCTCGAGCGTGAACGTCTCGGCGGCCGCCGCCTCGACCTCCGCGCGTCGGAACGGGAAGCGCCGGTAGCGGCCCTCCACCCAGTCGTCGAGCGCGCTCTGCCAGTACGGGCTCGTCGGGTCCTCGACGTTGCCGGGGACGAACGTCACGTACGCCTCGGGGACGCCGTCGTCGCCGAACGTCGCGACCATCCGGTAGATCGGGCCGCTGCCCGAGCGATGGCTGTCGCGCGCCCCGGCGTCGGAGAGGATGTTCGCGGAAGAGACGTTGACGGTACCGTCGCCGCCGTCGGTGGGGACGCAGCCGAGCGAATTCCACGCCGTGATGCCGTCGCGGCCGTCGAGGCGCGTGCAGTGGATCTGATCCCACGTCACGGTCGTCGGGTCGGTCACGTCGAGCACGTTCGTGATCCAGAAGTGCGTGAGCTCGAGCGCCTCGAGGACCGTATGCGGCACGCCGTCCTGGAAGAGCGCGAGGCTGTCGTCCCACGCGCCCTCCGCCGCGAGGATCGGTACCTTGAGCAGGTACACCGACTCCTCGTCGAGGATCGCCTGGAAGGCGAGCGTGAGCTCGTCTCCGATCGCCGCCTTCGCGAAGAAGTAGAGCAGCCCGGTGAACACCACCGCGCCGTTCGAGCCGCGCACCATGCGGCGATCCCAGGCCGTCAAGATATCGTGCAGAGCTTCGAGCTCGGGCCGATCGCGGTACTCCGCCAGCGCGGGGTCGGTGGGCAGCCGCGACCACGCGTCCTCGAAGATCGGAATCAGCCGATCGGCGAACAGCGAGTGCGTGTCGAGCTGGAGCGTCTCCATGTCGGCGACGTCGATCGCGCCCGGGTGCTCGGCGATCAGGCGGTCGAGCTCCTGGTAGACGCGCGCGGCGCGCGAGCCCGGATCGAAGAACGCTCCGAAGTAGTACGGGTCGTTCGTCGGATCGCCGTCCGCCGTGCCGCCGAACGGATCGTTGTTGGCCGTCCCGACGTAGCCGAGCTCCGTCCCGCGGGTGCGCGGCAAGGATGCGCGGTCCACCCGATCGCGCGTCCAGAGGGAATTGGGATCTCGCCCATCGAGGAGCGCGTAGGGCGGCGAGTCCTGGCTCACCTCCGCGCGGATGGGCACCCACATCGAGCTGATGTACGTGATGTCCTCCGCGTCGCCGGCGACCCAGTTGAACGAGCCGATCTCCATGCGGTCTACGGCCGCTTCGAAGGCGTCCACGCTGGTTGCGGTGTTCAGCGAGACCACCCCGCCGATGTCGTCGGTCGGCGCGAAGCCCGTCCACTGGAAGAGGAGCCGCGAGCCGGCGCGCCCGATCGCGAGGGGAGCGATGCCGTCTGGCAAGATCACGCCGCGGCCCGGGATGCTGAGCACGTCGATGGTCACCGGCGTCCCTCCCGCGACCTCGATCGTCTCGGTGCGGCGCGTCATCGGGACGTCGTTGCCGCCGAGGCTCGCGCTGGTCTCCGCGACCGTGACGTCCCAGAGGTCCATCATGTCCGGGTAGTTGAGGGTGGCCGTCCACGCGACGTGCGCGTTGTGGCCGAGGATGGTCCCCGGTGCGCCGACGAACTCCCACCCCGCGACGTCGAAGCGTCCGCTCGCGCTGTGCACGTGCTGCGCGTAGAAGCGGCTCGGGGCCTCGAGCCCCTGGTGCGGATCGCCGGCCACCAGCGGGCGACCGTTCGCGGTGTGTCGGCCCGCCACCGCCCAGTTGTTCGAGCCGCGCCCCGCGCCCGTCCCGAGCTGGGCGCGCAGCCGCGCGAAGCGCGCCGCGGTGTCCGGCGGCAGGGGGTGGGTCTCGAAGGGAAGGGTCGGCAGCCGAGGCGAGAAGGTGAGCTGCATCGGGCGCTCGTCTTGCGGGACGGTAAACGCATCGAACAGCGGGGTGAGCAGCGGGACGTTCGTCCACACGTCGGGCAAGTATTGACGGAGCACCGACGCGAGGATGTCGTTCGAGAGCTGGTTCGCCGATCCGAACAGGAGCAGCTTGCCGACCGCCGCGCCGTCCTCGATCGCCCACGGCTCTGGCGCGTAGCCGAGCTGCGCGAACGAGGGCGGGGGGGGGGCGTCGCCGGCCGCGATCTCGGCGATCCGCGCGTTCACGCCCTGCGTCCACGCGATGAGCAGCGCGTACTCCTCCGGATTGTCGACGCGCGCGCGATCGAGCGCGAGCGCGGTCCAGCGCGCGAGGCCGAGCGTGCGCATCAGCGTGTCGTTGTCCACGCGTCCCGGCCCGAAGACCTCCGCCTGACGACCGAGCACTTCACGGCGGACGATGTCCATCTGTCCGAGCCGATCGACCGCCTGCATGTAGCCGCTCGCCCAGAACGCGTCTACGTCATTTTCGGCGTAGATGTGCGCGATGCCGAGCTCGTCGCGGATCACCTCGACCGCGACCGCGGGCCGACCGTCCGGAGGCACGCACACCGGCGCGAGCGGATCGGTGTCACACCGCGACGCGCACATCGGGAGCGTCGGGTCGTCCTCGCACGTGGGCGGTGCCACGCACTCCGGACGATCGGGGAACTCCTCGCAGCAGTCGCGCGCCGGATCGGTCTCGCACGTCAGCACTACTTCCTCGTCGCACCCGAGGAGGAGAGTTAGGCCGAGCGAGAGGAGGGTGAGCCGTCTCATGGGCGGGAGAATCGCGGATCCTCGCTCGCCAATCCAGTCTCCGCGTCGTCCAGCGCGGCGGCGAAGCGGCGCACCACGTCGCCGGCCGGCTCGATGGCGTGGATCCCGGAGACGCTGCGCCCGGCCTGGAAGTAGTCGCGGTAGCTCCCGCCCTTCAAGGAGGCGTGCTTGAGCTGCCAGATGCCCTTGAGGCCGTAGTACATCCGCGCGTAGTGCTTGCCCTTGGGGTGGCGGAGCAATCGCTTCATCAGCCAGCTCGCCTTGGTGCCGACCTTGTCGATGTACGGCGTCCGGATCACCGCCACCGGGATCCCGCTGATCGTCTCGGTGAGGACGATGTCGTCCTCCTCCGCACGCAGGATCGCTTGTTTGTAGTCGTCGTGCGCCTTGCACTCGGTGGTCGCGATGAAGCGCGTCCCGAGCTGCGCGGCCGCGTAGCCGAGCTCGAGCGCCCGCCGGAACCCGGCCGGATCGCCGATGCCGCCCGCGCAGACGAGCGGGACGCCGAGATCGCCGAGCTCGTCCATCAGCACCTCGGGCGTCTTCTGACCGGCGTGGCCGCCGGCGCGCGAGTTGACGCAGATGAGCCCGTCGACGTTCGCCTCGAGCGCCTTCTCGGCCCAGCGTCGATCCGTGACGTCGTGATAGACGGTGCCGCCGACCGCGTGGACTGCGTCGACGACCCAGCGCGGGTTGCCGAGGGCGGTGATGAAGAAGCGCACGCCTTCGTCGAGGGCGACGTCGACCCAGCGCCGCATCCGATCCTCGTACGCTTTGGACGATTTCTCGACCAACGCGTTGAAGCCGATCGGACGATCGGTGAGCCGACGGATCAGCCGCAGCCCGGCGCGCAGCTCGTGGCCGTGTACGAACGTGAGCGAGATCGGCTGTACGATCCCGATCCCGCCCGCGGCGCTCACGGCGGCGACGAGCTCGGGGTTGCTGCACGGGTACATCGCGCCGCAGATGAGTGGCGTCTCGATGCCGACCTGCTGGGTGAACGCGGTTTGCCGTAGCGAGGCGGACACGGGCGACGTGGACATGACTAGATCTCCATGGCGAAGCGCTTCTCGGCCGGCGCGGCGCTCGGATCGACGCTGACCCGATCCCGCTCGGCCGCGCGGAGGAGCCGGAGGATGTGTGGCCCGAGGACGTCGACCTCCGTCGAGACGTACGCCTCCTCGCCGAAGCGCCGGATGTTCTTCGTCTGCCGCGCGAGGATGCTCGCGTCCTGACCGAAGATGCGGAGCGCGAGCGGTTTGAGGAACGGGACGAGCGGCTTTCCCGGGATCGGCAGCCGGAAGCTCACCACCGCGTGGAGGTGGGTACGGTAGTCCGACTCCGGGGTG
The DNA here is from genome assembly GCA_050186575.1 of Sandaracinaceae bacterium. Lineage (GTDB taxonomy): Bacteria > Myxococcota_A > Polyangia > Polyangiales > Sandaracinaceae > JAUHXR01. Next base: position 26,070 of record JBFWYI010000026.1, on the reverse strand, counting down.
AGCGCCGCGCTCACGAGGATGTGCGCCGCGTCGAGCTCGTACTCGACCTGCACGATCGACGGGAGGAGGAACCGATCGAAGTGCTTCACCACGCCGCCGCGCGGTGAGAGCACACGGCCGACGAGGCCTTCGGGGCGCGGCTCGCCGATGTACTCGGCCTCGACGCGGTCCGGCCAGCGGCGCACCACCACGTCGATGCGGTTGCGCTTCGGTTGGTCCTGCCGGAACAGGCCCGCGTGGAGGAACGACGTGTGCGGGACGTCGAGCGCGTTCTCCGCCGCGGCGTAGAGGGTCGACTCCGCCACCACCCTCTGGCGCACGCTCGTGTAGCGCGCGTCGCCGAGCAGCGGGAACGAGAACGGCTCGCGGTCGGGCGCGTCGGTGGCCGAGGCCCAGACCCAGATGAAGCCGTCTTGCTCGCGACAGGGGCGGGCGTCCGCGTTGCGCGCCGACCCTTCGGAGATGCCGACGAGCGCGGGGACCTTGGTGCACTTGCCCTCGGTGGTGAAGCGCCAGCCGTGGTACGCGCACTCGAGCTCGCCGTTCTTCACGCGCCCCATCGAGAGCGGCACGTTGCGATGCGGGCAGCGATCGACGAGCGCGCCGACGCCGCCCCCTCCATCGTTGGCGCGGAAGATCACGAGCGGGACGTCGAGCAACGTGCGCTGGATCGGGGCGCGGCCGAGCTCGTCGCTCGCGCACACGACGTACCAGGCGCGGGTCACGCGCGCGACCGAGGTGGCGCGGCCCGGGGCCGGGACGAGGGAGGGCTCGGACACGACGAGGTTGTAGCGTGGACGCCGCCGCTCAGCACCCGTAACGTCGGTCTCCGTGGCCGACAGCGTCTACGCGGAGGCGGCGCTCTATCGCATGCTCTTCGCCGAGCGGACCCACGACGTCGCGTTCTATCTGCGCGAGTGCGCGGGGGTGGCGAGCGTGCTCGATCTCGGCGCGGGCGCAGGGCGCGTGAGCATCCCGCTCGCGGCGGCGGGGGCACGCGTGGTCGCGCTCGACGACAGCGCGGCGATGCTCGCGCAGCTCACCGCCGACGCGCCGGAGGGGCTCGAGCTCGAGACCGAGCTCGCCGACGCGCGCACGGCACGTCTCGGCGCGCGCTTCGATCGCGTGACGTTGGCGTTCAACGGCCTCGCGCACTTCGGGAGCCCGGACGACGAGGCGGGCCTCTTCGGCACGGTGAAGGCGCACCTCGCGGAGGGCGGGCGCTTCGTGTTCGACTCGCTCCTCCCCGATCCGGCGACCCAGCGCGGCGTCGCGTTCGTCCCGCGGTTCGTCCACCCGCGCACCGGCGCGGTGTGTCGCCTCGAGGAGCGCGCGAGCTGGGATCCCACGCGCGAGGTGCGGACGATCACCACGCACATCGTCGAGCGTGAGTCGGGGGTGGAACAGACGTTGACGCTGTCGCTGCGCGTGCGATCGGACGCGCAGATCCGCGCGCTCCTCGCGACGCATGGCTTCGCGGTGATCGGGACGAGCCCGCTCGGCGACGCGATGGGGTACGTGGCCGAGCGCGCGGCCGCCTGACGTCAGCGCAGCTCGTCGGCGCCGATGTCGGGGCCCGCGCCGAGCGGGCGGGGTCCCTCGTCCAAGTCCGTGGCCGGCATGTCCTCGGTCGTGCCGCGATCGATGCACATCGACGTCGTGGTGAGGTGGTGGTCGCCGGACGGACGAGGATCGACCATCGCGCAGTCGTTTCGGATCGAGGGCGTGACGCTCGCGGGGAGGGCGTTCGCGCCGCCGAGGTCGAGCGGGATCGTCCCCTCGTCGAGGTAGATCGCCGATTCGCCGCCTCCCGGTGGTACGTAGTACGCGTTGGCCGAGAGCCGCTCGATGTCGAGGCGCGGTCCGTCCTCGGCGATGCAAGTGCGGTTGTCGCTCGTCCCGGCGCGGACGATCGACGAGAGCAGGCGGACGTACCCGCGCGCGGTGCCCGAGGTTGGGTCGAGGAGCTGGAGCCCGATCGATCGCCCGCTGTCGAGGAGCTGCGAGCCCCCGTCGAGGGTGCACGAGTGGATCCGGATGTCCGGTCCGGTGGCCGGGAAGCCGTTCTCGTAATCGACCTGCACGGCCGTCGTGTCCGGGCCGATCCCGCCGTAGATCACGCTGTTCGTCAGGTACGCGGTCTCGATGGCCTCCCCGAGGCGGACCCCGATGCTGCGCAGCGCTCCGCGACCGACGAACACCTGCGCGCGCGTGATCGTCGCGCTCCCGCCGAACTCCTGGATCCCGACCACGCGCGAGTACACGCCCCCGACCGACGTGATCACGACACCGTCGAGGCTCGCGGCGACCGGCGAGTCGAGATCGATCGCGTAACCGTCCTCGCTCATGCCGGTGAGCTCGATGTCGACGTCGGTGATCCGAGGCGACGTCGAGATCGACTTGATGCCGTAGCTCGCCGGTCCGGATCCGAGCCGCAGTCGGCTCGCTTCGATCACGGGCACGGCGCTGCTCGGCGCGCCGGGTCGATTGATCGCGACGACGATCGACGAAGCCGAGCCGGTCCCCCCGATCAGCGTGCAGTGGCGGATCACTCCCGAGGAGGTGGCCGCGAACCCGACCGCGAGGTTGACGACGCCCATGCTCGAGCCGCGGACTTCGAACGCGACGAGCTCGGTCGCCGCGCCGGTCCCCGCCGGGAACGTGAGGCCCTCGTTGCCGGGCGGCGCGAGGACCGGTCGCCGGGTGACGTCGTCGGGATCGAAGCGCCAGCCGTCCGAAGAGTCCATGCCGCCGATCACCGAGATGCCGTCGCGCATGGCGAAGTCCTCAGGGTAGGTCCCGAGGTCGACGAACACGTCGACGCCGCCGCCGATCGTCGTCGCGTTGTTCATCCCCGCCACGATGGTGTCGACGGGGGCCGCCCGAGTTCCGGGGTTGCCCGGCGCGCCGAGCGGCGGCCGTGCTACGAACGTGCCGAGGCCCATGCAGATCGCGTCGGGTGTAGCCGAGACACAATCGTTGACGCGCCCGTCGCCGCACACCTCGACCGCCCCCGGGTGGGTGAACGGGTCGGCGTCGTCGCAGTCGCCCGCGCAGGTCGTGAAGCCGTCTTCGTCCGCGTCGACGCACGGACCTGCGTCGGCGGGGCCCGCGTCCGGCGGACCCGCGTCGCGCGGGCCCGCGTCGGAGCCGGGGCCGGCGTCGATGCCGCCCGCGTCGACACCTCCGTCGGTCGGCGTCGAGAGCGGGAGGCACCCGCGATCCGGATCGCAGTAGGTGTCGGGTCCGCACATGCCGGCCGACGAGTAGAGGCACGCGCCGCTCTCGCAGCGCGCGACCGCGCACGCGTCCCTCGGCGGGCACTCCGCGCTCGTCATGCACACGGCGCCTTCGACGCATGCCTCCGAGCTCTCCACCGTGCACTCGGGCCTCACGCAGGTGCCGGCGAAGCACGCGGTGCGCTCGCCGCTCATCGAGCAGTCCACGTCCGCGCAGTCGCGCGAGATCACGATCGTGATGGACCTCGCCTGGGTCACCTCGACGAGCACCGGACGTCGCAAGGCAGGTTGCGCACCCCGCTCGACCACGACCTCGAACGTGTGCCGCCCGTGCGTCACGTCGTCGATGCTCGCGACGCGCACTCCGGTGACGAAGTCGTCGCCCGCGCGCGGCGCGTATGTCCCCACCGTCTCGCCGTCCATCGTGACCTCGACGCCGGTGAGCTCGGCCCCCGCGACGAGATCGGTGCGCAGCTCGACGACCACCAGCGAGCCGCCCTCGCAGCCGAACGCGAGTGCGAGAGAGAGGGTGAGGGCCCACGTCCCGCGCCCCCCGAACCTCGACCGTGGGGAGCGCTCCCGACCGCTCACCGCGTGGTCAGGCGACACGCGAGCGAGGATAGCTCAAACCCCGCACGGATCAGAGAGCCTGGACGATCTCTTCGGTGCGGTCCCAGAGCTTCTCGGCGAGGTCCATGTCGCGTCCGTAGCGCGAGGAACGGGCGACGTTGCAGTCGGCGAAGTATTCGCCGCTGAGGTCGGCGGCGGCCGGGTTCGCGGCGACGAAGCACTGGGTCGCCGCGCCCTGAGGGATGCTCTTCATCGCGATGGCAGCGGCCACCGGCATGAGCGCCTGGACGATCGGCGACATGTGGCGCGCCAGGTTCGTCGCGATCACGCCCGGGTGCACCGCGTTGGCGGTCTTCTTCGTGCCCTCGAAGCGCTTCGCGAGCGAGCGCGCGAAGAGGAGGTTCGCGAGCTTCGACTGTCCGTACGCCGCGTTCGGCGTGTAGCCCCGCTCGAACGTGAGGTCGTCGAGCTTGATGCCGCCGGTCGGCGCCCACGCGTGTGCGGCGCTCGAGAGCATCACCACGCGCCCGTCGTCGGCGAGCGCGTCGGTCAGCCCCGTCACGAGGAGGAAGTGGCCGATGTGGTTGGTGAGGAACTGCAGCTCCTGCCCGTGGTGAATCGTGCGCTCGGGGAGCGCCATGATCCCCGCGTTGCAGAGGATCACGTCGATCGTCCCGTAGCGCTTCACCTTGTCGACGCACGCGCGCACGGACGCCGGCTCGGACAGCTCGCACGCGAGCGGCACCGCGTCGTCGCCGAGCGAGCGACACGCGGCTTGCGCTTTGTCGAGCGAGCGCGCCGCGCCGAGGATCCGCGCGCCGCGCATGTGCAACACGCGGGCGCTCTCCTCGCCCAGGCCGCTGTTGATCCCGGTGATCAGGATCGTCTCGCCGGACAGGTCCACGCCGGCGGTGACTTGCTCCGCGGTCGACGCATGGCCGAACCCGGTCGCTCCGCGGTGGCCGCGCAACATCGAGTACAGGGACATGAGTTCCACCCTGGGCCGCGGCACCCCGCGCGGCCAGCCGACCTTCACACTTCTTCTTCAAGCCGTCAGGGCGTGGAGTCGCAGCACACCGCGCAGTCGTACGACTCGAGGTGCGGACGCGACGCGCACACCGCGGGGTCGCAGCTGTCGCCGCCGGCCGCGCCGCAGCTCGGGACGCACCGCCCCATCACCTCCATCGTGTCGGGGGGCGAGCACATCGGGGTCCCGCCTCCGATCGGAGGATCGGCGGCGAACGCGTCGCCGCGATGGAGCGCGCGCGTCGCGAGCCCCGCGAGCCGGAGGTAGAAGTCGCTCGGCAGCGAGTAGCCGTCCGCGTCGAGCGCGAGGAAGCGTCCGTCGACCGGGGTCTCGGCCGTGGTCGGCGCGAGCTCGAACATCGCCGTGCCCTCGTCGACCTCGTCGAACATCGCGCTGAACACCATGGTGGCGCCCGCGTCGGTGTACGCGCGGAGCTGCGTCCAATAGAAACGCCCGGCGAGCCGCGGGATCTGGTTGAGCGGCATACCGCGCATCAGGTTCGTCCACGAGAAGCCGGGGAACGCGGTCGGCATGTAGTCCTGGCCGCGGCTCTGGCAGAGCGCGATGTCGGGACGCACGCGATCGCGCACGAAGCTCGTCGCGCCCGCCTCGTCGGCGAAGCGACCGACGAGCCACGGGCTCAGGACGTCGTAGCGCGCGTAGACGGCGGACCACGCCGGATCGGGCCGCGAGTCGCCGTCGAGCGTGCGCCACGACGAGGGCACGCCGCCCATCACGGTGACCGGCTCGGGTGCGTCGTTCTCGAAGTAGTCGAGGAGCGCGTTCGCGACGGCGGGGGTCACCGCGCGATCGGTGAACCCGGGTCCCCACACCGCGACGACGGGACGCCCGCGGTGATGGACGTAGCGCGGGCTCGCGGTCGCGCGGAGATCGTTGACGACCCACTCCCAGTGCGCGCGGATCGTCGCGACCAACGTGCTCGGGTCGGCGCCGCTCAGGTCGTACTCGATCGCGAAGACCCGATCGTGCGCCTCCGCGCCGCTCAATACGTTTTGCGCGACACGATCGCGGAGCTCTCGGAGGTCGCTCCCGTCGGTGAGCTCGCCGACGAACATCTGGAGGAACACGCCGTCGAGGCCGTGCTCCTCCATCCACGCGAAGTGGAGGTCCACCGCCTCGGGATCGTAGGCGCTGTAGAGGCGCGCGACGCTCCCGTCGGCGAGGTGGAGGTTCGTGTCGTAGAGCGGCACGCCCGCCGCGACGTAGTCCGTCAGATCGGGCCACGCGTCGAACGTCACGTTGCTCCCGTCGGGGACGCCGCCCGCCCAGTGCGCCCATCGATCCACGCGCGCTCCGTCGCCCTCTGCGGTGAACCAGCCCTGGTAGCCGAACATCAGCTTGCCTTCGAGCGTCGAGGGATCCGGCGGACCGTCGGGCGCGCCGGCGTCGCGATCCGCCGCGTCGAGCCCCGCCGCGTCGAGCCCCGCTGCGTCGAGCCCCGCCGCGTCGCTCCGCACCGCTCCGTCGATGCGGGGGCCGCCGTCGCGCAGGCTGGCGTCGCGGCCTCCGTCGACGTCGGTCCCCGATCCGTCGCACGACGCGAGCAGCACGAGCAGCATCGCGCGGATCGATCGCCGCATCGTCACTCCCGGTGCGCGGCGGCGGACAGCTCTCCGCTCTGCCGCCACGCCAGCAAGATCGCTTGCTCGATCGCGCGCACCATCGACGCGCGCCCGCTGCCGGTGCACGCGACCCATGGGATGTCGAGCTCCCCACACAGCTTGCGGACCGCGCGCCCGAGGCTGGTGCGCACGTAGCGCATCACCACCAGGGCGCGCGCGCGCTCGATCTCGCCCTCCATCGTCCGGAGCTGATCGCCCCAGTTGCTGCTCCAGCCGGTGCGCTCGAAGACGAGGTTCGCGTTCGGCCACGTCTCCTTGATCTCGCTCGTGATGGACGCGTCCTGCGCGGCCTGCGTCTCGTTCCCGCCGATGATCAGGATGAGCCCGTAGAAGTCGGCCGGGTCGGCGGTCGGCGGCACGACGAGGCCCGATTGGCTGCGCCGCTCGAAGATCTGCTTGTATTGCGCGAGCCTCGGCTCGAGCGGCGAGGCCGCCTCCGCGCCGCCGAGCGCGCGGATGTCGTCGAGGAGCGCCTCCGCCTTGCCGAGGGCCCACTCGTCGTCCGCGTCGAGCACGGAGTGGAACGCGCCGGCGAGCTCGCTCGCCGCCTGCTCGAACTCGCCGACGTGCTCGAGCAGCGTGGCGCGGAGGATCCTCGCGTCGATCGGCTCGAGCGCCGAGCGCCAGGGACCGTTCGGCTCGTCGAGGAGCGCGAGGAGCCGCTCGCGCTCGGGCGGCTCGGTGGCGAGCTCGACCATCGTGTCGAACGCCTCCGTCGCCCGCTCGCGGTGCGAGCCCGGGAGCTCCGAGGGCGCATCGCGCATCGCGTGGCTCTCCTTGAGCACCACGAGCGCCTCGTCGAAGCGGCGCGCGTCCGAGTGCTCGGGGCTCCGCGCCGACTCGAGCAGCGCGTCGAGCGCGCCGTCGACGTGCCGCACTAGCCGCGTGTCGATGAGGACGGGCAGGCTGCGCGCGCCGAGCGACGCGTACAGATCGGTGGCCAGCTCGACCGACGCGTCGGGGTCGACGAGCTCGATCGCGCTCAGCGCACGTCGCAAGGCGTATTCCGGGATCCGGGCGCGCGCCTCGAGCGCCTGACGGATCAGATCGCGCGCGTACGGCACGCGCGCGAGGTCGGTCTGCTCGGCGAGCGCGACGGCCAGCGCGATCCGCGCGCCGTCGAGCGGACCGAAGCGGCCGTACCGCTCGGGGTCGGCGGCCATCCCCGCGACGGCCCGCTCGAGCGGGCTCACCGCCTTGTCGACCTCGCCGCGCGCGAAGAGCGCCATGCCCATGCAGAAGTCGCCGTGGTTGCGCCCTCGGGTGGTGAGCGACGCGCTCTTCACGAAGTACGACCAGCCCTTCTCGAACTGGGCGCCGAACTCGGGGAGGAGCCCCTCTTCGGGCGGGAGCCGCACGTCGGCGAGGCTGCGCAGCCCGCACTCGATCAGACCGAGGTCGGCGAGGATGTCGGCGCGCACGTCCTCGTCGGCGAGCGTGAGCTGTGGCTCGAGGAGTTGGCGGGCGGTCGCGAAGTCGCCGCGCAGCCGAGCGCAGTGCGCGCTGCGACGCTGCAAGAGGATCGAGAAGCTCGGCGGGAGGTCGGGCTCGTCGCGGAGCAGGGGCTGCGCGCTCACGAGGATCTCGAGGAGCGCGCGCGCCTCCGCTTCGCGCCGCTCGCGGATGAGGAGCGACGCGGTCTCGAGGAGCCCGAGCGCGAGCGAAGGCCCCGCGCGTCCGACGAGGGTGGGCTCGAGGTAGCGCGCCATCTCGCCGAAGCGTTGGGTGCGCTTGAACGCGTCGAACACGATCCCGACGACCCGCTCCGCGTAGCCGGTGCCCGGGCGCGTCAGCTCCCGCGCGAGGTCCGGGCGCGTCGCGAGCAGCTCGACGATGCGCTCGAACTCGGCGCGGCGCTGGTACGCCACGATCGCGCCGCACGCGTACCACGCTCGGCGCACGTCGCTCGCCTCGGGGAAGTCGAGCTCGAGCCCGCGTCCGAGGAGCACCGCCAAGAAGCCGCGGTGGAAGTAGCTCTCGTGGCGATCGAGGTTGAGCTGGATGACCTCCTCGACGAGATCCTCCGCCTTATCGTGAGTCAATGAGCCGTGCACGTCGGCGACCGAGGCGATCACGGTGCGCATCAGGATCTGGTCGAGGGTGGTGAACGTCTGCGGCGTCTCGTCGACGGCCGGGCTCGCGGTCTCCGGCTCCTTCGGGCCCGCGGTGGCGAAGTCCTGCGTGAGGTTCGAGGAGAACGGGTCGGCGCGCTGCGGCGGCCCGTAGCGCGTCTCCTCGTCGCCGAGCGCCTCGAAGCGCGCGTCGTCGAACTCGCTCCAGACGCGGTACTCGCTCTGGCAGGAGATGACGTCGAGGAAGAGCGTCACCTGCTGGCGCGGGAACGCGGAGATCATCCGGCGGAGCGCGGCGACGAGCCGGCTTCGGGGAGGCGGATCCAGCTCGCGGATGTCCGGGATCAGTCCGTCGCGGTGCGGGATCTTGAGGAAGTCGAGGAGCCACGTGACCAGCTTCTTGCGGTGCACGAGGTGGAACTGCGAGAGCATCGCGGCGGCGAGCTTCGCGCTCGAGATGCGACGCATCCGCGAGAGGTGCTCGGCGCGCTTCTCGATCGACCAGCGCTCGACGCTCTGCCGGCGCACGCGGTAGTGCGACGCGATGGCGACGTTCAGCGCCTTCTCGAGGTTCGGATTTTCGTACGCGGCGAGCGCAATCTCCCGACGCTCCCCGGGATCGAGGTCGCGGAACACGCCCAACCAGGTCTTGGAGATGATCCGCCCCGCCACGATCCAGCACTATACCCGCGCGCGGCGCGCGGGGGACGTCTCGGCGGTTACGTCACCAAACGGGTTCCGCGCGGCCCGATCGACCGGTTCGACGTCACGCGCGCGCCCCCTCTCGAGGTCGAGCGCGCGCGCCATTGAGGTATGGTGTGGGCGAAGGGCGAGACGCCCTCGCGGAGGATGACGATGGGGTCCGGACCTGATCTCAGCTACGCCGAAGACGCGATGGTCGAGCGGATGATGGAGCTGCGCAACACGAACGCGCCGATCGGCGAGGCGGAGGCGAAGCAGTTCATCGTCGGGTTCGTGAACATCATGCTCGCCGCGTCGCAGGGAAACCGTGAGCCGCAAGAGGGCTACCTCGCTACGGTCGTTCCTGGACTGAGGGAGAGCGGCTTTCCGCTCGCCGAGACCGCGGAGCACATGGTGCGCGTGGCGGCGGCGGCGGTCCTCGCGGTCGAGCCCGGGCACGTCGGGTGGGTCAACGAGTTCTGTGCCGACCACATGCTGCGATTGGTCCGAGCCTGGATGAGCGCATGACCTCGGCCGAGCTCGTCGCCGCGCTCGCCAAGCGTACCGAGCTGTCGCCGCTCATCGCCTCGAGCAGCGTCCGTCGCGCCTGCGAGCGCGCCGGGGTCTCGGCCCAGCGCCTCGACGTCAAGGACCTCGAGCAGATCATGCCCGAGCTCGAGATCGCGGTGCGCACGTTCCACGACGACTCGCGCGCCGTCGCGATCATCGCGTCGCTGCGGAAGTTCCGCGAGGACGTCGTCGCGCGCGCACGCTGACTCGGCTCGAGCGTCGCGTCGGCTCGCGCGTCAGCTCGAGCGCGGCTCGCCCGGGTCGGTCGCGCGGTCGAACCCATCGTCGTCCTCGACCTCCGTCTCGAGCGTGACCAGCACGGTGCTCTCCTCGCTGTCGAGCGTCGACTCCTCGGAGGGCTCGGCGTCGAGCAGGTCCACGCCGACGTCGGCGCCGAGCACGTCCGCGAGGCTCAGCGGGACGCGCGGACGCGTGTCCTCGCTCATCGGTACTCGCTCGTCGCCGCGGAGCTGCGCCTCGTTGAGCACGAGGGTGCCGGTGATCACCGACTGCGCCGCCTCGGGGAGCACGGTCTGCTTCGTGATCGGGATGTCGGGATCGTCGACCGGGAGCACCACGCGCTCCGTCACGTCCGCCGCCACGAAGCCGGCCGGCGGCGCGTGCGCGATCGGCTCGTCTCCGTCCACCCGGATCGAGAGCGGCAACACGCGGTCCGGGCCGGCCGCGATCGGGTGTGGCAGCCGTTCGAGCCGCGCGATCCACACGAACGACGCGCGCCCGAGCCCCGGCTCGACGAGGAGCGTGCCGAGCAGCGTGGGTACCTCGTAGGCCTGCCCCCGCACGCGGATCTCTACGGCCGGCGCGCTCGGTACTTCGAACGTCACATTGTCGCGGTCGGGCGTCATCCCCTCGATCGCCACGACGGTCCCGGGCGCGAGCGGGTCGAACGTCTGACCGAACGGCGCCTCCTGGTAGAACTCGTCGCTCGGCGTGGAGCTGGACACGAGCGCGCTCGCCTCGCGGAAGTCGCGGCGGAGGAACCCACGCCGCACCTCTTCGAGCGGCGACGCGGTGGGGACGTCTACCATCGCGCCGGGGCCGAGCCACTGGCGGCGCGGGAACATGAGCGGCAGCGTGTATTCGAAGCACCAAGGCAAAGGTTGTTGCCACCAGCGCGAGGGGTCGCCGACCACGAGGAGCGCCTCGGTGAGGCGACGGCTCGGATCCTCGAGGTTCGGCAGCTCGATCTCGGTGCTCGCATCGAGGACGACGTAGCCCTTGCCGAGCGGGTTGCGCGGATAGACGCCGGGGTGGGCGCCGCCGCGCGTCGCATCGAACGGGAGCCGCGGATCGACCCCGCCGTACGCCTCCCGCCAGCTCACCGGCATCCGCACGAACGGCTCCGGGTCGCCGAAGCGCGGCCGGCCGCCCTCCCATCGCGCGGTGCGCCTCCCGATCACGTCGAGCATCTTCATGCGATCACCGACCGCGAGCGCGATGGTCCGCTCCGGCGTCGGGGTGCCGCCCTTTGCGAACGCGTGCCCGCGCACGACGACGTCGGTGCGCCGCTTGAACGGATAGAACTCGCACCCCGGGACGAGGCGCGGCATCACGTTCGGATCGCGCAGATCGTGGAAGAGCGGCGTCGCCTTGGTGAGCGCGATCCCGCGGCGTCCGATCGTGTACGTCCGCTTCACGAGCCCGAACGCCTCGTGCGCGGCCTCGCCGAACGGCAGGGCGTCGACGATCGCGTCGTAGTCGGCGCGCGCGGGCGCTCGGCTCACCGCGTGCCCCCCGCGTGCGCGTCCTCGAGCGCGGCGAACAGGCGCCCCCCGATCACCGCGCGCCCCCGCGGGCTGAGGTGCTTGCCGTCGTCGCTCGCGAGGCCGCGCTGGCGCCAGCGCTCGAACGTGGCGGGACCGCCCATCGCGCTCAGCGTGCTCCAGTACGCGCACCCCGCGCGCGCCGCGGCTCCGCGCTGCGCGGCCTCGACCGCCCCGACGTGGGCCGGCTCGATCACCGCGTTGCCGGAGCGCGCGTGATCGTTGATCCCGATCACGAGGCAGCCCGCGTCCGGCAGCGCCGAGCGCACGCGAGCGAGCACGCGGTGCGTCTCGTCTCCGAGGGTCGCCTCGGTGAGCCCGCGTCCCACGAGACGGCGAAGGTCGTTGCCCCCGTAGCTCAGGATGACGAGGTCGGAGCCGCGGTGCGAGAGCTGCGAGCGGAAGTGCGCCTCGTCATGCGCGAGCAGCCGCGGGGTGAACGCGCCGATCATGCTGAGCGTGTCCCACACCACGCCGGGGCCATCGTTCTCGAGCACGACGCCGAACGCGCGCGCGCGTCCTCCGCCGAGCGCGCGTACGGTGGCGGTGTGATCGCCGGCCGCGCGCTCGAGCGTGCGCCAGCGATCCTCGAGCCCGTCGGCCGCGGTGGCGATGCGCTCCTGACCGCCCGGGCCGAACGTGAAGCCGAGCTCGCCGCCGCCCGGCTGCGCGAGGTACCAGAGCTCGGCGCGCTGCACCGCTCGCCCGTCGCGCGGGCGGATGACCGTCTGCGCGCCGCGCGGGGACTCCACCGACACGCCGCCGAGGCCGTAGCGCCCGTCGCGCAGGCAGCGGCGGATGATGAAGCAGAGGCTCCACGCCGGCTCCGCGCGCACGGTGGCGGCGCGGTTCAGATAGCTCGCGGAGTGCGGCTGGAGCAGCACGAACCCCGGGCCCGCGTCGCCGTAGACCCGCTGATATCGAGACCGCAATTCGTGTGGCAGGCCGTCCATCCCGATCGACGAGTCGCCGAGGTGGGTCACGCGGACGATCCCGTGGCCGGCGCGCGCGCGATCGAGCGCCGGGCCGAACCCGCGCAGGTGTTGAGGCATCTCGATGGCGGGCGCGGTGCCCGGCATGTCCGGGGTCGGATCGACGATCGTGCTCGGCGGACGCGAGCCGCTGCGCGAGGCGGCACGGCACGGCGCCGCGGTAGGTGCGTCGAGCGGGCTGAGCGCGATGCCGATCCCCACGAGGGCGACCAGCGGACCGAAGAGGGGGCGCATCCGGCGCGACGAAGACTAATGCGGCAGCGCGCGGAGCGCTCGGAAATGGGCGGGTGACGGCGCGCGAGCCACCGATGGAGTCCCTTGTCGCGATGGGTGCGCGTTCGCTACAAGGGCGTCGTGCTGGAGTGGTTCATCCGCCACGCGATGCGCGCCCTCTACCCGCGCACCGAGGCGCTTCCCGGCGTGGAGGACACGGACGACGTCGCGTTCGTGCGGCGCTTCCGCGAGGACTCCACGACGCTGATGTGGGCGGGGCTCTTGCTCGCCACGTTCGTGTTCGTGTCGACGCCGCTGCTCACCGTGTTCCTGCCGGTGCCGTCGTTCCTGCTTCCGCGGCGGCTCCTCGATCGCCACGCGTCGCGCATCACCACCATTCCGATCTATCTGATCCGACAAGCCGTCTTCCTCTTGAAGTTGCAGGCCGGGCTCTGCTGGGGGCAGCACGCGAAGGTGCGCGCGAAGATGGCGATGGCGCCGTACCCGGCGGACCCCGACACCTGGCGGACGGGGAGCGAGGTCGGGCTCGAGGGCGGCGACCGACCCGTCGAGATCCCGGCGGCGAGGTACTGAGTGAGCCACCTCGGGTATCGCGAAGAGGAAGCGGTCGATCTCGAGGTCGACTACGTCGTCGTCGGCAGCGGCGCGGGCGGCGCGAGCGCGGCGGTGATCCTCGCGCGCGGTGGCGCGCGCGTCGCGATCGTCGAGGCGGGGGCGTGGCGCGACCCCGAGCACTATCCGTCGAGCACCTACGGCGCGATGCGCGACCTCTTCGACGACTGGGGCGCGCAGATCACGCGCGGTCGCGCGTTCTGGCCGATCGTCCAGGCGCGCACGGTGGGCGGCACCACCGTGATCAACTCCGCGATCTGCGTGCGCACGCCGGGCGACATCTTCGCGCAGTGGCAGCGCGAGCACGGCGTCGGCGGCGACGCGCTCGCCGAGCGCGTGTGGGCGCACCAGGAGCGCATCGAAGCGGAGCTCTTCGTCGAAGAGGTGCCGGAGGCCTCGCGCGGTCACAGCAACCGGCTCGCGATGATCGGCGCCGAGCGCTCCGGCTTCGAGAGCCATTGGATCCGCCGCTACACGAAAGGCTGCGAGGGTCGCGGTCAGTGCCTCCAAGGCTGTCGCGCGAAGAAGAAGCAGAGCACCAACCTCAACTACATCCCGGAGGTGCTCGAGCGCGGCGGGCACGTGCTGAGCTCCGCGCCCGTGTCGAAGGTGCGCTTCGAGGGCAAGCGCGCGGTCGGCGTCGAGGGCCGCTTCGAGCACCCGCGCACGAAGAAGGCGGGCGCGCGCTTCTTCGTGCGCGCGACGAAAGCCGTGTTGCTGGCTGCGAGCGTGACCCACACCGCGCCGCTCTTGATGGCGTCCGGCGTGAAGAGCCGCGCCCTCGGGGAGGGCTTCCGCTCGCACCCCGGCACCGGCGTGTTCGGCATCTACCCCGACCCGGTCGACACGAACACAGGCGCGACGCAGGGCTGGGCGTCCACCGCGTTTCGCGTGGACCCGGGCCTCAAGCTCGAGACGCTGAGCATCCCGTTCGAGATGGTGGCGAGCCGGCTGAGCGGCGGCGGCCTCGAGCTGATGGAGAAGCTCACCGAGTACCGGAACCTCTGCATGTGGGTGCACGCGGTGCGCGCGGAGTCGGTCGGCACCGTGAAGCGCGGGATGTTCGGTCGCCCGGTGATCCACTACACGCTGAATAAGCAAGACATGCTGCGGTTCCGCGAGGGCATCAAGCTCGTCGCGCGCATGCACGTCGAGGCGGGGTGCGACAAGCTCATCCTCGGTATCTATGGGATGCCGTATTCGATTACGCCTGACCAGCTCGCGCTGCTCGACGACGCCCCGCTCGATCCGCGCGCGTACATCGCGGTCTTGAGTCACCTCTTCGGCGGCGCGACGATGGGCGCCGACGCGAGCCGCGCGGTGACGGACGAGTCGGGTCGCGTGCACGGCTACGAGGGCTTGGTGGTCGCCGACGCATCGGTGATCCCGACGAACCTCGGCGTGAACCCGCAGCACACCATCATGGCGCTGGCGAGCGTCTTCGCCGAAGACCTCCTCGCGGCTGAGCGAAGAGGAGCTTGAGCGAGGCTCACCTCGGAGGAGTCCACCGAGGAGGACATCGATCGAGCACCCACCGGCCTGCGTCGGCACGACTCGGTCGGCCAGCAAGGTCGGATCGCGGTCGCCCCGGTGCGCGGCGAAGGACGCGCGGGTGCCTCGTGGTATCCATTCGCCGATGGGGCGCACCCGACTCGCCGCGTTGGCGCTCGCGCTGGTCTGGCCGGCGACGGTACGCGCGCAGGTCGGCGGCGGGGAGGGCGCGAGGCTCCGTTGGGTGCGGCTCGGATCCGCGGAGACCTGCGTCGATCAGTCGGCGCTCGAGCGCGAGGTGGTCCGTCGCCTGCGCCGCGATCCGTTCGGCGGTCGCGCTCAGACGATCGAGGGCAGCATCGCACGCGAGGGCGAGCGGTGGGTGGCGCGGCTCTTCACGCAGGAGGACGGATCGCCGGAGCGCGGCGAGCGCGAGCTCACGAGCGACAGCGAAGATTGTCATGCTCTCGACGCCGCGATCGCGCTCGCTATCGCGCTCGCGATCGATCCGGACGCCGCGCTGGCGCCGCCGCCGGACCCCGAGCCGCCGCTCGAGCGCGATCCCGAGCCCGATCCATCGCCGATCGAGCCGCCGCCGGACCCGGAGCCTCGGCTCGCCGATCCGAGCGACCCACCGCCCCGTCCGGCAGAGGACGACGCCATCGACGTTGCGACGCCGTCCACGCCGCTCGACGCGCGCGTCATGGTCGGCGCGTACCTCGCGATCGACCTCGTGCCCGGCGTGGCGGGCGGTCTCGCGCTCAACACCGACGCGCGCCTCTTCGAGATCCTCCGCTGGCGCGCCGGCGTGATCTTCTCGCCCGAGGTCGGCTCCGGGGGGATGGACGGCTCGTTCTCGTTCGGTCTCACCGCGGCCGCGCTCGATCTCTGCGTCGAGGCGTTCCGCGTCGGTCCATTGATCGGCGAGGGCTGTGTCGGCGGGGCGGCCGGCGCGATCCACGCGGTGGTGTTCGACCTCGTCCCCGCCCAGCCCGGGGACTACGCCTGGGGCGCGGTGCGGGCGACCGCCGAGCTCGGCGTGCTCATCGAGGAGCGCGTCTACCTGGCCCTCGCGATCGAGGGCACGGTCCCGCTGGTGCGTTGGGCGTTCCGGGTCGTGGGTCGTGAAAACCCCGAGTTTCAACAGCCCTACGTGGTTCCTGGAGGACGGCTCAGCGCCGGAGTGCAATTCTGGTGAAGCGGATCGTGGGGTCCGCGCACTCAAGCCCGAGGTGCTCACCCTGTCCGTCCGAACCCCGCTCATGCAGCTCGTCGATGCGCCCTCGGACGCGCTCGACGTC
Source organism: Sandaracinaceae bacterium (assembly GCA_050186575.1). Lineage (GTDB taxonomy): Bacteria > Myxococcota_A > Polyangia > Polyangiales > Sandaracinaceae > JAUHXR01. The sequence goes on along the minus strand of JBFWYI010000026.1, from coordinate 9,854 downwards.
GAGCAGGTGTACCGCGCGCATGGGGAGTTTCTCTGGGCGAGCCTCCATCGCCTCGGCGTGCGGAGCGCGGACGTGCCCGACGCGCTCCAGGAGGTGCTCGTCGTCGTACACAAGAAGCTCGACTCGTACCGCGGCGAGGGTCGCATCACGACCTGGCTGTTCGGGATCTGCCTGCGCGTCGCGGCCGCCCAGCGCCGCCGCGCGCACGTCCGACGCGAGGAGCTCCGGAGCGACGCGGTCGACGCGACGGTCCCCCATCCCGGCGCCACCCCGGAAGAGGCCGCGCTCGCGCGCGAGGGGCGCCGGCAGCTCGAGGAGGTGCTCGACGGCATCGAGCCCGAGCGCCGCGCGCTCTTCGTGATGTACGAGCTCGAAGGCTTCTCGTGCGCGGAGCTCGCCGAGCTCATGGACGTCCCGGTCGGCACGATCCACTCGCGCCTCCACGCCGCACGCAAGGACTTCGAGCAGAGCCTCGCGCGGGTCCGCGCGCGGAGCGAGCATCGCCACGCGAGCAGCGCGGCGGAGCGCGGCGCGCGGAGAAAGCAGGTGCGGTCATGACCGATCCCGTGCGTTGGAAAGACGACGCGTCGGTGCCGGAGGACGTGCGCGCGCTGCTCTCGCATGGCGCCGCGCCGCCCGCGTTCGACGAGGACGCGCGCCGCGCCGCCGCGGTCGTGGCGGCGTCGCTCGCCGCGACCGCGCCGACGGCGGCCGCCGCGGCCGGTGGGGTCGGCCTCAAGCTCGCGATCGGTCTCCTCGCGATCACCGCGATCGGCGGCGGTGCGCTCTTCGTCGCGAGCGAGGATGCGCCGGACGATCCGCCCGTCCACGTCGCGTCGACCGAGCGTGCGGATCCGTCCGCGCCGCGGGCGACGTCGCGCGCGTCCGAGCCCGCGCTCGACGAGGCGCCACCGACCGAGGCAGCCGTCGAGGAGGACGCGGTGGTCGAAGCGCCGACCGTGGAGTCGCCACCGTCGACGCCCTCGGCCGCGAGACCGGCGCGCGCGGTCGGGCAACGAGACGTGCCTGATACGATCACGGCGGCCGAGCCCGACGCCGACGCGTTGGCGCGCGAGGCCGCGCTCCTCGAGCGCGCGCGGGCGAGCGTCGCCGACGATCCGAGCGCGACCCTCGCGCTCGTCCGCGAGCACGAGCGCGACTTCCCCGCCGGCCAGCTCACCCACGAGCGTGAGATGATCGCGATCGACGCGCTCCTCCGCGCTGGCCGCCGCACCGAAGCGGAGCGCCGCGCCGATCGCTTCCTCGTGCGCTATCCGCGCGGCATCTACCGCGCGCGTGTCGCGCGCATGCTCGACCGGACCGAGTAGCGCTCGCCCTCGTGCATTTTCTTCGAAGCCCGAACGAGGGTGCCCGCACTCAGGGCACGAGGAGATCACGATGCCCATCTTGCTTCGTCGTTTGTCGATCCACACCGCGCTCGCGTCGGCCGTCGCGCTCTTGAGCGTCGGGGGCTGCGACCCCGACGCGAACATCGCTACCGAGGATGCTGGCGGTGGTTCGCATGATGCGGGGCCCGGCGCCGACGGCTGCGTGCCGCTCGAATGTGCGGCCCCACCGATGGGCTGTCACTACGAGGGCTCCGACCCGTGCGTCACCTGCGGCACGGTGGTGTGTGATGACGGGGGCGTCGCCGACGCGGGGTGCGCCACCCCGATCGAGTGCGCGGCGCCGCCGATGGGCTGTCACTACGAGGGCGGCGACCTCTGCACGACGTGCGGCACGTTGGTCTGCGACGAGGTCGTGTGCGGCGTGGGGACGGCGGAGACGTTCCCGGACTTCGATCGGACGTGCGCGGACGTGAGCGACTGCGCGGTCTACGAGCACCAGAGCGACTGCTGCGGCTCGCTGCGCGCGCTCGGCCTGCGCGCCGACGTCGCGGATGCGTTCGCCGCGGCCGAGGCGAGCTGCCGTGGGATGTATCCGGGTTGCGGTTGCGCACCGCGTCCCACCGAGGCCGACGACGGCACGACCGACACGGGAGCGCGCGCGGCGCGCGTCGAGTGCGTGATGGGGCTCTGCACGAGCACGTTCGGTCTCCCGAACGGCGCGGACTGCGACGGCACGGGCGACGTATGCGGCGCCGGCCTCGCGTGCTGCTACCCGTGCGGGATCGCCGGCTGCACCAACCAGTGCATGCCGCGTTGCGAGGACGGGACGCCGGGCTGCGCCGGCGGCTGCATGCTGTTCCCATAGCGCCCGCGTTCCCGTCGCGCTCGCGCTCCGCGAACGGACGCCCCGTCGGCCCGCCCGACGGGGCTTCTCCGCTGCGCCGAGCCTCACACCGAAGTCGACGTGGAGAAGCTCGGTAACCCGCATCTCCTGCGTCCATCGCCTCTATCCATCCGAGCTCGGTGAAAAACCCGTCCGACGCGCGGACGATGTGGTTCGATCGAGCGATGGCGGCGTCGACCAGGGTCCCTGCGCTCGCGGTCGCCGTGGCGATCGCGGTCTCTCCCGCGCTCGCGGCAGCGCAACGTCGCGTGCTCCCTCCCGAGTCTGAGCCGCGGGTGCGCGCGCTGGTGTTCGACGAGGGCGACGCCCCGCTCTCCATCCCGATCGGCGGGGTGCGCATCGAGCCGAGCCGCGTGGTCGTGGTCCTCGGGGACGCCGAGCACCCGCGCGCGGAGCTGGCCCTCGCGGCGCGCGAGGCGGAGCTCGACGCGACCCGGATCGGGGAGACGCCGAGCTTTGCGGTCTATAGGCTCTCGGGCGACGCCACCCGAGAAGCCGACGCCGCGGCCCGCGAGCTCCTCGAGCGGGTGCGCGCGCGCGACGACGGATCGTTCTGGGGCACCGAAGCGGTCACCGCCGCGTCCGATGATGCGCATCCGGAGTTACCGTCGGCGACGTGGGTCGACCCGCTCGGCGCCGCCCGACGGATCGCGTCGTGGGTGCTCCTCGCGCTCCTCGCCCTCGCGCTCCTCGTGCGCGCGCGGCCGCCTCCCCGCGACGTCGCGATCGCGCTCGCCCTCGGGGTGCTCGCGTTCCTCGTGCGCGCCTCCGTCAGCGGCCCGAGCCCGCTCCACGCGAACGAGCACGCGATCGCGGAGCTGCGGGGCCTCGCGGTCGGCTGGGCGGGCGGCCGCCACCACGAGGCGGACCTCTACGGCGTCGCATACCCGTCGTCGATGCGCGCGATCCTCGCTGCGCTCGGGCTCCCCACCGACGCGGTGTTCATCGTCAACGCGGCGTTCGGGGCTCTCGCGGTGCCCGCGCTCTACGCGGCGTCGCGATCACTCGCGCCGGATCGGCCCGGCGGCGCCACCCTCGCGGCGGGCGGGTTGCTCCTTCATCCGTCGCACGTGATGTTGTCGGCGTCGGAGAGCGCGCGCGCCCCCGCGCTCACCCTGTTCGCGATCGGGATCGCGCTCGGCCTCGCGGCGCGCCGCGCGGGTACGGATCGCGACGCGGCGATCGGATGGGTCGCCGCGGCGTTGGCGCTCTGCCTCGCGGCCGAGCTGCGCGTGCTCACCGCGCTCCTCCCGTTCGTCGGTGTCGCGCTCGTGCTGCTCGCGGTGCCGCGGGGGCCCGCGACGATCCCTCTGCCGGTGCACGCGCTCGCGCTGCTCCTCCTCGCGTGGACCCTCGCGACCCACGGCCCGGATCTCGCGCGCGCGGCCGGCGCCGGGGCGGACCGTGCGGTGGCGCCGCTCGACATCGCGATGCGGACGCTCGGTCCCCGAGACGCGCTGTTCGATCCGAGCCTCACGTCGTTCGCGCTCCTCCCGCTCGTGCTGATCGGCGCCGTCGCGCTCGTCCGCGCGTCACGCGCGCGCGCCGCCCTCGCGCTCGGCGGCGCGACGCTGACGCTGCTCGTCCCCGCCATGCTCGTCGCGGCGTGTCGCACCGACTACGTCCGCTATCAGCTCGATGCGCACGTCCCGTTGCTCCTCTTGGCGGGGTGCGCCGCGCCGCGCCGCCCATCGGGATGGCTGCGCGCGGTGGCGCCGACCGCCGCGCTCGCGCTCGGCCTCGGCTCGCTCGTCGGGCTCGCCGCGCTCCGGTACCCGTCGGTCCACGCGCAGGCCTATGCGATCGCGCGGCGCGCTCCGTCCGACGTCGACGTCGTGACGGGCCCGGTCGAGATGCCGCTCGAGCGGCGCGTGCGCAACGAGTTCCCGGACTATCTCCTCGACGATCCGAGCCGCGCGCGGACTGAGCCACGAGCCGGTCACCCGTGCGTATGGTGGATCGGCGTCGCATGCTGGTCGTTCGCCCGCGACGAGCCTGCCGAGCACGCGGTCACGATCGAGGGAATCGGGCCGATGCGCGCGGAGTGCGTCGAGCGCCTGGGGACCGCGGGCGACGCGACGTTTGCGGTGTACAGTCTAGACGCGCTCGACGTACCGGAGCGCGACGGCGAGTTCCACGACATCGTGGCCGAGCACCCGAGGGTCGGATTCGTCCGGTGCCGCTGAGCCAGTATCCGCGATCCGTCGCCCGTCGCGCGTAGTCCGTCGCGCGTCGCGCGTAGTCCGTCGCCCGTGATCCGTTCACCGTCATCCGTTCAACGTTCACGTCGACCGTCGACGGTCATCGTCGACCGTTCGCCGTGTTCGTTCCCGCCGGCCGTGTACGAGGACGAGCACGTGTACGTGCACGAGGACGAGGACGAGGACGAGGACGAGCACGAGGACGAGCAGGTGCACGAGGACGTGCACGTGCACGGGGACCGGGGCGTTGTCGCCGTCAGTGCGCGGCGGCCGGGCGATCCTCGTCGTCGTCCTCGACCTCGGGGTGCATCCACTTCGTGAGCATCGGCGCGAGGATCAGGCCCACGATCGCAGCCCCGAGCGAGGCCGCGCCGATGAGCCCGAACACGTCGCCGTACGTCGACACCGTGTCGACCGGCGAAGGGATGAACTGCAAACCTTCTTCGCCTTCGCTCACCCCGGTGAGCTTCGCGATGATCGACGCGAGCAGGTTCGAGAACGCGGTGGCGAGGAACCAGCCGCCCATCACCGTGCTCACGAGGCGCGACGGCGAGAGCTTGGTGACCATCGAGAGGCCGACCGGGGAGCTGAAGAGCTCGCCGATCGTGACGAGTAACCAGCCGATCAAGAGGAACCACATCGGCGACATCCCGCGCGCGTCGGCCGACTTCGCACCCCAATAGAAGATCAGGAAGCCGACCCCGAGCTGGGCGATGCCGAGCGCGAACTTCACCGGGGTGCTCGGGTCGCGTTTGCGCGCGGCGAGGAACGCCCAGAGCAGGCTGAGCGGCAGGCCGAACAGGATGATGTAGATCGGGTTCGCCGCCTGGTACTCGGACGCGGGGATCTCGGAGTCGGAGAGGCCCATCCCGACGTTGTTGGGCGAGACCTCCCACTCGACCACGCGGGCCTCGGGGAGATCGATCTCGCTCGACGTCGCGGCCCGCAGATACGTGAGCCCCGTCATGGTGAGCTCGCTCGACTCGCGCACGCGCGCCGAGAGGTCGTCCATCTGCGCTTCGGTGACCGCGCTGTCGCCATCACGGTTCTCGTTGCGCTTCTGCTCCACCGCGTGGATCGCGGCCGCGATCTGCTCGCGCATCTCCGGGTTGGTGTTCACGTGCCCGAGCTGCTCCTGCGACAGTAGCGGCAGCGCGGCGAGCGTTTCGTCGCCGGTGCTCGGCGCGACGCGGAACCGGATCGTCGTGCCGACCTGATCCTCCGTCACGTGCTCGGTCTCGAGCACGCGATCGATGTTGCGGTCCGTCCAGTTGTTGAGGCTCGTCCCCGCCTGCTCGAAGAACGCCCAGAACAGCATGTTGAAGAAGAACAGCACCAGCACGACGACGAGGCGGTGCCACTCCACCGTCGTGCACTTCGTCGCCATGTCGTAGACGAGATACGCCACGAACACGACGCCGGTGATGTTGAGCACCCAGCCCGCGATCGCGTTGTTCTGCACGACGAACGCGAACACCACGACCGCCACGAGGCTTCCGAGGTACACCGCGTAGTCGGCGCGCAAGATCCCGCCGAGCGGCTTCTTGAGCTTCTCCGCGTCGGGCGGCGCACCCGCCGACGCGGGCAGAGGTCCCTTGCCGAGCGCGCGCACCGCGACGGCGCCCGCGATCGCGAGCATTACGCCGAGGAAGATGCGCACCGCGAGCTGGAGCATCGAGTCCTGCCAGAACGGCATCGCGATCGCGACGGCGAGCGCGCCGCCACCGATCAGCACCTGCGTCACGATGGTCGGCGCGACGAACACCGCGACGCCGATGAGCATCCCGATCGTCGCGAGGCCGAACCCGTAGTGCCAGCCGTACGTCTCGCCGACGTAGCCGCACACGATGGGGCTCATCGCGGCGCCGAGGTTGATGCCCATGTAGAAGATCGTGAAGCCGGCGTCCTTCTTCTCGCTCGTCTTCGGGTAGAGCTCGCCAACGATCGTCGAGATGTTCGGTTTGAAGAAGCCGTTGCCGACGATCAGCAGCGCGAGCGCGCCGAAGAACGCGGTGCGGTTCTCCACCGTCATCAGGAGGTGGCCCGCCGCCATGAGGAGGCCGCCGATCACCACCGCGCGGCGACGGCCGAGCAAGCGGTCGGCGAGCATCCCGCCGAAGTACGGCGTCATGTAGACGAGCGCGGTGTACGCGCCGTAGACGCCGTAGGCCTGCCCGTCGTTGAGACCGAGGAAGCCCTTGATCATGTAGAAGAGCAGGAGCGCTCTCATCCCGTAGTAGGAGAAGCGCTCCCACATCTCGGCGAAGAAGAGCTGGAACAGACCGGTCGGGTGACCAAACAGCGTGGGCCCTTGAATGTGATGGCCGTGTGCCGAGCCCGTGTCCGTCGTCATGGAGGCGGACCATTCGGTGCGCTCTCTTCCCTGTCAAGCGGAGTCGGTTATGGTTGCCGCATGCGCATCCGTGATCTCCGCTGGGCGCTGTGGCCTTGTCTCGGGCTCTCCTTGGCCGTCGCGTGTGGCGACGACGACTCCGGTTCGTCGTCCTCGAATGACGAGGCGCCGAGCGAGCCCCAGGCGCCGCGCGGGCCGCTGCTCGAGGAGAGCGGCTCGCTCACGAACGAGGACACGAGCGACGGGCGCGGGCGCTTCGATCGCTACTTCGTGGAGGTCGCGGCCGGAGAGCGGATCGTCGTCGAGCTCACCTCGAGCGCGTTCGATCCGATCCTCGAGGTGACGCCGCCCGACTCCGGCGCGCTGGTCAACGACGACTACGAGGGGGACATCACGCGCTCGCGCATCGAGCTCATCTCTCGCGCGGCGGGACAGATGAAGATCGAGGTGCGCGCGTACTCCGATCGCGGCGAGGGCGCGTACTCGATTGGCGCACGGCGGGTGGACGGCGAGGACCAAGAGACGCCGAACCTCTCGATCGGGCAGGAGGTGGCCGGCGAGATCCAGGCGACCGACCACGAGCTGAGCGGCGGCCAGCGCTTCGACAGCTACGTCATCGTGCTCGATCGTCCGGCGCAGATCGCGGTGCGTCGACGCGGAGCGGCGCCGACCACCACGCTGGTCGGTCCGGGCGGGCTCACCCTGCAGGCGTCGAACGGGGGCTACGATGCGCCGAACCCCGGCACGTATCGGCTGCAGGTGATGGGCGAGCCGGGGATGCGCTACACGGTGACCGTTCGCGACTCCACGTCGGATCAAGCTCCCTTGCTCACTCGAGCGCACCATCAGTTCAACGAGCTGCTGCGGCGGCTCACCGGAGGCGGCTCGGCAGACCCCGGTCCGCGCAACCCGACGACGCAACCCGGCAACGATACGCCGACCGCGCCCACCGACGCGCACGCGCTCCCCGTGCGGATCGGCGACCGCCTCAACGGCGAGCTCTCCACGACGGACGCGCGGCTCCCGAGCGGCGAGTACTTCGACGTGTACGAGCTCACCGCGCGCGACGAGGATCGCGGCGCCGTCGCGGTGGAGCTCGAGTCGTCGGCGTTCGACTGCTTCCTCCGCGTCGAGGGCCCGGGCGGCGAGCTCTGGGAGAACGACGACTACGGTGGGACCACGAGCTCGCGCGTCGAGATCGAGCTCGCGCGCTCGGGCACGTATCGCATCGTCACCACGAGCTACCGCGCGGGCGAGGCCGGCGCGTACGAGCTCAAGGTGCTCACCCAGCGCGACACCGAGGCGACCGGTGCGCCGCCCGAAGGCGCGCCGCAGCACGAGCAGACCGGCGACCTCGCGCAGGGCGACTCCACGTTGGAGAGCGGCGAATTCTACGACGAGTACACGTTCGAGTGGCCGGTCGGCACGCGCATCCGCCTCGAAGCGCGCTCCACCGAGATCGATCCGTACCTCATCGTGCGTCCGCCGACCGGGCCGCAGCGCGACAACGACGACATGAACCCCGGACAGTCGCTCGACGCGGGGCTCGATCTCCAGGTGAGCGAGGCGGGTCCGTGGCGCGTCCTCGTCACGAGCTATCGCCCGGGTGAAGTCGGTCACTATACGTTGACGGTACGCGGCTCCGACGTGGAGGGCGGGGCGAGCACGCCGGAGCCCGGCGTCACGCCGACGCCGGTGCCGACGCCGACTCCGACGCCGACTCCGACGCCGGCCCCGACGCCGGCCGGCGGGACTACGCGCACGGAGACCGGCAACCTCGCGCAGGGGGATCGCACGCTCCAGAGCGGCGAGTTCTCCGACGTATATCCGATGCGGTTCACCGCGGGCTCCGCGGTGTCGATCCGGCTGACGTCGACGCAGTTCGACACCTATCTGATCGTGCGCTCGCCGAGCGGGGAGCAGACCGACAACGACGACCTCACCCCGGGCGCGGGCCTCGACAGCGGCGTCGACATCCCCGCCGCCGAGCCCGGCGACTATCGCGTCACGGTCACGAGCTATCGCCCCGGGGAGACCGGTCGCTACACGCTCTCGATCACCGAGGGCGCGTCGGTGGTCGGTCCGCCGCCGGGCCCCAACGGCGCGGGCGGCCGCGTGTGGGGGCTCTTCGCGGGGATCACGGACTACCCCGGGAGCACCAACGATCTCCCCGAGTGCGCGAACGACGCGCGCAAGCTCGCGGAGGCGATCCGCAACCAGGGCAACATGCCTTCCGATCAAGAGTTCTTGTTGACGGACTCGCAGGCGACGCTGAGCGGCATCCGCCAGGCGATGACGGCGGTGGCGGCGCGGATCCGTCCGGACGACGTGTTCGTGTTCTTCTACTCCGGTCACGGCGGGCAGACGAACGAGAGCCACGACCCGCGCGAGCTCGATTCGCGCGACGAGTATCTCTACGTCTACGACGGCGAGCTGATGGACGACGAGCTCGGCCGCCTGTTCGATCAGATCCACGCGCGCGTCGCGCTCGTCGCGATCGACGCGTGCTTCGCGGGCGGGTTCAGCAAGGACGTGATCACGCAGCCGGGCCGAGTCGGGATGTTCTCGAGCGAGGAGGACGTGACGAGCGCGGTGGCGGGCCGCTTCCAAGCGGGCGGCTACCTCTCGCACTTCTTGCGCGTCGGCATCCAGGGCGAGGCGGACAACGACCCGCGCAACGCCATCCTCACGGTCGGCGAGCTGACGCACTACACGTGGCGCCAGTTCGGGCAGCACGCGTCCGACGTGCGCATGTCGATGGGCTACCAACACCTCGTGGTGGACCGCGGCGCGGTGCACACGAGCGAAGTCCTGTGGGGCGTGCGGCGGTAGCTCGGATTCCGATTCCGATTCCGATTCCGATTCCTTCGCGTCGACGTTCATTGCGACCGTCGAGGTAGAGAGCTCGTCCGTTCGGGTGCCCCAGGGTGCCCTCCGAGCGCGCACCGCCTCAAGGAGGGCTGCGCCCCCAGCGCGATGCGCTGGCTTCGTCGCTTCGGTGCGCCAGGTCAAGCCTGGGAAAGGGGAATGCGATGAGTTGAGGAGCT
>JBFWYI010000025.1:0-110415 GCA_050186575.1 Sandaracinaceae bacterium | reverse complement strand
TGGTTCTTGCAGACTCCAGGATGCTGCATGCGCGCTCTGCCTGCTGATCAAACTCCGAAGTGATCGAAACTACTTAACTTTCCTCCTCGAAATGAGGGGAGCCGTCAGATTCGGAATCGGATTCGGATTCGGATTCGGAATCGGATTCGGAATCGGATTCGGGATCGGATTCGGATTCGGAAACGGTGTCGGAATCGGAATCGGATTCGGAATCGGAATCGGATTCGGAATCGGAATCGGATTCGGAATCGGATTCGGAATCGGATTCGGAATCGGATTCGGATTCGGATTCGGAATCATCGGAATCGGGCAGGGGCCGGGGCAGGGGCAAGGGCAAGGGCAAGGAGTCGGACACGGAATCCCTCTGTCGCGGACCGCAGATCACAATCGACGTAGACACCGGGTCGTGGCCTCTCGACGCTGCTACCTTCCGACGGATGCGCGCGCTCGCCGCTCTCGTTCTCGCGCTCCTCGCCGCCACCCCCGCCTCGGCACAGGTGCCCGCGGGGCTCCGCAGCGCGGACCTCGCCCCGCCGGCCGCCGCCATCGCCGCCATGCCGTCGTACGCGCTGGAGGTGGACCTCGACGACACGGCAGGGACGTTTACCGTCGACGAGCGCGCCACCTTCACCAACGACGGCACGGCGCCGCTCTCCTCGATCGCGTTCCGCATCTGGGCGAACGCCTCGGCGCCCTCGCCGCTCGTCGAGCTCGTCGACCGCGCGTGCGACGGCTGCCGCATCGAGACCCCGAGCGCGAGCGCGATCGTGGTGATGCTGGATCGCCCGCTCGCCCCCGGCGCCACGCGCACCGTGCACCTCCGCCTGCGAGGCCGCCTCCGCCAGCTGAGCGCGCGCGAGACGTCGATGGAGGGGGCCGGGCTCAACGGGCTCGGTGCGCTCTTCTCGAACGCGGGGTCGGACTACGGCCTCCTGTCGGTCTCCGAGGGCGTCGTCAGCATGTCAGGGTTCTTTGCGGTGCTCGCGCGGCGCCGCGCGGGACGCTGGGAGCTCGATGACGGGAGTGGGATCGGCGACCTCACCACGGACGAGCTCGCGAGCTACCGCGTGCGGCTGCGCGTGCGCGACGGTGTCGAGGTCGTGGCCACCGGCGAGGAAGGACCCGTTCGCGTGGTCGGGGATCGCACCGAGCGCGACATCGAGGGGGCGCTCCTCCGCGAGCTCGCGATCGTCGCCTCCCCGCGCCTCGTCCATCGCGATCGGGACGTCGGCGGCGTGCGCGTGCGCTCGTGGTTCATCACCGGCGACGAGACCGCGGGCGGCCAGGTGCTCGAAGCGGCCGCCCAGGCGCTCCAGACGTTCGAGCGCCGCTTCGGCCCCTATCCGTTCCGCACCCTCGACGTCGTCGAGGCGCCGATCGTCGGCGGTGCCGGCGGCGTCGAGTTCAGCTCGATGGTCACCGTCGCGTCGATGTTCTATCGCGCGCCCTCCGCCGACGCGTCCTCGCCGCTCGGCGGCTTGCTCAGCGCGACCCAGGGTCCGGAGCGTCGCGCCGCGATGCTCGAATTCGTCACCGCGCACGAGGTCGCGCATCAGTACTGGCATGCGGTCGTAGGGAGCGACTCACGTCAACATCCCGTGCAGGATGAGGCGCTCGCTCAGTACTCCGCGCTCCTCTACGTCGAAGACCGCTACGGCGCGGAGCGCGCGCGCCGCGAGGCCGATCAGCAGGTGCTCGCCGGCTACCACATGATGCGCCTGCTCGGTCACCCCGACGCGGCCGCAGACCGCCCCGCCAGCGCGTTCGACGACATGCTGAGCTACGGCGGCATCGTCTACGGCAAGGCGCCTTTCCTCTATGTCGAGCTCCGCCGCCGGCTCGGCGATCGCCGCTTCTTCTCCGCGCTGCGGAGCTATGCGACCGACTACCGCTTCGTCACCGCGCCGCCGCGCGCGCTCTTCGATCGGATGGCGCGAGGCAGCCACGCCGCGCGGGTGCGCGCGCTCGTCGCGCGCTGGCTCGATCAGGCGCACGGTGACGACGATCTCGGCCAGCCCGACCTCGGCCGGATGCTCGGCGACGAGTCGATGGATCCGCAGTTGCGCGCGCTGCTCGGGAGCCAGCTCCCCGCGCTGCTCGGCGGCGCCGACGGTGGCGGCGCGCCCGACCTCGAGGGACTACTGCGACAGCTCGGCGGCGCGGGCGGCGCCGACGGCGTCGATCCGGAGCGGCTCCTCCAGCAGCTGCTCGGCGGGAGCGCGCCGACCGAACCGACGCCTCCTCGCCGCCGAGGCGCGCGCCCGACCCGGTGATAGGCTGTCGCGCATGAAGCGTCGGCTCGGCCTGGCCATCGGTACGGTCTCGTTACTCCTCCAGATCCTCGGTTGCATGTGCGGACCGGACACGCCGCCGCGCGCGAACTGCGACGACGCCGACGACGCGACGGTCGACTCGATCGAGCTCACCGCGAGCGCGGTGACCGGCGGCCAGGGCAGCGACATGCTCTTCATCGAAGTCTTCTACATGGGCCCCACCGCGGCGCCGGAGTGCGCGGCGCTCAACTACACGATCCGTGATCCGAGCACCGGCAACACGATCACGACGGGCAGCCAACCGGTGCAGACCTCGGAGGTCCCCGGCGGCCGCCGCACCCGCGAGCCGTTCTGGATGTTCTGGGACTTCCCGAACGAGATCGAGGTCACGGTCGAGGCGTACGGCGCGTCCGACACGATGACGGTATGCAATCGGTTTTGCTTCGATGCAGGTACGCCGGACGCGGGCGGGCCGGACGCGGGACGACGCGACGCCGGTGGGATCGATGCCGGTGAGCCCGACGCGGGGGACGTCGACGCGGGCGACCTCGACGCCGGGGACGTCGACGCGGGAGACGTCGACGCGGGAGACGTCGACGCGGGCTGACCCTCGCGAGCGCGGACCGCTTGCCACGCCGCGCGCGCGCGGCAGGATGCGCTCGTGACCTACTCGGTCAAAGAGCTGTTCTTCACGCTCCAGGGCGAGGGCGCGCGCACCGGGCGCGCCGCCGTCTTCGTGCGCTTCGCCGGCTGCAACCTTTGGACGGGGCGCGAGGAGGATCGCGCGCGTGCGATCTGCCGGTTCTGCGACACGGACTTCGTCGGCGTCGATGGAGACGGCGGCGGCCGATTCGAGAGCGCGGCGGCGCTCGCCGAGCGCGTCGCGCGCGCCTGGCCGGGGGGCGGCGCGCCGTACGTCGTGTGCACGGGCGGCGAGCCGCTGCTCCAGCTCGACGCTGCGCTGATCGATGCGCTGCATGCGCGCGGGTTCGAGATCGCGATCGAGACGAACGGCACGCTCCCCGTCCCCGACGGCGTCGACTGGGTGTGCGTGAGCCCGAAGGCGGGCTCCGAGCTCGTGGTGACGCGCGGCGACGAGCTGAAGCTCGTGCATCCGCAGCCGGGCGCGGAGCCCGAGCGCTTCGAGGACCTCGCGTTCGCACACTTCTTCGTGCAACCGATGGACGGACCGGCGCGCGAGGAGAATACGCGAATCGCGTTGTCACTGTGCATGGCGCGCCCGCGCTGGCGGCTCTCGCTCCAAACGCACAAGCTCATCGGCATCCGGTAGCCCGAACTCACGACCGCACCGCGTCGGGCCGTCAATCCCGCTCGGCGACGACGAGGCGGATGTCTCCGGTCGTTCCGGGTCGCGCGACCAGCGTCCCGGACAGGCTGATCGTCGCGCCGGGCGCGCGCGCAGGGATCGGGAAGAGCGAGAGCGTGCCGTTCGCGCTCCCGTCCGTGAGTCGATCGGTCGCCTCCCAGCCCGCCGCGCGGACGTCCTCGCGTCCCGCGACGGCGGGCCCGTCACCGGTCTCCGCGATCGTGTACTGCAGGAACGCCTGCTCACGCGAACAACGGGAGCACCTTGCGCGCCAGCTGAACGACGCCGTACGCGAACGGGACGCCGACCGCGAGCCAGGCGAACGCCATGCGCAACGGTCGCGGCGTCACGTCTTCCGACTCGCCCTTCGCGTCGGGCTTCGCCGCGCTCGCGGCGGCCGACGCAGGCTCGCGATGCCGCTCGTGTACGGGACGGATGAGCTCGTTGCACACGAACCCGACCGCGAGGAGGCCGATCATCACGAAGAACGACGTGCGATAGAGCGCGGGTCCGCTCTCGCCTTCGGCCTCTTGCACGTCGGCGATCGCGTTGACGATCAACGGACCCAGGATCCCAGCGAGCGACCACGCGGTGAGGAGGCGCCCGTGGATCGCGCCGACCTGGTACGTGCCGAAGAGATCGCGGAGGTACGCGGGCACCGTCGCGAAGCCGCCGCCGTAGAACGAGATGAGCGTCGCGGCGGCGAGCACGAACAACGGGCGCGAGCTCGCGCCGGCCAGCGCGAGGGTGAGGTAGAGGAGCGCGCCGACGCCGAGGTAGAGACGGTAGACGTTCTTCCGCCCGATCGCGTCGGAGGTCGACGACCACACGATGCGGCCGATCATGTTGGCCGCGCTCAAGAGCGCGACGAAGCCCGCCGCCGTCCCCGCGCTCACCGCGGCCGACGTCCCCGAGAACGAGTCGGTGAGCATCGGCGCCGCCTTCTCGAGGATGCCGATGCCGGCCGTGACGTTGAGGCAGAGGACCAGCCACAACAACCAAAATTGCGGAGTACGGATCGCGTTCCTCGCCGACACGCTCGCGCCCTCCGGGGCGCGCTTGGACGCGGCGGGATCCCACCCGGCCGGCCGCCATCCGTCGCGTGGCACGCGGACGAGCCAGACGCCGAGCGACATCAGGAGCGCGTATGCGACGCCGTGCACGGCGAACGCCGTCGCGACGCCGCTCGCTTCGCGTCCGAACGCGTCGAGCATCGCGCTCGACCACGGCGACGCGATCAGCGCGCCGCCGCCGAAGCCCATGATCGCGATCCCCGTCGCGAGGCCCGGTCGATCGGGGAACCACTTGATCAGCGTCGAGACGGGCGAGATGTAGCCGATGCCGAGGCCGATCCCGCCGATGCCGCCGTAGCCGAGCACGACGAGCCAGTACTGGTGAGTGAGCACGCCGACCGCCGCGACGAGGAAGCCGCCCGCCCACGCCGCGCCGGCCACCGCCATCGCCCAGCGCGGGCCCTTCGTCTCGACGAGCGTGCCTCCGAACGCCGCGCTCAGCCCGAGCATCACGATGCCGAGTTGGAACGGCAGCGCGCTCTCGGTGCCGCTGAGCGACAGCACGTCCTCGAGCGGCGGCTTGAACACGCTCCACGCGTACGCCTGACCGATCGCGAGGTGCACCGCGAGCGCGGCCGGCGGCACGAGCCAACGGCTCCACCCCACGGGCGCGACGATCGAGGCGCGGTCGAGCACGACGCGACCTTACCTCAGGACTCAGCGGCGCCGGCGATAGACGCGCCAGTGGTCGCTCGCGAACACCTGCTCGTAGGGTTGCCGCGGATCGGCGATCCGTCCCGGCCCACCGCGCACGAGCACATAGTCGTACCAAGCGAGATCGCGATCCGGATCGACGCGCTCGGGCGTCCACTCCCAGCGCGGTGGGACGCGCGGCGGGCGATGATCCTCGCGGAACACGAACGGGCTCTGCGGGAAGTCGGCGAACGTGAACATCACCGCGCCGCCGTTCTGCGCCTGCGCCCACGCCACGGAGTGGATGAAGGGAGA
This sequence comes from Sandaracinaceae bacterium, assembly GCA_050186575.1. Taxonomy (GTDB): domain Bacteria; phylum Myxococcota_A; class Polyangia; order Polyangiales; family Sandaracinaceae; genus JAUHXR01. Next base: position 104,794 of record JBFWYI010000025.1, on the reverse strand, counting down.
GAACTTGACCTCACGTGAGCCGCGATCGAACACCAGGCCAGCCACCCGCGCGCCCTCGGGCATCGACGCGATCGCCTCGTCGAGCGATCCGACCTCCTCCTCGTCGAACGCGGTGAACGCGCGCGTCACCTCGGCGCTCGAGAGCATCGAGATCGCGAGCGCACCGGCGAGGACGAGCGCGCCGATCGCGCCCCGCTGACGCGGCAGCGACGGAATGGCGAAGAGGATCGCGAGGAGCGGGAAGCGCGCGTTGATGGGCCAGATCCAGTCGTAGCTCGCCGGCGTCACGAAGTAGAGGAGGAGCGCGAGCGGCGAGAGCAACGCGAGGCGACGGCGCACCGAGAGCGGAGGCGGCGCGGGCTCGGACGCGGATGGCACGCGCGCGCCGCCGAGCGCGTTGACCGCCGCGACCGCGAACACGATCGCGTACGCGATGAGCAGCTGCTCGTCCCGCTCCGCGTGCAGCACGTCGGTGAGCCAGCTCGGGAGCTGCGCGACGTTCTCCGCCACCGAGGCGAACGCGGCGCGGCCCTCGCTGCCGCCGCCCGACGCCGCGCTGAGCGTCGACTCGCCGGCCGGGCTCAGGCGCGACCACACGAGCGCCGCGATCGCACTCGGCACGAGCGGGATCCAGCGTCGGATCGTCGCGCGCCGATCGCTCCAGTCGAGACCGACGAGCGCGGCGCCGAGCCCGAGGAACGCGAACGGCACGACGTGCGTGTAGAAGCAGAGCAGCGCGACGACGCCGAGCGCGATCGCCCGACGTCGCGTCCAGCTCGCGCGGAGCTGGAGCGCGAGCGCGATGCCGACGAACGCGAGCGGGATCGCGCTCGTGAAGTTCATGAACCCGAGGATGAGGTGCGCGTTCCACGTGAGCGGGAGCGCCAACAGCGCGAGCCGCTCGTCGCGCGCGCTCGCGCGAAGCCACATCCGGAGCGCGTACGGCGTGCCGATGATCGACGCGCTGATCAGGATCTTGTTCGCGACGAGCACGCCGAACGGCCAGCTCAGCGCGATCGCGGCGAGGTAGTACGCGAGGTACTGCGTGCGGTGGAGCTCGATCGTGAAGTACTGCGAGAACGCGAGATCCGGATCGCCGTAGCTCGAGAGCACGCGGATCGCCGCGAGGTGCTGCGGGAGGTCTTGGATCGCGGGGTGCACCACCGCCCAGAGCGGGACCGTCGCGTAGACCGCGGCGAGCGCGAACGCGATCTCGAACGGGAGCGCGCGCGCGGAGAGGGCCGCGCGCCAGGCTTCGATCGTCCGCACGGCGCGAGCGTACACGCGGACGCTCGCGCGTCGAGGCCGGTCGTCCGGCGCGCGGGGGCGGGTTATGGTGGCCCGACCGATGGCCAAGGTCTCGCGACGGACGTGGATCGCGGCGGGCGCGGCGGCGGCGTTCGGTCTGCCGGCCGGCGCGCTGTGGCTCGACGGGCGCGACGCGGCGGCGACGGTGAGCCGCTTCGGCGCGCTGCGGCGCGATCCGCGCGGCGTGCTCGATCTCCTCGAGGGGTTCCGGTACGTGATCGTCGATCGCGCGGGACGTCCGATGAACGATGGCTATCCCGTGCCGCCGCGGCCCGACGGGATGGCGTGCTTCTCCTCGGACGACGGCGCGCTCGTGCTGATGCGCAACCACGAGCTGCCGCGCGGCGTCGCGGTGACGCGCGCGATCGGACGACCGTGGACCGCGGACGCGTACGATCGCGACTCGCCCGGGGCGGTGACCCGCCTCGTGCTCGACCCCGAGACCCTCGCCGTACGGACCTCGAACATGGTGCTCGGCGGCACGTCGATGAACTGTTCGGGCGGCGCGTGCCCGGCTGGATGGCTGAGCTGCGAGGAGGACCCCGACGACCGCCGGCATGGATACGTGTTCCTCTGCGATCCCGCGGCGAGCGCGCTCGCGCCGCCGTTCCGCGTGACGAGCTACGGACGCTTCCGGCACGAGGCGGCCGCGTTCGAGAGCGCGACCGGGCGTTGCTATCTCACCGAGGATCGCCCGGACGGGTGCCTCTACCGCTTCGTGCCCGCGGACCCGGCGGAGCCGTTCGGGATAGGAACGTTGTTTGCGATGAAGATCCGTGGTCGCGCGCGGTTCGACACGGGCCCACTCCGCACCGGAGCGGGCCACGACATCGAGTGGGTGCCGCTCGACGACGCGGACCCGGCAGAAGACGACTTGCGAGCGACAGCCCAGCGCCTCGGGGCGGCGCGCGTGGTGCGGGGCGAGGGCATCCACCTCGGTCACGGCCGCGTGTACGTATGCGCCACCGCGGGCGGCCCCATCGGGTGCGGGCAGATCTTTGCCATCGAAGACGACGGTGACCGCGGCACGCTGAGGGTGATCGCGAGCTCCGAGGACCGCGCGCAGATGGACATGCCCGACAACGTGACGATGGACCCACGCGGGGTGCTGTGGTTCGTGGAGGACGGTGAGGGACACGACTACCTGCGCGGCGTCGCGCCGGACGGTGAGGTCTTCGCCGTCGGCCGCAACGCGCTGAGCGAGGGCGAGCTCACCGGCGTGTGCTTCACGCCCGATGGACGGGCGATGTTCGTAAACCTGCAGGAGGAGGGGCTCACGCTCCGCGTCGAAGGTCCGTTCGAGCGCTTCGCCAGCGCCTGAGCCGGCAACGACGTTTGCCGATTCCGATTCCGTTTCCGATTCCGTTTCCGCGTCAGCTTTCGTTTGCACAGTCCGCTTCCGATTCCGACGAATGGTCGACAGGCGACGGGCGACGGAGGACGGGGGGTCCCTGATCGTCATCCGCGCCAACGGGCGCGTCCCGGCGCATCGACGATCCCGGAGCGGCATCGCGGCCGCTCCGGGACCGTCGGGTCTCAGTGCCGCCGATGCTGACAGCGCCAGAGCTGCGCGGCGATCCCATCGGCGAGCCGATGCGCGCGCTCACCTCCGTCCAACACGCGGAACGCCCACGCGACCTGCAGGTGCGCCTTCACCTCCTGCGCGGACCCGTACGCGGTCTCGAACCGCTCGCGCTGGTGACCACCCTTCCGATGCAGACCCTCGGCGATGTTCGCGACCACCGACTTCGTCGCGTCGTTGAGCTGCGCCGCGAGCTTGCGATCGTGCTTCGCGATCGACGCGACGAGGACCCGAACCTCCGCGCACAGCTCGATCGAGTCGTCGAGCACCCGGAACCCCGTGCTCCTCCCACGCACGCCCTTCCGGCCTCCAGGCCCACGCCCCCCGACCGAACCGCCACCCATCTTCGAATCCGACATGACAACCTCGTGAGCGACGTCCACCCGCGCGACCTCGCGTCGCGCTTCGTCCGTCGCACCGCCCCACCCCCGCCGGACGGGCGCGCGCTGGGTCAAGGACGAGGAGCGCCAGCGACGAAGCCAGCGCATCGCGCTGGGGGCGCAGCCCTCCTTGAGGCGGTGCGCGCCCGTCCGGCACCCTGGGGCATCACGAGGACGAAGCCCCCGCCTCCGACGCCCTCGCGATCTCCGACTCAGCGATCACTGAGGAAGCGAGGAAGCTCAGGAAGCGAGGAGGTGCGTCCGCGACGCGAACGCGAGAGCAAGGCGACTTCCGATTCCGATTCCGATTCCGATTCCGATTCCGATTCCGATTCCGATTCCGATTCCGATTCCGTTTCCGATTCCGTTTCCGATTCCGTTTCCGATTCCGTTTCCGATTCCGTTTCCGATTCCGTTTCCGATTCCGTTTCCGTGTCCGTTTCCGTTTCCGTTTCCGTTTCCGTTTCCGATTCCGTTTCCGTGTCCGTTTCCGTTTCCGTTTCCGTTTCCGTTTCCGTGTCCGATTCCGATTCCGTGTCCGAGTCCGATTCCGAGTCCGATTCCGTTTCCGATTCCGTGTCCGTCTCCGACAGACCGATCCGGCTCCGACTTCAGAAGTGGATTTCTCTCTCCGCTGGCATGCGCCACTCGACGCCGACGTCGAGCTGCGCGTAGTGATCGAACGCGCCGCGGGCCGACGACGGGGCGGTGTCGTTCGGCGTGGCGCTCACCACGTAGAGCCTCCCGTGCAGATCGACCGTCAGCGCGAAGCCGAGGCCGAGGCGGTACGCGAACGACAGGCCGAGCTCCGCGCCGTGCGCGCTCGCGCCGCCGAGCTCGCGCCCGATCCGCCCCACGTCGAACGTGAGCAGGTACGCGGCATGGATCCCGAGCCAGGCGTCGCCCACCGCCGCCCGCGCGAGCCCACCCGCGCGGACGAACGTATACGCCACGTTAGGCGCGCCGTCGGGGGCCGGACGCTCGAGGGAGCCGCGCTCGACCACGAACGACTGCTGGCCGCCCGAGAGCTCCGGCGAGATCTCGCTCCCCGCGTCGTCGAGCGTTCCTCGATACCGCAAGCCGAGCTGCCACGAAAGCGCGGTCGTCTGGTAGCTCGTCTCGTTGGCGCCCTGCGACTCGATGTAGATCGAGTGATGCAGATCGAATTGGACGCCGAGATGCGCGAGCGCGTCGTTGAAGACGTGCGCGCCCGGGTAGTAGTCGAGCCCGAGCCCGACCATCGAGCCGACCGGTAGGAGGTAGTCCGAGATCGGACCGCGCTCATAGCCACGCAGGGTGAAGCCTCGATCGAGCGCGCCCGCGTTCAGCCGCAGCGTCAACGGGCTGAAGCGTCCGGGCTCGCGCGGTGCCCCCGGCTCGCGTTCGCGCGCGTCTCCGAACAGCTCCGGATCCAGCGCGGCCACCCGCTCGCGCTCGGTCCTTCGCGCCTGCTCGTCCACGTACGAGGTGTCCATCGGCGGCGGCGTCTCGTTCTCCATCGGATCGACGAAGTCCATGTCGACGCGCGCGTCGTCCTCGGGCGCCGGCGGGGTCGGACGGATCGTCGAGATCGATCGCCGTACCGACTGACGCCGCGCACGCCTCCGCCGCACCGTCGCGCGATGCGCTCTCCCGCGTCGCGCGCGCGCCGCACGAGCGCGGGCCCGCCGCGACGCGAGCGAGGACCGACCCTGGGCCGAAACGGGCGATGCGGCGGTGCCGACCGCGAGCGCAGCGAGCGCGAGCCCCAGCACGAGGAGCCGCAAGAGCGCGCGGAGAGAGGCCATGCCCTCGCCCACTCCACACGGCGTGCCAGCGCGCCCATCGCGCCGCGTCGACGGATGCGCGCGCCAAAACAGAGCGCCCGCGGCTCCGACTGTAACCGCGTCAGAGACGCTCGAGCCGCTCCTCGAGCGTCGCCGAATCGGGCGCGGTCACCGTCACATGACCGAGCTTGCGCCCCGGCCGCGGCGCCTTGCCGTAGAGGTGGAGGTGCGCGCCGGCCACGCGCTGGATCGCCTCGAGCGACGGCGTCTCGCCGATGAGGTTGATCATCGCGCTCTGACCTCGCGCCGCGCACGAGCCGAGCGGCGCGCCGCTGATCGCGCGGAGGTGGTTCTCGAACTGGCTCGTCTCCGCGCCCTCGATCGTCCAGTGCCCGGAGTTGTGGACGCGCGGGGCGATCTCGTTCGCGCAGAGCTCGCCGTCGACCTCGAACATCTCGAGCGCGAGCACACCCACGTAGTCGAGCGCGTCGAGGATGCGCGTCACATAGCCCTCGGCGCGCTCCTGCAGCTCGGCCGACACGTCCGACGCCGGCGCGCGCGAGAAGCGCAGGACGCCGCCCTCGTGCCGGTTCTCGATCAGCGGATAGAACCCCGTCGCACCGTCGAGCCCGCGCACCGCGAGGATGCTCAGCTCGCGCGTGAAGTCGGCCCACCCCTCGAAGATCTGCGGCACGCCGCCGAGCCCGGTGAACGCGCCCTCGACGTCGGCAGGAGTACGCAATATGCGTTGCCCCTTGCCGTCGTAACCGAGGCGCCGCGTCTTCAGCACGCCCGGCAGACCCATCTCGTCCACCGCGAGCGCGAGACCCTCCGCGCCGTCGATCGACGCGAACTTCACGGTCGGGATCTTGAGCTGGCGAAACAGCTTCTTCTCACGGAGACGATCCGAGGCGATCGCGAGCGCCTCGGGCTGCGGGCGCACCGGCACGCCGCGCTCGTGCAGCGCGTCGGTGGTGGCGACGGGGACGTTCTCGAACTCGTAGGTGACGACATCGACGCGCTCGGCGAGGCGGGCGAGCGCCTCCGGGTCGTCGTAGGGGGCCACGATCGTCTCGGCCATCGGCTCGGCCGGCGAGCCGGCCTCCTCCGTCAACACGACGAACGTATGTCCGAGCGGGTGGCCCGCGAGCGCGAGCATGCGACCGAGCTGGCCACCGCCGAGGATGCCGATCCTCATGGCTCGCTCGGGTCGGGGCTCGCGAGCACCGCCGCCGTCTGCGCGTCGCGGAACTTGCGATACGCCTCGCGCAGCTCGGGGTGCGCCGCGCCGAGCATCGCGCACGCGAGCAACGCGGCGTTCTTCGCGCCGGACTCTCCGATCGCGAGCGTCCCCACCGGCACGCCGCTCGGCATCTGGACGATCGAGAGCAGCGAGTCGAGACCGCTCAGCGCGCGCGAGCGCACCGGCACGCCCAGCACCGGCAACGCGGTTTGCGACGCGATCATCCCAGGGAGGTGCGCCGCGCCGCCGGCCCCCGCGATGATGAGCTGGAGCCCGCGCTCCTCGGCCGACCTCGCGTACTCGCACAGGAGGTCCGGCGTCCGGTGCGCGCTCACTACCCGCTTCTCGTGGGCGATGCCGAGCGCGCTCAACGTCTCGCACGCGTGGCGCATGGTGTCCCAGTCGGACTTGCTCCCCATCACGACACCGACCAGCGCGCGCTCCGTCACGATAGGACCTCTCTCCCGGATCGCGGCGCCGGCGGAGCCCGACCAGGGCTGCGCATCCTACCTGCCCCGCCCCGGCGCGCCAGCCCTTCCCTCGCGAACGTCGCGGGGACGGCGCTCAGCGCGAGCCGAGGTAGCGGACGAGGTCCTCGATCTGATCGGGGGAGAGCTGATCGATCCGCCCGTGACCCGGCGTGTGACAACGTCCGAACCGCTCCTCGATCGTCGCCGCACAGCCGTCGTGGAGGTAGGGCGCCCGCTGCGCCAGACCGACGAGCGGCGGCGTCTGGAACGTTCCGCCCGTCCCCACGTCGTGACTGAGGCCATCGGTCCCGCGCGATCCGCTGTGGCAGCGGAGGCAACCCACCCGCTGGTCCGCGAACAGCGCGCGCCCGCGTGCGATCGACTCGGCGTGGTCGACACTCGGCGCGTCGGGATCGGGGAGGCCGTCGATCCAACGCGCGATCGCGGTCAGGTCCTCGGGCGCCATCTGACCACCGCCCATCCGTCCCGTGAACACGAACGCCATCAGCGAGTCGAAGGTCTGTAGATCGCCCGACCAGTGGAACGGCGCGGTGCGCAGCACACCCCCGGTGAGCGGCTGCGTTCGGCGCGGCCCGTGACCTGGGATGATCCACACGTGCCCATCGTCGAGGCCCTCGGGATGACACGACGCGCACGCCACCCCCTCGGGCGTCGCACTATGGAAGAGTTGTTGCCCTCGATCCGGCAGGATCGCCGGCCCCAGCGCCGCGTACGTGCCGCCGACCTCGTCGGGCCGCTCGAAGCGCGCCAACGCTGGCGGGTCCTGATACTGGACGAGCAGCCCTTCTCCGAGCGCGACGAGGCCGACCGCGCGACCCGGGTGCTCAGCGAGCGGACCGCGCCGCATCCGACCGGACTCCGGATCGTAGATGTCGATCCCACCATCGCCTCCGAACGCGATCGCCACGCGGCCATCGGCCAGCGGCGCTCCGTCGATCGGTAGCACCGCCTCGAGCGGAGGGATCCACGCCGACGCGGTCACCGCGCCGTCCTCGATCCAGGTGAGCGCGCCGAACATCGCGGCGCCCCGATCGCCGTAGTACTCGAGGACCAACGGAAGCTGCGCCTTGCGCTCGCGCTGATGCAGCATGAGCTGCCCCCCGCCGGGGAGCGGCACCGTCCGCCACGCCACGCCAGCGCGATACGGGGTCGGACCCGAGTTCGGGACGTCGCGGTTCTCCGTCGGGATCTCGAGCTCGTCGAGGGTCTCGCCACGGACGTGGATGACGTGCGCGGAGCGGAGCTGGCTGACCCAGACGGTGCCGTCCGCCTCGTAGCCCACGTCACGTAAGTCGGGGGCGATCCGACGGACCGTGCGCTGCGTGTGATCCGAGCTCAGCGTGACGAGCTCCCCGCCGGCGCACGCGACGCTCACCTCGTCGCCGCGCGCCGCGATGCCGCGCGGAGCTGGACACACGTCTCGGCGCGCAAGCGCGGGCGCGCTGGGATCGAACGACACCACCGCGCCACCCCGGCGCAAGATCACGTGCACGCGTCCATCCGAGGTCTCCGCGGCGGGACCCGGCTCGTCGGACGCCGAGAGCGAGATCTCGTGCGCGACCTCGAGCGGGTCGAGCGCGGCGATAAAGATGCGGTCGCGCTCCGGGTCGGACGCGACGGCGTGCAGCCCATCGTGGGTGACGAAGAGAGTCCCGCCGAACAGCGGCGGCGCGTCGTGGAGCCGCGGCTCGGTCGGTCGCTCGGGCTCCGGCGGCTCGCTCGGCTCGGGCGCCGGCCCGGACAGCCGCTCGAGCTCGGCGAGGAGCGCGGCCTCGTCATCCGCGTCGCTTCGCGCGGCGGACACGGTTGACGGAGCGCGCGGCGGCGGCGCGCTGGTCGCGCAGCCCATGGACAAGACGACGAAGAGCGTCCACCGACGCCCACCCCGAGGACCCCACATGGGGCGCACGACGCACGGGAATCGGCGTCGCATTCCCCGCGTGCGGGCGCAGTGGAACGGACCCGGAAGGCCCACGAGGAGAGGAATGCCCCGAGGATTCGGAATCGGATTCGGAATCGGATTCGGATTCGGAATCGGATTCGGATTCGGAATCGGATTCGGATTCGGATTCGGAATCGGATTCGGAATCGGATTCGGATTCGGATTCGGATTCGGATTCGGAATCGGAATCGGATTCGGATTCGGAATCGGATTCGGATTCGGATTCGGATTCGGATTCGACGTACGCAGCCGCTCAATCGCCGTGCGCGCGGATCCTCTCCGCCAGCGCGCGCACGCGGGCTGGGTCCACCGGTGCGTCGACCTGCCCGCCTCGCTTGAGCGAGGTCCCGACGATCACGCCATCGGCTGTCTCGAGAAAGTCATCGACGTTGTCGACCGTGACCCCGCTCCCCACCCAGACCGCCGCGCCCGTTCCCTGGATCTCCGCGTGCACCGCCGCCACGTCATTCGGATCCGTCCGATGCCCCGTGCCGCGGCCCGTCACGATCACCGCGTCGGCGCCGCCCCGCCGCACCAGATCGTCGACCTCCTCCTCGATCGGGCGCGCGGCGAGCGGAGCCGCATGCTTCACGCGCACGTCGGCGCAGATCGCGACGTCCGCCCCGAGACGCGCGCGGAGACGCAGCGTGTCGTACGCGCGGCCCTCGACGAGGCCTTGGTCCGTCACATAGACGCCGATATGTACGTTGACACGAACGAACCCGCACCCGCACGCCGCCGCGATCCCCATCGCCGCCTCGGCGTCGTTCCGCAGCACGTTCACCCCGATCGGGAGGCCCGCCCCGCGGCACGCCTCGACGGCGCGCGCGATCGCCGCCACCGCGAACGGGGGCGTGGGCTGCTCCGGCGCGCCCTTGGGGAACGGTGCGCTCCCGAAGTTCTCGATGATCAGCGCCGACGCGCCGCCCTCCGCATACGCCTGAGCGTCGCGCCGGGCCGACGCGATCGCGGCTTCGAAGCCCCCGCTCCGATAGCCGGGATCCGACGGCAACGCCGGGAGGTGCACCACCCCGATCAGCCCACGCGGGACCTCGCGGGTCATCGGACCTTGCGGAAGACGAGGGTCAGGTTGTTGGCCGGCATCGCGTGGCGCGCGTCGAGCGCGAGGCCCGCCGCGGCGGCGAGCTCCACCACCGCCTCGAGATCCCGCACACCCCAGCTCGGATCGCGTGCGCGGAGCGACGCATCGAAGCGCTCGTTGCTCTCCGCGGTGTGCGCGCCGCCGATCTTGTACGGCCCATACATCACGAGCGGCGCCGACCCGCCGAGCCGCCGGCCCGCGCCGCGCATCAGCCCCTCGGTGCACGCCCACGGGCTGATGTGGATCATGTTCGCGTTGAAGATCGCGTCGGCTCGCTCGAGGGGCCACGCGTCGCTCGTCACGTCGAGCGCCCGAGGCGGCTCGAGGTTGGGCGTGCCCTCCGCCTCGCGCCACGCCGCGATGCTCACGAGCGCGTGGGGGTCCGCGTCGGTCGGGTACCAGCGAACGCCGCCGAACGCCCGCGCGAGGTAGACCGAGTGCATCCCGGTTCCGGCTGCGATCTCGAGCACGTCGCCCGACGCGGGGAGCACCCCGTCGAGCACCGCCCGGATGGGCTCGCGGTTGCGCTCGCACGCGGCGGAGAACATGCGTCGATCGGTCACGCCGGCCATCGGAGCACGCGCCCCGGAGGGTCACAAGCGCCCGCGCGCGGTCCGGAGCAGCGCGCGTCGTCCCGATGGCAGGAGCGACGAGCGATCGTCGGTCGTTTGACGCACGAATAGCGGACCAATCCGCCATTGCTTGATCCGTCGCATGGCACGCGCGTTGCGAAATCGCCCCTCCGATGGACTCGACGCTGCATGCCCTCTCCGCCCTCGCCGCTGCTGCCGACGCGCGGGAGGCGCGCATCGCCTGGCGCGAGGCCAGCCGCACCCTCGGGCCGGAGCTCGAAGAGTACCGGCCCCTCCTCGAGCTGCTCTGCTCGCGGGCGGCCGAGCTGTCGCGCCTGCGCCGCTTGGCCGGGACCGACGAGCTGACCGGTCTCCCGAACCGGCGCGCGTTCCGCGAGTCGCTGGACCGCGAGGTCGCTCGCCTCGCGCGCGGAGGACACCCATTCGCCGTCGTGATGCTCGACCTCGACGGGCTCAAGCAGCTCAACGACGAGCACGGCCACGCGGCCGGCGACCGGGCGCTCCAGCTCGCGGCCGACGCGCTCTCGCGGGCGCTGCGCGCGAGCGACCTCCCGTCGCGGCTCGGCGGCGACGAGATGGCGGTGCTCCTGCCGGAGACCGGGCGCGAAGGCGCCCGCATCGTGGCCGAGCGGATGCGACATGCGATCGAGGGCTGCACGGTGGAAGGCCGTGCGCTCCGCGTGAGCCTCGGCATCGCGGTGGCCGAGCGCATGGGCACGGGCGCCGACGAGCTCGTCGCCCTCGCCGACATGCGCCTCTATCGGGACAAGCGCTCGCGCAAGTCGAAGGCGCCGCGCGCCGCCTGACGACTACGCTTGCGTGGTGCGCGCAGCGTGTACGACGGAGGGGCGCGCGGACAGCGCGGGGGACTTCGTCCTCGCACGCTTCTTGGCGTCACGCGCACGGCCTTCCTCGAGCACGCGCGCCGGCGGCTCCTTGATGTCCCAGATGAGGCCGAGCCAGCCGAGCGCGCGCAAGACGTAGTACGTGAGATCGATCTCCCACCAGTAGAAGCCCTGGCGTGCGCTGTTCATGTAGTGGTGGTGGTTGTTGTGCCAGCCCTCGCCCCACGTGAGGAGCGCGAGCCAGAGGTTGTTGCGGCTCGTGTCCTTGGTGTCGAAGCGGCGCGAGCCCCATACGTGACAGAGCGAGTTGATCACGTACGTCGAGTGCCACGTGATCACCTGGCTGAGGCAGAAGCCGATGAAGAAGCCCGGCCAGCCGAACAGGAGGAACGTCGCGATGCCGGTGAGCGTCGGCGGGAGCAACCAGTACTTGTTGAGCCACACGAGCTCGGGGTACTTCGCGAAGTCCTTGATGCGCGACCAGTCCGTGTCGGACGTGTCCCCGAAGATCCAGCCCACGTGCGAGTGCAGAAAGCCATCTTGCTTCGGCGAGTGGAGGTCGCGCTCGGTGTCCGAGTAGAGGTGATGGGCGCGATGGTGGGCGGCCCACCAAAGGACGCCCCGCTGGGTGGTCATCGTCGCGCACCACGCGAGCACGAACTGGAACCAGCGGCTCGTCGAGTAGGTCCGGTGCGAGAAGTAGCGGTGATAGACCGCGGTCACCGACCAGATGCGGAAGAAGTACATCGCGACGCACACCACGACGGCCTGCCACGTCACGCCGGACCAGACCGCCCCGAACACGAGGAGGTGGATGAGCAACCAGGGGATCGTGCCCGAGAGGTAGTAGCGATGGCGCCGCGCAGGCGCGTGGTCGCCGGTGGGGGTGGCGCGATGGACCGCGTCGGGGGCCCGGCTGGGGCGGACGGCGCCGAAGTCCGGTGCGGGGAGGCTGCTCATGCGTACGATCGTAGGCGCGCTCCCAAAGCGGGGCCGTCATGGTTCGGTCGCGCCCCGTCACCGTTCGGTCAGGGTCGGTCACGGTTCGGCAATTCGTCCCGCCGCTCCCGCCCGTCCCTCGCAGGGACGTTGCTCCCGGCTCGGCGCTCGCGAGGCGCGCGGAGGATCAGGGGACGAACTTGTAGCCCGACCCGCGCACGCTGAGGAAGTGGGTCGGCTGCTGCGGGTCGATCTCGAAGTGGCGCCGCAGCCGCGAAATGAAGTTGTCGACGGTGCGCGCGGTCGAGTAGTTCCGGAGCTTCCAGACCTCTGCGAGCAGCTCTTCGCGGCTCAGCACACGGCCCGGGTTCTGGATGAAGTAGCGCACGAGATCGAGCTCGAGCCGGGTGAGCTCCACCTTCTCGCCCTCGACGAGCACCTCGTGCGTCTCGAAGTCGATGCTGGCCCGACCGAACCGCGCGCGCGCTCCCATCCCCGGTTCCTGGCGGCGCTCCCACTGCTGACGACGCAACATCGATCGTACCCGCGCGAGCAGCTCGTCGAGCTCGAACGGCTTCACGAGGTAGTCGTCGGCGCCCGACTCGAGGCCCTTCACGCGGTCCTCGGCCGCGCTGCGGGCCGTCAACATGATGACCGGTGTGTAGTTCCCGCTTCCACGGATCTTCTTGCACAGCTCGAAGCCGTCGATGTCGGGGAGCTGCACGTCGAGCACGATCGCGTCGAAGCCATCCGGCTTGAGCATGTGCTCGCCGGCCTCGCGCGCGTTCGCCGCCACCGCGACGCGGTAGCCCTCGAGCTCGAGGTTCAGCTTCAGGCCCGCCGCGAGGTGCTCTTCGTCCTCGACGACCAAGAGGCGCTGGGGCTTGTTCGAGTCGTTCGCGTCGTTCACGTCGGGGGAGCTCATCCGGGAGCCGGCAAGCTCACCGTCATCGTCGTACCTTGGCCCGGCCCCGCCGAGCGCGCCTTCACCTCGCCACCGAGGTTCCTGACGAGGGCCCATACCACGAAAAGCCCGAGCCCAGTGCCGCGGCGGCGCCGCACGCCCTCGTCGGGGACGCGATAGAACCGGTTGAAGACGCGCTTGAGATCCTGCGGGGGGATCCCGATGCCGCGGTCCTTCACCTCGAGGTCGACCACCCCGTCCTTCTTCAACTTCGCTCGCACCTCGACGCGCACCGGCGCTTCGCTGTACTTCGCCGCGTTGTCGAGGAGGTTGCGGACGACGACGCGCAGGGCTGCGCGATCGGCGAGCACGCTCACCGACGGATCGATGTCGACGTGGATCGCGTCCGGCTCGAGCTTGTGATGGCCGTAGACGCTGTCCGCGCACTCCTCGACGAGCTCGGCGAGCGCGATCTCGCTCAGCGACATCCCGAGCTTCTCGCGATCGTGCGCGAGGCGGCTCGCCTGCAGGATGTCGTCGACGAACAGCGAGAGCCGGTCGACGTCGCCGAGCATCATGGCGCGCAGCATCTCGCGCTTGTCCATGTCGAGCCCCTCGCGACCCATCGTCTGGAGCCCCAGCTTGATCGAGGAGAGCGGGCTCTTGAGCTCGTGGGTGACCGAGTCGATGAACGAGTCTTGCCTGCGCACCTCGAGGATCTCGCGTCCGAGGAACACCGCGAACATGATCATCTGGGTCATCAACGTGACGAACGCGATCACCCCCGCCACGAGCAGCCACACGTTCTGCGCGACGTTGCCGCCGTCGCCGAGGTTCTGCGCGAAGACGAGCGTCCAGCCGACCAGGAGCGCGATCGCGATGGGTAGCGCGATCGACGCCATGATGATCGGCGTGGAGATCGAGGGGCGGCTCCGGCGGCTCATGTGGACGAGACGGCAGTATGCCGCACGGGCCGGCGTGCGGTAGTCAGCCGACCTTCCGCGCGCGGACCATCACCCCGTGCTTCGGACGCAGGGTGACCATCGCCTCGGGCGTCACCGGATAGCCGGGGGCGAGCTCGAGGTGGAAGCGCTGCGCGAGCGTGGCGAGCAAGAGCACGCCCTCCATCATCGCAAAGCCACTTCCGATGCACATGCGCCGACCCCCGCCGAACGGGAAGTAGGCGAAGGGATCGATCGCGCTCGGATCGGCGAAGCGCTCGGGATCGAAGCCCTCGGGATCCGGCCACACGTCGGGGTGATGATGGGTGACCCAGGGGCTCACGAAGATGCGGGTGTGGGCACCGAAGAAGTAGCCGCCGAGCTCGAGGTCGTGCCGCGGCGCCCGCGCCATGATCCACGCGGGCGGATAGAGACGCATGGCCTCTTGGAAGACCTGCTTCACGTACGTGAGGCGCGGATAGTCCTCGGGCCGCGGCGGGCGACCGCCGAGCACCGCGCCGAGCTCGTCTCGGAGCTTGCGCGCGACGTGCGGGTTCGTGCCGAGGAGTTGGAACGTCCAGCTCAGCGCGTTGGCGGTCGTCTCGTGCCCCGCGAGGAACATCGTCATGACCTCGTCGCGCAGCTGCACGTCGTCCATTGCCTCGCCGGTCTCCTCGTCGCGCGCGAGGAGCAACATCGACAAGAGGTCCGTCGCGTCCTCTTCGGGTGGCCGCTCGCGGCGTTGCTTGATGATCGCGCCGACCGCCTGGTCGAGCACGGCGCGGTGCTTGGCGAAGCGTCGGTTCGCCGGGGTCGGCCAGTGCATCGGTGCATCGATGAGGCGGCGGAAGCGGCGGTTGACCTCGCCGATGAGATAGGAGACCGCGTCCGCGATCCGATCGGCGTCCTGGGTGGGGGCCGCACCCAGCAATGTCTCTTGCACGATGCGGAGGGTGACGCGCATCATGTCGCGGTTCGCGTCGAACCGCTCGCCGCGCGCGGCGTGCCCTTCCCACTCGTCGGCCAGCTCGGTGGCCGCCGCGATCATGCGCTCGGCGAACCCATCGATCCGCTTCTTGTGGAACGCCGGCTGCGCGATGCGGCGTTGGCGCAGCCAGAAGTCGCCTTCGCTGACGAGGAGACCATTGCCGAGCAGGCGCGAGAGGTTGCGCCGCCCTTCGATCGGCTTGCTGAACTCGCGGTGTCGCTCCTGGAGCACCGCCTTGATGTCGCGCGGATGGGCGAGCAGGTGCGCCGTCATCCCGGCCAGCCGGATGCGCACGATGTCGCCGACCTCGCTCCGCCACCGAGGGAACGCGGTCAGCGGATCGGTCGTCGCCTCACGGAGGTGTCCGAGGATCGGATCCGACGCGGCCGGCATCGGCGCCAGCCTCGCGTCGGGCGGCACACCGGCGTCCGGCGTGATGAGCCGGCCCACGAACTGGCGTGGATCGCTCATCCAGATCGGACGGAGGCCGGTTCGTTCGCGTCCCTCGATCCGATCGGGGACCGCGGACGGAGCGCGGGCGTGGGTCGACGGCGGGTCGGGCTCGTGGCGAGCCGGTGCGTGGCGGGACGGTGTGTGGCGGGACGGTGCGGGCATGGTCATCGAGGCTCCTTGGGCTCAACGGGATCGGGGAGCGCGCCGCGCCGGATGAAGCTCAACATCTGCTCGTGCACCCGGTGCGGATCGACGCGGTCATCGAGGAGCAGGCGGTACGTGCGCAGGCCAGTGAAGAAGCTCAACACTCCTTGCACCGCCGCGTCGACGTCGAGGTCCTGGCGCAGCGCCCCGCGCGCCACGCCCTCGCGCACCCAGCCGCGGCCGAGCGCGAAGAGCCGCTCGTGGAACGACTCGAAGTGCGGTCGTAGCTCGGGCGTCGGACCGATCGCCTCGAACATCAGCACTTGGAACAGGCGACCGACCTCCGGATGCTCGGTCTGGAAGCGGAGCATCGCGTGCATCAGGGCCTCGAGGTCGCGGCTCCCGTAGTCGCGCTCGTGCTCGGCGAGCGGCGCGATCACCGCGTCGGTGAATCGCTCGAACAGCGACTCGACCACCGCGAGCAAGAGGCCTTCCTTGGAACCAAAGTGGAACGGAATCACGCCGTGACTGATCTCGGCCGCCTCCGCGATCGCCTTCAGCGAGGTCGCGCCGTAGCCGCGCTCCGAAAACAGCTTGATCGCGGCGTCGATCAGCGCCTGCTTGGTCTTCGCTCCCCGCGCGGCTCGCTGCACCGAAGGAAGGTGAGCGAACTATGTTGGTCGGTCAACATAGTCCGAGCGAAGAAGCGTAACGGCTGGAGATCGCCAGGCTTTAGCGGGCAGATGCGCCGAGGACCTCGCGCACCGCCGCGAACTCGTCGTTCGGGATGGTGATCGCGAGGTTGTACTGCGCGATGCGCCAGACCCCGTCGTCCCCCCGGACGAGCACGCCGCTGCCGCGCGCGGGCCCGAGGTTTTCGGTCTCGAGGTCCTCGTCGAACCACGCGATCGATCCCGACGGTGAGACGTCGATCCCGCGCCTCAGGGCGCGGAACGTCCACGCGCGGCCCCTCGCGAAGTGCGGGTGCGCGTACGCGCGGAACGCGTCCTTGGTCCAGCGCTCGGTGGCGTCGGTGCCGAGGAAGACCGCGTTCTCCGCGAGATGATCGAAGTACCGGTCCTCATCGGCGGCGGCCGCGGCGGCGTGCCAGTCGTCGAGCACCGCGCTCACGTCGGTCTCGATGGTGGTGCGGGCCGACGCGGAGAGCGCACCGGCCCCACACCCTGCCGCGACCAGCGCGACGGCAAACGCGCGCACGAGACGTCCGAAACGCTGGACACGCTCTCCGGTTTGTCGCATCGTCATGTCTCCATCGGGGGACAGAGGATCGGGGGAAACGCCCGCGCTGGGGGGCGCACGGTGGAATCGACCACCCATGCACCCTATCGTGGCTGGGATCCCGAGGGTGGTCCGGGCGCGAGGTGGCGCACATGGATCCCGGTAGCGAGGGGTGGCCGTGGGAAGGGTGGAGGCGAAGGCAACCGATGAGTCGCTCTCCGCGCCCTGCGCGGGGTGCGGAGCTCCGCTCGCCGAAGGGGCGCTCTTCTGCCAGAGCTGCGGCAGCTCGGTGACCGCAGAAGGGCGCGCGAGCGCCTGGTTCGCCGGGGCGGCGAGCGGACCGCGGTGCGCGCGCTGCGGGGAGCCCGTCGCCCACTCCGCCGTCCAGTGCGACGCGTGCGGACATCGCGCGCGGAGCCCCGCTGGCTCCATCGCGCTCGATGAGTGGCTCGCGCGCGAGCCGGACGCACCGCTCGCGATCATCGAGCGGTCCGACCGGTCGCTCCTCGACCGCTTGATCGCGCGATCCCAGGTTCGACACGCGGCGTCCCATCCCTCCGGAGCCCGCGTTCCTGGCACCATCGCGCGGGCGCTCAGCGACGCCGACGAGCCGGACCCGCGCGCGATCGCGGAGGACCTCGGGGGCGCCGTCCTCTTGGTGGATCGCGCACATCGCCTTGCGAACGTCGACCTGGCGCTGCTGGACTCGATCGCGTGCGCCGGCGGCAAGGTCGCGCTGCGCGCCCCGCGGCCGTGGCGTGACGCGCCGAGCGATGTGGCCCGCGGCGCCGATCGCGAGCCCGAGCTCACGATGCCCTCGGACGAGCCGGCGCGGCGCCTACTCGTGGGCCTCGCGATCCTCGGTTACTCGGCCGAGCTCGACGAGCTGAACGCCCTCGGCGTCCTCCACGCCGCCGCGCTTCGACGAGCGCTGGACGATGGGATCCTCACGCGCACGAAGTCGCACGTCACGTTGACGGACCCGGACGCGCGAGAGGCGATCCTCGGCGCGGCGAGCGGGGCGAGCTCGCTCGGTGAGATGGCGCTCGAGCTGCGCGCAGCGAGCGCCGCACCGCTGGCTGCGCGGGCCGAGGCGGCGCGCTTCTCGGGGGACGACGCGACGTCGCTCCTCCTCTTCGACATGCACGCTCGCGAGGCCCTCGAGGGCGACGAGCTCGAGGCGGCGCGCGAGTCGCTCGAGCACGGGCTCACGCGGGTTCGTCGCAAGGTCGACGACTCCGCGACGGTACGGGTGGGGTCGCGCTTCGCGCGCACGCTGAGCGAGGTCCACCTCCGTCAAGGTGCGAGGCCGGCGGCGCGCGCGGTGATCGACGAGGCGCTCGGTTGGCCGGCGCTCCGCGACGGAGATCGCCTCGAGCTGGAGATCGTCCGGCATGGGCTCGCGCCCCACCTCGATCCGCCCGACGTCACGCGCGCCGCCGTGGGAACGCGCGCGCTCGCGAGCTGCGACCTCGAGCTCGCGCGCGCCCATCACGAGCCGAGCACGGCGGGAGCCCACGTGCGGGGGGCGCTAGACGCGCTCGCCGGCTCGAGCGAGCGGCTCTCCTACGGGATGCTCCTCGCGTGCGAGCGCGCGGTCGCGGCGATCGGCGACCGCACGCCGGCGGAGGGCGCCGAGATCCTCGATGAGCTCCTCGAGAGCCGGCTCGCCTCGCCCAACCTCGGACTCGAGCGCTTGTGGCGACTCCGCGCGCGCCTGGCGCGGCGCTGACCACATCGCGCTGACAGCGGAGCACCGCGTGCTAGATCGCCGACGTGTCGACCGCCGTACGCCGTGACCCGAGCGATCCCCGGAGCCACGATCGAACGTTCGCGATCTTCAATGCGCTCCTGTCGACGTGCGCGCTCGCCTTCTTGGCCTGGCTCCTCCTCGTGCACGAGGGCGCCGGCGGCGCGCTGGGGGAAGAGCTCGCGTTCCTCCCCGCCCTCGACGCCGGGCTGAACGCCACCGCGGCGGTCCTCCTCGCGGCCGGCTGGCTCGCGATCCGCTCGGGCAAACGTGAGGTGCACAAGTACCTCATGGTCAGCGCGTTCGTCGCGAGCGCGCTCTTCCTCGTGACGTACGTGCTGCACCACTACCTCCACGGCGACACGCACTTCACCGGCGTCGGTGCGATTCGCGCCGTGTATTTCACGATCCTGATCAGTCACGTCCTGCTCTCGATCGCGATCGTGCCGATGGCGCTCACCGCGTTCTGGCTCGCCTATCGCAAGCGCTTCGCAGTGCACAAGAAGGTGACGCGCGTGCTCACGCCCATCTGGCTGTACGTGTCGGTCACCGGCGTCGTCTTGTACTTCATGCTGCGCGCCTGACCCGGCGCGGCGGCCGCATCCACGCACGTGCCGCGTGGTACCTTCGCGCGGTGCGGTCCATCGCCGGCTTCGCGTTCGCGTTGGCGCTGCTCGGCACCGCGAGCTCCGCGCGCGCCCAAGACGCCGACGAGCTGATCCAGGAGGGCGTCCACGCCCGCGAAGCACGCGAGGATGCGCGCGCGCTCGAGCTGTTCCGGCAGGCGCAGTCGATGCGCCCGAGCGGCGAGGCGCTCGCGCAGATCGCGCTCGCCGAGCAAGCGCTCGGACGATTCGTACAATCGGAAGAGCACTTGCGCGATGCGTTGGTGTTTCCGAACGACCCGTTCGTCGAACGAAACCGGCGCCTCCTCGAGGGAGCGCTCGAAGAGATCAGCGCCTCGATCGGAACGCTGACCATCACCGGCTCGCCGACCGGGGCGGCGATCTTCGTCGAGGGACGGGAGGTCGGGCGCCTTCCTTTGCCCGAGCCGATCCGCGTCGACGCCGGCTCATGCGAGGTGGTCGCGGTGAGGGCCGGCTACGAGGAGGCCCGGCTCGAGGTCACCGTCGAGGGTGGCGGCAACGCGGACGTCACGGTGGTGCTCAGCCAGGTCGAGTCGCTTCCCGATCGCGACCCCGACGTTCCGCCGACCGCCGAGGCGCGCGAGGCGGACGGCGACGAGCTGCTCCTGATCCTCGGCATCGCCCTGGCCAGCGCGGCCGGCGTCGCGCTCGTCGGAGGGGCGATCGCGCTCGGCGTGAGAGAGGACGCGGCGCAGCAGCGCCTCACGTGCTCGGACACCGATCCCGGCTGTCGCGACCTCTACGGGCGCGCGGTCGACGCGGAGGCCGCCGGGATCGGCCTCTTCGTCGTCGCCGGGCTCCTCGCCGCCGGCGGCGTCGCGCTGCTCGTGCTCGGCCTACCGGCCGGCGCCTCGTCCCAGGCCGTCCGCTGCGCGCCGACCCTCGGCGGGCTCGGCTGCGCCGGACGCTTCTGAAACGTCAAGGCGTCTCGCAGATATAGAACGCGCTGGTGCGGTTCTGGGAGACGGCGTCCCAGCGCCCGTCGCCCGAGCGGATCACGGCGGCGCTACCCGTCGAGCCGAAGGTCGCGACGGAAGGCTCGCCGGGCGCCCAATGGGTGAAGGCCGGCGTCGATCCGTCCTGCCAACGGTAGCTGCTGACGCTCAGGACCGCGGAGAGCCCGATCCAGTGACCCGGGTGGTCCGCGCCGACGAAGAGCCCGGCCAAATAATCTTGCTCGATGCCGTCTTCGATCTTCACGAGCTGGTAGCCATACGACCGGCACGCATCGCGCGCGGCGAGGAACGGAACCCCGCGCTCGCAGATCTGGTAGGTCGAGCCGGCGAGCTCGTGGCGTGTGCACACGTCGGCGCACGGCATGACGTCGTCCACCGCGCCGCTGCAGTCGTCGTCGACCCCGTTGCACGCGTCGATCGCCATCGGGTGGACGTTCATGTCAGCGTCGTCGCAGTCGGTCTGGTCCGTCACGTAGTCCTCGATCGGATCGCACGAGACGGTGACGAGGGAGCCGTCTCCATAGCCGTCCATGTCGGCGTCTGGCGACCACATCGCGACGCCCACCGGCATGTCCTCGTCCGTGTTGCCGTCGCAGTCCTCGTCTCCGCCCCCGCAGGCCTCGAGCGAGTCGTCCGTGTCGTCCGAGCACGAGACGACGCCCGCCACGCACGTCCATGTACCTTCCGCACACATGTCGCGATCGGGGCCGTCGCACGGCTCGCCGAGCGTGTCGGAGACACAGGACGGACCCGCGTCCCGCTCCGGCACGGCCGCGTCGACTCCGACGCCGGCGTCGATGTCCGGGTCCAGCGGCCGGATCGCCGTACACCCCGAGACCACGGGCACGACGAACAGCACCGCGAGCGCTCGATGCGTCAAGGTACTTCGCAGATGTAGTAGGCGCTGACCTGGGTCTGTGGGACGGCGTCCCAGAGCCCGTCCGTCGCGCGGATGACGGCCGCGTTGCCCAGCGATGAGCTGCTCGGCTCGCCCGGCGCCCACGCGGTGTACGTCGGCGTCGATCCATCGAGCCACCGGTACGCTCCCGTGGCGCTCACGAGCCCGATCCACGCACGGTCGCCCGCCGCCATCACCCGCGTCGCGAGGAAGTCCTGCTCCGCCACGTCCTCGATCTTCGCGAGGTGATAGCCGAACGCGACGCACTGATCGCGCGCCTGCACGATCGGGCGGTCTCGGGTGCAGAGCTGATAGGTCGAGCCCAGCCCCACGTGCCGGGTGCAGAACGAGGCGCACGGCACCCCGTCGTCGACCGCGCCGTTGCAGTCGTCGTCGATGCCGTTGCACACGTCGGACGCCGTCGGGAAGACGCGGTCGTTCGAGTCGTCGCAGTCGCTCTGGTCGTCGACGTAGTCGGAGACCGGATCGCACGACACGACGACGGTGCTGGGATCGCCGAAGCCGTCTCCGTCGACGTCCGGCGACCACATGCCCACCCCCACCGGCATGTTCTCGTCGACGCTACCGTCGCAGTCCTCGTCGCCTCCCCCGCACGCCTCGAGCGTGTCGTCCGACGTGTCGCTGCACGTGGGAGTCCCGCTCGCACACGACCACGTGCCTTCCGTACACTCGTCCGCGTCCGGACCGTCGCACGGTGCGCCGAGGGTGATCTCCGCGCACGGATCGCCAGCGTCCGGCGCCCCCGCGTCGGGCTCCACGCGCGCGTCCACCGCACCTGCATCCGACGGCTGATCGAGCGGCCGGATCGCCGTGCACCCCGAGAGCGCGAGGGCGATGAGCGCGGCGTGGCGCCGTGACATGTCCGTATCCTACCCGACGCCGAGCGCCCCGCGTAGCTGCGGGGAGGTCGTCAGGGTGACGGGACGATCATGATGTTCACCCGCCACCCGGGCGTCATCGCGCCGTCGTTGCGCCCGCACGTGCTCGTACGGAGGTGTCCATCGAAGTCGCGCTCGCGGAGCGTGAGGGAGCAGGCGCCGATGAGGTCGTCCGGATCGAGCGCGTCGTAGTCCCAGAGCTGGATCTCGAAGTAGCTCATGAGCTCGGACGCGTGCACGCCGGCGTAGACGCGCTCGTTCCACATCGGCGTATAGGTGTCGTCCTGCACCATGCTCGTCGGACCGGTGACGCCCGCGCTGAGCCGGACCTCCGCATACACGTCGGGAGCCCCGCCGAACGCGTCCCACGAGCCCCCGCCGTAGTTGGTGGCCGGGATGTACGGTGCGTCCACGAGGATGACGTCGTACAGCGCGCCGGGATTGAAGACGCAGCTCCCCGCCTGGCAGCTGTAGCCGTAGGCGCACGGCGAGGTCGCCGAGCAATCCGGCGTCGGGCCGCACGGACCGCACGTCGCCCAGGTGCCGCCCATGCACAGCTCGGCCGGGTTCATCCCGGACATGCCGGTGGGACACGTGCACGCGCGCTCGGTGCCTTCGCAGTCGCTGTCCGCGCAGTCGGTCATCCCGTCCATGTCGTTGTCGACCATGTCGTTGCAGTCGGTCTCCGCGAGCATCGTGCACTCGCCCATCACGCACGCTTGATCGTTCGGGCATGGGTTGTCGCAGCGCCCGCAGTGGAGGCTCGACGACATGCGATCGACGCACGCGGTGCCGCACTCCTGGAGGCCGCCGGCGCAGGCGCAGCCGCCGGACACGCACTCGCGGTCGCTCGCGCACGCGGTGTCACAGTCGCCGCAGTGGTCCGCGCTCGAGGAGAGATCGACGCAGGACTCACCGCACGCGGTGAGCGGGCTCGCGCAGCTCGCCGAGCACATCCCGTCCGAGCAGAAGCCGCCGGCGGGGCAACGATTGTTGCACATGCCGCAATGGCGCGGGTCGCTCGTGGTGTCGACGCACTGGCTGCCGCACACCTCGCGCGGGGCCAGACACTCGCCGCTGCCGGTCCCGGCGTCGCCGCCGCTGCCTCCACCGTCCGTCCTCATCGGGGACGCGTCGCACGCGGTGGCGACGAGCAAGATCGAGAGCACGAGAGCCCGACGGGCGGGGGTAAGCGGCATGGCGGTCACGGTATCATGCAGGTCTTACGTGACCACCGCGTGTCAGAACATGACATCCTCGGCAAGCGGCTCACATGGGCGCGGGGCTTGCTAAGATGACGCGCATGACTGTGCCGGCCCGTTCGATGGCCCGGATGTGCGGCGTTTTCGCGGTGCTTTCGGGGTGCGCGCTCAACCCCAGCCTGCCGCCGACCGGCAACTCCAGCCGCCCCCCGCGGCTGGCCGCGTTGTCGGTATACGCCGCGCCGATCGGGACGCCGGTGCAGCTCTACGGATCGGATTTCACCGCTGACGCCAGCTACGTCGCGGTGTTCGACGGCTCGTACGACACCGCCGAGGGGAGCGAGGCGGTGAGCCTCCGCCAGGACCTCGACTACGTCGACGCGGGCGTGCTCGAGTGGCGGCACTTCGGCCCGCACGACCTCCCGTTCAGCACGCGCGGCGCGCGGGTCGGCACGTTCTACGGCACGGTCACCATCGTGCGTGAGATGCCCGACGGAGAGCCGGAGCTCGCGAGCGATCCGCTCGACGTGACGTTCGACGTCCTCCCGTCGCTGCTCGTCCACGAGTTCCAGCCGATCACCGCGAACTGCGCGGAGCCCGCCGACCGCGCGCTCGGGGGCGGCGCGTACCGACTCCGAGTCGAAGCGATCGGGATCGAGCCTGTCAACTTCACGTACACGCTCGCGACGCCGGACCTCGCGGGGTCGGAGCCGATCGTCGAGCGTCACCTCGCGCAGGGACGCTTCGACACGATCGGGGAGCGCGGCGACTTCGTCCTCCCGACGGTGCCGAGCGACACTCAAGCGTACGACGCGGTGTTCGTGATCGAGGCGCTCGACGCCAACGGCGGCGCGGTGCGCAACGCGTTCGCGGTCGGCGTGCACCGCCCGATCGAGGTCTACTACAACGGCAACATCGAGGTCGCCGAGATCCTCGCGCCCGAGCCGGTGAGCGCGTGCACGCCCGGCGGCGAGGCGGGCCGTCAGGTCAGCTACAACGAGACGCAGACCGAGACGCGCACGCGCACGTTCGACGTGTCGTGGAACCAGAGCTGGCGCACCGACCACACCGTGTCGGTCGGCTCGAGCGAGACGGTCGGCGCGAGCGCGAGCAACGGCGTCGGGTACGGGATCAGCGACGGGCAATCGGTGACCTGGGAGTTCGGCGGCAAGGCCGAGATCGCGCTGAGCGAGGCCGTCAAGCTCGGTTTCTCTGGGTCGCGATCGCAGACCGACTCGCACACCGAGTCCGTCGAGCGCAACGCCACGGAGGGCGTGTCGCGCTCCGAGACGACGACGAACACCGAGTCGCGCACCAACAGCGAGTCGGTCGGCGCGGCGGAGGGCTTCGCGTGGTCGGTCAGCTCGTCCGAGTCGATCGCGCGCGGCTTCGGCGGCACCGTGATCGCCGGTACGTATGGGGTCTTCTACCGGCAGGCGGTGCGCATGCTGCGCCGCGCGGTGGTGGTGACGATCAACCAGTGCGGCGCCACCGAGGTCGTCGGCGAGGTGTCCTTCAACGACTGGACGTGGGCGGCGGATCTCGCGCTGGGCGACTCGTGTCCGCCGTTCCCCACGAGCAACCTTCCGGAGGCGGAGTGCCTTCTGCCGCCGTGCGGAGGCTGAGCTCGCGCTCCCTCATCGCGGTCGCCGCGCTTCTGGCCGTCGGCGTCGGATGCGACACGGGGGTCACGCGCCGCGACGGATCGATCCTCGGCAATCCCGACGCGGGAGCGCCCCCGCCGCCGCCGGAGATCGATCCTCCGCTGCCGTCGGTCGTCGCGTGGCCGCTCATCACGATCCGCGGCAACGCACCCGGCGCGCGCCGCGTCCTCGTACGCGGCGCGGCGAACCCGACGGTGCGCGAGGTGCTCCCCGACGAGACGTTCTGCGTCGACGTCCCGATCCCCATGACCCAGGCGTACTCGCTCGAGCTCCTCTCGCACTCGGCGAGCGGCCTGTTCAGCGAGCCCACCACCGCCTCGATCGAGTTCGACCCGACCGCGCCGCCGGGCGCGATCATCCCGACGTGCAACGGCTCGGACCCGCGCGGGTGCATGGGGGCCACCGAGATCTGCGACAACCTCCGCGACGACGACTGCGACTCGCGCGTCGACGATGACGATCCCGACTGCTCGACGTGCGCGAACGATCTGCTCGAGTCGAACGACGAGCTCGCCTCCGCGCCGCGCCTCCCGCCGGGCGAGTACGCCGACCTCGTGGTGTGCCCGTCCGACGATGACTATTACGGTTTCTTTCTACGAATGGGTCAGCGCCTCGACGTGACCATCCAGTTCCGCCAGGCCGACGCCGACCTCGATCTCGAGCTCTACGACGCGGCCGGAGCGCTCCTCGACTCGTCGGCCAGCGTCACCGACGACGAGATGGTCAGCTACCCCGCACCCGCCGACGGCGAGGTGGTGCTCCGCGTCTTCTCGCCGAGCGCGAGCGCGACGGCGACCTACACGTTGCTCCTCACGGTCTCGGGCTGATCCGCGTGCGTCCGCTCGGGCTCCCAGAAGCGGCGCGGACGCAGCCACGAGACGGCGTCTGGGCGCTCGGGCTCGCCCTCCTCGCGCTCGTCTCCTCGGCCTCGCTCACCCACGCCCAGCCCGTCGACGTCGCGGCGGAGGCGCCCGTCCCGCCTCCCCCCTCCGCGCCACCGCGATGGGACTGGATCCAGACCCTCGCCGCGCCGCGGATCGGCGCGCGGCTCACCGCGGTGGCGGTGGACCCGACGAACCCCGACAAGATCTATGTCGGAGCACAATCCGGCGTCCTCTTCTTCTCCGAGGACGGCGGGATCACCTGGCGCGAGCTCGAGCCGGATGCGTTCACCGAGAACCAGCGCGACGTCATCCCGCCGAGCACCGCCACGCCCAGCCCCGACCGGTGTCCTGGCGACGTGTGCGTGGACCCGGAGTACACGCTGCCGCTCCCGCCGCTGACCCCGTTCATCGGGCCGAGCATCCCCGACCCGCTCTTCAGCTTCGGGATCCGTCGCTCGGTCTTCGAGGAGCCGGCGCTCGTCGAGGAGCTCTTGGGGAACGCGATCCAGAGCCGCGCCAGCGAGGAGGTGCGGCGCATCGTCGTCTGTCCGGGCTTCAGCTTCCCGCTCCTCGTCGCGACGCGCTCGGAGATCCTGGGCTCGACCGACGAGGGCCTCACGTGGATCCGCCTGTTGCGCTTCCCGCGGCCCGTCGCGACGAACTTCATCGCCTGCGATCCGACCACCGTCGATCACGTGGTGGTCGCGACCGACGTCGGCTTCTACGAGTCGATGCACGGCGGCATCGATCTCAACCCCGATCTGTCGGGCCTGCCGCGCGTGCGCGCCGACGTCGTGGCGTTCGACCAGGAAGGCGGGCTCTACGTCTCGGAGGGCGCGATCCTCTACCGACGTCGGACCGCGCCGGGCACCGCGCCGCGATGGGTCTACCCCGACTTCGCCGACTCGCGGACGCTGCCCTGGGAGCGCATCCAGTGGATCCAGCCGGTCGGCGACGACGTGTGGCTCGGCACGCAGGACGGATTGCGCCGCTCGATCGACGGCGGCGCGCGTTGGGCGCAGATCGCCCCGAACCTCTTCTCGCGTCAGGTGATAGGTCAGGTCGAGCTCGGTCGGAACGAGGCGGGCGGCGAGCGCGTCGCGGTCATCATGCGCGACTGCCCGCGCGACGCCGTCGAGCCCGCCGCGTCGGGGTGTCGCAGCACGAGCGTGATGTCGACGGACGACGGCGGCGCGACGTGGGATCCGTTCTTCGGCGTGACGCGCCGCTCGATCCAGCAGATGGCCTACGCGCAGGGCCGCTGGTTCATCGTGACCGGCGGCGAGCTCTGGCAGACCGCCGTCGCGACCCCCGGCGCCACCCCGAGCAGCACGCAGCGCTGGGCGGAGCGCGCGCTCTCGCATTCGCCCAGCCTCTCCACGACGATCGAGGTCGCGCTCGAGAACCTCGAGCTCGACCCGAGGCGCCTCGACTCGTTGGTCAGCGGCGCCTACGCGAGCGGCTGGCTCCCGAGCACGGTCCAGCTCATCGGTCAGGGCGCGTTCGACGCGAGCGCCGGCGCCACGAGCCAGACGATCACGGCGCCGTTCGATCGCTCGGGCGCGTCGTCGGGCGCGTCCTTCAGCGTGTTCGTGCAAGCGACATGGTCGCTCGACCAGTCGGCGGGCCAGCAGGCGCTCGAGTCCTCGCTGCGCGGTCGGCTCTACGCGCTGCGACAACAGCTCTCGTTCGCCGTCGAGGACGCCTGGCACGAGCGTCAACTTCAACTGCAACGTCTACGTCGCGGGATGGCCGATCCCTACCAGGCGGCGGTGATCCGCGAGCGAGTGAACGTGCTCGACGCGGTGCTGGAGTTTTGGCTGGGACGCGAGCTCGACTCGCTGCGCCCAGCGAGGAGGAGCCGATGAGGAGAACACGATCCGTTGCGCACGCCGCGCTGGGCCTGATGCTGCTGACCGGCGTCTTCGACCCTTGGTGGTCGATCGCCGAGGCCCAGACCGCGGACGCCGTCCACCAGGCGCTCGCGGAGCTGTCCTACGAGCCCGAGGTCGGCGACACGGCCCGACGCGCGCTCGAGTACTTCCGCGTCCACCCCGGCGCGCTCGACTCGATGCGGAGCGCGGCGCGCACCCGCTCGCTCTTGCCGGTCATCTCGGGGAGCTACGGCTACACGCTGAACCGCGACGAGAACTTCTCGGAGCAGATGATCACGAGCCCGAACCGCATCGACGCGAACAGCGCGGGCAACACGCACGGGGTGAACGTGGGGATCCTCTGGGATCTGCGGAACCTCGCGTTCAACCCGGCCGAGGTGCAGGTCTACGGTCTCGTGGCGGTGCAGCGCGATCTGTTGCTCGAGATCACGCGCACGTACTACCTGCGCCGCCAGCTCCAGATCCGGCTGCGCCTGCGCCCGCCCGACGACCCGCTCGCGTACGCATCGCTCGAGCTGCGCGTGCTCGAGTTCACTGCGACCCTCGACGTCCTCACCGACGGCTGGTTCACCGCGGAGTCGGAGCGCCGGCGCGAGCGGGTCGGCGCTCGCTGATCCGCGCTCGGCGCGGCTCGATCAGTGAGTTGCGCCTCCGCCGGAATACGGCGACGCTCGCCGTGGCCTCCCACGGGGTCTCCCTCTCTGGCGACGTTCCGAGTGACGGACGACGACACGCAGGATCATAGGCGCGAGTCTCCCGCCGAACGGGTCATCGGCGGGCGATATCGTCTCTTGCGCCTCATCGGCGAGGGCGGGATGGGCGCGGTCTACGAGGCGGAGCACATCGGCCTCCATAGCCGCTGCGCGATCAAGCTGCTCGGCGAGGCGTTCGCCCACAGCGAGACGTTGCGAAAGCGTTTCCGACGCGAAGCGCGCGCGTCCGCCGCGGTGCAGCACGACAACGTCGTCCGCGTGACCGACACCGGTGAGGACGACGACGGCACGCCGTTCATCGTCATGGAGCTCCTCGACGGCGAGAGCCTCGCCTCGGTCATCCGCCGCGCGAAGACGCTGAGCCCGCCCGTCGCCTGCGCGATCGTGCGCGAGATCCTCGCCGGGCTCGCCGCCGCCCACGACGCCGGGGTGATTCACCGCGACCTCAAGGCGGCGAACGTGTTCCTCGTCTCCCGCGAGGATGGAACATCGCAAGTCAAGATCCTCGACTTCGGCATCAGCAAGTTCGCGCACGACGTCGCGACGCAGGTCACCGCCGAAGGGGCGGTGATCGGGACCCCCGCGTACATGGCGCCCGAGCAGATCCGCGGCTCGAACGAGGTGGATCGCCGCGTCGACATCTACGCGATCGGCGTCTTGCTCTATCGACTGCTCGTCGGCGAGCTCCCGTTCCGCGGCAAGACCGCGACGGAGATCTACAAGTTCGTCGCGACGGGCGAGTACACGCCGGTGCGCGACATTCGATCGGAGGTCCCCGAGGAGCTCGCCGAGGTCGTGCACCGCGCGATGGCGCTCGATCCCGCGGATCGGTTCGAGGACGCGCGCTCGTTCTCCGCCGCGCTGAAGAACGCGGTGCCGGCGACCACGGAGACGACGCTGCCGCCCGTGCTCTCGAGCTCGGTGTCGCGGCCGCCTGCCACCGAGCGCGAGACCGACGAGCGCGAGAGCGCGAAGACGCGCGACCTCAAGCGGCGCCCGACGCCGAGCACGCCGACGTCCGAGCCGGACTCGCACAGCGTGGAGCTCGCGCCGACGCTCCCCGCCACCGTCGCGCCGACCGAGCGCCGCGCCTGGGTGACCCCGCTCGTGGCCGCGCTCGCGGCCGCTCTGGTCGGCGGCGCGGTCGCGGCGTGGCTCGTCAACGGAGAAGAGACCGAGACGTCGGCGGAGGACGTCCGGACGCAGGCGGCGCAGCCGACCGGGCCGGCGCTGCACCTCGGCGTGGTGGAGTTCGCGGACGAGGGCACGATCCGCGGTCAGTTCGAGCCGGTCGCCGCGTACCTCTCGGCCGAGCTGAACCGACCGGTCGAGCTGTCGATGCTCCAGCCGCACGAGGTCGTGCCCCAGGTGCTCGACCACGAGATCGAGCTCGCCGCGCTCTCGCCGTATCGCTACGTCACGGCGAAGGAGCGCGACCCCGAGATGCGGCTCCTCGCGGTCGGCTACGGCCGAGGCGGCGCGAGCTACGAGGGCATGATCGTGTCGCGCCTCGACTCGGGGATCCTCCGGCTCGACGACCTCGTCGGTAAGATCTTTTGCTACACGGATACCGAGTCGAGCTCGGGCTACATCTACCCGCGCGCGCTGCTCCGCCAAGCCGGGCTCGATCCGGACGAATCGTTCCGTCACACGATGATGACGCACGACCACTCGAGCTCGCTGCGGCTCGTGATGGGCGGCCAGTGCGACGCGGCGGCGGTCTACCGTGACATCGTGTTCGATCCGGCGAACGGATTCGACCACGCGCAGCTCCGCATCCTCGCGAGCACCGACCGGATCCCGAACGACGCGTACGTCGCGACCTCGACGGTGGAGGCCGAGGTCGCCGACGCGGTCGAGCGCGCGCTCGTCGCGCTCGAGCCGAACGCGCCCCACACGCTCGAGGTGCTCGGCGACACCGACCTCCGCGGGTTCATCGCGGGCGACGACGCGATGTACGACAGCGCGCGGACGGTGCGGCGCTACCTCGAGGGCGAGCCCGACGCGGGACCGTGACGGAGGAGCGCGGCGGCGAGGCGCTCGTACTCCTGGCGCGTGTTGTAGAGGTAGGCGGAGATGCGGACGAGCCGCTTGCCCGGCGCGGGCCACGGGACGATCGGGACCTGGATGCGCTCCTCGTCGGCGAGCGCGATGTTGAGCGGATCGGCGTAGAGTGCGCTGAGCGGCGGCGCTCCGTCGGAGTCGGGAAGAGGGACGGCGGCGAGCGAGCCGATCATCGAGTCAGGCGTGGGCGGCGGCACGTCGAGCGCGGCGCACAGGATGGAGCGGCCCTCGAGGACCTTGTCGCGGTTCTGCGCGCGGATGCTCGGCCAGCCGCCCTCGACCAAGGAAGCGAGGTAGTCGAGCGCGACGGGCACACAGAGGGGGGGCGTCGGATCGTCGGTGCCTTGCCAGTCGAGCTCCTCGAGGAACGGCTTGCGCGCGCGCGCGCTGTTGAGCCCGTGGCTGATCACCGCCGGATGGATCGCGTCCTGGCGATCCGGCCGCACCCAGAGCATCGCCGCACCCTTCGGCGCACAGACCCACTTGTGGAAGTTGGCCGTGTAGTACGCCGCGCCGATCGCCTCGATATCGAGCGGGAGCATGCCGGGCGCGTGTGCGCCGTCGATCAGCGCGTCGACGTGCCGGCGGTGCAGCTCGTCGACGAGGGCCTCGATCGGGAGCACCAGACCGGTCGGGCTCGTGACGTGATCGAGGAGCGCGAGCTTCGTCCGCTCGGTGACGCTCGCGAGGATCGCGTCGATCGCCTCGTCCTCCGAGGCGAGGGGGAACGGGATCCGCGCCGTGACGACGGTCGCGCCGGAGCGCTCGGCGACGAAGCGCGCGACGTTCGTGCACGCGTTGTAGCCGTGGTCCGTGACGAGGATCTCGTCGCCCGGCGCGAACGAGAGCGAGCGCAGGACCGCGTTGACCCCCGCCGTCGCGTTGCGGACGAAGCCGAAGTCCTCGGGGGAGGCACCGACGAACGCGCCGACCTTGGCGCGCGCCTCGGCGATCAGGCCCTCCAGGTCGCGGACGAAGAAGCGCACCGGCTCGCGCTCCATGCGATCCCGCAACTGTCGTTGCGCGTCGAGGACGTGCTCGGGGCATGCTCCGAACGAACCGTGGTTGAGGAACGCGACGTCCTCGTCGAGTAGCCAGCGCTCGCGCATGGCGAGACGGTAGCGCACCGCGCGCGCCGCGCCCCGGTCCGTCCGCGAGTTGCGGCGAGGGCCAAACGGACCGACCGGGACGCGCGTCCGCGCGCTTGACAGCGGCCGCGGCACGAGCCAAAAACGCGCTCTCGCTCTCGCCCAGGTAGCTCAGTTGGTAGAGCACGGCATTGAAAATGCCGGTGTCGACAGTTCGATTCTGTCCCTGGGCACTCTACCGCTCCCGCCTACCTCTTCCGCGCTCTGTCGCTGCGCGCCGTGCTCGAGCGCGTCAGCCCATCGAGCGCAGCACCGCTTCGGCGACCGTGCCGGCGAAGCTCATGATGAGCGCGGCGAGGAACGCCGTCCCGAAGCCGTCCACCTTGAGGCGCGAGCTGAACATGTCGGTCAGCTTCAGCACGATCGCGCCGGCGAGGAGCTTGCCGAGGAAGCTGAACACGAACAGCAGTCCGAGGCTGAACGTGCCGAGCACGACGTAGACGATCGAACCGACGAACGTCAGCAGGATGCCGAAGATCGCGGAGACGAACAGGTGGCTGAGGAGCCCGCCCTCGATCTTCATCTTGGAGAGGAGCTGGGTCGCGACCCACATCGAGAAGGTCAGCACCGCCCAGGTGATCAGGATGCTCATGCGCGTCGACTCCAATCTTGGCCGCAGCCTCGCGGGTCACTACGAGAGAGCCGCCCCTCGCATTTCGAACGTGCTCTGACCGGCGTCGGGCGGTCAGCCGGCTTGCGTCTCCTTCGTAGCCGGTTTCGTGCGCCCGCGCGAGCGAGCCATCAGGCCGCGCACGAACATCGACAGCGCGAGCGAGATCGTCGAGAGGATCACGATGAACGCGAGCGGCCACCACGGGATCGACTCGCCCTCTCCGCTCGCCTCCATGTCCATCGCCAGGACGAACTCGTCCGGAGGGCTCCCGGGGAGGAAGCCGACGATCGTCTGCTCGCCGATGTACACGCTGGGCAGGCCTTGCATCCCCGCGCGATCGCCGCGCGCGAGGTCCTCCACCACGCGGGCCTCCGTCGACTCCGCGCCGATGCACGCGTCGTAGGCCGCCATGTCGAGCCCGACCTCCTCGGCCGACGCGCGGTTGCCTGGAGGCGAGAGGTCCGCGGCGGTGAACAGCGCATCGGCCATCCTCTCGCCGCGCTCCTGCTCGACGGCGCAAAAGTACGCGCGCGCGGAGTTGCGTGCGAACGGGTGGAACGCGAGCGGGTAGACGATGCGCGCGAAGTGGACGTCGTGTCCCGACCGCTCGATCGCCTCGCGGAGCACCGGGTGCATCGCGCGGCAGTACGGGCACTCGAAGTCCGCCATCTCGACGACGTTGACCTCGGCGCTCGGGCTGTAGAGCTCGCGGATCGCGTCGGGCACCTCGGGCGGCGGCGCCATGAAGAACCACGCCACCGGTCCGAACACGGCCGGCCAGAACAGCGCCCACGACGGCGACAAGAAGCCGTGCCCGAGACGGTCCTCCGGGACCTTCGTGCGCAGGATCCAGATCGCGGCGCTCGCGCACAGGATGGCGCTCGTGTCCGCGATCACGCAGAGGTAGCAGAACTGGCCGATGAGGAGCGCCTGCATCACGAGGAACGCGAGGCCGCCCACGCCGGCGACGATCGAGCCGTAGATCATGAGCCGCCGCGTCCACGTCGAGCGCGGGAGCGTGAGCACGAAGAGGGTGGTGAATCCGAAGAGCCCGACGAGCGGCAGGTAGTCGCCGATCAGCTGACCGACGCTCGACGCGTGCACCGCCGCGCAGCCGCCCCCCGGCTGACAGAACGTGTCGCCCGGACCGTAGTACTCGATGCCGAGCGCGACGCTGGCGGCGAGCGCGACGAGGGCGCCGCCGCGCAACAGGATGAGCGCCGGGTGGGTCGGTGCATTCATCGCGACGCGCGAGTGATAACAGCCCGGCTCGACGCCGACCAACACCCATCGAGACTCGGTAGAGTCCGAACGTGAGCGGCGCCCGATATTTTGCATACGGGAGCAACCTCGACGCGGCGGACCGCGCCGATTGGTCTGCGCGCACCGGTCACCCGCTCGCGCTCGGCGCGGGCGTCCCCGCGTTCCTCCCCGACTTCGAGCTGGTCTTCTACTACCACTCCCGGAGCCGGGGCGGCGGTGCGCTGGACGTACGCACGCAAGTGGGCGCGGCGGTGATGGGTGCGCTGTTCACCCCCAGCGACGAAGAGTGGGCCGCGCTCGATCGCAAGGAGGGCGCCACCGTCCGCTACGCGCGCACCCCGGTGATATGCCTCGACCACGCTGGGGAGGAGCACCGCGCGATCACGTATTGCGTCGAGCCCGCGTACCGGGAGCCCGAGCACGTCCTCCCGACCGCCGACTACGTCGAGATCTGCACGCGGGGTCTCCGCGCTCACGGACACGAGCCGTCCGCGCTCGAGCGCGCGGCGCGTGGTAGCAATCCCGCGTGGCCCGGCGCGCTGTTCGTGTACGGCACCTTGCTCGGCGACGCCTCGCACTCGGGGATGCTCGACGTCGACGAACGGATCGCCGCGCGGGTGGAAGGGCGCCTCGTCGATCTCGGCGAGTACCCGGGCTGGATCGTGAGCGAGCTCGATCGAGCAAGCGATGTAGCAGCCGTGCGCGGCGAGCTCGTCACGCTCCGCGATCCGGAGACGACGATGTTGCGCCTCGACGAGTACGAGGGCTTCGCGGGCTACGGCGCGCCCGGATCGCTCTATCGCCGCGTGCTCACCCGCGTGCGGACCGACGACGGGGAGCGCTGGGCATGGGCTTACCGCTACGTGGGCTCACGGCCGGGCCGACCGATCGACGGTGGAGACTGGCGCCGACGCTAGGTCGGGAACGAGATTTGCCGATCTCCGATTCCGATTCCGATTCCGAGTCCGATTCCGTGTCCGAGTCCGAGTCCGATTCCGTGTCCGAGTCCGATTCCGTGTCCGATTCCGTGTCCGATTCCGAGTCCGATTCCGATTCCGATTCCGTGTCCGATTCCGTGTCCGATTCCGATTCCGGTCCGATTCCGTGTCCGATTCCGAGTCCGATTCCGTGTCCGATTCCGTGTCCGAGTCCGATTCCGATTCCGTGTCCGAGTCCGAGTCCGATTCCGATTCCGTGTCCGATTCCGATTCCGTGTCCGA
Source organism: Sandaracinaceae bacterium (assembly GCA_050186575.1). GTDB lineage: Bacteria > Myxococcota_A > Polyangia > Polyangiales > Sandaracinaceae > JAUHXR01. The sequence continues at coordinate 70,118 of JBFWYI010000025.1, read as the reverse complement.
GTCCGAGTAGTCCGAGTCCGACTCCGTGTCCGATGGCTAGAGCGTGCAGCCCGGGACGCGTTCGTCGGTCCCGAGCAGCAGGTTCCGCGCCTGCGCCAGCTCGCGGACCCAGAAGCAGCTGAGCGCCACCTCGCGGAGGTACCCGTAGTGATAGAGCGTCGCGTTCGTGTCGCGCCGCGCGATCAGACGCTGCGGCTCGCGATCGTGGAACCCCGCGATGCGGCGATCGATGTCGACCTCCGCCGCCGCGAGCTCCGTCTCCGCCTCGGTCAGCCGCGGCATCGGATCCGTTCCGTCCGCCGCGTCGATCACCGCCCGGTAGAGCGCCGCCACGAAACGTGCGCGGTGCACGTCGATCGACAAGCCGTCGTGGATCTCACCGAGCCACGGGTCGTCGCCCGGATCGAAGCTCGCGTCCGCCGTCGCGGTGCCGGCGGCCAGCGCGTCGAGGTTGTCGAGCACCCGCGCCGCGAAGTCCTCTCGCTCGGTCGGGCTCATCATCATGAGCCCCTCGAACGAGACGCGGTCCGGCGCGGCGAAGATGCCCAACGCAAACCCCGCGTCGATCGTCGCGTCGCGCCCCGCCAGGTACGGACCGAGCTCGTTCCGCACGAGGTGCTCGTACTGGAGGTCCGCCACCGTCGCGATCGCCGAGGACGCGGCCGGCGTGCCGAGCGGCGCCAGCATCTCGTCGATCGCGTCCTCGAGGCGCTCGGGCAGCGCGTAGCCCATGCGGAGGACGAGGTAGTCGGTCTGCCAGTAGCCGAGCTCCCAGCCGCTCGTGAACAACGTGTGGCGGTCGAGCGGGGAGAGCCCCATCGCGAGGGCGTCGCGGCGGATGCCGTCGAGGTCCCTGAACCTCGTGCGCAGATAGACCGGCAGATACGTCGGCACCGAGTTGTCGAACGCGATCCAGTACGCGGACTCCGGGTAGTACGCGACGGGGTCGCCGCTCATCAGCCGCGAGTACAGGTAGTCGCGGTGCTCGTGGAAGTCGGTGTGCCCGTAGGCCCCGGAGACCGGGTCGAACAGGTCGTAGTACATCACCGTGTGGATCTCGGGGACGATCCGCGGATCGGCGAACTGGACGAGGAAGTAATACAGCAAGCCGGTTTGCCCACCGTAGTCGACGCGCAGCTCGTCGCGGTTCCCCACGTGCACCGACGCGGTCACCGTGATGTCGGGCCAGAGCGCGTACGCCTCGGCCACCGCCGCGTTCAGAATGACGATGAACCGCTCCGGCTCCTCGCCGCTGAACTCGCCGAAGCTCAGCGCGAGCTCGTCGATGCCGAGCCCGTCGAGGCGCGCGAGGTTGTCGTGGATCTGCTGCTCGGCGCCGTCGACGCCGTCGGTGAGGTCGTACGCGAGCTGCAGGTTCGCGCCGCGGAACAGCTGCACGGTGATCCCCACCTCGAGGCCGCGGAGGTGCGCGTACTCGATCACGCGCGTCACGTGCTCGCGCAGACCGGGCACATCCGTCTTGAAGTTGGAGAGGAGGTACCAGCGCACGAAGTTGCCGCGGCTCTTCACGATCCAGTCGACGATGCGGCGCGCGTCGGCGAACGCCTCCTCGGACGGCTCGAGGATCGCGAGGTAGGCCTCGATCGGGTGCAGAGTGTGGAGGTGCAACCCTCGTTGCGCCATCTCCGGCGCGTGCATCACGCCGTAGACCGGATCGGACGCGGGCGGCGCCGCCACCGCGGCGGGGACGCGCGTGTGGTTCGGATGGAAGAAGCGGAACCCCATCGCCTCGAACAGCGCGGTGAGCCCGTACTGCGCGCCGAGCACGCCGCCGCCATGGACGAGCGGGCCCGCGTCGCCGTGATCGATCGAGAAGCACTCCGCGCACGACGCGTCGTCGACCACCGCGATCTCGAGGAGCGCCCCGGCCGTCCCGCGCTGCGCGGCCGGTTCGTTCGACTCGCGGATCTCCATCGTCGGCCCGTCGAGCTCCGCCGCGTACGCGGTCAACGCGGGGACGAGGGACGGCGGCGCAAACACCACGACGTCGGCGGGCGGAGGGCTCTCGCAGGCGAGCGTCACGCACGCGGCGAGGACCGCCCACCCGGTCCGCGTCATCGCGATCCCGACTCCGGGCCCGGCTTCGGAGCACTACCCCGGCCCTCACCACCGCTCAGGATGGATCCGCGTCCCATGTCGTCGGCGGTCCGCTCGAGGGAGTCCGCGAAGATGCGCAGCTCGTCGGCGAGCGTCGGGTCGAGGGTGCGATCCGCCGTCACGTGCGGCCCCTCCGCCGTGACCTCGACGCGCCCTTCCAAGGCCGTGACCACGAACACGTCGGCGTGCTCCGCCGCGCGCAGATCCGAAGGAGCATCGGGCGGCGGCGGGTTGAGCGCGCGCGCGTACACCGCGAAGCGCGATCGCTCCGCGTCGACGTAGGCCACGCTGTAGCCGAGGTTGCCGACGCGACGGTAGAGCTCGTCGAACACCTCCATGCGCGACGCCTCGCACGTGAAGCTCGCCGACTGGAGCGGGACGTGGGCCGGGCCGGCACACGCGAGGGCGAGCGCGACGAGGAGCGGACCGATCGTGACCTCTCTCGGCGGCACCGTGGGAGAGCTACGTACCACGACTCGACCACCCCTGCCCGACGCGGTACAGACTCGCCCGCATGCGAGCCGCCCGCCTCCACGCGTACGGCGCCCCGGACGTCCTTCGCGTCGACGATGGCCTCCCGAGCCCCACCCCCGGCGCGCGCGACGTGCTCGTCCGCGTGCGCGCATCCAGCGTGAACCCGGTCGACCTGAAGATCCGGAGCGGCGGACAACGCGCCGTGATCCGCTACAGGCTCCCGGTCATCATCGGGCTCGACTTCGCCGGCGAGGTCGAGGCGGTCGGGGCGGCGGTGACCCGCTTCGCGGTCGGCGATCGCGTGTACGGCTCGCCGACCCATCGACGACCCGGCTGCTACGCGGAGCAGGTGTGCGTCGACGAGCTCACGTGCGCGCGGATGCCGACCGACCTGACCTTCGAAGAGGCGGCGAGCATCCCGCTCGTCGGGCTGACCGCGTGGGACGCGCTCGTCGTCCGAGGGCGCATCACCAGCGGACAGAAGATCCTGATCCACGCCGGCGCGGGAGGCGTCGGCACGTTCGCGATCCAGCTCGCCAAGTCGCTCGGCGCGTACGTCGCCACCACCGCGAGCGCGAAGAACCACGAGCTCGTCCGCTCGCTCGGCGCCGACGAGGCGATCGACTACCGCGAGGAGCGCTTCGAGGATCGCGTGAAGGACTACGATCTCGTGCTCGACGCGATGGGCGGCGAGGTGCGCGAGCGCTCGTTCACCGTGCTGAAGAAAGGCGGCCGGCTCCTCACGATGGTGAGCGGGCTCCCCGAGGAGACGAAGGCGCGGGGCCCCGCGCTCGGGCTTCTCAGCGCGGTCGGCAAGATCATCGCGCTCGACCTCCGCGCGCGCTTCGAGCATCGCGTCAGCGTCCATCAGGTGCTCCGCGAGAGCAGCGGCTCCCTCCTCGACGCGATCACCGCCCGCATCGAGGCGGGCGCGATCCGCCCGGTGATCGATCGGACGTACCCGCTCGACGAGATCGCCGACGCGCACGCCTACATGGAAGACGGCCACGCGCGCGGCAAGGTCGTGATCACGATCGGCGAGTCGTCGGATCGGCGCGCATCGAAGCGGTCCGCGGCGCGTGACGAAGCGGAGTGATCGCTGGCTCAGCCCAGCTCGCTCGGCGTCGCGTCGGCGGGAGAGTCACCCTCCCGCGCGGCGGCGACGATCTCTTCCTGGAAGCGCAGCAGCCCGCCCATGCTCTTGAAGAAGAGCCTCTGAAGCTTGTCTTGCACCTCGCCGATCTGCGCGAGGAGCTGCTGGATCCACGTCCCGTCGATGCGGTCGTAGCCCGCGTTCGACGCGACCGGCGGGCCGACGAGGAGGAAGTCGCGGAGCGGTCGACCGCTCGGCATGTTGCTGAGCTCCGGAAACACGAGGTCCCGCGAACGCGCGAGCGTCTCGGAGAAGACCCGATGCCCGGTGTCGAGCGCGCTGAGGAGCTGCTGGAACTCGCCTTGCTCGAGGCGCGATCCCTTGCCGTCGAGCATCGAGAGCCCCCGCTGGATCGTCACTCGTGCGACTCGCACGTCGTCGCTCAGCTTCTGGATGCCGACGTGGAACGCGTAGCGAGCGTGCAGCTCGCGCGTCCAGTAGTCGGTGCGCGCCGTCGTGTCGACGTGCTTCGCTAGCGCGACGTGCGCGCAGAGGACCTGCTCGTCGAGCGACGCGAGGTGGCCCATCACCTGCTTGAGCTCGTCGTCGAGCTCGTCGAGCCGCGCGTTGGCCTGGGCCTTCGTGAGGCGCTGCCCGCGGAGCTGCACCGCGCCGGACATCCCGCCGCCCGCCGCGTCGAGGGCCATCGCGATCTGCTGGGCCTCCTCGCCGAGCGCCCGGTGGTGCGCCATCGTCGATGCGAGCGAGTCGCTCCAGATGTCCTCGAGCGCGCGGAGCGGCCCCTCGCGATCCGCGCTCACCGTCGCGAACGCGTCGTCGATGTCGCCCGGATCGATCGAGCGACCCTCGTACATGTCGTGATAGCGAGGATCGAACGTCGTCTCGCTCCGCTCTTCGTCGATGAACGCCTGCACCTTGTCCGGCGCGCACAGCTCGATCGGACGCCCGCCCTCGAGCCGACGCATCAGGGTGTGCGTGACCATGAGGCGCACCGCGCTCGGATCGCTGAACAGCTCCCACGCCGAGCGCTCATCGATCGGGCACGCCAAGTAGACGGCCTTCGCGTTCGACTCGCGGTCCGCGTCGGGCGGGTGCGACGCCCACATCGAAGGGGGCGGCTCGCTCGGATCGTCGGGGTCGAACACGCGCTCGGCCGGGCCCAACCCACGCGGGATGCCCCACTCCGGCTTCTTGTGGAAGCGCCGCAGGTACTCCGCCGCCGTGGTCTGATGATGAAAGATGTCGCGCGTGAAGAGGCCGTGATCACCCGCGTGGGTGAGATCGGTGAACGTCTGGCGCAGACACAGATCGGCGAAGCGCGAGCGCACCAGCGAGTGCACGATCGCGTCGGAGCCGGCCACCGCGACCGCCATGCGGTCGGCGTCGAGCTCCATCTGCCGCATGAGCCCCGCGTGGAGGAAGTTCATCGCCTTGAACATCCCCTGCAAGACCTGGCGCACGAGCCACACGATGCCGGTCAGGATCCAGCCGAAGACCGCGATGCGCAGGTCCTGTCGCCGCCATCCGTCGAGGAGGTCGTCCCACTTGTCGCGCGCGTAGACGAGGTCCGCGACGACGCGGTTGGCCAGGTACACGTAGCTGCCGAGGCGCATGCTGCTCTGCGAGAAGTGCCCCAGCTCGTGACCGAGCACCGCCTTCAGCTCGCTCACGTTGAGGTGGTTCACGAGGCCGCAACCGATCAGCAGGTTCTTTTGCACAGGTAGGATCAGGCTGAGCACCGAGTGGTCGTAGAAGACCGCCGCGTTGACCTCCGCGCTGAGGTAGACGTGCTTGGGCATCGGCGCGCCCGTCTCCTCCGTGAGCGCGCGCAGGAACGCGAACAGCCGCGGCTCCTGATCCTCGTGCACCTCGACGAGACCGGATCGATCGTCGCGCTGGATCTTGAAGAGCCCTTTGACGAGGAACACGAAGAGCATCCCCGTCATGAAGCAGGCGCCGACCTTGATGAGGATCGTGACGACCCCGATGCGCCCGATCGGGTAGGTCGCCGCTTCGAAGAGCAGCCAGCCGCTCGCCGCGACGCACGCCGCGTAGAAGACGAGGAAGACGACGAGCGTCGCGAGCACGACCGCGACCTGCATCCGGTAGCGCCCCGTCGATCGGAGGAAGTCCTCGGGGACCTCCTTGGGCGACGCCGGGTAGAAGCGCTGGCTCTTGCGCATGCCCCCTCCTGCTACGAGCGACCGGAGGGGCGAATTCCCGGCACGCGCGGTGATCGGCGAGACGTGAGCGCTCAGGTCCGATGGTGCCGCGAGCGCCGGCGACGCGCCACGCTCACTCCGGACGGAGCATGAGGAGGCGGCTGAACGTGCTCGGGCACGCGCAGCAGTCGTCGAGGTCGAGCGGAGGATCGATCTCGAAGAAGAGCTGCTCGTCCATGAACCCGGGCGCCGAGATCGTCACCTGGTACATGCCCGGCGCGATGTCGCGCGCGTAGCAGTACACGAACCCTCCGGCGGGCTCGCAGGTCAGCGCGGCGCCGGTGACCATGACCTCCGACGCGTTGGCGCCTCCGACGTCGACGCGGATCTGGACCGTGTCGTCGCAAGGTGCGCAGCTGAGGCACGCGTCCGCTCCACCGTCGGCGATGGGGATGCCTGCATCGAGCATGTGGGAGTTGCAGCTGCAGCTCGCGGCGAAGACAGCGAGCGTCGCGATCAGGATCGGGCCGAGGGAGCGCATGACCGTCACTATACCGATCCGCCGCGCCGCGCCCAAAGTCCCGCTCGGCGGTCGACGCGATGGCCTCGACCGCGAGTGAGTCCGTATACTGCTTCGCCAACGCGATGTTCATCGTCCTCCCGATCGGCCACGACCGCCCGGTGTACGACCGCCCCTGGGTCACCATCTCGCTCATCACGGCGTGCGTCGGGATCTTCCTCGCGAGCGAGGTGCTGAGCCACGCGGCGATGCGCGAGCTGACCGCCGCCGCCAACGAGGTGGACGCGATCAGCGCCAACCACCCCGACGCGCGCATCACGTTCACGATCGAAGGGCTACCGCAGCCCCTACGTCCGATCATCGATCCGCTGATCGACACGCGCCCCGACCGGCGCCCGCAGCCCGGTGACGCGGAGCTCGATCAGGCGATGCGCCGACTCATCGCAGCGATGAACCGGTTGCCCGAGCTGCGCTTCGGCTATCGCCCCGGGCACCCGACGGTGCTCGGCGCGATCGGCCACATGTTCATGCACGGCGGGTACATGCACCTGTTCGGCAACATGCTGTTCCTCTGGGTCGCCGGCGGCGTGCTGGAGTGCTTCTGGCGGCGCTGGGCGTACGTCGGGCTGTACTTCCTGTCGGGGCTCGCAGGGCTCGCCGCGCACCACCTGAGCCAGCCGCACAGCCTGGTCCCCCTCGTCGGCGCGTCGGGCGCGATCGCGGGGTTGATCGGCGCGTTCGTCGTGAGCTATCCGCAAGCGCGCGTGCGCCTCGGCTACTTCGTGTGGCTCATCGTGCGTCCGCTCTACGGCAGCTGGTACATCAAGGCGTGGATCGTGATCCCGCTCTGGGCGCTCTCGGAGCTGCTCCACGCGCTGCTCGCGGGCCCGGACGGCGTCGCGTACTGGGCTCACGTGGGCGGCTTCGGGTGCGGGGTGCTCGCGGGGATCGTCGGGCGGCTCGCGGGTTGGATCGCGGTCGACGCCGGGCACGAGCCGATGCCGCTGTCCCCCGCCGGGCCGCCTTCGATCGGACGAGCGCACGCAGCGATGCGCGCGACCTCGGACCTGCCGCCGAAGGCGAGCGCACCGCCCCCGATGCCCGACCCCAGCGACTTCCCCGAGCCGCCCTGACCTCTCGGCGTCAGAGCAACGTCGCGTTCAGGATATAGGTGCCCTCGTCGGTCGCGCCGTCGCCGCTGACCACGAGGTAGTAGGTGCCGGTCGGCAACATCATGTCGATGCGGCTCCGCCCCGCGCCGCCGGCGACCTTCCGCTCTCCGCAGCCTTCGTAGAGCGTGAGCAGCGGGTTCGCGTAGCTCGAGATGAGATCGAACACCGCGCGGCGCGGCGTCGTGACGTCGACGAGGTAGACCCGATCACCGGAGTACGCTTCGCCGCACACGTCGGGATCGTGGAAGCCATCCGGCGCGCCGGTGGTGTCGCCCATGAAGCTGCCGCTCGCGGTGATCGGGGTGGCCCCGGCGCACGCCGCGCCGATCGCTTCGGTGACGAGCGTGAGGTCGTAGTTGGGCGCGCCGCCGTAGCTGAACGACTCCATCGTGACGTAGTAGGTACCGGGATCGAGCACCGCCTCGTACGACGCGCGCGCGTGGCACTCGTGACCGTAGTGCTCGAGACAGCCCAAGCGCGGGCTGTCCGGATCACATGCCCCGAAGACGGCGACGCGAAGCCCCGGATAGCTCATCGTCATCGGGTCGAGCACGCCCGCCGCTTCGAGCCGCACGCGCTGGCGCGACGCGAGGGTGAACGTGTGCAAGCTTTCTTCCGCCGTGGTGACCGCGCCGTGGCAGTCCAGGCCGAACGCATCGACCCCGCTCATCGTGTTGCCACGGCTCGGCACACCCACCGCGAGCACACCGGCCGTCGCGCACATCGGAGCGTCCGACGGCGTCACGGTCGCGTCGACGTGATAGTCGATGCTCGTCGGCATCCACGCGAACATCGAGCCGGCTTGGACCTCGACGGTGTACGTCCCGGCGGGGACGCGACGCAATGAGAGCGTGCGGCTGCCCGTCCCGCCGAACGGCGACAAGTTCCCGAACACGTAGCAGCCCGCTCCCGCGCCGCCGCGATCGGTCGTGGTGTCGCCGCACGTCGTCTCGAGATACACGTTGAACCAGTACTCGAACGTCGAGTCCGGCGTGCACTCGGGGCAGAACGGATCGGGCGGCGGTGGGGTCGGCGCGTCGAGCTCCAGCGTGAGGTCGACGTCGCTCATCTCGCTCAACACGAGCGTGTAGAACGCGCTGGTGCCGCACGGATGCCCGGCCGGCATCGACGGATCGACGAGGACCGAGCCGCTCTCGCGGGTGCCCGGCGTCAGCGGCGCCGCGGTGGCACAGCTCAGCGGCCCGCTCAGGCAGTCGCTGTCCACGCCATCCGCGCGACCGTCACAGTCGTTGTCGAGGCCGTCGTCGCACACCTCGGTGGCGCCCGGATGGATCCGCGCGTCGCTGTCGTTACAGTCACCGCCGGGAGAGCAGAGGTACGAGGGCGACCCGTCGCCGTCGCGGTCGAAGCAGGACCCGCAACCCGGCACGATCGCATACGCGCACGTGGTGCTCTCGCAGGTGTCGGTGGTGCACGGGTTGCCGTCGTCGCACTCCGCCGCACCGGCGCAGCTCCTCGTCGAGTGCTCGCACACGAACGACGCGGTGCACCGGTCCGTCGTGGAGGGTACGCCGTCGTCGCAGTCCGCGTCGCTCGCGCACTCGCACGCCGGGTTCCACTCGACCCCGCACATCCCGCTGACGCACGACTCCACGCTGCAGACCCATCCGTCGTCGCAGTCGGCGTCGCTCGTGCACCCGAAGCACCCCGGCACCGCCGTCGCCCAGCACTCGCCGTCGAAGCAGGCGTCATCGGTGCACGGATCGCCGTCGTCGCATTCCCGATCGGTGCGGCACGCGCCGCCCGGTCCCGCGTCGGTGGCTCCGCGGCCGCCGTCGAGCGCACCGGCGTCGCTCGCGGCCCGCGGACCGGCGTCCGAGCCCATCGATGATCCCCCGTCACACGCGACGAGGGCGCACGCAAACATCCAGCTCGCGCCACGCGCGAGCCGCTTCCCTGAGACGTACACGTTGCTCCTCCGAGCCGAAGACCCGCGCGACAGCCAGACGCGGGAGCGCGTCGGCGCGGGGGTTGACGATGACCTCGGGGGCGCACGCCTCCGATGTTCGTGCTGCCCGTTGCGGCCCGCTCCGTGCGCATTCAGCGCGCGCGGTCTCAGACGCTGTGGATCGTCGCGCCCGGCGGAGGCTCGTCGCCCTCGTCGAGCCCGCGCACGACGAGGCTGAGCGGCAGGCGCGCCGCGTTCATCGTGCTGCCCCACGCGAGCTCGTGCACCGTCGCGATCCACTCGCGACCTTCGGCGACGATCTTCACCCGCTCGGCCGGACCGATCTCGCCCTCGTAGCCCTCCTCGAGCACGAGAAGCGCCTTGTCCTTCAGGCGGTAGTGCTGGCGGAGCGTCCCGCGGAAGGCGCCCTCGTTCATAGCCGGCGCCCCGGCGGCGGAGGGACGGTCGGCGGCGACTTCATGCGCGGGAGGAACGAGAGCACCGCGTAGAGCGTCTGCGCCTGCGGCGGCAGCGGCGCCACCATGTCGATCAGCTCTTGCTTGCGCAGGTAGAGCTCCTCGCGGCGCCCGTCGGGACGCTCGACCTTCAGCGAGAGCTCGTTCGGGTTGGGCGAGTGCGCGCTCACCTGCTCGGCGATCGGCGCCATGCGCGCGGCGATCCGATCGAACAGCGAGCGGACGAGCCCGCGCTCGAACACGTCGTGCCCCTCGAGCTGCACGAACAAGAGCCGACGCTTGCGATCGAGCAGCGGCTGACACTGTGCGCGTAGCGCGGCGGCGAGACGCTCGACGATCGGGATCTCCTCGGGCGGCGACGCGAACGGCGGCTGATTGTCGGTGTCCCCGATGCGCGAGACCTTCGCCACCGAGACGCCCTGGTCGTCCACGTCGAGCGTGATGAGGAACGCATCGCGCGGGGCGTCGGGCTTCTTGCGCAGGTGCAGCTCCATCGAGTCGGGCCCGAGCTCGATCTCGGCGATGTAGAAGTCGTCGAGCGTCGCCACGTCGGGGTGGAGCGAGCTCCGCAAGAATGCTTTCTTCCATCCAACCTGGAGGGTGAGCCCCTCGATCAGCTCGGACACCTTGCGCGGCCGACCCCAGGTGCCGTCGCCCGTCACGTCGACGGTGAAGCTGCTCGTGAGGTCCGCCGGGTGCGAGAGCACGCACTGCCCGTGCGGCGTGGTGCCGGCGAGCGCGAGCGAGATCGCCCACGACGTCGTGGGCAGCGGGTCGGTGAGGAGGTACTCCGCGAGCACCGCGCGCAGCTCGGTGCGGCGCTCGCCGATCTTCGAGGTGACGTCGACCTGATCGGCGTCGAGATCGTGGGCTCGCGCGGCGCGGGCGCGCTGTCCGGTGCTCTCGACGGCCTGCATGATCTCGCGCGCATAGGGCCCGACGATCTGGGGGACGCCGGAGCGCGCCGCGCGATCCGAGATGAGGTTCGTGAGGTTGTCGAAGAACGTCTGCAGCGCCTCGATCGCGTGGAGGTGCTCCTGCGCGCGCTCTCCTAGGCTCTGCTCGAGCGCGTCCGCCTCGTGCGCGAGGAGGAGCGCGCGGCTCGATGCCTTGACGAACTGACGGAGCTCCGTGAGGAAGTCGAACCCCCCGTCGAATGGGTGCGAATCCCCGTAGAGGTAGGTGGCCACCGGAGCGTGACCTTACCAAATGCGGGGTCGGTTGGGGTCGACGACCCGCGTTGCACGAAGCCGGTCACGTCGATGGCCCTCGCGGCTACACCCCTCCGTGAGCAACCGACTCCGTCCCCTTCGTGCCGTCGTCATCGCCGCCTCCTTCCTCGCGCTCGGTCCGCCGGGCTCGGCCGCCGCGCAGAGCGCCCGCTTCGGTCAGTCGTACGAGCTGGACGGGATCCGGATCGACGTGATCAACCGCTGGGAGGGCGCGCGCTCGGAGGTCGTGGTCGCGACGCGTGACGCTCGGGTCACGATTCATCGCGGCGCGCCCGTGTTCTCGTACGCCGCGACCGGCCCCGGGGGCATCCTCGTCGCGCTCGTGGGCGGCGAGCGCGGCGTGCAGATCGGCTTCGTCCCGGTCCGCGACGGCCGACCGAGCCAGCCGGCCGCGCTCCAGCGCGTGCCGCGGCCGAACCCGAACGGCGCGCCGGTGGGGGCCGCCATCGCGGCGCGACCCGACGGGTTCGCGGTGTTCTGGCAGGAGGCGAACGCGACGAACCCCAACACACCGTACGAGACCTATCTCGCTCGGACGCGGCCGGACGGTACGCTCCTCGGCGAGAGCGTGGCCGTCCCCGCGCCGTGGCCGCTCGCCGACGTCGCGTGGCTCGAGGACGAGGGGCGCTACTTCTTTCTCCTGTTCTACGGCACCGAGCAGAGCACGATGCTGTGCGGCGTCCACGTGAACGACGGCGCGCTCAACCCGGCGGAGCACCCGTGGTGGGCGAGCCGGGGCGGCGCGATCGACGAGGCGCACCTGGCGCGCCGCGGCGGACGCGTGGTGGCGATCTATCGCGACGGGGACCGCCTGCTCGAGTCGGACGTGACCGAGGGGAGCTGGGGTCGCGCGCCGGGTGAGCCGCGGTCGCACGGCGCGATCACGCGGTCTCAGTCCATCGTGATCCGCCGGGTCCGCGACGGTGTCGAGGCTCGCGGCGCGGCGCTCTACTGACTCAGTCGTCGGTGCCGATGCGCTCGATCGCCTTGGCGTAATCGCGCGTGTCCCCGCGACCGCCCGCCGCCTCCGGGTACATCTGGGCCACCGTAGAGAGCAATAGACGCTGCATCCCGTCCATCCGGCGGAGGTGGATCGCGAAGCTCGCGCTGTCGTCGCCGCTCCGGCGGCCGTGGATCACGCGGCTCACCGTTCCGTCGGCGTCGACCCACACGCGCGAGCCGGGCATCCGCATCGAGACGCGGACCTTCGTGCCGAGGGGCGGCACGACCAGCGCGCGCACGCGGATCGCGTCGTAGGACGCGTCGAGCACGCGGTCGGCGAGGAGGCGCTCGCCCTCGTGCACGAGGCACTCCGCGACGAGCCGATGGCGACGACGTTGGCGCACCGATTCGCTCATGCCGCACCCTAGGGCCGGCGCGCGCGCCCTGTCCATTTCCCGACCGGACGCTCGACGTCGGCGCTCAGCCCGCCTCGGCGGCGAGGAACCGCGCGAGCGCGACGGTGCGGCGCCGCAGGCTCTCGAGGTCGCACCGCTCGTCGGTGCGATGGATGCCCGAGCCGGCGGGGCCGAGGCCGTCGATGCACGGGACGCCGGCCGCGCTGAGGAGGTTGGCGTCGGATCCGCCACCCTGGAGCGGGGCGGGGCGATCGCTGAGGCCCACCACGCGCGCGTGCGCTCCGTAGCGCGCGCAGAGATCGAGGCTCGCGTCGCTGACGACCATCGGCGGGCGATGGAACCGCCCCTCGAGGATCAGGCGGGCCCCGGAGAGCCGACCGTTCAGCGCGATCGACGCGATCGTCTCGCGCAGCTGGCGCTCACCGTCTGCCGCGGTCTCGGGATCGGTCGCGCGCACGTCGATCGAACAGCGCGCGTGCTCGGGGACGGTGTTCGCCGACGAGCCGCCGTCGATCAGCCCGACGTTGAACGTGAGCCCGCGCGCGTGATCGGTGAGCGCGCCGATCGCGGGGATGGCGAGGCTCAGCGCCTCGATCGCGTTGATCCCCGACGCGTGATCGAGCCCGCTGTGCGCGGCGCGACCGACCGCGCGGAGCTCGTAGGCGCCGGCTCCCTTGCGCGCGACGACGATCTCGTCGCCGTCGCGGCCGGCCTCGAACACCAGCGCGGACGAGAGGTGAGGCGCGAGTCGCGCGAAGAGCGGCGCGCTGCTCGGCGAGCCGACCTCCTCGTCGCTGTTGACGATCACCCGCACCGGCAGCGGGAGCTCGCCCATCACGTCGCGCAGCGCCTCGAGGGCGAAGAAGATCGACGAGAGGCCCGACTTCATGTCCAGCACGCCGGGGCCCATCGCGGTCGTGCCCTCGCGGCGGAAGCCGAAGAACCCGAGCGAGCGCGGAAACACGGTGTCCACGTGCCCGACCAGCGCGAGGCTCTCGCGATCGGGGGCGTCGATCCCGCTCGCGAGCACGCGGTGGTCGGCGTGGCGGCCCTCCGGATCGGGGACGCGCAGGCACGCGAGGCCGAGCGATGCGGCCTTTTCCTCGACGAGCTGAGCCGCCGCTTCGACGTCGTCGGGCTCGCGGCTGCAGCTCGGTTGGGCGACGAGCCGCTCGAGAAACGCGACCTGCCCAGCCTCGAACCGGCCGTTCACCGAGCGCTCCAGCGCGAGATCGAGATCCATCGAACAGGTGTAGCAGCCGGCGCGACGAAACGATCGGGCTCGCCGCTCGTACTTCGGGGGTCTCGCCCCCGATGTTGTCGGATCCCCCCATGAGCCCGACACTCTCAGCACTCGCGATGGCCGCGCAGCACGACATCTCCGATTCCAATCCGGACCCGCTCGTCGGGCGCGTCCTCGATGAGCGCTATCGGATCGTCGGCGTCATCGGTCGGGGCGGGATGGGAATCGTCTACGAGGCCCGCCACGCCATCCTCGGCGGCAAGCTCGCGATCAAGCTGCTCCGGGCGGAGGCGTGGGGGGACGACGAGGCGCTCGCCCGCCTCAAGCGCGAAGCGCAGACGACGTCCGCGATCGGCCACCCGAACATCGTCGACGTGCGCGACTTCGGCCGGCTCAAGGACGGCTCGACCTACGTCGTGATGGAGCTGATCGAGGGCGACGATCTCCTGCGCACGGTGCGGCGCGCGGGGCGCCTCCCCTGGACGCGCGCGCGAGACATCGCGCTCCAGATCTGCGCCGCGCTCGGCGCCGCCCACGAAGCGGGCGTCGTGCACCGCGATCTGAAGCCCGAGAACATCCTCTTGACGGTGAAGGGCGGCAAGCCCGACTTCGTGAAGATCGTCGACTTCGGGATCGCGATGGTGCAGGGCGCCGCGAAGATCACTCAGGCGGGACGGGTGGTGGGGACGCCCGAGTACATGTCGCCCGAGCAGTGCGCGGGGATCGAGGTCGACGGGCGCGCGGACATCTACGCGCTCGGCGTGCTGCTCTACGAGATGACGACCGGGCGCCTGCCGTTCGCGAGCGACGACCTCGTGCAGCTCGTGCGGATGCACATGCAGGAACCGCCGGTCCCGCCGTCGCACCTCGAGCCGGCGCTTCCCCTCGGCTTCGAGGCGATCGTGCTGCGCTGTCTCGCGAAGCGGCCGGCCAAGCGCTTCGCGACGATGGCGGAGGTCGCGGACGCGCTCCGCGCGATCGAGGCCGCGCCGATCGAGGCTCCGCCGCGCGAGGACCTCGAAGAGGCGGAGCCCATGCTCCGCGCCGCTCGCTCGACCCCGCCGGCCTCGCCGACCCCCGCGTCGATGGCGCCCCCCCGCAGCACGAGCGGGATCCGCGGCTCGCTCCAGGAGACGCCGTCCGTGGTCACGCTCCCGCCCGGATCGAGCGGGGGCTCGACGGTCCGGCGCGCGGTGCTCCTCGGGCTCGGGTTGCTCGCCGCGATCGGGGGCGGCTCGGTCGGCTACCTCCTGATGACCGCCCCGGACCCGGCCGCGCTCGGCGCCGAAGTCCCGATCGATCGCGCGGATCCGAGCGACGCCCCGACCGCGACGCCCCCGCTGACCGCGCCCGCGACCGAGGCTCCGACCCGCGGCGAGGCGGATCCGCCGACCGCGCCGGCTTCGCAAGCTCGCGTGCACATCGACAGCTCGCCCGAGCGCGCGCAGGTCATCGACGCCGCGGACGGCGCGATGCTCGGCAACACGCCTTTCGATATCGAACGGCCGACGGGCGAGGACCACACGACCCTGATCGTGCGCCAGCCCGAGTACGACGACGTCACGATCGTCCTCAGCGCGCGCTCGCAGGACACGCTGCACGTGACGCTCCATCGCGTCGCCCAACACGGCTCGCGCCGCGGCGACGACTCGGTGGCGACGCCCGACGCGACGAGCCAGGACACGTCGCCGCCCCCCTCGTCGGCGCGGCGTGGCAGACAGGGACAGGCGCCGCACCACCGCCCGTACCTCGATCCGTGGGCGAGCCCGCCGCGCGAGTGATCGCTCGCGTCGCCGCCTGCGTTGACCCGAATCCCGGCGGCCATCACCATGGAATGATGCTTGGCCTTCCCCCTCGGAGGCGCCGGGGACGCGCGGCGGATCGATGTGCCGCGGGCTCCGTCCTCCTCGTCGCGATCCTCGGCGCTGGATGCAGCGCGATCATCAACCCGGACGAGACCCGACTCGGCGGGGATCGGGACGCCGGCCCGCAGCGCCTCGACGCGGGCGGCCCGATGACGGACGCCGCGCTACCGGACGCGGGCGTCCCGCCGCCCGGTCCGTGCACCGCCGGCACCCCCGCGATGTGTCGCGGTGACAACGTCGTCATGTGCGTCGGGGGCAACGAGACGTACACCGACTGTCAGGCGGCGAGCGGCTACTGTGAGGGCGGAGCGTGTCGTCCGTGGGTGTGTGAGCCCAGCTCGCGGACGTGCAACTCCGATCGGTCCGCCGTCGTCGCGTGCGACGCGCGCGGTGCCGGTGAGCAGCTGATCGGGTGCCCGACCGGTATCTGCGATCCCACGCGCGGACAGTGTCAGGGCGTCGGGCCCGATCGATGCGGGAGCGTCGACGCGATCGAGGTCGGAGAGACGCGGCAGATCGATCTGTGCGCGGCGCGCGATCAGAACACGTTCGTACCGCAGATGGATTGCGAGGGCGACATGCGCGCAAACGCCGGCGACATCGTGCTGCGGCTCGAGGTCGGCGAGCCCACGAGCGTCTCGATCGACCTCGACGACGCGGACGTGCTCGCGCGCATCGACACGGTGTTGTACGTGCGTCGGATCTGCGACACCGAGGACACGCAGATCGCGTGCAGCGACGACACGCCGTGCGGCTTCCCGGGCATCGGATGCACGGACGGTCAGGACATCGGTCACTCGCACCTCGATCTCGACCTCGAGGCCGGCACCTACTACCTCGTGCTGGACGGCCGCCTCCGCACGAGCGGGGGGAGCAACACGATGTGCGGCCTCGTTGCGGTGCGCGTCCGGACGGCGGGCTGAGCGCGGCGCGATGAATCTCCTGCTCCTCGAGCCGCACGAGCTCGAGGCCGACCATGCGGAGCTCCGCGACGGGCGGGCGGCCCACGTGCTCCAGGTCCTCGCGCTCGGCGCCGGCGACCGCCTGCGCGTGGGGCTCCTCGACGGCCCGCTCGGCACGGCGGAGATCATCCACGTCGCCGAGGGCGCGGTGCGGTTGCGCTGCGCGTGGGACGACGCGATCCCGGACCGCGCGCGGCTGAGCCTGCTCCTCGCGCTGCCGCGACCGAAGGTGCTCAAGCGACTCTACGCCCCGATCGCGTCGCTCGGCGTGGATCACCTTTGGCTGTGTGGGGCGGCGAAGGTCGAGCGCTACTACTTCGACTCGCACGCGACCGAGCCGGCGCTCGCTCGCGAGCGGCTGATCGAGGGCCTGGTCCAAGCGAGGGACACCCGGCTCCCGAGGCTCGAGCTCCATCGCGCGCTCGTCCCGGCGCTCCGCCGCGCCGAACAGATCGAGGGCGCGCTCCGGATCGCGCTCGATCCGAGCTACCCCGCGCGTCTCGGCGAGACGGTCGCTCGCGCGAACGCTCCGCGCGTCGTCCTCGCGATCGGCCCCGAGGGCGGATGGACGACCGACGAGCGCGCGCGGCTCGAAGCGGCGGGGTTCACCGGCGCGAGCCTCGGCGAGCGCCCGCTCCGGAGCGACGTCGCGGTGATCGCGTGCCTCTCGATCGCACACGACGCGTTGCGGGGCTGACGATCAACGGAGCGGCGCCCCGCGCTCGCGCAGCCGCTCGTGGAGGACCTTCGTCTCGGCGCCGAGCAGGACGCCGTGTGGGGCCACCACCGGGAGTCCCGCCGCGAATTCCTCATCGCCGAGCAGGAGCGGATAGCGGATCGTGATCCGCGCATCGCCCTGCCGGACCTCCATCACGATCTCGGTGCTCCGGCCGGGTGGCACCACGCCTTCGCGGAGCGTCCACGGCTCGTCGAGCGCGATCGTCGCATCGAGCGACGGCGCGCTCGCGCGCAGCTCGTCGGCGTCGAGGACGACCTGCCCCACGTCGACCCAACGCGCGCCGAACGAAGTGAGACCGACGATCAGCGCCGTCGTCGCGAACAGGAACCCGAGCACGAGCTCGAGCGCGTGCGCGCGCCCCCACTCGCCGAGCGCCATCGCGATGAACGGCACCACGAACGCGAGCCCGATGAGCGGCACCCCGAGGAGCAATGCGCCGCGGCCGACCGAGGCGATCGGGATCTCGACCCGCTCCGCGCCGCGCAGCGTCTCCATCCGTGCGCGCGCTCGTCGTCGCTGGCGCCAGCCGAGAGCGAGGAAGACGACCACCATCCCGAGCACGGCGACGACGATCGCGAGACCCGGGTCGACCTCCGACATGCTCACGGAGACTGTACCGGAACCGCGCGCCGGCCTTTGGCGGTGCAGATCCCGATCACGCTTCCGGGATGGTGCGGCGGTGCCCGGCGCCGATCTGCTCGCGCCACACGTCGTCGACCCCCGCCGCGGCGGCGAGCTCGTCCCAACGTCCGAGGACCTCGAGCACCTCGTCGAGGATCGCGTCGGCGCGCCCGCGCTTCATCGACGCGGCGGCCGCGCACGCGCGGAGATCGGCGCGCGTGAAGCCATCGCGCTTACCGTTGATGGTCATCTGATGTTGCGACGTCCAGCGGCCGCGCGGGTTGTACGCGTAGGTCAGATCGTAGGCGGGCGAGAGCGACCACCGACCGGAGCGATCCATGAGGAACGCGATGTTCTTCACGTGGTCGTCCTGGTTGCGCGCCGCCACGTTGAACACCATCCGTCGGTACTGCTCCTCGACGTCGCTCATCGGCAGGCCGAGCTGGCGGATCACCATCAGCGCCTGCTCGTACGAGTAGGCGCCGGCCACGTTGAAGTCGAAGTGGGCGAGCCCGCAGAGCGTCTGCATGTGGACCTTGTCGCCGTCGGCCGTCCGATCGAAACGCCGCGTCATGAAGTGGCGCCGCCCGTGCTCCTCGAGGAGGCGACACTCGCTCATCGTGATCCCGGCCGCCTTGGCGAGCTGCGAGTAGGCGTACTCGATCCCGCAATACCCTTTGGGATCGTCGAGCTCGCGATCCCGATTGCCCTCCACGCCATCGAACTTGAGCAACCAGTAGCCGAACCCCGGCTCCGCGCGCACCTCCCCGGAGCGCACCTCGTTGGTGCTCGGATTCCACGCGATGATCGCTTTGGCTCGCGCACCGCCGGCGGACGTGCCCACGCGGAGGATGTCGCGCAGCGCCTCCTCGCGCTCGTCGTGGTCGCCGAAGCGCGCCGTGAGCCGCTCGCGGTGCGTCAACACTTCGGTCGCGAGCTCCACGAGCGCGCTCACCTCGACCGGCGTCGACTCCGTCTTGGCGGGACCGATCTGCGGCTCGTACTCGAGCGCGCCCATCCCGCGCGCGCCGGTGTAACAGAGGCGCTCCACCGCGTCGAAGCTGTCCTGCGCGCGGCCCTGACGCGCGAGCCACGCGTCGATGAGCGCGTTGCCGTATCGATCGGGCAGCGAGTCGGCCAACAGACCGGGCAACCCATGGAACGTCTCGCGCGCGAGCGTTCCGAACGAGTACGGCGCCTCGCGGAGCGGCATGACGATCGGCGAGAGCTCGATCCCGCTCGGGAGGATCTCCGGCGTGTACTGGAACACCGCCGCGCCGCCCGGCTCCTCGAGCGAGACCGCGCCGACGACGGTGCCCCACAGCCGGACCGCGGCGAGCGTCATCGCTCGTCACCCCAGGTCCACGATCCTTGCTTGCTCTGCTCGGGCGCCTCCGCGGATCGGCGCGCTCGTCGACGACGCTTCTGCGCGTGCCGCGCGAGCTGTTCGACGGGGCTCGGGAGCGGCGGCGGCACGAGCGCGTCGAAGCGCTCGACCAGGCCGAGCGCGCGGCAGACGCGGAGGAAGCTCGAGAGCTGGGCCGAGTCGCCCGTCTCGATCCGCTCGACGGTCCGCTTCGACACGCCCGCCGCGTCGGCGAGCTCGTGCTGCGTTTGGTTGCGCGCGAGCCGGTGGTGCCGGATCCGCTCGCCCAGCTCGGCGAGGATCGCGGCGTCGGTATGCAAGGAGGTGAGCTTCACGCGGGTCCTCCCGGTCCAATCTACTCGTCATGAATGACGATTTTTCGATGCATCTGACGCTGACTCGTCTTTTTCGACGAGTCACGCGTCTCTGTGAAGGGGCCTCGAACAGAGGGTGAGGCCAACGCATCCACTCGTCAATCCTGACGAGTTTTCTCTCCCAGGAACCTCAAGTCGTCGATTTCGACGATCTAGCTCGGCTACCAGTCGAGCAGACCGAGCACGCTGAGGAACGCGCCGGTGCTCGACGCGCTGGGGCCCTCCGCGCCGGCCAGGCCGTGCGGGACCCGCAGCGCTTCCAGCCGCTGGCGCCGAAGCCGCTCCGCTCCGTCCTCCAGCTCGCGCTGGCGCGAGACCTGGAGGCCACCCGTCGCGACGAACTCCAGGATCGCCGTGAGCTCCTGCGGATCGAACCACACGCCGTGCTTGGTGCACACGTCGACGATCACCCCGGAGCGCCGACCGAAGTTTTGGCGCGTCATGACCTCGTCGCACTTCGGGCACGAGCGGTAGCGCACCGCCTCGAGGTCGAGCGTGCTCCGCTTGCTATCGGTGAAGCGGACCCCGCCGGCGAGCTCGGTGCGGCGGGTGAGCTGACCGAGCGTCTCGTGATCGACCATCACGCTGGTGCACGCGGGGCACTCCTCGATCCGATGATCCCCCACGTCGATCACGTGGAGCACGTCCCCCTCGCACGTCGCGCAGCGGTACGGCGTGGCTCCCGCGTCGCCCTCGAGGCCGAGGCTCGCGCCGCAGCGCGAGCAATGCGACATGCCCGCGAAGCTCAGCGTGAAGCAGCGCCAGCACCGCACCGAGGCGAGCTCGATCTTGCAGTAGCTGCAGCGCCGCATCCCCGCGTCGAGGAACGCGCCGCACCCCGGACACTTGAGCGCCTTCGCCTCGCCGCTCGTCCCCGGTCGCGCCACCAGCTCGCCTGGCTCCCGAGTCGGCTCGGCGCTCGAGTCGTTGGTGCTCGACTCGTACGGCAACAGATCGCCGAGCTCACAGAGGCACGGCGGCACCGCCATGCCCGGCTCGAGCGCGCCTGCGCAGTGCTCACATACCCGACTCATCCCCACAGCCTCCCCGTGCGCCACGGTCGGTGCAACCGAGGTCCGTGCAACCGATCCTCGGAGGCCGCGATTCCCTCGCGGAATGTGAGCGGCAGAGCCTCGGTTGGGCGGCGGTGGGACGGAGCAGAGGGGCGCTCATTCGGTCCCGGACCGGACGCTGGTGTAGAGTCGCCCTCGTTTCTGCATGACGAGAGCCTCCACGTGAAACGCAAAGTCTCCCTCGACGGGGCGGGGTCGTCGCCGAGCGGCGCAGGACAGCGAGGCGCGGGATCCGCCGCGCCATCGTCCGAGGTCCTCGAGCTCTTCTTCGACACCGGCGTCGTCTACCACGAGGTCGCGATCACCGCGCCGCTCCCGGATCTCGTGAGCGGCTTCGTGATCGTCCCCGCCACCGACGAGCGCGCCGGCGATACGGTGCGCCGCGCCGAGCCCGGCGAGGAGCCCGACGTCGAGATCAGCGTGCTCGAGCACCTCTCGGAGCTGAGCGGCCGCTGGCTCCCCTGTCCGTACCAGCTCAGCTGCCTGCACTGCGTGCAACTATATTTGTCGGCGGGTCCCCGCCACGGCGACGCGCGGATCCTCCTCGCGATCGACACGATGCAGGCGAAGGACTCGGGCGGTCGCCACCTCGATCCGAGCCTCGACTCGGGCCGCCCGTTCCGCCCGCTCGAGAAGAACGAGCTGGGCGGGTTCCTCAGCCACCCGGTGACGCGGAACTTCATGCGCGAGCTCGGCAAGCGCGGGATCGAGCGCGCCCCATTCAAGCTCGCCGCGCTGCTCGAGACGGTCGGACCGATCCTGCCGCGCCTCAAGCTGTCGGCGACCCGCGAGCACACCGCCGTGCCGGTCTCGCTCGTGTTGGACCTCGGCAACTCGCGCAGCACCGCGGTGCTCGTCGAGAGCACGGTGGACGGCGTCTCCAGCCTCCCGCTCGAGATCCGCGGCGGCGCCAACCCGTTCCGCGTCTCGGACGACACGTTCGGCTCACGGATCACGTTCCTCCCCTCCGCGTTCGACGACACCGAGCACGACGTGGCGGTCGGCGGCTCGTTCGCCGCACCGTCGCTCACGCGGATGGGCAACGAGGCGCTCGACCGCGCGCTCGAGACGCCCCATCGCTATCAATGTTCGTTGTCGGGCCCGAAGCGCTACCTCTGGGACGACAACGCGACCGAGGATCGATGGCACTTCGCGCTCAAGCAGGGCGACGAGTACCGCCCGGTGAGCGGTCGGCTCCTCAAGCACCTCTACGACCTCGGCGACGGGATCCGGATCCGCGACGACGGTCCCTCCACCCCCGCCGATCCGCGCTACGCGCCGCGCGCGATGATGCTCTTCGCGCTGACGGAGATCCTCCAGCAGGCGTTCGCGCAGATCAATTCGAAGCCCTACCGCAGCTTCCAGGGTCGCGAAGGCCTGCCGCGCGCGCTGCGCCACCTCGTCATCACCTATCCGAGCGCGATGCGCGACGAGGAGCTCGCGGTCTACGAGGCGCTCGTCCGGAACGCCGTCGTGTTGACGTGTCACTACCTCAACATTCCGGACGCCGACCGACCGAACTTCAACGCAGAGACCGGCCGCTTCGATCCGTTCCTCGTCGTCGACGAGGCGCTCGCTGCGCAGATGGTCTACGTCTATCAAGAGATCGTGCACGGCTTCTCCGGATCGATGGAGGAGCTCGTCAAGGTCTACGGCCGCGATGGCCAGACGCTCCGCATCGGATCGGTCGACATCGGCGGAGGCACGAGCGACGTGATGATCGCGGAGTACCGCGATCTCATGCCGGGCACGGGGACCGCGCTCCACGTCAAGAAGCTGTTCCAGGACGGCATCTCGGTGGCGGGCGACGACGTGTGCCGCGCGATCGTGGAGGACATCGTCCTCGATCAAGTCCTCTCGCAGCTCGGCTCGACGAAGGCGCGGCAACAGCTCGCGCAGCTCCTCGCGGAGGGCGACGCGGGCTACGGCGCGGAGTGGCGCACGCTCAAGGCGAAGCTCGTCCCGTACTTCTGGCTCCCGATGGCGCGCTGCCACTGGGCGCTCGCCGAGGGTTACGAGATCCCCGAGCACAGCGCGGAGAAGCCGTACAGCGTCAGCGAGGTGTGGCGCGCGTTCGATCAGACGCCGCCTTCGAGCGCGGTGCTCGTCGAGCTCGATCGCTTCTTCGCGACGGCGGTGCCCGGCTGGCCCGGCCTCATGAACCTCGTCTTCCGCTTCGATCGCGAGGCGGTGGAGCGCTCGGTCGAGCGCGTGCTTCGCGAGCCGCTGCGCAAGTACGCGGACATCCTCGCGCAGTTCGACATCGATCTGCTCGTCCTCGCCGGCCGCACGAGCAAGCTCGCGCCGGTGCGGCGGCTGTTCGTCGGTGAAATGCCGGTCGCTCCCGCGCGCATCAAGACGATGGCGAGCTATGGGGTGGGCGACTGGTACCCGAGCAAGTGGCGCGTCAACGGGACGATCGAGGATCCCAAGTCCACCGTCGCGGCGGGCGCCGCGGTCCTGCACCTCGCGGCGCGCAACAAGCTGCCCGGCCTGCTCGTCGAAGGTCTCGAGCAGCTCGAGCAGAAGCCGATCTATGGGCTCTATCAGCCGCACGAGCCGCACATCGCGAGGGTCAACGAGCTGTTCGCAGACGGCGAGCTGAGCCCGGGATTCCTCTACACGCGCGGGATGAAGATCGGGTTTCGAAATGTCGACAGCCAGGAGATGGACGGCTGTCCCCTGTTCGAGGTGCTCCCGAGCTCACCGCGCGTCGAGCAGGCGTTGCTCGAGGACCGCGTCAAGTTGAAGTTCCGGCTGCGGTCAGCCGAACGCGAGAGCGGCGGAGGCGCGTCGATCGAGATCGCGGAGGTCGAGAGCCAGCGCGGCACGCACGCGTTCAGCCCCGGGGACTTCAGGCTCCGGCTCAAGACGGTCACCGTCGATCGCTACTGGCTCGACACCGGCGTGCTCAGCCCGCCGTACGAAAAGAGCCCCGCGGACGAGGCGCCGTGACCGACAAGCTCGCGGATCGCGTGATCGACGCGGTCGTGCGCTCGGTCGACAGAGCCGCGCTCGAGCGCGCGCTGGAGTCGATCACCCCGAAGGCTCCGCCGGCGAGCGGATCCGGAGGGCGGACGTCCGACGCGATCGCGCACAAGATCGTGCTCAGTGACATCCTCGACGACGCGATCCTCGGCGCGCGCCCGAACGACCCGTCGTACCCGCTCCGGATGTTCTTCGCGACGCTCGGCGACGAGCTCGACGACGACCTCGCGTTCTCGCTCGTCAACGGGCTCAACTTCTACTTCCGCGTCGGGATGGACGAGGAGCCCAAGCTCGCGGTCGCCATCGAGATCAGCCGGCTCTACTACCGCTACGCCGCGCAGCGCCCTCTCGACGCGGAGCTCGTGCGGCCGCTGTCCGCGCTGTTGGCGCGCCTGATGAGCACCGAGCTCGAGACGGTGCGCCTCGAGGCGGTCGACGCCGCGCGGGTGTTCGACGGAGGCGTGCACGAGCGCGAGCTCGGCAGCGACGCGAGCAACCCACAGATCCGCGCGCCCAAGTCATTCCTCTGCCGCGTGGTTTCAAACGGGCGCGTTCGCGTGAAGGCGCTGGTCGGCACCTGAGCCCATGACGGGGGGACGGAATTGAGCGACGACACCGAGAGCTGGTTGCCGAACCTGGTGGGAGGGGTCTCCATCTGGAAGCTCGCGCCCGATCTGAACGAGGAGCAGTTCTTCGACGGACGCCTCCTCGTTCCGGAGACCGAAGGCAGCGACAGCCTGCCGGTGCGCGTGGACTGGGATCTCACCGGGCTCGTCCCGCTCGCCGAGGCGCGCGATCGCTATCCCGAACGCGTCGACGCGGCCGTCAAGGCGTTCTTCGCATGTCTGGAGCGCACGGCCGAGGTGTTCGAGCGCGGGGGCAGCGGGTACGACCGCTATAAGGAAGCGTTCACCGTCCCTGCCCTGAGCGTCGACGACGGCGCGCACTACTTCTTCGATCCGCACGACGACAAGCTCAAGGTGATCAACTGGGGCGCGTCGCCCCGCAAGATCAAACACCACTCGGACTACCTCTTCGGCTACGCGGAGTTCCGCGACCTCATCAAGAAGGAGCTCGAGGCGTCGGGGCGCTCGGGCGTCGGACGCTCGGGCGGCGCGACGAGCGCCGGCGCGATCGCGGCCAACGACGGTGACGCGGCCGCCGACGGAAGCGACGGCGCCACCGCCGACGCGGACGGCGAGAAGAAGGAACGAGACGAGGAGGAGAAAGAAGACGAGGCCGACGCCGCCGCGCGCCCGTGGTGGATGTGGTTCCTCGTCGTCGTCGCGATCCTCGCGATCGCGGTGCTCGGGCTCGTGATGTTCCAGCAGTGCAGCCACTCCGCGACGGCGGGCCTCGACGGAAGCGTGGCGGGGCTCGACGGCAGCGCCGGCCTCGACGGCGGCGTGGAGACCCCGATCTACGGCGAGGCGTCCGACGACGGCGCCGTGCCCGCGACCGACATGAGTGAAGCGGGCGCCGGCAGTCTCGATGGCGGAACGGACGTTGCGGACGGATCCGCGGACGGATCGGCGGCCGGCTCCGCCGACGGCAGCGCGTCGGGCGACGGCTCCGGCGATGGATCCGGCGACGGCTCGCGTGATGGTTCCGGCGACGGCTCGGGTGATGGATCCGGCGATGGATCCGGAGACGGCTCGGGTGACGGCTCGGGCTCTGGATCCGGCTCGGGCTCTGGATCCGGCTCGGGCTCTGGATCTGGCTCGGGCGACGGGTCGGAGCCTCCGCTCGGCGACGACGGTGCGCCGATCTACGGCGAGTCGTCGGACTCGACCGGCGGCTACTACTACTGGGTCCCCGGCTACGGTCAGCCGCTGCCGAGCCGGTCCTACTATCACGCGAACGCGCTGCAGTGGCGCATCATCTCGGGCACCAACCGCGTGCGCGACTACAGCCGCGGGGGCGGACAACACTTCCGGGTCTACCTCCAACCCGGACAATCGTTCGAGGGCGTGCGCGTGCAGTTCCGCGATCACGCCGGCGTCTGGCACGATCACTAGTAGCTAGTCCATCGAGGAGCTCATGTCGCTCGACAACTTGCTGACCACGCTCGAAGCCTCGATCGGCAAGGCCCGCATGGCCGTGCTCGCCACCGAGGGCGAGACACCGCCAGAGGCCCAGGCGCTCACCGACCTCGCGATGCGCATGCAGAAGCTGCGGCGCGCGTGGGCTCGCCCCCAGTCCCTCGGATTCTTCGGCCCCTCGCAGGCCGGCAAGTCGTTCCTCGTCGGCGCGTTGCTGTCGCACGAGCTCGGCACGCTCCAGGTGCTGTCGCGGCAAGGCGAGGTCGACTTCCTCCAGGACATCAACCCGGCCAAGGGCGTCGAGTCGACCGGCGTGGTGACGCGCTTCTCCACCTCGCCCCCGCCGAGCCCGCTCGTGCGCGGCGACTTCATGTGCCGGCTCCTGTCGCTCGAGGTCGCGCTCGAGTCGATGGCCACCGGCTTCCTCGTCGAGTGCACCGCGCCGCCCGTCGACGCGGATCGCGTGGAACGTGTCTTGCGCGATGCACGCCTCGCCTCCGGCCCGCCCGCCTCGCCGCGTTACCGCGAGGCGTGGGACGCCGTCTGGCACAACCTGCTCAAGAAGTACCAGGACCGGCACCCGTATCTGAACGAGCTGCGCCGCCACCCGGACCTCCGGAGTGAGGCGTGGAAGAACGGCATCTCGTCGGTCACCGCGTGGTCGCGCGTGTTCTCGCTCCTCTGGGGTGGGCACGGCTACAGCAAGGACCTCGACAAGCTCGCCAACGTGCTGATCGAAGGCCTCGAGCGCGTGGAGCACGCGGAGGCGGTGGAGGTCGGGCTCGACTACGTGCGCGCGTCGAGCGTGAACCCGAGCGTGATCGACGCGGCATGCCTCAACGCGATCGGCACGCCGCAGGGCACGATGAGCGTCTACACGGTCGACCGCGGACGCGAGGTCGCGATCGAGCCGAGCGTGCTCGCCGCGCTGATCGCGGAGATCTATCTGCCGCTGAAGCCCGTCGCGCACAGCCTGCTGTCGAACACCGATCTCCTCGACTTCCCCGGCGGCCGCGCGCTCCGAGGGATCAACGGCTTCGAGGCGAACGACCTCAACACCGGGATGCTCGAGAACGCGATCGAGGTGTTCAAGCGGGGCAAGCTCACGTTCCTGTTCGAACAGTTCTCGCTCGACCGCGAGATCACCGCGCTCTGCCTCGCGTCGCCCGGGCCGACCAAGCCCGAGGCGATCCAGATGCAGCACCAGGTCGAGCGCTGGCTCCAGATCCGCCACGGCGCACCGACGCCGACCGAGCCCGACGAGATCGATCGGCCGAGCCTGTTCGTCGCGCTGACGAAGTTCGACATGAGCCTCGGCGCGCTGCGGAGCGACAACGCGAAGGACCGATGGGACTCGCGCGTCGCGGAGGCGTGCGTCGACTTCTGGGCGCGGAGCCACTCGAGCTGGATCTACAACTGGGGCGAGAAGGGCCGCCCGTTCGACAACATGTTCTGGATCCGCAACCCGTACGCGGATCAGATGAACACGCTCAAGGCCGCGAGCCCCGACTATGCAGCCGTCAAGGCGGGTTACCACGAGTCATCCGCGATCCGGACGTACGTCGGTGACCACGCCCAGAAGTGGGCGGCCGTCGAGGGCGAGGACGAGCAGGGGCTTCCGCGCTCGGGGATCGCGCTGCTCGCGAGTCACCTCCGCGCCAAGCTCGCCGAGGACATCAAGCGCGCGGAGCTCACGAGCGAGCTGCGCGCGATCCACACCGAGCTCCTCGACGCGCTCAAGGTGCTCACGCCGTCGCGCGACGAGGCGGAGGCCCGCGAGCGGCTCGAGCACAGCGCGCAGGCGCTGATCGCCGCGGTACGAGCGGAGATGTCCAAGCGCTATAGCGGCGCGGTCTTCGGGACGCTCGCGCTCGAGGTCACGATCCCCGTCGACGAGCTCGAGCACGAGATCCGCACCGTCTATCGGCAGCTCGCTCCGATGAGCATCAAGGTGAGCGACAAGGTGAAGAAGCTCATGGTGCACGTGCTCAAGTACTGGTCGCAGCGCGCGGTGAGCCGACTGCGTAGCTCCGACGTCGAGCTGCCGCTCGCGCTGGCCGAGCGCTACGTGCGCGAGGTCGTGACGAGCCGGCTGCTCCTTCCGATCCTCGGCAACGCGGTGTTCCCTTATTTCAACAAGCAGGAGATCGACTACCCGCTCGTCGCCACGATCATGCAAGTCAAGATCAGCGACGCGCTCCTCGATCTCTTCCAGCCGCGCGCGCGCCGCACTCCGGCGATCCCCGTGCGGCTCTCGTTCGCGGAGACGGCGGCGCCCGGCCAGACATCGGAGGCGGAGATCGACTGGGCCGACGTGGACTTCGAGGACGAGGAGACGCCGGGCGAGCCCGCCCCCGTCGAGATCGTGTTCGCGGGTCGGACGACGTTCGAGCACTGGGCCGATCAGCTGCCCCGGTTCTACGTGAAGAACGCGGGCAAGAAGGCGAACAGCCCGCTGGACGATCCGCACATGCGCGAGCTCGTCTCGGTGCTCCAGACCGTCGAAGGCGTCTCGCTCTGAGCAACTCGATCCGCCACCGCCCGCGGATGGCCGGCCACCCGAGCAGCCAGCGTGCGGTCGACGCTCCGGACGCAGGCCCGATCCGCGACGTGGCACGGAGCGTGATCGGCGCCTCGTCGCGATGCTGTTCGATACCGAATTCGAAGACGAGCTCACGATCATCGATCTGAGCTTCGACGCGCGCGAAGCGTTCGAGCCTCCGCCGCTGCCGATCCCCTTGGTGTGCCGGCGCGAGCTCGCGGAGCCGGAGCCGGAGCTCACGTTCCGAGCCCTCGCCTCCGGCCTGTTCGGCTGAGCCCCACGACGGCTCGACCCGGCGCCGGCGCGGACGGCCGACTTTCGGAACATGACCGGGGCTTTGGACGTAGACTTCACCGTCCATGAGCGCCGCAACGAAGGCTCCCGTGCCCGACGAGCTCCCCGAGGAGGAGACCGGGCTCGGCGGAGTCGGCTTCGAGGGGCCGCCGCCCACCATCGACGCGCTGATCGATGCGGAGGACGGAGCGTCCCTGTTCGCCCTCGGGATGGCCTACCGCGTGGGGACGCCGTTCGTGGGACGCGACGCGTTCAAGGCGCTCGAGTGCTTCGAGGCGGCGAGCCGGTTCGGGAGCGAGCAGGCGGAGCTCGAGGTCGCGCTCGCTCACATGAACGGTCGCGGCGTCGCGCAGGATCTCGCGACCGGCGCGACGCGGATGCGGAGCGCGGCGCAGCGCGGGAGCCTCAAGGCCAAGGTCTACGTCGCCAACCTCTACGAGCTCGGCGTCCACTACGCGGCGGACCGTGACAAGGCGGATGTCTGGTATCGAAACGTCGCGCGCGCGGCGGGCATCGAGCACCAGCCAGGCTCCGAGGAGTACGCGGTCGAGATGGCCGACCTCGGGTGTGTGCGGTACTGCCTCGAGCGGCTCACCGACGAGCGCCTGACCCCGAAGGACCGCGCGGCCTATTTACGCAAGGCGAAGTCGATGGGCTACGCACATCGCCTCGCCGAGGCGAAGAAGAGCGAGCCACCGGCGTCGCCCGTGCCGAGCGCCAAGACGGCGGCCGACGCGAGCGCGTCGACGGAAGCGAGCGCGCCCGTATCGAGAGCGCCGTCCGCGCCGCGGAGCGAGGAGCCGCCCGAGGACGAAGCGAACGACGAGGCCGACGCGCCGCAGGAGGAAGAGAAGCCCGCGGCCGAGAAGGCGCAGAAGAAGGTCGAGGACGACGACGCGGCGAGCGATGCCCCGCTCGGTGGCCAGTGGACGTTCGGGAGCGGGATGGTCGCTTTCGGCGTCGGGCTCTTCTTCGTCGTGAGCGGCTCCTCGCTCGCGTTCCTCGCCAACGAGGGCTCGCGGGCGCTCGCGATCGCGCATCGTGAGCTCCCGCTGATCGGGCACCGCCACGCGATCGTGGCGTTCGGCGCGCTCGTGCTCGGCGCGGTGCTGCCGGCGCTCAGCGTGTATCGACCGCGCGTCGTCGCGCTCGCGGCGGTGCTCGGCGCGGCCGGCGCCGCCGGCGGCTACTTTCTTTTCGATCGTATACACTGGCTGTGGGACGCCACCGCGCAGGCGAGCGCCGCGGGCCTCGCGGTGTTCCTCGTCGTTCTGTTGTTCCTGGGGATCCTCGGCGGCACGCGCTTCCGCGCGCCGCGACGCGCCGATCCGCCCGCCCGCCGCGCACGGTGAAGGCGCGGACAGTGGCAGCGTAATCACCACGGGCCGCGGGGGTGAGGCTCCCCGCCCCGGCCCGGTTGGTGGTACACCGTCGGACGGTGATCGAGCTAACGGCGAAAGCGGACGACCGCGCGCCTGGCGAGGGTTTCCTGGTGAGCTGGGTCGCGGGACCCGGTGCCTGGGAGGCGTCCGTGGTGAGTCGGCTGTCGGACGCCGGCATCACCGTCGAGCACTGCGAGCTGTCGTCGCTAACAGAAAAGGTCAACGCGCGCGCGCCGGATCTCGTGGTGCTGAGCGGAGCAGCGGGTTCGGCGCCGGCCTCGGTCATCCTCGAGCTGAGCTCGTCGCATCCCGCGAGCAGCATCCCGATCCTCGCGATCGGCTCCTCGGCGGACGCCGATCCCAAGCCGCGCTCGCGCTACGGCCTCATCGCGCGCCTCGACAAGAACGCGGGCGTCGACGCGCTCGAGAAGCACCTCCGCACGATCCTGCGCTCCCTCTCGCGCCGACCGCCCCGGCGGCGGATCGAAGCGAGCGCGAGCGAGCTCATCCAGACGGTCGAGCAGCTCCGCAGCGAGAAACGTTGCGGCCTGCTCGTGGCCGAGGGCATCGGGGCGATCGCGATCGATGGGCACGGTGTCGAGCCGACGCCCGAGCGCCTCGCGGCCATGCTCCGTGGAGAATCGCAACCGAACCTGACGCTGCACGAGCGCCCGCCCCTCCAGCTCCACATCCTGTCGAGGGTCGGGAGCGACGCGACGCCGCCGTCGGTGCAGGGCGCGCGCATCCTCGTGGTCGGCAACGACGCGCGGCGCATCGCCAAGCTCGCGACGCGCCTCGAGCAGTCCGGCGCGCAGACGCGGTCCTGCCCGCCGAGCTCGATCGCGCTGTCCTCCGCGCGCTCGATCGACCCGACGGTGATCGTCTTGAGCGCCGATGCGCTGCTCGACTCGGGCTGCCGCGGCGTGTGGGAGGATCCTCGGCTCGCGTCGGCTGGGCTGGTGATCCTCGGAGAGGCCACGCTGCGCTCGGGCTCGGACGACGCGCACCTCCTCGCGCCGGTCGCGGATGCATGCCGCATCGAGCTGGGGCTCGCGAACCGGCTGCGCAGCGGCGAGGCGCTGGCCGAGCGGCTCGAGACGCTCGGCGCGGCGCGCTGGCTCCGCCTGATGGGGCGCTGCGATGGGGACGTCACGTTCCGCGTCTACGCGGCGACCGGTCGCGGGCGCGTCGACCTGAGCGATGCGAAGATGCGCGGCGCCGCGTTCCGCCCGACCGATCCGAGGATGGCGATCATCGAGGGGAGGTCCGCGATCGACGCGATGCTCCAGCTCCCGTTCGGCCGCGTGCTCGCGGGCCCGCCCAACAAGCTCAAGGCGCTCGAAGGCGTCCGCAAGAGCCGCCGGACGAGCCTCGTCGGACACCTCACGCCAGAGAAGGGCACGCCGCGTCCCAGCGGCCGCATCGCGGCGGAGCTCTTCGTCGAGCGGGTGAGCGCGACCGCGACGGACTTGGCGCAACGTAGCTTGCATGGCATGCGCGACGCGGCCACCGAGCCGCCGCCGGGCGCGCTCCGGTCGGCGCCGCGCAGCGTGGTGGTGCCGAAGCCTCCGACGCTCCCGCCCGAGGAGGGCGAGGAGGACGCGTTGGATGCTCTCAAGCGCGAGCTCGAGAGCGGCGCGGGGATCTCGAGCCGACCGCCCGCCGCTCGCAGCACGAAGCGTCCGGCGGCGCGCGAGAAGACCTCGTCGGTGCCACCGAGCGCATCGGAGCCGAGCCCACCGCCGGGCAAGACGACGCCGTCGGAGCGCCCCGCCTGGGCGCTCGAGACGGAGGAGACGGATCGAGGCTCGGCGACCTCCAACCGAGCGACGAACCCGGCGAAGTCGAAGCGGCGCAAGAAGAAGAAGAAGTCGAGCGGCGCGATCGAGGCGGCGTCCGACCCGCCCGAGGTCGTGCAACCCACGTTGCCTCGACCGGCCGCCGTCCCGCAGGAGGCGATCGACCTCGCCGAAGCCGAGGCGCGGCCGGCCAAGCGCTCGGGGCTCGGGTACCTCGCGATCGGCGCGGCGGCGATCGCGGTCGGCGCGTTTGCCGCATACCGTATGGGGGTCGACTCGACACCGACCGAGATCCCCGTGGCACCAGGACCGGCGGTGACGCACGCGAGCGATGGGACCGAGGACCCGCCGCCCGACGTAGAGCCGGCCGAGCCCACCGCCCGACCGGATCCGCCGCCGCCCGACGTGACCGAGGTGGGTCCGGCGAGCCCCGATCCCTCGGATCCAAACGCGCCGGTCGAGCCGACCCAACCCGACATCGAGCCGGGACCCGTCGAGCCTCCCCCGAGCGACACCTCGATCGACGATCTGCTCGAGGAGTCCTTGGAGGCCGCCCGCACGAATCACTTCGCGCGCTCCGAGATGCTCGCTCGTCAAATCCTCGTACTGTCTCCGCGAAACGCGCAAGCCGGCTATCGATTGGCCGTCGCGCTCTATCGACAGCACCGCTACGACGAGGCGCTCGAGTGGGCGCGCCGCACTCAGGAGTGGGATCCGACGAGCCCGCTCGCGTCATCGCTGCGCGGCGACATCTACATCCGCACGGGTCGTTTCCGCGCGGCGGACGATGCCTACGTCGAAGCGCTCGGGATCGACGAGGACTTCGGGCCAGCGCGCCGCCAGCTCGATCATCTGCGCGCGCGGCGCCGGACCGGAGGCGACGAGCCGTCCGGGTCGCCCGAGCGGCATTCGACCACGACGACGCCCGACAACCCGTTCGAGTGAGGCGAGCGGATCGCGCCGGGCGATGTGCGCGCGAGCACACGGCCCAGTTCGGCAACGCGACCCGCGCTTCGGAGCGCTCGTGCTACTCGGCGGCGGTCGCGCGCGCCGCGCTGTGCGCGGCGTAGAGCTCGGCGACCTCGTCGGTGCTCGCCATCACCGGCGAGTTGAGGGAGCGGAAGAACGCCGCCGCCGCCGCGCATGCGGCGAGCGTATCGGTGCCCTTCTCGGGCATGCGCCGCCACACCCACACCGCGGGATCCTGCGTCGCTTCGATGATCTGTTCGGTGAGGTCGGGCGGTGAGTCCACCTGCGCGGCCTCGAGCGCGTAGCGCAGGGTCTGGTGGGCGAGCGCGAGGACGGCGAAGCGCGCGTCGACCATGTCCATGCTCAGCCACTTCGGCTTGTCCTGGCTCATCTGGTTGAGCACCGCGAGGAACGCGTTGACCGCGTAGACCGCCGCGATCCGGCGCTGTCGGACTCGGATCTCGTGGAGGATGATCACGGGGTCACCGCTCCGACCCGTGAGGTGCTCGTCGAGCACGTGGGTGATCAGCGATGCGTGCGCCTCGGCCGCTTGGAGCGCGTCCCACAGGATGAGCCCGCGGAGGTCGCGCGAGGGCTGCATGTTGTATTGCTCGACGAGGTCGGCGAACGTCTTGTCGGCGGAGACGCGCTCCGCGACGATGTCGGCCCAGGCACCGAGCGTGCGATCGATCTCCGCCACCCGATCGGCGTCGCCCGACGCGCGCTGGTCACGCCCGGGCCGCGCCTTCACCGGCGCGAGGCGATCGCGGACCGACTGCGGCACCCCACCGTTCGAACCGAGGTCGCCCGACGCCGCACCGCTCGAAGCCGCACCGCTCGAAGCCGCACTGCTCGTACGCGCACCGCTCGACGCGGCTCCGTTCGCCTTGGACGCGCGCGGCCCCTTCGCGCGCTTCGTCGGCTTCGTCTTCGTCCGAGTCCCCCTAGCAGCCATGGGGGCGAGCATGACACGGGTCGCGCCACGCTCAACCAGAGCGTTTTTCCGACGGTCCCCGAGCGAGGAGGCGCTCGAGCGTGCGGAGCGCGCGACGCCCGGTGAGCTGGCGGCCGAACCCCGTCGGATCGCTGCCGTCCTCGTGCACCGCGAGCCGGAGCGCGTTGGCGCACCACGAGAAGATCGGCTCCGGAGGGTCGTGCTCGGCCAACGCGAGCAGCACCGCGAAGCGGATCGGATCGGTGGGAGACGCCTCGAGTGCCTCCGCCGCGGCACGATGCGGGGTGGCTCCGCGCGCGCCGCGGATCCGCGTCAGCGCGTAGAGGAGTCGGCCGCGCTCGTCCTCGTCGTTCGTCCCGCTCAAGAGGGCGACCAGCGGCGGCTCGACCTCGGGATCGTGCATGGGAAAGCGCGCGCCGAGGCACGCGGCGAGGCGAACCCGCGCCGGATCGCCGGACGCGACCGCGCTCCGCACGAGGCGCGGGACCTCGGGCTCGACGCGGTCATACAACGCGCGCGCTTCGGGCGACCCATCGGAGCCCGCGAGCGCGCGCGGGGGATCGTCGATCGCCGCGATCGTCCGCGCGATGCGCAAGAGCACCGCCGTCGCGGGGCGGAACGAGGGCACGCCGGCGAACGCGAGCGCGTACGGGATCGCGGCGGGTGCCTGCGCGCTGAGGCGCCCCCGAACGAGGAGGGTCGCGTCGAGCCCATCGAGCCCGCGAACCAACGTCGTGGGCTCCCCCGACGCGATCTGGCGAACCGCCTCACGCACCTCGGCGGGCGCCTCACCGAGCTGGGCGATGAGCGACTCGGGCAGCAAACGCGCGAGGTCCACGCGCGCGATTGTATGCTCGCCAGCGATGCTCGACGACGACACCGAGCCGCGCGCGGATGGCGGCGAGGTCCCGCCGGAGGCGCCGGGCTACGCATTCGGCGATCGCGTGGGCGTCGGAGGGATGGGCGAGGTGTTCCGCGCCGTCCAGCTCGCGACCGGCCGCGAGGTCGCGGTGAAGGTCTTGCGCGAGAAGATCGCGCGCGAGGGAGACAGCGCGCAGCGCCTCCTCGCCGAAGCGTCGGCCATCGCGCGGCTCCGGCATCGGAACGTCGTCGAGCTCCTCGACGTCACGCGCACGAGCAACACGGGCCGCCCCATGATCGTGCTCGAGCTGGTCGACGGCGGCGATCTGTCGTCGTGGCAAGGCGACTTCGTGGGATGGGACCAGGTGCGCGCGGCGCTCGACGACGTGCTCGCCGGTCTCTCCGCGGCGCACGGCGCCCAGCTCGTCCACGCCGATCTCAAGCCGACCAACCTCCTCCTCGGACGCGATGGCTCGGTGAAGATCTCAGACTTCGGGATCGCGCGCTGGCAAAATCCTTTGCACCGTACGACGGGGCCGTTCTCGATCCTCGGCACGCCCGAGTACATGGCGCCCGAGCAGATCCTCCCCGATGGCCACGTGGGCCCGTGGACGGACCTCTACGCGCTCGGGGTCATGCTCTACGAGTGGCTGGGCGTTCGGACGCCGTTCAGCGCGGCGCCGGATCTCCCGAGCCTCTTGCGCGCGAAGCTCACGATGACGCCGCCGCCGATCGAGCCCAAGCCCGGCGTCGAGATCCCGCCCCAGGTCAGCGAGCTCGCACGTCAGCTCCTCGCGCTCGAGCCGCGCGAGCGGCCTCGCTTCGCCTCGCAGCTCCGCGCCGCGCTCCGCGCCGCGTTGCCCGCGCGGAGCCCGCTGCCCGAGGTGCGCCCGGAACGCTCCGGGTCCTGGTTCCCGAGCGCGCACGACCCGAGCCTCGCGCTTCCGACCACGCTCCCGCTGATCGGACGGCGCAACGAACGTCTCTTCCTCGAGAACCAGGTCGAAGCGGTGCAGACGAGCGCACGCCCTCGCCTCGTGCTGGTCCGCGGTCCGGCCGGGATCGGCAAGAGCCACCTCGCGCTGTGGGCGTTCGGCG
This sequence comes from Sandaracinaceae bacterium, assembly GCA_050186575.1. Lineage (GTDB taxonomy): Bacteria > Myxococcota_A > Polyangia > Polyangiales > Sandaracinaceae > JAUHXR01. The sequence goes on along the minus strand of JBFWYI010000025.1, from coordinate 34,410 downwards.
AGGTCGAGCGGCGCGGATGGATGGAGGGGCTCGCGGCGGGGTTCGACGTCGACGGCGGCGCGCACTCCGACGGGCTGCGCCACGCGCTGCGGCGCCTGCTCGGCGCGCCGGCCGGCGGTGACGATCCGCTCGACGGCCCCTGGCGATGGCTGCGCGACGGCGACGCGACGCCCTTCCCGGGACGCGAGGTGCTCGCATGGATCCGGTCCGATCGCGCGTTCACCGGCGCGGAGCGCGCCGCGGAGCTCGCCGCGCAGGTGCTCGTCGCGGCCACACGCGCGCGCCCGGTCTACCTCTGGCTCGACGATCTCCTGTGGAGCCGCGACGGGACGGCGGAGCTCGTCGATCGTCTGCTCGAGACGGAGAGCGCGGCGGTGCTCATCGTGGGCACGGTGCGCACCGGCACCGCCGACCACGCGAGCGTGAAGAAGCGGCTCGACCGCTGGCTGGCGCACCCGAGCACGTCGTACATCCACCTCGGTCCGCTGGACGCGGTGGAGCGTGCGGAGCTCGCGCAAGCGGTGTTGCCGCTCGATCCGGCGTTCGCGAAGGAGGTCGGCGCGACGCTGACCGAGGAGACGCCGCTCGAGATCGTCCAGTCGCTCACGCACTGGTTCGAGCGCGGTTGGCTCGCGGGCGAGCCCGGCGAGCTCAAGCCGACCGGCAAGCAGACGCTCGCCACGCTACGGCGCGGCGCGCGCGATCTCTTCGACGAGCGCCTCCGCGCGATCCTGATGCGGACGCCCGACGTGGTGGAGCGCGCGCTCATCACGGCCGCGCTGCTCGGCGATCCGTTCGAAGCGGAGCTGCTCTACGCGGCGCTGCCCGACACGAAGGACCGCGTCGACATGGCCATCGAGTGGGCGCTGTTGCGCGGGCTCTGGCGATCGGTGCCGGGCGGCGCGATGCGGTTCGATCATCACCTCTTGCGCACGGCGGCGCTCGACCGGCTGATGAACCGCGCGGACGCGGCGCAGCTCCAACGCCAGGCCGCCGACGGCCTCTCCGCCGCACGCGATCTCGCGGTGGCTTCGGTCGGGGTGATGGTCAGCGAGTTGTACCTGGCGGCCGGCGAGCGCGCGCTCGCCTCGGCGACCCTCTTGCACACCGGCCGCGCGATCGCGCGGGCCGGCGCCATCGAGCGGGCCCGCGAGCTGTGGGCGGGCTTCGGCGAGTGGGTCGAGCGCGCCGACGATCCGCGCGTGTTCTTCGACCATCGTCTCTTGCGAGCGGCCATCGACTACTTCGCCGGGCGCTACGATCGATGCGAGCGCGGGATCCGCGAGGCGCTCGCCGCGGCGGAGGACTTCGACGATCCGGATCGCGTCGCGAACGCGCGCCTCTTGATGGCGAGCCTCGCGTTCCGGAGCCGTCGCTACGAAGAGACGCGCGCGATCGCCAGCGAGCTCGCGGAGGTCGACGACGACGCGGCGCCGCGCCGAGTCGGGATCGCGATCCACGCACACTTCCGGCTCGCCGAGCTGGCGGGGCTGCGCGAGGACTGGAACGCGGCCGCGGCCACCTACGAGCGCGTCGAGCGGCTCCTGCCGCACGCGAACGACCGCGCGCTCGTCCATCGCTCCGCCGCGCAGCGCGCGCTCATCGCCATCCTGCGCGGCGAGCTCGACGAAGCGGACGCCCTCGTCGAGCGCGCCCTCGAGGGCTATCGCGAGGACGGCGACACCGACGACGTGCCGGACGTCCTCGCGATCGCGACGCGCCTCAAGTGGGCGCGCGGCGAGCTCGCTGTCGCATCACACGAAGCATTGTCACGCGTACGCGAGGTGCGCGCGCTCGGCGACTCGAACCGACTCACCAGCGCGCTGATCACGCTCGCGCTGGTCGACGCCGACAGCGGCTCCGAGCAGCTCGGCGACTCCATCGAGCGGCTGCTCGAGGCGTTCGCGGAGGCGCCGCGCGAGGAGCCCTTCGAGGTGTGGGCGCTCCTCCGCCTCGCGGTGCGGCTCCGCGCGCTCGGACACCCGCACGCGGCCGAGGTCGACCGCCTGATCGCCGAGCGGCGCCAGCGCGAGGGCGTCTCTCCGATTCATTGACACATCGTCAGGCTACGCTAGACCGGGGACGTGGCACGGCCGGTCGACCTCGAGAAGCGCGCCGAGATCGGACAGCGGGCGGTGGAGGCGCTCCAGGAGCTGGGCCTCGAGGCGTCGATGACCCAGCTCGCCGACGCGATCGGGGTGAAGCGGCCGACGCTGCTCTATCACTACCCCACGCGCGCCGCGATCCTGGAGAACGCGCTCGCCCAGATGCTCACCGAGCAGGCCGGCTTCGTGATCGAGCGGATGGAGCGCGAGGCCCACCCGATCGATCAGCTGTTCGCCCAGATCCGCGCGGTGCACGAGTACCACGCGGGCCGGGAGGCGCGCGTCCTGTTCCTGACTCAGGCGCTCGCGGGGAGCGGAGCGGCCAACACGGATCGTTTGATCGCGATGGGCAACATGGCGATGGAATCCCGCCGCCAGATCATGGCGGAGCGGTGTCGCGCCGCGATCCGCGAAGGGACGATGGCGGAGTGCGACGTCGACGCGCTCATCCGCTTGGTGCGCAGCCTGATCGACGGGCTGATGGTCCAGCGCGTGATGACGCGCTGCGACCTCGCGCCGCTGCACGCGTTCATCTGGGAGCGGTTCCTCGCGCCGCTGAAGCTCGCGCCACGTTGACCACGACGGAGGCCGACGCTATGCCCGGCCGCCCATGACCACCGAGCTCTCCGGACCCGCGCGCCGGCACCTCCGCGCGCTGGCCCACCATCTGGATCCCGTCGTCCACGTCGGCAAGAACGGCGTGAACGAAGCGGTGAGCCGCGCTACGCAAGCGGCCTTGCTCGATCACGAGCTCGTGAAGGTGCGCCTGCCACAGGGCGAGCGCGAGGAGCGGAGGGCGCTGGCCGACGCGCTCGCGGGCGCGACGGGCGCCGCCGAGGTGCAGCTGCTCGGACGCGTGCTGCTGCTGTACCGGCGGCACCCCCAGAAGCCGAAGATCAAGCTGCCGCGCGGCGGTTGATCACCGCAGCGATCCTTGCGCGCATCCGAGCTCCGGCGGTTCGGCTCGGACTCCGATCCCCAAACGCAAAGACGCGCGGCCCTCCTCGGGAGGACCGCGCGTCATCATGCAATCTGGCTTGCTACGTCAGAGGACGTACAGCCACACCAGGTAGAGCACGCCCATCACGACGGCGAAGATGCCGAGCATCCCCTGGAACGGCGCGAGCTTGCCGCGGATCTGCTGACCCTTCTGCATCGCTTGCTCGTTCTTGCTGAGCGCGTACTTGGTGATGAGCCCGAACCCGAGCAGGAAGCCGACGAACAGATCCGCGAGCGCCACGCAGAGCCAGAAGACCCAGGTGAGCGGCGCGGTGCTGAGCAGGCCGATGCCGGTGACGGACGAGATGGTCTCCCAGACGCCCCAGCCGAACATGACCATGCCGATCCATCCCTGGTACGGCGTGAGCTTGTCGATGAGCGTCTTGGCGTTGGCCATCCGCGAGACGACGAGGTTCGAGGCGGCGATGAGACCGCCCGCGATAGTGATGAGTCCTCCGAGCATTGCGTATCCTCCAGTGCTGTGCTGGAGCCCTATCGCAACGCCAGAGCCAACCCTGTGGCCCCGAGATCATTGAGGTTTTCCCCGACGCGATAGGCAAGCGTCGCCCGATGACGCAATCCTTGCTCGACGGGATCTTGCGTTCTCAGTCGGCGCGCAGGCACAGCTCGACGCTGCGCAGGCCGCTCGGCGAGAGCTCGACGTCCCAGTGGTCGTCGACGGGCAAGAGGTGATCCGAGCAGAGGCGGCTACCGAGATCCTCGAGCGCGATGCGCCCGGTCTGGAACACCAGGGTGCGCTCGATGCAGCCGACCTCGGGGAGGAACGCGTCGACTCGCACTGGCTCGGCGTCCGCCTCGCGCGCCGCGAACACGGTGAGCGCGCGACCGTCGAGATCCACGTGCGAGCCGTTCGCGCCAGCGAGCGAGACGTGAGGCCTGTCGGACGCGCACGCGGTGAGCGTCAGCTCGACCTCGTGCATCGCGGAGAGCGCGACGCGCGCGTGACCGTCCGCGAAGCTCACCCGCTCCGCCGAGCAGCTCGTCTCGCCGCGGCTCGGGTCGATCTCGCAGGACTCGGCGCACAGGACCGACTCGCCCATCGAGACTTCGGGATCGCAGAGCTCGCCGCCGACCTGAGCCTCTTCTCCCGGCACCACGTCGGGCTGACCGACGATCGGCTGATCGAACGCGACGAGCTGAACGCAGCCGCCCATCATCAGCACCGAGCCCAACCCGATCGCGACGCGCCGCATGCGTGCCCGACTTAGCACGGGGCTCCGCGGTGCGTCAGCCCAGCGGGTCACATCCGTCCGTCCCACCCTTCGGGTCGGAACGTGAGGCGCACGCCGAACGAGCCCGTCCCCTCGACGCTGTAGTACCCGCGGGCGAACGTGGCGCGCACGCAGCGGGTTAGGTTGTCGAGCTCCTGCTCGGTCGTCACCCGTGGGATCTCCCTGCCGTTCTCCTCGATGCGCACTTCCATCGTGCGCTCGGGCGGCGCCTCGCCGAGGCGGCGGTAGCAGCTGAGCACCGGCTGAGTCATCGTCACTCGCAACATCGTTTGCAACCACGCGGCGTCGTGACCGACCGGATCGAGCACCTCGAGGGTGACGTCGTGCGGCGGCGGGCGAGGCGCGTCGGCGAACGTCGACGACGGCGCCCACGGGATGCCCTCGCCGAGGGGCTCGCGCGCGGGGTCTTCGACCGTGGCGGAGACGTCGGTCGGCGTCTCGGAAGCGCAGCGCGCGGCCCGCGGGTGGCACGTGCCGCCATAGGTGAGGCCCTCGCCGGCGCCGCGGCCGAGCTGACCTACGTCGTCCGCGCCCCAACACGTCACCGTCGCGCCGCGCCGCGCGCAGACGTGGAGCTGCCCCATCGCGAGCTCGTCGAACTGGCCTTCCGCGACGAGACGAGGCTCGCGATCGCCGGGCGCGGCGTGGCGCGTGAAGCAGGCGTGCTCCGGGGTAATCCCGCGCTGACCGCACACCCCGCTGCCCCAACACACGACCCCGCGCGCATCGATCGCACAGCTCGTGTTACCGCCCGCCGCGATCGCGCGCGCCCCTGCGACATCGGGTACGGGCGTGGGCTCGAGCACGGTCGGTCGATCGCCGCCGTCGACCTGGCCCTCGTCATCGTGGCCCCAGCAGTACACCGCGCCGGACGTGGTGAGGAGGCACGCGTGGCCCGCGCCCACCGCAACTTGCACGACATCTTGCGCGCGGTGGGCGATCGGCGCGGGCGTATCGTGCGCGCGATCCGATCCGTCGCCGAGCTGACCGAAGCGGTTGTCGCCCCAGCACGCGACGGTGTGGTCGCGCTTGAGCGCGCAGGCGAACGTGCGCTCGACCGCGAGCGCGACGGCGTCGTCGAGGCCCTCGATCGCGAAGCGCTCGTGGCGATGCGCGGAGCCGGGCGCGCCGACGCCCCAGCAGCTCACCGCGCCGTCGAGGTGCACCGCGCACGCGAAGCCCGGCCCGGCCGCGAGCGAGCGGATCGCGGTGAGCCCGGTGGTCTCCTGGATGCTCCGCGGATGGACGCCGAGGCATTGGACCGTCCCATCCTCGCGGAGCACGCACGTCGACGCCTCGAGCGGCGCGATCTGGCGGATCGGCCCCTCGAACGGGCCGACGAGCGGGACGCGCAGCGCCGGGGGAGCGTCGGGGCGCCAGCCGCCTTGCGCGTTGGAGCCCCAACACACGCCGCGTCCTTCCACGACGCGACACGTGCGCATGCCGTTGGCGACGAGCGTCGGCGGGGTAGCCTTGAGCGGCTTGTCGGCACGCGCCTCGTGGTGGGACGGCGTGCCGCACGCGACGAGCGCGAGGGGGACGAGCGCGAGGGGGACGAGCGCGAGGGGGCAGCGCGAGAAGGGGGAGCGCGCGAGAGGGGAGCGCGAGAAGGGGGAGCGCGCGAGGGGGGGGAGCGCCTTCCGGGGCTCGCGTGACGCGGGCATGGGCACGGGCAAGGGCACGGGCAAGGGGAGAGACCGCTCGCGCGGTCTCTCAGGATCCGATCGCGATACCCAGCTTCTGACGGAGCGCGAGGTACTCCTCGCTCACCGCGTACACTTGGAGCTCCTTGAGGCGATCCTTCTGCGGGACGCCAGCCGACTCCTCGGGGCTCGCCTTGATGACCGCCGACGAGAGCTCGAGGTCGTTGCTCAAGACGAACCCGAAGCGGTCCGCGGTGAGGTCGACGGCGCCGACCCACTTCTTGAGGTCGAGCTCGGGCGCCGCCGCGAGGAGCTTCTGCACGTGCGATCGCAAGCGCTCTTGCTCGGGCCCCTTGATGTGCGTCTTGAACGACGCGATGTGCTCTTCGACGCTGTTCGCGAGGTTCTTCGGCACCGGGAACTGGCCGACCACGCTCTTGATCGCGGCGAGGAGCCACGCGCGCAGCCCGCTGCCCGTCGGCACGAGCATCCGCAGGTAGTGCCCCTGACGCAGGTAGCTCAGGTGACGGCCCGCCACGAAGGCGAGCGCCTTCTGCGGCCCGCCCGCCAGCGCGCCCTGCCCGAGCCCGATCGCAGGCGGGCTCGCGAAGAGGAACGTGAGCGCGCCGGGGTCGTTCTTCTGCCGGTACACCGCGGGCAGCTGCATCCCCGCGACGCCCGCGCCGTAGTGGAGCATCTGCGCCATCTCTTCCTTCGCCTTGGCGGGGTCGAGCTTGTCGCCGTCGCTCACCTTGAACGCGCTCAACGGCTGCGAGCGCGTCGCGATCACGGCCGGGGAGATCACCGCGAAGATCTCGGTCAGCAACGGATCTTGCGTCGGGTGGACGACGTTCTTCACCCACAGCGCGTCGTTGAGCGAGCTCTTCGCCGCCGCCGGACCCTTGCCGCGGTGCTTCTTGTAGAAGCTCTCCTCGTCCGGCTCGGCGTTCTTGAGCACCGCGAGGGCCTGGCACGCGCACCAGCTCTCGTCCGGCTTCTTCGCCTCGGTGTAGAGCTTGCGGAGCGCCTGGTAGCTCTCGATCCGGTAGGGGTTGAGCTTGAGCAAGTCGCCGTGCACCTTCACGGCCTTCGCGAAGTGGCGCTTCGGCTCGGCGGAGTACACCTCGGCGAGCTGTTCGGCGCGCTGGCGGTTGCCGGGATCGAGCTTCTGCGCCTCCTCGTACGCGTCTACCGCGTCCGACGTCTTCTCGAGACGGCGCAGGTACAGATCGCCGAGCTGGTCATAGAGGTGCGCGCGGTCCTTGGGGTCGGCGCCCTCGCCGAGCCGCTTGAGGCGACCCTTGAAGACGTCCGCGAGGCGGTCGTAGTCGGCCTGCGCGTTCAGCGCGCCGACGAGGCCTTCGAAGCTCTTGAGCATCGTGGCGTCGTGCTCGAGCGCGGTCTCGTAGTAGTCGGCCGCCTCCTCGAGCCGACCGAGCTCGAGGTGACAGATGCTCGCGGCCGTGTGGTAGTACTTCGCGAGCTGCTTGGGCTCGTTCACGAGCTCGGCGATGCGAAGGATGACCTCGACGAGCCGAGACCAGTCCTTGTTCTCCGAGTAGACGGCCATCAGCTTCGTCAAGAGGTTCCGGTCGTCGCCCTTGAGCTCGAGCGCGTCGACGTACGCCTTGCTCGCCTTGGCCTTGTCGCCGACGTGCGCCATCAAGACGTCGCCGGTCTCGACCAACAGATCGAACCGCTCGTCGTCGGACGCGACGTCCATGCGGCGCTTGATCGTCTTGAGCACGTCCTCCCAGCGCTTCTGCGTGGCGTACAGCTCCTTGAGAGAACGGAGCGGCGACGGGTCGTCGGGCAGTAGGTCCGCGGCCTCGGTGAGGTGCAGCTTGGCTTCCCCGAGCTGGTCGCTCTTGCGCAGCGACTCGCCGAGCCGCCAGAGCACGCGGCCCTTCTCGCCGCCCACGAGCTCGCGACCGAACTGCTTGAGCACGTCCTTGTAGAGCTCGGCCGCTTCGTCGGGCGCGCCCATGTCGAACGTCACCTCGGCGACGCGCTCGAGCACCTCGCGGTCGTCCGACGCAAACGCCTTGGCGTTGAGGTACGCGCGCTGCGCCTTGTCGTACATCTCGAGTCGGCGGAACGCGTCGCCGCAGCGCACCGACACGTCGCGCGCGACGTCGGCCGGCATCTCGCTCGTGCGGGCGAGCAGCGGCTCATAGTGCTTGACGACGCCTTCCCAGTTCTTCTTCGCGAACGCGATGTCACCGAGGCCGCGCGCGGCCGGCGTGCACGTCGGGTCGAGCTCGAGCGCGCTGTCGAACGCTTCGCGCGCGCCCCGCTCGTCCTCCAGCCGATCGCGCCGTAGCTCGCCGAGCTCCGCGAAGAGCTGCGCCTTCTTCGTCGCGCCGTCCGTCAGGCCGATCTCGCGGAGCAACAGCTCCGCGGCGCCGTGCGCGTCGCCGCGCCCCGCGTAGATCTGACGCAGCGCGGCCGCCGCGTTCGTGTTGTCGGGCTGCGCGTCGAGCGCGAGCTTGTAGCGCGCGATGGCGCCGTCGCGATCGCCCGAGTCCTCGAGGATGCGACCGGCGCGGACGTAGAGATCCGCCTTCTTGCTCGCGTCGTTCTCCGCTTGAGCGAGGCGCTCCGTCGCGTCGAGCGCCTTCTGCGCGTCGCCGGTCTGTGCTTGAAGGCGGCTTGCGATCTCGAGCGCGTCGTTGTGCTCCGGTGCGAGCGCGAGCACCCGCTCGATGACGGTGAGCGCGCGCTCCGGCGCGCCGACGTCCACCATCAGCGTCTTGGCGGCGCTGAGGAGGAGCTCGATCTTGCGATCCTCCTTCTCCGCCCCGAGGCCGTGCCGCTCGAGCGTCGCCGCGAGATCGTCGAATCGCTGGAGCTTGCGGTAGATCCGCGCGAGCGCGCCGTTCGCTCCCTCGTGGCCCGGCTCGATCTCGACGATCTGCGCGTAGAGCACCTGCGCCTTCTCGTGATCGACGAACTCCTCGAGCTGGATGCCGCCCATCCGCTCGAGCAACGCGATGCGCTGGCGCGGGGTCGCGGCGACGGTGAGCTGCGCCTCGAGGTTCTTGAGCAGCTCGGGGTACTTCTCGGCGCGCGCGTAGATCCGCTCGAGGCCCTTGAGCGCGACGACGTTGCTGGGGTCGAGGTGGAGCGCCGACTCGAAGTGGGTCGCCGCCTGATCGAGATCCTGCAGGCGATCCTCGTAGACCTCGGCGATCCCGCACAGCGTCGCGACCTTCGCCTCGGCGCGCTCGTTCTTCGCCTTCGTCTCGAGGAGCTTCACGAGCGGGCGCCACTCCTTTCGCTCGGTATAGATGTGCTCGAGCGACTCGCTCGCGATCGGGTGCGCCGGATCGTCGGCGAGGATCTGCTCGAACAGACCGGCCGCGTTGACCGGATCGCCGAGCTTCGTGTGGACGATCTGCGCCGCCTCGGCCCGCCAGTCGCGCGCGCGCACGGGGTTGCTGCTCGCGTCGGCGCGCTGGACGAGCATCGTGACGAGCTCCTGCCAGCTCTGCGCCCGACGGTAGAGCGCGATCGTCCCCTCCATCGCCGCGTCGTTGGCCGGGTCGATGGTGAGCGCCTGACCGAAGCACGGCACCGCGAAGTCCGGCCGGTTCAGCCGATCCGCGTACCAGCGTCCGAGCAGGTTGTAGACCGGCGGCTTCGCCGAGTCGTCCTCGACCGACTCGAGCGTCTCGTTGAGCGCGGCGATCGCCTCGTTCCAACGCTCCATGTTGCCTTCGGCGAGGCGCTCGACCTCCTCCACGCAGCGCTCGTCGCGCGGCGTCTCGGCGAGGGCCTGCACCCACGCGACGAACGCGTTCTCGCTGTCCTTGAGCTTCTTCTCGTAGGTCTCCGCGATCTCCTTGAGGATGGCGGCGCGCTCCTCGGCGAGCTCCTCGCCCTCGACCTTCTCGAGCAGGAGCTCGACGAGCCCCTCGGCGTCGCCGCTCTTGCGCTTGAGCTCCTCGATCGCGGCGCGCGCGATCTCGCTCTCGCCGTCGAGCTCGAGCACCGCGCGGTAGCTCGCCTCGGCCGCCTTCGCGTCGTCGAGGTCCGACTCGTAGAGGCGCGCGGCGCGGAAGTGGAGCGCGATCTTTGCGTCCTTCGCCTCTGCCTTCTCCGCCGCCTTCTTGAACGCCTCGACCGCCTTCGCCCACGCGCCGGCCGGCTCGACGACGCGCTCGAGCGCCACCGCGAGGTCCTCTTTGCCGGGGTCGGCGAGGAGCGCCTTCTCCGCGTTCTCGAACGCCGTGTTGTCGAGCGGCTTCTGCTCACGCGCCTCGGGGGGGATGGTGCGCCGCCCGATCTGCTCGAGCGTCTCGCGCATCTCCTGCGCGCTCTGATAGCGATCCGCAGGGTCCTTCGCGATCGCCCTGAGCACGATCGCATCGAGCTCCTTGGCCACCCAGCCTCGCGGCGCGTGCGCGCTCGGCGCGTCGGGATCGCTCGCGAGGTGCTGCGCGACCACGTCGATGCCGCTCTTGCCGGTGAACGGCGGTCGGCCCGCCACCATCTCGTAGAGGAGGCAGCCCACGGCGTAAAGATCGCTTGTGGCATCCGCGCGCCCGCCGCGCGCGAGCTCCGGGCTGATCGCCTTGGCGGTGCCGAACACCGGGAGGAGCCCCGTCTCGCTCGCGCCGACGGGGCTGCGCCCGAACAGGCGGTCGACGCCCGCGTCGACGAGCACGCCGGTAGGCTCGTTCGTCATGTTGTCGGCCGCGGTGGGGCGCACCATGAAGACGTTCTCGGCCTTGACGTCGCCGTGCGCGAGGCCGCGCGCGTGCAATCCCTCGAGCGCCTCGAGCACGCCGCGCACGATCGGCCGCGCCTCGTTGTAGTGCATCGGACCGGTGCGACCGATGCGCGAGGAGACCGACTGACCCTCGATGAACTGCGTCGCGATCCACGGCCGGCCGTCGGGCAGCGTGCCGACGTCGATCACGGGCGCGAGCCCGCGCGCGTCGACGCTCTTCGTGACGCGCGCCACCGTCAGCCAGCGCATCACCGCCGCGCGATCGCGCGCGTGAGCGGGGCGCAGCACCTTGATCGCGGCGCGGAGCTTGTCCTCGCCTTCCTTCTTCTCGCCGAGGTAGACGACGCCCACCCCGCCCTCGCCGAGCTTCTTGAGGACGCGGAAGCCGCCCACCTCGCTCCCGACCTTCAGCTCCTCGCCGGGGTGCGCATCGAACAAGACATTGATCTTGTCACTCACCCCGTCCTTGCTGAGGATCAACGCGTCGGCCAGCGCGAGCAGCGAGTCGTCGGCGCGACAGTGCTCCACGAGCGCGCGCGCGAACGCGCCCTTGCCCTCGGTGCCGCCCACTCGGTTCGGGTCGAGCCCGAGGAGCTGGTCGCTCAGCTTCATGAGTCCGTCGAGATCGAACAGCCGCTCGAGCTCGCCGCGGAGGAGGTCCACGGTCGCGTTGATGGAGGTGGTGCTCATCGGGCCCAAGTGTTGGTTCGGCGGCGCGCGCGAGGTCCGGCGCGAGCGGCGGAACGGGTTGGAAATGATTGAGGTTCCGAGGACGGATCAGCGATGAGCCGCACCTCGGGGGCGCGGATATTACATCCCGGGTGGACGGGGGCCAACCCGACGGGGCGATTACCCGCACAGCCCGCGCGCGACAGTCCGCGCGGCCGAAAATCGATTGACGATGATCGCGCCTCCCGACAAGGTGCGCCCCGCCATGGCGAAGGTCCGTTTCGAGCCAGCGGGATACGAGGTCGAGGTCACGCCGGGAACGGCGCTGGTCGACGTGTGCGACGAGAACCCGGACGCGGAGGTTCCCTTCTCCTGTCGGTCCGCGAGCTGCGGCACGTGCCGCTGTCGCGTGAAGTACGGGATGGAGGCGCTCAGCAAGCCGGAGGACGACGAGCTGGACGTGCTCGAGGTGTTCGGCGACGGCCCCGACGTGCGGCTCTGCTGTCAGGCGGTGCTGGTGAGCGACGCGCCGGTGTGCCTCGAGGTGATCGAGCCGGAGTGATCCGCGCCGGTCGCGCTCAAGGATCGCCGAGCCCGACCGTTGATGCGCGCGTGACCCCCGCGCGCCGCGCGCTGCTCGATCGCTACCGGAGGGTGCTCCTCGGGCTGGCGCCGATCGGGATCGTCGCGGTGCTGAGCCTCCGGCTGACCGCAGCATCGCAACACCCGTTGCTCGGGTGGCTGCGCGATCACGTCGAGCCGCGGACGGCGTTCAGCGTCGTGTTCGTGATCGGGATCGCGCTCATCGTGCTGGTGCGGCGCGCGCTCGAGCGACGGCGCTGAGCGGTCCGCGATCGGCGCGCCGACCGGCGGCCGTGTCCCCTTGCGTGGGCGGACCGAAGGGGAGTATGAGCCGCCGCCATGAGCCACCGTTGGAAGTTCGTTCGCGCGGGCGGATTCGATCAGGTCGACATCACCGACGGGGCGGACCTCGAGGCGCTGCCGGAGCTCGACCAGAAGCTGTGGGTCGCGCTCGCCTGCCCGATCACGGGCATCGAGTTCGACGAGCGGACGCTGACGCTCATCGACGCCGACGGCGACAAGCGCATCCGCGCGCCCGAGCTGATCGCAGCGATCAAGTGGGCTTGCGCGATGGTGAAGGACCCCGACACGCTGGTGCCGGGCGACGCGGAGCTCGCGCTCGCCGATATCGACGACGGCAGCGACGAGGGCAAGCTCATCAAGAAGACCGCCAAGACGATGCTGAAGACGCTCGGCAAGGCGGACGCGAAGGCGATCTCCGTCGAGGACGCCAGCGCGGCGAGCACCGCGTTCGACAAGGATCCGTTCAACGGCGACGGCGTGCTGCCGGAGGCGAGCGCGGGGGACGCCGAGGACCTGAAGGCGGCGATCAGGGACATCCTCAGCACCATCGAGACGCCTGAGCTCGATCGCGGCGGAGAGCCCGGGATCACCGCCGAGCGGCTCGAGGCGTTCTTCACCGAGGCCCACGCGTACGTCGGGTGGCTCGAGAAGGGCGAGGCGCCCGAGGTCAAGACGTTGGGCGACGCGACGGCGGCCGCGTACGCGGCGTTCATCGCCGTCAAGTCGAAGATCGGCGACTACTTCGCGCGCACCAAGGTGGCCGCCTACGACACGCGCGCCCTCGCCGCGATCAACGGTGAGGAGAGACAGTACCTCGAGCTCGCGGCGAAGGACCTCGACGTCACGGCGGCCGAGCTCGAACAGCTACCCATCTGCCAGGTGGCAGCCGACAAGCCGCTCGCGCTCGGCAAGGGCGTGAACCCGGCGTGGGCGCAGAGGATGGCGGACCTCCGGGCCAACACGGTGAAGCCGATCCTCGGTGACGAGGAGACGCTGACCGAAGCCGACTGGGCGAAGTGCGTCGAGAAGCTCGCCGGCTTCCACGCGTGGATGGGCGAGGTGGTCGGCGTCAGCGTGCAGAAGCTCGGCGGCGAGCGCCTGAAGGAGCTCACGGGCGGCGATATCAAGGATCGGCTCGCCGCGCTCATCCAGGAGGACAAGGACCACGAGGATCAGTTCAAGGCGATCGAAGGGCTCGAGCGGTTGGTTCGGCTGAACCGCGATCTCATGGCGCTGGTGAACAACTTCGTCTCGTTCCGCGACTTCTACTCGCGCAAGGGCGCGGCGATGTTCCAGGTCGGCACGCTCTACCTCGACACCCGCGCGTGCGAGCTCGTCGTGTCGGTCGACAACGCGGCCAAGCACGCGACGATGGCGCCGCTCTCGAACAACTACCTCGTCTACTGCGACTGCAAGAACAGCAAGGGCGAGACGCGGCAGATCGCGGCCGCGATGACGGCGGGCGACGTCGACAACCTGATGGTCGGACGCAACGGGATTTTCTACGACCGGAAGGGCGCGGACTGGGACGCCACCGTCACGAAGATCGTGGAGAACCCGATCAGCGTGAGGCAAGCCTTCTGGTCGCCGTACAAGAAGGCGCTCCGCATGATCGAGGAGCGGATCAACAAGCGCGCGGCCGACGAAGCCGCCGCGTCGGACACCGCCATGGCGGGCGGCGTGGATCGCGCTGCGACGACCACGGTCGGCGAGACCCCCGCGGCCGACGCACCCGAAGGGCCCAAGGGCATCGACATCGGCACGCTCGCCGCGATCGGCGTCGCGATCGGCGGCATCACCGCCGCGCTCGGCGTGATGCTCGAGGCGTTCTTCGGGCTCGGCATCTGGATGCCGCTCGGCGTGCTCGGCCTGATCCTCGCGATCAGCGGGCCCTCGATGGCCGTCGCGTGGCTGAAGCTGCGCAAGCGCAACCTCGGTCCGCTCCTCGACGCGAACGGCTGGGCGGTGAACGCGATGGCGATCATCAACGTGCCGCTCGGCGCATCGTTGACCAAGGAAGCGGAGTTGCCACCCGGCTCGAGCCGGGATCTCTCGGACCCGTTCGCGGAGAAGCGCCGTCCGTGGGGCTTCTACGTCGCGCTCGTGCTCCTCCTCGTGGCCGCCGGCTGGTCGTATCGGCAGGGCTGGTTCGACCGGTGGCTCTCCGACGACTTCGACAGCACGCGGTTCTTCGGAGCCGACGTGGCCGAAGGGGCCACGCCCGAGGAAGCCGCTCCCGAGGAAGCCGCTCCCGCGGAGTAGCGAGGGAGCGCGCCGCTTGCGCGATGGGGGCGGGGCGCGGTAACGCACCCACCCATGCGATCCCCACACGCGACGCGGCCCCTCGTGCTCCTGGCGCTGGCGCTCGGCCTGATCGCGCCTTCGTGCGGCGGGGCGGGCGCCGACGGCGTGATCCACCCGCGCTACGCGGCCGCGCCGGGCTCGCTGGCGCGGTTCGTGGTGACGGTGCGCGAGGTGCCGACCGGCCGTGAGACGCGCGCGGTCCGCGCCCACGTGGATCTGTTGGTGCGTGACGCCGAGGCGGGAGTCCATACGATCGACGCGCGGCTCAGCCAGCGGACGATCGCGCCCGAGCGCGGCCCCGCGCAGACGCTCGCTGGAGAATCGCAAGCACACCTGACGCTCGATCCGCAGCGTCGATCCAGCGCGGAGCCGACGATCGATGCGGACCCCGAGGTCGCAGCGCCGATCGTCCGAGCGGTGATCGAGAGCGTGACTCTGCCGGAGGGACCGGTCGGCCCTGGACAGACGTGGCCGCTCGAGCCGCTGACGCGCGCCATACCGGAGGGCGGTTCGATCCGCATCGAGCGCACCGCGCGGCTCGTCGGCACGGACACCGAGGGCATCGCGACGATCGAGGTGGAGGGAACCGGGAGCAACGCCGCTTCCATCATTGAAGGAGCGTCGGTCGAGGCGTCGGCGGAGGTCCACCAGCGCGGTCGCGTGCGCGCGGCGGACGGCGCGCTGGTCGAGACGGAGACCGAGATCGCGATCACGCTCCGCGCCGCGCTCCCCGACGGGACCGCGATCGGGACGAGCACCCACCGCGAGCGCGACCACGTGATCCGGCTCTCGGACGCGCAGGACGGGCCGCTCGCGAACGACTGGCGGCCCGACGTGCCCGGCCGCGAGTGCGGGGCGCGGCTCGACGCGGCGCGCCGTCGCTTCGAGCAGGCGCCGCGCGGGATCGATCTCGACGCGACGCTCGCGGCGACCTTCGAGCCGCCGGATCGCGCGGAGCGAACGCCGATCGAGGAGGCCGCGCCGATCCTGATCGCCGACGATGCGCAGGCGCTCATGGCGAGCGCGCGCGTACCGGAGCTCCGCAGCGCGCTCGCGGTCTACGTGCTCGCGCCGAACGACGTGACCGACGCGGAGGTGCGCACCGCGCTCGCGGCGGTGTCCTCGGCGGTGGAGATCCGCCGCATCGCGCGCGCGCAGAGCGTGCCGCCTTCGCCTCCTATGCCGGCCGGCATCGTGGGGCTGCGGGGTCGCATGCGCCGCGAGGGCGTCGCGCCGTGGGAAGAGACGATGGCCGCGCTGCTCGTCTTGTGCGACGCGGGGAGGACGGCCTACCGCGAAGCGATGAGCGCGCCGCCCGAGCAGCGCGCCGAACGGCTACGCACCGGGATGCTCGCCGCGCTCGGCCGGTGCGGCTGCGAGACATCGGACCTCGCCCGCCTCGAGCGGACGATCGACCTGCGCGTCGGCGGCCCCGACGTGGGGTGGGCGCCGCTGTCCGAGATGCTCGATGAGTAGGCGTCAGCGCGTCTTGCTCGATTCCGATTCCGATTCCGATTCCGATTCCGATTCCGATTCCGATTCCGATTCCGAGTCCGATTCCGATTCCGAGTCCGAGTCCGATTCCGATTCCGATTCCGATTATTCCGATTCCGAGTCCGATTCCGATTCCGTTTCCGAGTCCGAGTCCGAGTCCGAGTCCGAGTCCGATTCCGTGTCCGATTCCGATTCCGATTCCGATTCCGATTCCGAGTCCGAGTCCGAGTCCGAGTAGTCCGAGTCCGATTCCGAGTCCGAGTCCGAGTCCGAGTCCGATTCCGAGTCCGAGTCCGAGTCCGATTCCGAGTCCGAGTCCGAGTCCCGTTTCCGATTCCGTTCTATAAGCGACCCATGCACGTACGCCCGATCGGAGCGGAGGACGCTCCCTCGCTCCTCGAGCTGGGCGCTCGGCCGGAGGTCGCGGAGCTCGCCGAGCATGTCGTCACCGTCCCGCTCGAGCACTGGCGCGGCTGGATCGGAGAGCCGGATCCCGATCGCGTCGTCACCCTCGGCGCGTTCGAGGGCACGGCGCTCCTCGGCGCCGCGCGGCTCACTATCCGGTCGCGACGTCGACAGGCGCACTGCGGCTGGCTCGAGGTCATCGTGCCTCCGGACGGCGACGCGGCGCTCGACGCGTTGCTCGCGCAGACGAACGAGCTCTGCGATCGGTGGCTGCAGGTCACCCGCGTCCGCCTGCGCGTGCCGGCGGAGCATCCGTGGGATCCCGATGTGCTCGCGCGACGCGGCTACGTGCAAGAAGGCGTGCGTCGTCGAGCGATCCTCCGCGGCGGTCGGCTCGCCGACGAGCTCCAGCTCGCGCGCGTCGATCCGAGCATCGTCACGGCCAACCGCGGTCCGTCGTTCGCCCTCCCGCCCAAGGGTCCGCCCGTCCGCGCGACGTTCCGAGCGGTCCGCGTCGAGGACGGGCCCGCCACCGCCGCGATGTACAACGATCCCCTCGCCGCGTGGGGCACGCTCCAGATCCCCGCCCAGCCGCGCGACACGTGGACGAAGCGATTCGCGACGAACGACCCGCTGTACTTCTTCGTCCTCGTCGCGGAGGTCGAGGGCACGCTCGCCGGAACGGGCGCGGTGATCGGAGAGACGAGCCCGCGACGGCGGCACTCCGCCGGCCTCGGCATGGCGGTCGCCGCGCCGTTCCAAGGGCGCACCGTCGGACGCCAGCTCCTCGACGCGCTCGTCGCGCTCAGCGATCAGGTCGGCTTCGCGCGCCTCGAGCTCGAGGTGTGGACCGACAACGAACGCGCGCGGCGGATCTACGAGGCCACCGGCTTCGAGGACGAGGGCGTCGCGCGCGCGGGCGGGTTCCGCGACGGCGCGTACGTGGACGACCTCGCGATGGCCCGCCTCCGCGGCTGAGCGATCGGGCGTGCACGACCACGCCGATCCGAGATCCCACCGCGCTTCGCGAGCATCCCTCGGGAACAGGCGCCCCGCATCGCGTACTCTCTAGACCCTGGAACATGAGAGCTCGATGAAGACCGGGTGCCATCGCGTCTCAGGCGGCACGCCGAGCTGTCCTTCCCTCCGCACCGCGGCCGCGCTCCTCGCGGGTGCGCTGGCGTGGCTCGCCCCCTCGCACGGCGCGACGGTCCACGCGCAGCCGAGCCGCGGCGCCGAGGAGCGCGAGGCGCACGCGTTGTTCGAGCAGGCGGAGTCCCTGCTCCTGAGCGGTCGGTTCGCCGACGCGGCCGGATTGCTCGAGCGCTCGCTCGCGCTGTTCGCCCATCCGGCGACCGCGTTCAACCTCGCGATCGCGCGCCGCGGGACCGGCGACGCGCTCGGCGCCGCCGACGTGCTGACGGAGATCTCGCGCGGGACGTACGGGCAGCTGGACGCGGCCCACCGCGGCGAGGCGGCGCGGATGCTCGAGGAGGCCACCGCGCAGATCGCGACGATCCAACTCCATCTCTGCGGCGGCAACGACGTCGCGGTGCGGATCGATGGGGACGTGTGGGATCGGTTCGACGACTGCCGGGACCTCACGCGCCGCGTGAACCCCGGACGACACGTCTTGGCGGTGACGGGCACCGGTCGTCGACCGCTGGAAGAGACGTTGCAGCTCACGGCGGGTCAGCTCGTCGAGCTCGACCGCACGCTGGACACGATCCCGAACGGTCGGCTCGTGGTGCGGGTGCCGGACGGGGCGCGGGTCGAGGTGCCGGGGGTCGGCCACGGCGTCGGCGGGCTTCGACGATCCGTGCCGGCGGGCGACTACGAGGTGCGCGTGTTCCTCCGCGCCGGCGGCGACCCCGAGGTGCGGAGCGTCACCGTCCCGGGCGGCGGCACCGGCGAGGTCGACCTGCGCGGCGACGGCGATGGCGTGGCGCTCGCGGTCGGCCTGACGATCGGGATCGGCGTGGCGGTCGCCGCCGCGATCGCGGTCATCGCGTACTTCCTCTACGACCCCGGGTACGCGCCGTTCCAGACGGACGGCGTGTTGCCCGTCGTCATGACGCTACGAGGTGCGTTCTGATGCGCGCCCGGTCGATGCTCGTCGTCGCGCTCGCCGCGCTCGCCGTCGGGTGCCCCGAGCCGCGGGTCCTCCCGCAAGTCGTCGTGAGCCTGAGCATCGCGCCGAACGACTCTGCGCGCGCGCGATGGCTGCGTCTGACCGCGCTCGATAGCGACGGCATGCCGGCGGAGGGTTGGCCGATGCTCGTCGGGGTCGGTGACGGCGAGGGACAACTCCAATTCCCACTCACACTGACCCTCACCCCGGTGGATCGGGATCCGACCCGGACGTGGGGCGTCGAAGCGCAGCTGTTCTTCACCGACGCGGAGCCGATCGACGGCCAGGATCCAGATCGCGTCGCCCGCGCGAACGGCGGCTACGTCGACGGTCGGGTGATCGCGGTGGACGTCCGGCTCGAAGACACCTGCCCGAACCTCTGCGGTCCCGGTCAGACCTGCTATCGGGGCGACTGCGTGGGCGCGCGCGTGGACGTCGCAAGTGACGATCCCTCGCTACCGACGTGCGGAGCGTGCCAGCGTGGGCGCATCGCGTCCGACGACTGCGCCGATCTCCCGGACGGAACGCGCTGCGGGTGCGACAGCGACGTATGCAGCGCCGGAGCCTGCCGGATCGGACGCCCCGCCGCGTACGTCGCGACCGCGATCGACTCGACGTGCGCGACGATGCGCGACGAGAACCTGGCCCTCTACTGCTGGGGGAGCAACGACGACTCCGCCATCGCGCTCTCCGGCGCCCCCGACGCGGACATCCCCACGCGGATCTCGACCGCGCGGTGGGAGTCCCTCTCGCTGGGCTCGACCCGCCTCGGCGGAGGGGGCGGCAGCGCGTACGGGTGCGGCGTGGCGGGCGACGAGCTCCGCTGCTGGGGCCTGAACGCGCTCTATCGCATGGGGCCGTTCATGCTCGACGAGGTCGTCACCACCCCCACCGCGGTGCCCGGCGTCGGACCGTCGGTCAGCGTGTTCACGGGGGGCGCGCACACGTGCGTGCTCCTCCGAAGCGGCGAGCTCCAGTGCTTCGGGTACAACGTGCATGGACAGCTCGGCCGTGGGACGACCGTCCACACGGAGTCCGACGCGGCGAGCGTGCCTCACCCCGAAGGCCGAGCATGGGTCGAGGCCGACCTCGGACACGAGTTCACGTGTGCGCTCGACGACGACGGCGCCGTGTACTGCTGGGGCAACAACGATTGCCTCGAGCTCGGCACGCCGATCGGCGCGGACAGCCTCTCGCCGAGCCTCGTTCCACGGCTGATGGATCCGACGAACGGAACCACGCTGCGCGCGCTCCAGATCACGACCGGGGCATTCCATACCTGCGCGCGCTACGACGACGGGAGCATCTGGTGCTGGGGCGCCAACGGGTTCGGCAACCTCGGCGTCGTATCGAGCACCGACAAGTCGCAGCCGGTCCGCGTGGAGCTCGATGATGCGCGCTACCTCAACTGCGGCTCATCGACGTGCTGCGCGATGGGAGCGGACGACCAGCTCGCGTGTTGGGGCAAGAACGACGCGGGACAGGTCGGCACCGGGGTCGCGTTCTCCTCTCAGCGCACCCCCACCCCCATCGGCTCGGCGACCGGTTGGATCCGCTACGACAACGGGGCGAGCCACAGCTGCGCGGTGCGCGCCGACGGGGCGGTGTTCTGCTGGGGCGCGAACGATCGCGGTCAGCTCGGCCTCGGCCACCGCGAGGAGCGCTGGAGCCCGACCCGCGTCTGCATCCCCACCCCGACGCCCTGACTTACGAAACGATCGCTCAGCTCGACCGAGCGTTCGGATCGGACAGAGTCGGCGCTCGCGGGCGCCGGGACGTTGCCGGGGAAGCGGCGCCCGCTTCACCTACTCTACGGGAGTCGGTATGGCGCGCTCCGTCCCTTCCCACCTGCTCGTCCGCTCGCTCGGTTGCGCGACCCTCGTCGCGCTCGTCGCGCTCAGCTCCCCGAGCGACGCGACCGCGCAGAGCTCGCGGCAGGAGCGAGAGGCTCATGCGCTCTTCGAGCGCGCCGAGGGGCTGCTGCGGAGCGGGCGCTTCGCGGAGGCGACCGGCCTGCTCGAGCGATCGCTCGCGATCTACGTCCACCCCTCGACCGCGTTCAACCTCGCGATCGCGCGCCGCGGCACCGGCGACGCCCTCGGGGCGGCCGAGCTGTTGGCCGAGATCGAACGAGGGACCTACGGCGAGCTCGGTGCGGAGCATCGCGACGAGGCGACCCGGATGCTCGCGGAGGTGACGGCTCAGATCGCGACGCTCCACCTCCATCTATGCGGCGGAAATGACGTTGCGGCTCGCCTCGACGGCGAGGTCTGGGATCGCTTCGACGACTGCCGCGATCTGACGCAGCGGCTGAACCCTGGACGCCACGTGCTCGCGGTGACGGGCACCGGACATCGCCCGCTCGAGGAGACGATCTCCGTCGAGGCCGGCCAAGTGCTCGAGCTCGAGCGCGCGATCGAGCCGATCCCGGAGGGGCTCCTCGTCGTGCGCGTACCGGATGGCGTGCGCGTGGAGATCGGTGGCGTGGGGCACGCGGTCGGAGGGCTGCGGCGCTCGGTGCCGGCCGGCGAGTACCTGGTGCGCGCATTCGTCGACGAGCAGGCACCCGAGGAGCGGAGCGTGGTCGTCCCCGGCGGAGGCTCGGGCGAGATCGCGATCGGCGTGGACAACGTCGACGTCGCGCTCGCGGTGGGGTTGTCGATCGGGATCGGGGTGGCGGTCGCGACCGCGATCGGAGTGATCGCGTTCTTCCTCTACGATCCGGTGCTGCCGCTCGACGAAAGCCGGGTGTTCGGCGTGTACATGACGTTGGAAGAGAGGCCCTGATGCGCGTCTTCACGCTGCTCGTCGGGCTTGCGATGCTCGCCGGCTGCAAGGAGCCACGCGTCCTCCCCGAGGTCGAGGTGATCCTCGAGGTCGATTCGGCCGACCTCGCCTCGGCCCGGTGGCTCCGCATCTCGGTCTTTCGCGACGACGTGGACGACCCGCTGATCGAGCAGCGCATCATCGGGATCGGGAGTGCGCCCGACCAGATCGGCTTCCCCGAGTCGGTCTACCTCACGCCCGAGGGCGGCGACTCGTCGCGGAGCTGGGGCATCGAGGCGGAGCTGTTCTTCAGCGAGGAGAGCCCGACCCCCGATCAGGTCCCCGACCGGCGCGCCCGCGCGTTCGGCAACTACGCGCCGGGCCGGGTCGTCCCTCTGCATCTCGCGCTCTCCGACGCGTGCCCGCTAGCCTGTGGCGAGGGACAGACGTGCTATGGCGGCGAATGTGTAGGTGCAAGGTTCGATGTCCGCGGCGCCGATCCCGGCGAGCCGATCTGTGGGACGTGCACCCGCGCGTCGGTGCGCGAGGCGGATTGTGATCTCGTCAACGACAACGAACCATGCGGATGCCCCGGCGACGTCTGCATAGCCGGCGCATGTCAGATCGCTTCGAGCGTCAACGACCTCGCCGCGGCGGTCGACTCCACGTGCGCGACGGTCCGCTCCTCCTCCGTCGATCGCGGCCTCTACTGCTGGGGCAGCAACGACGCTTCCGCGATCGGCCTGCCGGGTGTGGTCGACGCGGACACTCCGACGCTCGTCGACGGGGCGCGCTTCGCGTACATCGACCTCGGCGGCACGCGCCTCGGCAACGGCAGCGGCGAGGCGTACGGCTGTGGGGTGGTCGGCAGCGAGCTTCGCTGCTGGGGAGCCAACTCGGCGAACCTGAGGCTCGGCCCGAGCCCCGGGGAGCTCACCGCGCCGACCCCGATCGACGTGGTCGACTCCGCGGCCGAGGTCAGTCTCGGCGGCGCGCACGTATGCGTGCTCCAGTCGGATGGAAACGTGGCGTGCCTCGGGAGGAACGCCGAGGGACAGCTCGGCATCGGCGGGCCGCTCGGCGGCCCCGCGGTCGGCCGGCCAGGGGTCGTCGCGGCGGCCCCCACCCCGCCGTGGACCAGGCTCGCGCTCGGCCACGAGTTCAGCTGCGCGCTCGACTCGGGGGGCGTGCGCGCTTGCTGGGGAAAGAACGACCTCGGGCAGCTCGGCATCAGTACGGCCGAGCCGGAGGTCTTCCCCATCGCCGCGATGCCCTCCCCGCGCGGCCCGGTCGCCGAGATCGCGGCCGGCGCGTTCCACGCGTGCGCGCGCTACGAGAACGGCGAGATCGAGTGCTGGGGCGGCAACGGCTTCGGCAACGGAGGCATGGGCACGACGCGCGACGCCGGGGTTCCCCAGCTCGTCGACCTCCAATCCGACGGCCAGCCGGTCCTCGCCCAGCACCTGTTCTGTCACACCTCGAACTGTTGCGCGGTTGCGCGCGACGACGGCGAGGACGGCTACCTGTACTGCTGGGGAAGGAACGAGAACGGTCAGGTCGGCAACGGGACGATCGCCGCCGGCGGACAGTTCACCCCGACGCGCCTCGCCGTTCGGCCCGGATGGCGTGGCTACTCCGCGGGTCGAGGACACAGCTGCGCGGTGCGCACGACCGGCGACGTCTACTGCTGGGGCGCGAACGACCGAGGTCAGCTCGGCCTCGGCCACCGCGAGCGCCGCTTGCGTCCCACCCGCGTCTGCATCCCGGAGTAGCGTCAGCGCGAGCGGAGCTGCGTCGGCTCGGAGAACGTCGTGTCCTCGACCTCATAGACGAGCTCGCGCCCCGACTTGCGCGCGACGCAGCCGCCCTCCGCGCTGAGCCCCGCCAACGCGGCTTGCGCGACACGTAGCGAGACGCCGACCGCCTTGGCGATGTCCCCCGGGCTCGCGCCGCGCTGATCCGCGACCGCGCACAGGAGCTTGTCCTTGATCGGCTTCTTGCAACGCGGGTCGGGCACCACGAACGGCTCGTGAGCCTCGAGGACGAGCCTGCCGCTCGCGTGGTGGATGACCGCGAGCGGCTCGACGTACTTGCGCGCGCGATGGAGCGCGACGCCGAACGAGTTGGCGTGGGTCTCCGGCACGTAGCGGAACTCGTAGGCCATCTCGAACAGCTCGGCCTCGCTGAGCCCGCGCGCGCCGGCGAGCGCGAGCGCGGCGATGATCGTCTCGTTGCGACCCTGCTTACGGCGGCTCTGGGTGAGCTGGCGCAAGGTCGATCGTTCGAGCAGCACCCACCCGAGCCTCGTGATGCGACGCGCCGGGCGCCCGGGGCGCGCGAGCACGTACGCGATCGCGGTCTCGTCGGCCGGGGCGGCGCCGTCGCGCGTGATGATCCCGTGGAGCGCAGCCGGCACGTCGTCGGAGCGCCCTTCGGCGAACGCGGCGACGTCCTCCGCCGTGAACGTCGCGTCGGGATCGTTCGTCTCGAGGAGGGCGCGCGCCTCGCTCCGTATGAGCGACAGCGAGCTTGCGGCGCGCTCGAGCTCCGCCGCCGCGGCGCGATAGGCGCCCGCGTCATCCGCGTCCGCGGCCGCGAGGAGGTTCTCGAGGGCCGCCGCCGCGCGATGCAGCGGCGGCGCCCCGACCTCGAGGAGAAAGCCGCGCTCGCGCGCCCCCGCCATCCACAGCTCCCACCCGAGCCACGCGTAGAACCGCGTCGGGGTGCGCTCCCACAACGATCGCAAGATACGTGTCGCGAGGTGCGGAAACCCGTTGAGCCGACGGACCCGCGCGAGCACGAGGTGCGCGAGGCACTCGGGCTCGAAGATCGCCTCGGTCCGCCCCATACGCGAAGCGCGCCGGGCCAGCGTCGTCGCCTCCTCGAGATCGCCGCTCTCCACCTGCGCGAGCGCGCGCAGCGCCGCGCACTCGACGACGCGCGCGGCGTCGTTGGCGCGGCGTGCCTCCGCTTCGAGCACTTCGGCGAGGCGCATCGCGCCGCTCGCGTCCCCCACGACGAGCGCGATCCACGCTTCGGCGAACCCGCGGTCCGCGCTCGAGAGCGTGCCCCGCTCGATCAGCTCGCCGAGCGCGCTCGCGTCGAACGCCAACGCGGCCTCACGCAGCTCGGCGCTGGGATCGCTATCGCTCATCGCGCTCCGGCCGGGTCGACCCGTCGGTCGCCCTCAGCCAGCGGGAGCTCCTGGTCTGGTCCACCGCCATCGCTGCAACGCCCCGCGTGCCGAGAGGGAGTATACTCGCGTCGTGGGCTCGGCGGCCGCCAACCGTGTCGATGCGGGCCTGGCCTTCGAGCCAGGTCACACGCCGAACTTCTCGTACCGGCGGCTCTGCGTGCTGGCCGAGGGCGGCATGGGCGAGGTCGAGCTCGTCGCGCGCGAAGAGGGCCGGTTCCTCCGCCTCTACGCGGTCAAGCGCCTGCGCGAGTCGTACCGGAACGAGGACGAGTTCCGCGCGATGTTCCTCGAGGAGGCGCGGATCGCGGGGCTCTTGCGCCACTCGAACATCGTGAGCGTCCTCGACGTCGGCGAGGACGAGCGCGGCCCGTTCCTCGTGATGGACTACATCGACGGGATCAGCGTCTCGGACCTCATCGTCGCCAGCTCGCAGGCGCAGGTGGAGCTGCCGCTCCAAGTCGCGCTCCAGGTCGCGATCCACACCGCGCGCGGGCTCCACGCGGCGCACGAGCTGAAGGAGCCCGGCGGCACCCCGCTCCAGCTGGTGCACCGTGACGTGTCTCCGCAAAACCTCTTGATCGGTCTCGACGGGATCACCCGGGTGACCGACTTCGGGATCGCGAAGGCGTACGGGCGCACCACGCACACCGCGACCGGGATCCTCAAAGGCAAGCTCGGCTACGTCTCGCCCGAGCAGCTCCGCTTCGAGGAGCCGGATCGGCGGAGCGACCTCTTCTCGCTCGGCGTCGTCATGTTCGAGCTCCTCACCGGGCGGCGGCTCTACAAGAGCGTCGATGGTCAAGACGGCCCCCGGCGCATCTTGAAGGAGCCGCCCCCCGACCTCGGCGAGTACCGCGAGGACGCGCCCGCGCGCTTGGTGGAGCTCATGTTCTCGATGCTCGCCAAGGATCTCCACCAGCGCCCGGCGACCGCGCTCGAAGTGGCGGACATCCTCGAGGCGATCTGGCTCGAGGAGCTCCAAGCGAACGGACGCGTCGACGTCGCGCGCTACATCTCCGAGGCGTTCGCCGAGGTGCTGAAGGAGCGACACGATCGCGTGCAGACGGCGATCGCCGACGCGGAGCGGATGGCCACCGTGGTGCAGCTCGCGCCGACGCCGCCGCCTCGTCGGAGAACCCGTGGGCTGCTCGTGGGAGCGGGGATCCTCGCGCTCGTCGCGCTCGCGGCCGGGATCGGCTACGGCGTCGCGAGCTTCCCCGCGGGGAGCGAGCCCACGACGGAGCCGACGTCGAGCGCGCGTGCCGCCGAGCCATCGCCATCCGAAGCGTCGGGCGCGACCGAGGAATCGACTGGGCCCTCGATGGCCGGCGTCGAGGGCGCGACCGCCGAGCCGAGCGAGACCGAGGCCGCGCTCGCCGATGCGGAGCCGACCGAGCCGACCGAGCCGGAGGCGGACGCGGAGCGAACGCCGTCCGCGAGCCATCGGCCCCCGAGGGGCTCGGGCGCGCGGCGGGGTCATCGCGGCGGTCGAGCGGGCCAAGCCCAACCCGCCGGTCAGGCTCAACCGACGGGTCAGCCCGGCTTTCCGAACCTCGCGACCTGGTAGAGCGCGCTCAAAGGCCGTGGCGCTCCATCCAACGGTAGAGCGTCATCCGGCTGATCCCGAGCTCGCGCGCGGCCTGGGATCGGTTGCCCTTGGCGCGCCGGAGCGCGCGCGCCACGAGGTCGCGATCGAACGCGCGGATCGCTCGACGACGATCCACCGGCTCCGCGCTCACCGCGAGGTCGCCCGGGCCGAGCTCGTCCGCCTCCGCGACGAGCACCGCGCGCCGCAGCGTCTGCTCGAGCTCGCGCACGTTGCCCGGCCAGTGATGCCGCATCAGCGCGCGTAAGCCCTCGGGCGACACGCGCACCTCGCGCATCCCGGGCTCGGCTGCGATGCGCGTCAACGCGTGTTGTGTGAGGAGAGGGACGTCCTCGGGCCTCTCACGGAGCGGCGGTAGCGTGATTCGCGCGCCCACGAGCCTGAAGTAGAGGTCGCGCCGGAAGCGCCCCGCCATCGCGTCGGCTTCGAGGTCGCGGTTCGTGGCGGCGAGGACGCGCGCGTCGATCGGCACCGCGGTCTCCGCACCGACCGGACGTACCTCGCGCTCCTGCAGCACACGGAGCAAGCGGGTCTGCATGCGCGCGGGCATCTCACCGATCTCGTCGAGGAACACCGTGCCGCCCTCCGCGGCGCGGAAGATGCCCGGGTGATCGCGGAGCGCGCCGGTGAACGCGCCGCGCACGTGGCCGAACAGCTCGCTCTCGAGCACGCCTTCGGGGATCGCGCCGCAGTTGATGGCGAGGAACGGTCCGTCCGCGCGCAGGCTCCGCGCGTGGATCGCGCGCGCGAACAGCTCCTTGCCGGTGCCGCTCTCGCCCTCGAGCAAGACCGAGAGATCGCTCTTGGCCACGCGCTTCGCGAGCCCGAGCGCGGCGAGGAGCGCGGGGGAGCGCCCGACGACGCCGGAGTCTTCCAGCTCGCGCGCGTCGGACGGTCCGATCATCGAGGCGAGCCGACCTTCGAGGCGCTCGAGCTCGACGGCGCGGCGCTCGTTCTCGCGGCTCACCGCGTCGTGGGCGCGCTCGAGCTCCGTCGCGCGTCGCTCGGCCTCGCGATGGAGGCGCGCGTTCTCGAGCGCGAGCCCGATCACGTCGGCGACCGCCTGCACCACCTCGCGCGAGCCCTCGGAGAACCGCGCCGACTCGAAGCGATGGTCGAGGTAGAGCGCGCCGACGATCCCCGACGGAGCGCGGATCGGCACGCAGAGGATCGAGCGCACCCCGAGGTCGACGATGCTGCGCGCCGATCGCAGCGAAGGATCGTCCGCCGCCGCGGCCGTCAACACGACTTCTCCTGTCTCGAACACGCGGTCCGCCACCGAGCGGCTGAAGCTGCGACGCCGTTTACGCAGCGCGTCGCCGTCGAGGTTGCGCGCCACCACGAGGACGTCGGAGGGGCGATCGCCGGTCCGGCGCAGGAGGAACGCGCGCTCCGCGCCGCTCAGCGCGATGACCTCGTCGAGCGCGTCGTTGAGGAACGCGCGCTCGTCGCCGGCGAGCAGGACGCGGCGGGTCAGCGCGACGATGCGCTGCGCGACGGGCGGCAGGCCGTCGTCGCTCGACGCGACGCTCGCGCGGACCGGGGCCGAGCGCGGGTGATCAGCGACGAACCGCTCGCGCAGCCCGGGCGGCAGGCTCGCCGCGATCGCGCGCACGTGCTCGTCGGCGGCCGCGCGCGCCGGCCCAGGATCGGTCCCCACCCGGTCGTCGATCGTCGCGACGAGCCGATGCGCGCGGAGCGCGAGCAGGCGATCGCGATCCTCCTCCGCGCGCCGCGCCGCTCGCGCCGCGAGCTCGCGCGCGCCGCCCCACCGCTCCTCGATCGCGCCGGCCCGCGCGCGGAGCAACCACGCGCGCGCCTGCAGCCCCGCCTGGGCGAGCGCCGGCTCGTGCGCTTCGGCGAACAGCGCTCCCGCGTGGGCGCTCGCCTCGTCCACCTCGAGGCCGAGCTCCCACACCAGGAGCTCCGCCTCCAGCGCTTGTCGCGCGACCCCCGCGCGCTCGAACAGCGCCTTGGCTTCCTCCGCGCGCGCCTGCCCTATCGACGGCGAGGCGATCGCCTCGAGCTCGGCGTCGATGAGCACGGCCTGCGCGACGAAGAACGCCATCTTCGTGCGCGCCGCCAGCTCGGCGCCGCGCAGGAGCAGCGGTCGCGCGTCGCTCGCCGCGCGGAACGAGACCAGGAGGCTTGCGTGGTTGATCAACGTCGCCGTGAGGAGCGCGTCGCGCCCGAGCGCCGACGCGAGCCGCGCCGCCTCTTCGTAGTGCTCGAGCGCAGGCTGCAGCTCGCCGAGCGCGTGCTCGCTCGTCGCGAGGTTCAGCACGTACGCGACGAGCGCGGCCGGGTCGCCCGCCTCGATCGCGGCGTCGAGCGCGCGAGCCTGGGCGGCGCGGGCGTCGACGGGTCGACCCCCGAGCGCGGCCGCGCTCGCGATGCGGGACTGCGCCTCGGCCACCACCCCGATCGCGTCCGCGTCGCGCGCGAGCGCGAGCGCGCGCTCGGCGATCTCGCTCGCCTCCTCGGCCCGACCGCGGCGCAGCGCGAGGTCGCTCTCCACCAATGAGCGGCGCGCCCGCTCGAGCGGCGTCGCGTCGACGTCGCGCGCGCGATCGAGGATCGCCGCGGCGCGGTCGAGCGCGCCGAGCGCGAGCGCGGCCATCGCGCCGAGCCGCGCCCGCTCGGCGTCGTGCGCGTCCGACGGTCCCTCGCTCGCCCAGAGGAGCGCGTCCTCGTAGCGACCGAGGCGCTCGCACCAGCGCGCCGCGTCGACGCGGAGCGCGCCGTCCACCCAGTCCGCGTGGCGCGCGGCGAGGTCGGCCGCCGCCTCGAGCTCCCCGCTCGCCGCGTACGCGCGCATCGCGCACGTCACGACCCGACGCTCCTCAGCGCCGGGCGCGCTCGCGATCGAGGCCAGGCGATCCGAGAGCGCGCGGAGGACATCCTCGGTGCGCCCCTCGGCGAGCCAGGCCTCGATCGACTCGAGCGTCGGTGGTGCGGCGTCGCCGGGCGGCGCTCCTCGGGGTCGAAGCAGCTCGCTGAGCGCCCTCTCCGGAGCCGCGGCCGCGCGCTCGATGATCCGCACCACGTCACCGGCGCGACCTTCGGTGTGGCGCAGCACGAGCGCGACCTGCTCACGCGACGCGCGCACCCGGAACGCGTGAAACGCAGCTTGCACGTCGTCTTGCGTGAACGGGACGAGCGTCAGCCTCGGGGCATCGATCGGCTCGCACGCCTCGGCGCTCCCCAGCAACACCAGCCGACCGCGGCCCAGCGCGGCGAGCGGCGCCACCGCCTCGCCGATCCCGAGCCGCACCGGGAGCGGGGCGCGCTCGATCCCGTCGACGACGAGTGAGAGCCCGCGCGCCCCCGCGGACACGATCGCCGCCGCGACGGCCTCCACGATCGAGAGCGGGGCCCGCGCATGAAGGATCTCGAAGAGCGCCAGCCAAGGCGCCGCGCCCGCCTCGCCGTGCAGACAGACCCCGTCGCGCCCCGCGCGCAGCCGCGCCAGCTCGATCGCGCGCGCGCACCGCGTGCGACCGCTGCCCGGCTCACCGACGACCACGAACGTCGCGCCGGCGTCGGGGCTCGCGAGCACCTGCGACAGGAGGTCGCCTCGACCGCGGAGCTCGAGCTGGCCGTGTCGGTCCACGGGTCGCGACGTGGCGGAGAGCGCTCCGAGGGCGGAGCGCACGTCGGCCGGACGCCCGGAGGGATCGTCGGACACGCACGCCCGCACGAGCGACGCGAGAGGCTCGCGGGCGACCGACAACGATGATTCCATCGTCTTTCCGAACGCATAGAGATCGCTCGCCACGCCGAGACGTCCTCCTCGGAGCAGCTCGGGCGCGAGGAAGCCGTGCGTCCCGCCGCGCGGCGCAGCGCCCAGCGGCTCGGTGAGCCCGAGGTCGATGAGCTTGAGCCGACCTTCCGCGTCGACCAGACAGTTTTCTGGCTTCAGGTCGCCGTGGACAAACCCGCGCGCGTGGAGGAACCCGAGCACGCGGAGCAGCTCCACCGCGAGCGCGGGCGCCGCTCCGGGATCGGCCTCGAGGTGCGCGTCGAGCGGCGTGCCATCGACGTGCTCGAACACCAGGGTGTCGCCGCTCGCGTCGAGGAGGCGACGGATCCTCGGGTGCTCGATGGCGAGCGCACGCTCGCGCTCCCGGGCGAGCGCCGACGCCCGCTCCGCCGCGTCGGCCCACTTCAGGATCACGGGGTTGGCCGCGGCGCCGAGCCGGTCGCGGCCCCGCGCCACCCCCGGCGCGAGGATCTCGTCCCGCGCATACCGGGAAGCGCTCCACCGCGACTGTCGCACTTCCAAGACAGCTGCTTGTAACATGTGACAGTCGCGCCGCCCAGCGTGCTGGGTAACTACCAGAGATCATTCGTCTTCGATCCATGCGCGGGCCGGCATCGTGGTTGCACTCCGAGCGGAACGAAACCCGTTCCTCCTCAACCTCCAGCGGAGAGCACCTTCATGCGATCGACCTCCACATTCCGCGCGGCCGCTTGCGCCCTCGCGTTCGGCGCCCTGACGTTCGGATGCACTCAGGATCCCCTCGGTGGCGAGACCTTCGCCGTGACGCGCTGCTCCGACGCGAGCGGCTGCAGCGCGGGCGGGCGTTGCGAGCACGGGAGCTGCCTCGAGCCGTGCATGACCGACGCGGACTGTACGAGCGCCGACCGCTGCGTCGCAGGGGTCTGCGCGAGCGGCGGCGGCGCGGCCTGCATGGCCGACTCGAACTGCGCGATGGGCGAGGTCTGCGTGTCGGGGCGCTGCGCGGCGCTCCCGCCTCCGCGCGCCTGCATGACCAACGCGGACTGTCCGCGCGGCGCGGCGTGCCTGATGGGCGAGTGCACGTCGATCTGTCACCCCGAGGACTGCGACATGGTCGACGACGACTGCGACGGCGTGATCGACGAGCACTGCTCGGTCACGCCTCCGTCGTGCATGAGCGACGCCGACTGCCCGATGGGCGAGGCGTGTCTCGGCGGCACGTGCGGTACGCCGGCCGTGTACTGCATGACCGACATGGAGTGCGCTCCGCTCGGGCTCGTGTGCATCGCCGGGATCTGTCAGGGCGGCATGACGCACGACGCGGACGGCGACGGGTATCCGGCCGGCGCCGACTGCAACGACGCGGACCCGCGCGTGCATCCGCGCGCGCGTGAGCTCTGCAACATGATCGACGACAACTGTGATGGCGTGATCGACGAGGGCTGCGGTACGCCGACCTGCATGGCCGACCCCGACTGTCCGATGGGCTACGCGTGCCGCATGGGCGTGTGCGCGCCGATCGTGACCCACCCGCGCTGCATGAGCGACGCGGACTGCCCGATGGGCGAGATCTGCCAGCGGACGTACTGCGTCGCGCCGCCGCCCCCGGCGTGCATGACGGACGCCGATTGCCCGAGTGGCCACGAGTGTCAGATGTACACGTGTGTTCCGGTCTCCACTCCGCCCTGCGCGTCGGACGCGGACTGCTCGATGGGTGAGGTCTGCCAGATGGGCGTCTGCACGAGCCCGCCGCCGCCGTTCTGCCACTCCGACATGGAGTGTCCGTCCGGCACCGTGTGTCGGATGGGCGCGTGCGTCCCGCCGACCACGACGCGCCGATGCATGACCGACTCCGACTGCCCGGCCACCCAGGTGTGTGACGCGACGTACTGCGTCGACCCACCGCCCACCGCGTGCATGAGCGACAGCGACTGCCTCATGGGCTGGGAGTGCCTGATGGGCGCGTGCTTCCCGCCGCCGCCGCCGCCGCCGCCCTCCTGCATGACCGACGCCGACTGCGCGATGGGTCTGCGCTGCGACCACGGCGTATGCGGGCCCGGCTCGTCGTCGTGCATGGTCGACTCCGACTGCCCGGTCGCGCACGCGTGTGTCATGTACACGTGTCTTCCGATCTCCGGACCGACGTCGTGCATGACCGACGCGGATTGTCCGATGGGCGAGCGCTGCCAGCCGACGTTCGTGTGCGGCGGCGTCGACAACGACGGGGACGGCTGGCCGGCCGGCGCGGACTGCGACGACGCGGACCCGCTCGTGAACCCCGGCGCGTCGGAGCGCTGCAACATGCGCGACGACGACTGCAACGGGATCGTCGACGAGATGTGCATCTGAGGTGATCCGCGGCGGCCGCCTCTTCGTGGGGGCGGCCGCGCGGGTCGTCCTGCATCATGAGGGGCGGACGGATGGACTCGAGAGGCACCAGCAGGACCGGCGCGTGGCGGATCGCGCTCGCCTTCGCGCTGTTCGCGGCGGGCTGCATCGCGACACCGGTGCCCGTCCCTCCGTCCGTCGACCCCGATCGCGTCGACGTCTTCGAAGGCTCCCCCGGCAGCACCGTGGTGCGCGGTGACCCGGGCGCGGTGGAAGGCGAGCCGATCGCGTTGCGCGTACGGAGCGCCGACGGGAGCGCGGAGGGCGACGTGGAGGACGACGGCTCGTTCTCGATGCTCGTGCCCGGCCTGCCGAGCGATGTGTTCTTCATCGAGGGGCTGTTGCCGACCGAAGATCGCTTCCTCCTCGCGGTCACCGGCGGGATCGGCGGCAGCGCCAGCGTCGCGGATCCCGGCGTCGACAGCGACGGCGACGGATCGCCCGACGCGATCGACTGCGCGCCGATGGATCCGATGGTGAGCGGGAGCCGCTGCATGACGTTGTGCGTCGCCGAGCGATGCGCGGACATGCGCGACAACGACTGCGACAGCCGAGTCGACGAGGGTTGCGCGGGCATGCCGTGCACCTCGGACACCGAGTGCAGCGCCGGCTACGTATGCTCGGCGGCCATGGGGATGGGCACCTGCGAGCCGCAGCCGTGCATGAGCAACGCGGACTGTCCGGCGGGGCTCGTGTGCTCGGCGGCGCAGTGCATCGAGGTGGGCTCCGACGGAGACGGAGACGGGTATCGGCGCCCGTTCGACTGCGCGGACTCGAACCCCGCGATCCATCCGGGCGCGGTCGAGCTCTGCGACATGGTCGACAACAACTGCGACGGCACGATCGACGAGATGTGCGCGGGCGCGAGCTGCATGACCGACCCCGACTGCCCGACCGGCGCGGTGTGCCTGATGAACGTCTGCATCTCGATGGCCTGCATGGCCGACTCCGACTGCCCGATGGGCAGCGTCTGCACGGCGGGCGCGTGCGGGACGGCGCGGCGCGACGACGACATGGACGGCTTCTCGCCGCCGGCGGACTGTGACGACCGCAACAACGCGGTGCACCCGGGCGCGGTCGAGCTGTGCAACATGATCGATGACAACTGTGATGGCTTCCTCGACGTCGGCTGCGGGACGATGTGCGCGGTGGACGCCGACTGCCCGTTCACGTTCGAGTGCGCGATGGGCTTGTGCCGCCGGCGCGCGTGCATGACCACGATGGACTGCGCGATGGGCGCATCCTGCGTGAGCTTCGAGTGTCAGCCGACCATGCCCGTCGACGCCGACATGGACGGCTTCTCGCCACCAGCGGACTGCGACGACGGCGACCCGCTCATCCACCCGATGCAACCCGAGAGCTGCATGAACATGCGGGACGACAACTGCGACGGGACCATCAACGAAGGATGCTGAACCGTCCAACCACCCGGCGGAAGCGGGAGCAAGGCGACTAGCTACCTCCGAATCCGAGTCCGAGTCCGAGTCCGAGTCCGTGTCCGAGTCCGTGTCCGAGTCCGTGTCCGAATCCGAATCCGAATCCGAATCCGAATCCGATTCCGATTCCGAGTCCGAGTAGTCCGAGTCCGAGTCCGATTCCGTGTCCGAATCCGATTCCGAATCCGATTCCGATTCCGATTCCGATTCCGATTCCGTGTCCGAGTCCGAGTCCGAGTCCGAGTAGTCCGAGTCCGAGTCCGAGTCCGAGTCCGAGTCCGTGTCCGTGTCCGTGTCCGTGTCCGTGTTGTCCGAGTCCGAGTCCGTGTCCGTGTCCGTGTCCGAGTCCGAGTCCGAGTCCGAGTCCGAGTCCGAATCCGATTCCGTGTCCGATTCCGATTCCGATTCCGTGTCCTTCGCGTCAGCGTTGATTGCAGTGGACGTGGGTGGCTCGTCCGTTCGGGTGCCCCAGGGTGCCCTCCGAGCGCGCGCCGCCTCAAGGAGGGCTGCGCCCCCAGCGCTGCGCGCTGGCTTCGTCGCTAGCGCTCCTCGTCCTTGACCCGGCGCGCGCTCGGAGGGCGGCGGGGCGGCGTGAACGGACGAGGCGCAAGCGGTGGTCGCTGCGCGCGCTCGGGACGGGCACGTTGGAGGTC
>JBFWYI010000024.1:0-111316 GCA_050186575.1 Sandaracinaceae bacterium | reverse complement strand
GGAGCCCCCGCGG
This sequence comes from Sandaracinaceae bacterium, assembly GCA_050186575.1. Classification (GTDB taxonomy): domain Bacteria; phylum Myxococcota_A; class Polyangia; order Polyangiales; family Sandaracinaceae; genus JAUHXR01. Next base: position 111,303 of record JBFWYI010000024.1, on the reverse strand, counting down.
CGCTGAACACGTTCCCCGCGCGCCCGAGCGCGCCGTGGCGGGCTGGCTCGTGTGGCACGGCTGCGACGGCGGCGGCGGCCCGGGCGAGTTGCTCGTCGAGATCGTCGTGCGTCGTCTCGAGGCCCCACGCGACGCCCGCCTCCGAGAGCCCGGAGCTCCGCGCGATCGCCGCCCGGAGCCCGCGGTCGTCCTCCCTCACCGCGCGCCACGCGTCGGCCACGCTCGCCGCGATCGACGCCGGGTCGCGCGCGCGGAGCGCGTCACCGGCGCGCGACACGCCGTCGACGATCGACGTGAGCGTCGCGGGATCGCTCACCCGCCGAGCGCCTCTTCGATCGCGAGCGAGCAACCGCGCGGGACGGCGCCGGGCGCGCGCCCGAGGAGCTCGAGCCCGTCGTCGTCGACGCGGGCGAGGTCGGCGGTCTGGACCGCCGAGACGGAGTCGAGGTTCGCCGCGTCATCGATACGAAGGACGCCGATCCCCCGCGCGGCGCCGAGCGTCTCGGGATCGGTCGCGGTGGCGCGGACCCACCCGGGCACCCAGTAGCGCCGGATCGGTGCTCGCCCCTCGTACGCGTCGCGGAGCGTGCGCTCGTACATCTGCGAGCTCAGCTCGGTCATCGAGTACTCGGCGACCACGAACGGCTCGGGCACCCCATACCGTACCGCGAGCGCGGACGTCAGCGCGTCGGCCGACACCTCGCGCGAGCGGCCCTTGGTGCCGCCCGTCTGCATGATGCGGCTGCCCGAGGGCAACGCGTATCGCCGCTCGCCGAGCGCGTCCTCGGCGTGGATGAACGCAAAGGACGTTCCGAGCAGCGCGACGGGCTCCCGCGCTTCATGCGCGGCGAGGAGCGAACGATCGAGCGCGGCGAGGTCGAGCTGGTCCCGCCACACCCAGTCGACCCGCGTCCCGAACCACGTCTCGAAGCGACCGAGCATGTAGGAGAGCGACGAGTCGGGCGCCTCGCGCGGCGACGGAGCGAGGATGACGAGACGCATCCGATCGACGCCGCAGAACAGCGCGTGGCGCGCGGCGGCATGGGCGGCGCGGTCGTACAGCTCGAGGCTCGCGAACGGATGAACGCCGCGCTCGCCATGCGTCGTCCCAGAGGTACGGAACTCCTTTTGTGTCTCTCCAGGAGGGAACGACGCGATCCGGGCGAAGCGAAACACGTCGGTGGGGAGCGCTCGATCGCCGCCCGCCGCGCAGAGCCGCGCGTACGGAGCGACCCGCGCGGTCTGGTACGCGGCGAGGTCGGCGAGCAGCGCGCTCAACGCCGGCTCGTCGCGAGAGCCATCGGCGAGGCGATCGATGAGCTCGAGGATGCGCGCGCGCAGCGCGTCGCGGGTGGCGTCGCTCACATCGCCTCCGCGTCCAGCACCTCGGGCAGCACGTCGACGAACGCGTCGAGCAGCGCGCGATCGATCGTCAAGGGCGGCGTGATCTGGAGCACCGCGCCCGTGGGACCCGACGCGAGCACGAGGTAGCCGCGCTCGAGCAGCCGCGCCACGGTGCGGAGCGCGGCGCGTCCGTCGCGCAGCTCGACGCCGATCATGAGCCCGCGGCCGCGCACGTCGCGCACGCACGGGTGCTCGCCGACGCGATGGCGCAGCGACGCCGAGAGCGCCGCGCCTTCCTCGGCCGCGCGCGCGACGAGGCCCTCGTCCTCGATCACCTGGAGCGACGCGAGCGCGGCCGCACAACCGAGCGGGTGACCCGCGAACGTCGCGGTGTGGATCGGGATCTGGTCGGGCTGTCCCCACGCCGCCATCACCTCGGCCTTGCCGAAGCACGCGCTGATCGGCATGCCGCCGCCGAGCGCCTTGCCCGCGCACACCAAATCCGGCACCACCTCGTCCGGGCACGCCCACCGCGCGCCGGTGCGGCCGAAGCCGGTGAAGATCTCGTCGACCACGAGGAGCGCGCCCGCCCGGTCGGCTCTCGCGCGGAGCGCAGCCATGAACCCGGGCGGCGCGAAGCGGAGTCCTCCGCGACCGAGCGCCGGCTCGACGACCACCGCGCCGATCCGCGCGCGCGGATCGTCGAGGATCGCATCGACCTCGGCGAGCGACGCGTCGAGCTCTCGCTCGACGAGCGGATAGCGCGCGAACCGCACGTGCGGGTTGAGCTGCTCGGCGAACGGCGCACGGAAATCGTCGCTGAAGCCGCACAGCGCGAGCGGGCCATACATGAGGCCGTGGTAGCCGGGCGAGAACGCGAGCACCCCCGGGCGCCCCGTCGCGAGCACGGCGGTCTTGAGCGCGGCGGCGAGCGCGTCGGCGCCGTTCAGGCCGAGGATCACGCGCGCCTCGAACGGGACCCACTCCACGAGCGCCTCGAGCAACGCAATCTTCGTGTCGGACGGGAACACGTCACCGAGCGCGTGGATCAGCGTCCCGGTCTGCGCGCGGAGCGCGTCTTGGACCCGCGGGTGGGCGTGGCCGACCGCGGCGACGGAGAAGCCCGCGCAGAGATCGACATACACATTGTCGTCGACGTCGCGCACGTTCGCACCGAGCGCCGCCGCGTACACGATGGGATCGGTGCTGGCGCCGCTCGCCTCGGCGCGACGCGCGCGCCGCATCGTCAGCGCGGGACACTCCGTCCGAGCGAGCCGCTCCACCAGGGCCACCGAGCGGGGGCCGGGGACGCGGGTGCGGATCTCGGGGAGCGAGCGGCCGAACGACACCCCGGGGCTCTACCGCCGGCGCGCGGAGCTGACCAGCCTCGACGCGACGGTGGCTACTTCTTGCGCCAGGGATAGAACACGATCCCGTCGCCTCGGGCCGCGCGCATCGCCTCCTGCGAGTCGAGGAGGAGCACCTCGACGTCGGCGCCCTGTCCCACGGCGCGGCGGCGCACCGCGAGGGTGAGCTCGTCGATGCGCTTGCGGAAGCTCGGATCCACCCGCAGCGCGATCGCGCGGCCCAGGTTGCGATCGCCCGCCGTCGCGACGACGAGCGCGGCCCACTCGACCTCGGGGTAGTCGCGGAGCGCAGCGGAGAGCTGATCGTAGAGCTCGCCCGGCATCTCACCTGGCGACGCGAACCGCAGCGAGTCGTCGCTCACCGCGATGGGCGGGCGCACCTGCACCTCCGCGCTCGGCGGCTCGATCTGCGGGACGCGCGGCGCCTGGAGCGTGCCGGGCGGAGGCGTCGGCCGGAGCTGGCCGTCGGGAGGCGGCGTCGTCTTCACCTTGCGGATCATCGACGACGAGATCTTCCCCGCCGCGGCATAGGGCCCGCTCGACTCGCGGCGCGCGGCCGGAGTGAGCAGGGGTTGGATCTCTTCGCCCGTCACTTCGAGCGCGTGCTCGTCGGCGATGTCGACGACGACGTAGGGCAGCTTTTGACCGAGCGCGTAGTTGAACGCGGCGCGCGCGCCGATCTCGGCGTGCGGAACCGTCCCGTCCGGGGCCGTCCAACCGAAGCGGCGCGACGCCTCCTCGAGGCAGACGAGCGAGGTGAACACCGGCAGCGCGGCGACCCCCGAGCTGTTCACGAGGGTCCGATAGCCCGCGATTCCGCCCGGCCATGGCACGACGAACACCGTCCGCATGATGAGCGCGACCAACGCGTCGACCTTCGCCTGCGGCGCGCGGTTCGCCTCGGCCAGCAGCCGATGGAGGGACTCGATGTGCGGGTCGTGGTCCGACACCACGGAAAGTCTCCCCAATCCAGAACCCCGCGCCCACTTTCTGGTGCAGTCCGGGTCCCCGTCCGTGGACGCGAGGAGCGACTCAGCGCTCGACGGTGACCCCGTTCCAGAACGCGACGTACCCTTCGATGTTCTTCGCCGCGTCCTTGGTGCTCGGGTAGTACCAAGCCGCGTTGGCGTTACGCTCGCCGCCGACCACCACGTCGTAATAGCTGGCGGTGCCCTTCCAGCCGCACACCGTGTGGTGCGCCGACTCTTGGAAGTGCTCGCGCGCGATCGCGCTCGGAGGGAAGTACACGTTGCCCTCGACGATCTCGACGTCGTCGCTCTCGGCCAAGACCGCTCCATTCCATGTCGCGCGCGCCATGGAGGGCACCATAGGGCAACGCGCCGGCCCCCGGGAGGGAGTCGGCGCGTTTCAGTCAGGAGGAGACGGCGGGATCAGCGGATCTGGATGGACCCGCAGGTCGCGCTCTGGCCGCGGTCGGTCACCACGACGGGCCCGCCGCCGGTGCCCTCGGGGGCCTGCACGCGGAGGCTCTGCGCCTCGTGGCCGACGATCACCGCGACCCGGCCACCGATGCGGACGCGCGCGCCATCCGTGAACGCGCTGCCTCGGATGTTGATGAGCCCACGGCGCGGGACGGTCGCGTCCGAGATGGAGCACGTCAACGCCATTTGACGGTCGTCAGTGCCGCGCTCGTCGGTGCGCACGGTGCCGACCGTGCCGGGGGTGACCACCCGCGAGCTGCCGGTCGCCGTGCCGGGGGTGGTCGGATTCGTGGTCCGCGCCGAGCCCGTCGCGGTGCCCGGGGTCGTCGGGTTGGTCGTCCGCGCCGAGCCCGTCGCCGTGCCGGGGGTGGTCGGGTTCGTCGTCCGCGCCGAGCCCGTCGCGGTAGGCGCGCTGCTCGTCGCGGTGGTGCGCGCCGAGCCGGTCGCCGCGCCGGGCGACGAGGTCCGAGGCGCTGCCTCTGCGACCGAGTCGTCGCCGCGGTTCACCTCGCCGCGGCCCCTCACCGTGCCGCCGGTGGCGCGGGGAGGCGTGCCGCCGCCGGAGCCCGTGCTGCCCGAGCTCGAGCCGCCGCCACCGACGCGGACGGTCGCGCTACCCGATACGGAGCCACCGACGCGGACGCTGGTGCGCCCGCCCCTCGGAGGCGGATCGCTCGGAGCCGAGCCACGCGCGGTGGCCGTGCCGCGGGGCGGCGGCGGGTCGTCCATCGGACGGACGGTCGCGCCACGGGGCGGCGGCGGGTCATCCATCGGACGCACGGTCGCGCCACGGGGCGGCGGCGGGTCATCCATCGGACGCACCGTCGCGGTGCCACGCGAGTCGTCCATCGGTCGCACCGTCGCCGTCGCCTGCGGCTGGCGGTCGTCCATCGGACGGACGCTCACGCGCACCGTGCCGGGCTGCTGATACTCGGGGGGCGGCTCCTGTCCGCGAGGACACCAGAAGCCGGGGCGATACACCACGGTGCCCGCTTCCTCGTGCGCCACCGGCGCGACCCACACCTCGTTCGGGTGGCCGCTCTCGTAGTGGCCCTCCACCCAGACCCAGGCGCCTTCCCACTTGTAGTGGCCGTCGACCCAGACCGCCGTGTTGTCCGGAGCCATGGGGCGAACCACCGCGACCTGGACCGGCGGCGGCGGCGCCGCGCGCACGACGACGCGCTGAGGCACGACGACGCCGACGCTGGCCGACGCGCGGACGGTGCCGCGGGATCGGATCATCACGCCGCCGCAGCCGCTCAGGCCGAGCGCGGCGCAGAGAGGGAGGGTGAGGATCGCTTGGGTTCGCATGGTCGTTCCTTTCCGATCACGGGCGCGGGCGTGCGCCTCGGTGCTACGGGCCGAGCGGAATCCCTATCATTCCGCGGGGGGCGGTGGCGAGGTCTTCAGAGTGCTCGTGCCGTACGCCCCTATGGACGCGGTAGGATCCGAATCGCTTCAAGGCGCGTCGAGCCAGCACAGGGCGACGCGCGGAAACTCGCGATATCGCGCGGCTCCCAGCCGATCGAACACGACGCGGTCCCCGGCCGTGGCGCGCGGATAGCGCTCTCGGAGCGCGTTCGAGGTCAGCGCCTGCACGCTCCCGTCGCTCCAGGAGGCGACCGCGATCTCGGCGTCGTCGGCCGACGGATCGCCCTCGCGGGTGAGCGTCGCCGTGCCGACCGCGCGGTCCCCGCTCAGCAAGCGCGCATAGCGCAAGCACGTTTGCGTCTGCACGAAGGCGCGCTCGTCGGTCGCCGGCGTCCACCGCCCGAGGCCGCACACGCGATGGTTCGTCCAGCGGAAGTGGATCGCTCCGTCGCGCTCCCCGATCACCTCGCGCACGTGATGGATGTCGTCGTCCATCTGCGCGAGGATCGAGCCGTCGTTCGGATCCAGCAAGGCGAGCTGACGGTCGAGGCCGAGCGCGGGAAGCTCCCCGCCCGCTTCGGCGTCGGGTTCCTCCGAGTCGGCCTCCTCGCCGTCGCTCGCAGCATCGTCGGGCGCGCCGTCGTCGCTCGCCGCGTCGTCGCCCGCGCCGTCGTCGATCTCGCCGAGCGGCTCGTCCGGCGGCGAGACCGCCACCAGCTCGGCGACCAGATCGTCGACCGCATCGGCGCCGGGCCTCGCCACCCGTACCCAGCGCGCGAGGTACGCCTCGCCGAGGGAGGTGAGCTGCGCGCCCGGCTCGGTGCGCATCGTCACGAGCTGAGACGGCCCGCGGCGGCGCGGCCGGAGCGACGCGAGGAGCCGGCTCCCGTCGTGGGACAGCGCGATTTGCGAGACCAACACTTCGAAGCGGGCGAGCGCGGTGCGCTGCGCCGTATCCACGTCGACGATCGAGACGCCGAACCCGTAGCGCGGCCACTGCTCCACGTAGGCCACGCGCGTACCGTCGCCGCTCATCGCAGGATAACAAGAGTAATTGCGGCTCGTGGCGAGCACCCGGCGCGGGCCACCGTCGAGGGGGACGAGCTCGATCCGCTCGACCGCCTCGACCCGCTCCGCGACCGCGCGGTCCCCTACGAGCGGCACGCGCACCGACGGAGTCTCGTCGTACACCAGTGCGGCCGAGCCGTCGGGCAGGACGTCGAACGCGTACTCCTCCGCGCAGGGTCCCGACACGCAGTGCACGGCCGCCGCCCCGCGATCGTCGGTCAGCGCGCTCGTCGCCGCCTCGCAGCTCTCACGCATGTAGTCGAGCTCACGGGTCAGCGGCTCGACGCGCGCGTGGGCGGACCGCATGGCGGACTGCGCCTCGAGCTCGTCGTTGTCGACGCGGGTGTTCTCGAGGAACGCGGCGATGGCGTCGCGCCGCATGATCGCGAGGTGGATCGCGTCGGTGAGCGCGGCGACGGCATCGGCCACCGCCTCGCCCAGCGCGTCGGGCTCTTCCTCTCCGAACGCCGACATCTCGACCGGCGGCACGCGGACGATCGCCCCGCCGCCCGAGCCCTCATCGTTCACCTCGCCGACGCTCGCCGACGCGCTCACCCGCGCGTACGCGGGATCGATGGTGCCGCGGGGCCGTGACTCGAGGACCTCGATGCGGATGAGCACGGCGTGCATCGCGCGCGCTTCGTGCGCCGCCGCGAGCATGCTCGCGTCGTCGGAGGGCGGCGGACCGCCGGCGATCGTGAGGACGCGCAGCCCACCGACGCCGAGCGGCCCGCGCACGGCGGACACCGCGCGATCCGCGGCGTCCTCGTCGACGCCGTCGACGGCCACGAGCACGCGGTAGGGCTGGACGGGATCCGGCCACAGCGCGACGACCGCGCCCGCGAGGACGAGCAGCGCCGCGAACCCGAGCGCGAACGGCCACACCGTCGGTCGCGCGGTGACGCCCTGCTCGAAGTCGTCGAGCGCGCCGGGCGCCTCGTGGGTGGGATCGTCGGCCACGGCGAGCAGTTCTAGACCGTCGCGGGCGAGATCGCGATGGGTTCGGGGGAGAGGGCGTTCGATCCGGCGGACGAGATAACACTCGGACTCGGACTACTCGGACTCGGACTCGGACTACTCGGACTCGGACTCGGACTACTCGGACTCGGACTCGGATTCGGAATCGGATTCGGATTCGGATTCGGATTCGGATTCGGACTGCAACGAGGGTTGCGACCGCCGCTTCCGATCACGTGCACGTAAGTGCACGTGCCCCTGCTCACGTGCACGTAAGTGCCCGTGCCCCTGCCCCTGCCCGATTCCGTGTCCGTGTCCCTGCCCGTGCCCCATTCCGAGTCCGATTCCGCCCTTCCTTCTTCGAGATGAATTCCGCCGTTCCTCGCGGTAGGTACAGCCGCGTGGCTCGTCGGCCTGCTTCCCGCGCGTCCCTCGAATTGCGCATCGAGCGCATCGCGCCGACGGGCGAAGGCGTCGGAGTCCACGAGGGGTACGGGGTGCGCGTGGCGGGCGCCTTCCTCGGCGAGCGCGTCCGCGCGCGACCGCTCGCTCGACCGCGGGCCGATCGCGACGCGCCGGCCGCGCTCGAAGCCGTCCTCTCGCCGCACCTCGCGCGACGACCCTCCCCGTGCCCGCACGCGGGCTCGGTGCCCGGACGCTGCGGAGGCTGTCCGCTGATCGCGCTCGACGAGGCGGCGCAGCGCGCACAGCTCATGGACATGCTCCAGGGCCTCGGCCTGCACGTCGCCGACGTCGTCGCGAGCCCCGCGGCGTTCCACTACCGGCGGTCCGCCAAGCGCGTGGCGTTCGCGGAGGCGGACGGGGCCCTCGCGCTCGGGAGCTGGTCACCGGGGACCCACGTCGGCGCGTCGATGCGCGGCTGCCCCGTCGATCACCCGCGCATCGCGAGGGCGTTCGATGAGCTCGAGGAGCGCGCGCGGGAGCGAGGCATGGCGCCGTACGACGAGGCGAGCGGCCGGGGCGAGCTGCGCTACGCGTGGGCCAAGCTGGACACCGATCACCTCACGTTGACGCTCATCACGGCGGACGGCGATCCGCGCGCGCTCGCCGAGGCGCTCACCGAACCCGACGCGGTCGCCCACAGCGTGCAGCCCGGGCGCACCAACGCGATCCGCGGCGGCGCACCGACGCTCCTCCGCGGCGCGCGGCGCGGCGATCCCCTCGGATTCCTCCAGCCGAACCCGGACCTCATCGCGCTCGCCGTCGACGAGCTGCTCCGCGAGCCTGACGGCGCGTGGCTCAGCGGCGAGCACGCATGGGATCTTTACGCGGGCGCGGGCGCGATCACCCGGCGCCTCCGCGAGCGCTTCGCGCGCGTCGAGGCGTGCGAGGCGTATGCCGGGAGCGCGTCCGAGCTCGGGATCGAGGCGAGCCGCGCCGAGGACTTCGTGACCGCGCGCGCCGAGCTCGCTCCGCCGGACGTCGTGATCGCGAACCCGCCGCGCAAAGGGATGGGCGAGGCGGTGTGCGACGCGATCGCGCGCGTGCGCCCTCCGCGCCTCCACATCATGGCCTGCGGCCCGCGGGGGCTCGCCGACGATCGCCGATGGCTGCTCGCGCGCGGCTACCGCGAGGTCGGGCTCACCGCGTACCAGAGCCTGCCGCAGACCGCGCACGTCGAGCTGGTGCTCAAGCTCGAGGCGGGCACCAAAGGAACCGCGGCGAGCCCCGGTCCCACGCCGCACCTATAGTGGGAGGCCCCGGGTGCCGTCACTCGCGATCGCCATGGACGCCAAGCTAGAAGCCACCCTCGCTCCCGCGCCGACGCGCAGCCGCGTCCCTACGTGGGATGGGAGCCTGTCGGTGTGGGTCGCGGCCGCGCGCGCCGCCGCGCCGTGGCCCGCGTGGGCGCTGCTCGCGATGTTCGCGATGCCGGGTGAGCACGCGAGCCCGTGGCTCGGCGGACCGTTCGCGCTCTCGATGCTCGTCGCCGCGATGGTCCTCGTCGCGCATCGACCGCCGCGTCGCGCGGCGTGGCGGTGGATCTCGGCGACGTTGGGGACCGGACTGCTGCTCGAGATCGCCTCCGTCGCGGTGACCGACATGGGACGGCGCGAAGGCCTCGCCGGCCTCGCCGAGCCCGCGCGGATGCTCAGCACCTGGCTGGCCGCCGTCGCGGTCTACGAGGTCGCACCGATCGTCGCGGCGAGCAGCCGCGTGAGCGCGCACGAGCACCGCTCGCGCTCCCTCGACGTCGTCGCGCACGCGGGGTTCGTCCTGCTCGCGCTCGCGTCGCGCATGGCGCCGACGTACGGCGAGCTGTGGGCCGGATCACCATGGCTCGGCGCGTTCGTCGCCGCGCCGCTCGCCGCGGCGCGCTGCGGACAGCTCGGGACCCTCAACGCCGCCGTCCCACGCGTGCGCGCGCCGGTGCCCTGGATGCTCGCCGCGATCGTATGGGGCATCGCGATCGTCGTCGCGATCGGATCGCGCGGCGCGATCGCGGAGTCGCTTCACGGCATGCGGTGGGGTCTCACGCCGAGCCGCGCCGTGATGCTCGCGTCCAGCTCGCTTGCGATCCTCCTGAGCCTCGCCACCGCGGCGTGGTTCGCGTGGCGAGGCATGCAGGTCCGCGGCGCGCCGAGCGGGAAGGTCGCGAGCAAAGACGAGCGCACGCTCACGCTGGACCTCGACGACGGCGACGAACCGGTCCGCATCAAGCTCGGGGACGCGCTCGACACCGGCGACTATCCCGCCGTCGGCGCGCGCGTGACGCTGCTCGGGACGACCAAGGACCGCGCCGGCAAGGGCCCGTTCCGCGATGGGCGCGACGCGTGGCGCGCGCACGGCGCGTGGGGTGGAGCGCCGGACGAGCTCTCGCGCACGCTCTGGCAGCGGGCCGGCGAGTGGACGGCGTGGGCGGGCTCGAGCGCGATCGGGCTCGTGATGCTCCTCGGGTAGCGCCACCTCTGGCGGCAGGTCTGCTAAGACGTCGCGATGGGCAAGCTCATCGACGGCGTCTGGCACGCAAACGATCGCGATCTCACGGGTGACGAGGAAGGCCACTTCCGCCGCGCCGCCGCGACGTTCCGCGACTGGGTGAAGAAGGGCGACGCGAAGCACCCGGCCGAGCCGGGCCGCTATCACCTCTACGTCGCGTACGCGTGCCCGTGGGCGCACCGCACGCTCATCTACCGGGCGCTCAAGGGGCTCGAGGCGATCACGGTCAGCGTGGCCAAGCCCGAGATGCTCGAGAACGGATGGGAGCTCGAGGACGACCCCGTCAACGGGACGCGCTTCCTCCACGAGGTCTACACCCGCGCCGACCCGAGCTTCACCGGTCGCGTCACCGTGCCGGTGCTCTGGGACAAGGTCGCCGGGACGATCGTCAACAACGAGTCGGCCGAGATCATCCGGATGTTCGACGAGGAGCTCGGACGCACGGGGCCCGATCTCCGCCCGGTGCCGCTCCGCGACGAGATCGACGAGGTCAACGCGCGCGTCTACGACACGATCAACAACGGCGTCTACAAGTCGGGGTTCGCGAGCTCGCAGCGCGCGTACGACAAGGCGGTGGGGGAGCTGTTCGAGTCGCTCGACTGGCTCGAGGCGCGGCTCGACGGATCGCGCTGGCTGGTCGGCGACCGCATGACCGAAGCGGACATCCGGCTCTTCACCACGCTCTACCGGTTCGATCCCGTCTACTTCGTGCACTTCAAGTGCAGCCGCCGGCAGATCCAGGACTACCCGCGGCTCTGGGCGCTGACGCGGCGCATCTATCAGATCCCGGCCGTCAAAGCGACGTGTCACCTCGAGGCGATCCGCCGCCACTACTACTACAGCCACGCGCAGATCAACCCTTACCGCATCGTGCCGATCCCACCGGACATCGACTACGACGCCGAGGTGGTGGAGGACCGCGCTTGAAGGACGACGACGACCGGCCGTACGGCAAAGACATCCCCGACGGACCGTGGGACTACGTCGTGATCGGCTCGGGGATGGGCGGCATGACGGCGGCCGCGTTCCTCGCGAAGCTGAAGAAGCGCGTGCTCGTGCTCGAGCAGCACTACGTGCCGGGCGGCTTCACCCACATGTTCAAGCGCCCCGGCTTCAAGTGGGACGTCGGCGTCCACGCGGTCGGCGAGGTCACGCGTCACAGCCTGACCGGGCGGTTGCTCGCCGCGCTCACCGACGGCGAGCTCGAGTGGGCCTCGCTCGGGCCGGTCTACGACGAGTTCCACTTCCCCGACGGCTTCCGCATCGACTTCCCGGACTCGCCGGCGCAGTTCAAAGAGAACTTGCTCGATGCGTTCCCGCGCGAGCGCGAGGCCATCGAGGGCTACCTCCATCTCGTCCGCGCGGTCAGCCGGAGCATGAAGAGCTACTACCTCTCGCGGATCGCGCCCGCGAAGGTGGGGACGATCACCGACGCGATCTTCGCCCGCGACGCGAAGCGCCACCTCGCGCGGCACACCGCCGACGTGATCGGAGAGCTCACCGACGACCCGCGCCTCCGCGCGGTGTTCACGGCGCAATGGGGCTACTACGGCTCGGTGCCGAGCCGCAGCTCGTTCGCGATCCAGGCGCTCGTGGTGAAGCACTTCTCGCACGGCGGCTACTACCCCGTAGGGGGCGCGTCCCGTATCGCGCACACTCTCTTGTCCACGGTGGAGCGCGCGGGCGGCTGGACCGCGATCCGCGCCGACGTCGAGCGCATCGTCGTGGAGGACGGCGTGGCGCGCGGCGTCGTGCTCCAAGGCGGCAAGCGCATCGACGCAGGCCGAGTGGTGAGCGCGGCCGGCGTCGCCTCGACCGTGCAACGATTGTTGCCAGCACCGTACTGCGACGACGCGTGGGCGCGCGAGGTGGAGAGCCTCCCGCCCGCGCCCGCCCACGTGTGCCTCTACCTCGGCTTCGAGGGCGACATCCGCGCGGCGGGGGTGAGCGCGGCGAACAAGTGGTTCTACGAGACGTGGGACATGGAGGACGACGCGTGGCGGGTCGATCCCGACGCGGACGAGGTGCCGCGCGCGTCGGTGCTCTACTGCTCGTTCCCGTCGCTCAAGGATCCGTCGCACGACCCGGGCCCGAACCAGCGGCACACCGGCGAGGTGGTGACGTTCGTCCCCTACGGCAGCTTCGAGCGCTGGCAGGCCGAGCGCTGGAAGAAGCGCGGCGAGGAGTACGAGGCGTTCAAGAAGCGCATGACGGATCGCCTGCTCGAACAGCTCTTCGAGAAGCTGCCCGGCTTGCGCGACAAGCTCGTGTTCGCGGAGCTGTCCACGCCCGTGTCGACCGAGCACTTCGTGCGCCCGATCCGCGGATCGATCTACGGCCTCGAGCCGACCGTCGACCGATTCGAGAACGTGTGGCTGCGGCCGCGCGCTCCGATCGAGGGCCTCTTCTTCGCAGGAAGCGAGGTTGCTACCGTCGGCGTGATCGGCGCGATGATGGGCGGCGTGCTGTCGGTGGTCGCCGCCGAGCCGGTGGCCGCCGCGCGCTACCTCGCGCCGCTCTCGCGCGGCTGAGGCGGGGCGGCTCGCCTCACCACCCACGAGGATCGAACCCGCTTCCGAGAGATCGGCGTCCTGTGAGACCCTACGGGCATGCGCAATCCGACGATGCCCATGGTTCGTTCGATGGACGATACGCGGCGCGCTCCTCACTCGGCGCGGCTGGCCCGCCTGCTCGGCGCGGCCGGGTTGGCCGCGGCGCTCGCGCTCTCCAGCGCGTCGATCGCCGCCGCCCAGGAGGGCCGGCGGATCACGATCGATCAGCCGCACCAGGGAGGGAGACCCCTCCTCCTCGATGTCTACGGCGGCTTCAGCTGGTGGGGCTACGGCTTCGTGTCGGGAGCCCGCTTCGGGATCCCGATCGTCAACAACGGGTTCGTCGACTCGATCAACAACGCTGTCTACATCAATTTCGGTGTCGACTTCCACTTCGCGCGCACGTGCGGGATCTACGACAACGGCCCCGGGTGCGGGGAGTACGGCCCCGGCGTCGGGTTCCCGGTGACGCTCCACTGGGAGTTCTATCTGAACGAGACGTGGTCGGTGTTCGCGGAGGTCGGCGGACAGTTCTTCCTCCACCCTGCGTTCATCCGCACCGGACGGTTCGATCCGTACGACTGGGGCTGGTGGTTCATCTTCCAGGTCGGCGGCACGCTCCACATCGCGGACTGGTTCGCGCTGACGCTGCGGGTGGGGAATCCCTACGCGGTGTTCGGAGTGCAGTTCCTCTTCGGCGGGTGACGGTCGACGGGTGACGGTCGACGGGTGACGGTCGACGGGTGACGGGCACGCGGCTGGCGCGACGCGTCAGCTTCCCTTACGGATCGCGGTGAGCACGCTCGAGAACGCATCGGTCCATGCGTCTTCCGCATCTCCGTCGCCGAGCGGTTCACCCGGCACGCCTTCGAGCTCGGTCTCGCGGCGCGCGAGCACGACGTAGACGGCCGTGTCGTCCGCCACCACGCGTCCGGGGAGGTCGAGGGCGGCCGCTCCGTCCGCGACCACGTTCACGAGATCGAGCGCGCGGTTCGACACGTGGAGCACCACCCAGCCGCCGTGCTCGACGCGGCTCAGGTAGAGGCGCAGCGCCTCGAGCGTCAACAGATGCACGGGGACCGCGTCCGACCCGAAGCCGTCCACGATGAGCAGCCGCAAGCTCCCTTCCGGCTCGCGGGCGACGCCGTCCCGCCCGTCCGCGAGCCGTACGCTCGCGCGAAGCGCCGGGCTGTGCGCGAGGTACGTGAAGAGGCGCGAGTCCTGTGCGACGGCCGCCACCTCCGGATCGATCTCGTAGAAGCGCCACTCCTCGTCGGGCCGCGCGTAGCACGCGAGCGCGCCCGTCCCGAGGCCGATCAACGCGACGCGCCCGCCCGGACGCGCGTGAGGTCGCGCGCGGAACGCAGCGACGATCGCACCGGCCGGGCCCTCACGCGCGTAGTAGGCGCGCGGGGTGCACGCGCCCATCTCGTCGATGCGCTGCTCCCCGTGGAGCGTCGAGCCATGCAAGAGGACGTGCGAACCTTCGGCTCGCAACACACGCAAGGCACCGAAGAACGATCGCGCGGCATGGATGCGCGTGCCCTCGGGGTGGATCACGCTCGCCGCGAGCACGACGGCGAGCAACGCGAGCGCGTAACGACGGCGGCGCGGCATCGCGAAGTAGCTCACGAGCGCGGCCGGGCCCACGACCGCGAGCGACGCGTGCTCGGGGCGGACGAGGTCGACCGACCACGCGGTGAGCGCGCCAACCGCGACCAGGATCGCGATCACCGACGCGAAGACGAGGTCACGTCCGATCGGGCCGTCGCGCCGCACCGGCGGCTCGAGCGGACGCCACGCGGTGATGAACGCGATCGCGATCGCGTACTCGAGGGTGTCCGAGAGGACGAGCGGCGCGAGCACCGCGCTGAGGAGCGTCCCGAGCGCACCGCCGATCGCGATCGCGAGATAGAGCTCGCTCGAGCGGCCATCGGGTGCGCGCTCGAAGAGGCGTCGATGCGCGAGCCACGACGCGCCGAACAGGAACGCGACGTGCAGCGTCCCGAGCAGCGCGACGGGATCGTTGGCGTGCGCGAGCTCGACGTAGACGAGCACCACCGCGACGAGCGCGACCGCGCGAGGGAGCCACGGCGGCGGTCGCCCGAGCTCGGCTTGGAAGGCCAGAATGAAGCTTGCGAGATAGACCGCGAGCGGGATCACCCACAGCAGCGGGAGCGGCGCGACGTCGAGCGACAGCCGCGCGGTCGTGCCCGCGAGGAGCACGGTGGGGAGCGCCGCGGTGAGCGCCCAGCCCGCGCGCTCACGCCACGTGACGGGCGACGGAGCGATCCTCCCCTCGGGTCGAACCTCGCCGCGTAGAGGTCCGCCCGCGAGCGCGAGCACGACGAGCGCCATCGCGCCGAGCGCGATCACGAGGGCGCGCTCCTGCATCGGCACGTCGAGCCACGGCTCGATGAGGAGCGGGTAGCCGGCGAGCGCGAGGAGGCTCCCCGCGTTGCTCACCGCGTAGAGCCCGTACGGCCGGGCGCCGTAGCGGCGCTCCACCCAGCGCGACGCGAGGGGGACGGTCATCGCGAGCGCGACCGCCACGGGGCCGAAGCGCACCGTGAGGTGGACGAACGCGTAGCGCAGCGGGTGGAGGCTCGGATCGATCGCGAGCGGCACGTCGACGAGCGCGACCGAGAGGCCGAGCGCGACGAGGATCGCGACGCCGTGCACCCCCGCGCTCCACGCCGGCCGCGCCCGCTCCCCGAGCAGGTGCGCGACGACGTAGCCGATGAGCAGCGTCGTCTGGAAGAAGAGGAGACACGCCGTCCACGTGGCGGGCGCTCCGCCGAGCGACGGGAGCAGCGACTTGCCGGCGAGCGGTTGGATCGCGAAGCCGAGCGTGGCCCCGACCGACACGACGAGCGCGATCGCGACGCGCGCTCTCAGCGGATGATCGAGCGCCGCGGGTGCGTCGTCGCCCATGCGGCGGCCGGCATAGCGCGTCCGCGGGATCCCGCACGCGGGGGGATCGACACGTCGACCGCGATCAGCCGAAGAGGATGCGGAGCCCGATCACGAGCGCGAAGAACGCGGCGCCCACGAGCACCATGACGAGCGCGAGCTCGCGCGGACCGAAGCGGGGCCGCGGCGCGGGGCGCATCGAAGCCGGGCTCGGCGCGGCGCTCGCGGGCGGTCGGGGCTCCAGCGCGGCGGGCGAGATCGGCGGCGGCGACGAAGGGCTCACCGGGCTGTCGAAGTGGGTCATCACCAGCGGGGTGGGCGGCATGTCGGGAGGCGTCGCGGGCTTGGGAGGCTCGGAAGGACTGTTGCGCCCCCACACCGTCGTCGCGGCGCCGTGCTCCTCTTCCTCGTCGTCTTCACCGTACGCCACGTACGCGCGGACGTCGGGCGTGCGCGCGGGGAGCGGGATGTCCACCTCGGTCCGCGCCGGCGTGTGGAGGTGCGCGAGCGGCGAGCTGTCGACCACCGTCTCGCTCGACGACGCCTTCGCCGCCACCTGCTCGATGCGCTCGACCACGTCCCCCGCGTCGCGTGGGCGCTTGTTCGGATCCTTCTCGAGGAGCTGCGCGACGAGGTCGTCGAGCTCCTCGGGGATCGGCCGCCACGGCGCGGCGTCGCTGAGGCGCGGCGCGGGCGTCTCCACCTGCGCGCGGAGCGTCTTCATCGCGTTGCCGGTCTTGAACGGCGGCTCGCCGACCACCATCTCGAACAGGATGAGCCCGAGCGCGTAGAGGTCGCTCGTCGGACCGAGCGGCCGGCGCGTCGCCGCCTCCGGGCTCATGTACACCGGTGTCCCGAGGATCCGGTTCACCTGGGTGAGCGGCTCCCAGTCGTTCTGCTCGTCGTCCATCAGCTTCGCGATGCCGAAGTCGAGCACCTTCACCGTCTTGTCCGAGCAGAGGAACACGTTCGCTGGCTTGAGATCGCGATGCAGCACGCCCGCCTCGTGCGCGGCGCGCAGCCCCCGCGCGACCGACGCGCCGACGCGGAGCAGCTCCGGCATCTCGAGCAGCGTCGGGTCGTCCAGGCGCTGCGAGAGCGACTGTCCCTCGAGGAGCTCCATCGCGAGATACAGCAAGCCGCTCTGCGGGTCGCGGCCGAAGTCGAACAACGTGACGACGTGCGGGCTCGAGATTCGTCCCGCGGCGCGGGCCTCGCGCATGAAGCGCTTCTCGGTGACGTCGTCGCCGCGGCGGCCCTTGCGGATCACCTTCACCGCGACCTGACGATCGAGACCGATCTGCTCCGCCGCGTAGACCTGTCCGATGCCACCGCTGCCCAGGCTGCCGATGACCTGATACCGGCCGGCGATCGTGGCGCCGGTCAGCGTCTGCTCGTGCTCGTCGGTCGCGATCTGGCTCTCCCGCCGCATATCCTGCAACACCCGTGGGCTGACGAAAAGCAGAGCCTGTGCCAGGGCGATCCCTCAGCGTGCGGGCTCGGCGCGGGCGACGGGAGGAACCTGGCCGGTGCCTCAGGGAGCCACCGGTGTCGCCTTGGTGGCCACTCGGCTCGCCGCCGGACATCCTCCCGCCCATGCCGATCCTCGACGCCCAAGGTCTCGTCCGGAGCTACGGGGCGAGGAGCGTCCTCTCCGGCGTCTCGCTGACCCTCGACGAGGGCGATCGCGTCGGCCTCGTAGGGGTGAACGGCTCGGGCAAGAGCACCCTCGCGCGGATCCTCGCGGGGATCGAGGAGCCCGACGCCGGGGCGGTCATCGCGCGGCGCGGAGCGCGGATCGAGTACCTCGCACAGGACGCGCCCGACGCGAAGGGCCGGAGCGCGCACGAGCAAGTGCTGTCCGGGCTCGGTCTCTGGAGCGCGGCGCGCGCGCGTCATCGCGAGGCGTCCGACGCGATCGCGCGCGGCGAGGACGCGGCGCGCTGGTCGCACCTCCAGGCGGAGGCCGCCGAGGAGGTGGAGCGCCACGGCGGCTGGGACGTGGAGGCAGCGGCGCGCGCGATGCTCGATCGGCTCGGGATCCGGGACGCGGACCGCGAGGTGAGCGCCATGAGCGGCGGCGAGCGGCGCCGCGTCGATCTCGCGCGGCTGCTGGTGGCGCGGCCGGACGTGTTGATCCTCGACGAGCCGACCAACCACCTCGACATCGACGCGATCGAGTGGCTGGAGGAGCACCTGCGCGGGCTCGCGCGGGGCGCGCTGTTCGTGATCACGCACGATCGGGCGTTCCTCGATCGCGTGGTGACGCGGACGGCCGAGCTCGAGCGCGGCGCGCTCACGATGTATGCGGGCGGCTACGCGGCGTACCTCGAGGGCAAAGCGGAGCGCGAGGCGTTCGAGGACCGGCGCGAGCGCAACCGGCAAAACCTGTTGCGCCGCGAGCTCGACTGGCTGCGGCGCTCACCGTCGGCGCGGACCACGAAGCAGAAGGCCCGCATCCAGCGCGCGGAGTCGGTAATCGCGGAGAAGGCACCGACCGGGTCGCGATCGGTGGCGCTCCTCGTGGACACCGCGCGCAGCGGCAAGTCGGTGCTCGACCTCGAGCACGTCGGCGTCGCGGTGCCGGGACGGACGCTCGTCGAGGACCTGACCACGACCATCGTGCCGGGAGAGCGGCTCGGGATCGTAGGGCCGAACGGGTGCGGCAAGACCACGCTCCTCCGGACGATGCTCGGCGAGCTCGAACCGAGCGCGGGGACGGTGCGGCGCGGCGCGAACGTCAAGATCACGTACTTTGGACAGCACCGCGAGGGGCTCGACGAGGACAAGACGGTCCTGGACAACGTCGCGGAAGGCAGGGGGCGCGTCACGATCGGCGAGCGCACGATGGACGCGCGCGGCTACCTCGAGCGGTTCCTGTTCGACGCCGATCAGATGTCGCAGCCGGTGAGCGTGCTGAGCGGCGGCGAGCGCGCGCGGGCGCTGCTCGCGAAGCTCTTGCTCATGGAGACGAACCTCCTCGCGATGGACGAGCCGACGAACGACCTCGACACGCCGACGCTCGCGGCGCTCGAGGAGATGCTGGTGGAGCTCGACGGGACGGCGCTGATCGTGACCCACGACCGATGGTTCCTCGATCGCGTGGCGACGGGCATCCTCGCGTTCGAGGACGGCAGGGTCGTCAAGTACGCGGGCGGGTATACGGACTACCGCGCGCAGCGCGCGCACGCTGAGGCGGCGCACATGCCCGCGAAGGAGAAGCCGACCTCGGTCGCCGCGCCCGCGCCGAGCCCGACGAAGAAAAAGGGCCTCACGTACGCCGAGCGCCTCGAGCTCGAGGGCATGATGGACGCGATCGGCGAGGCGGAGACCACCGTGGCCGATCTCGAGGCGAAGCTCGCCGACCCCGACCTCTACCGCGAACGCGCCCACGAAGCCCCCGCGCTCAGCGGCGCCCTCGACGCCGCGAAGCGCGAGCTCGAGCGCAAGATGACGCGCTGGGAGGAGCTCGAAGAGAAGAAGGCGGCGACTTGATCGCGACAACGTGCGAGAAGACGCGTTCGGCCCGACGGGACGCGACGAGACAGATCGACGAGGCGTGGTAGGGTGAGATCGTCATGCGGGCAGACGCGTTTCATGCGCGCTCTTCCCGGCGCCGGTGGCGAGGGTCGCGGGTCGAGGAAGGAGCGCGGTGACAGCGGGAGCGCTGCGACGCCGTGCGCTCCAGGTGGCGCTCGCGCTCTTCGGGCTCGTCCTCTGCGTCGAGGGTCTGCTCGATGTCATCGAGCCGGTGACGCGCGCCCGCGCGCTGGGGCTCGGTGCGTCGGCGTCGCGCGCAGGGCTCCCGATGTCGATCCTGGGCGGTACGTGGGTGGCCATCGGGATCGCGACGCTGACGACGGTGCGTCGCCCCGCCGCCCACCGCGGATGGACGAAGTTCCTCGCCGCGCTCGCGTGCGCGCTGATCCTGACCCTCGGCCAGGCGATCGCGCGCGGGTATGCGCGGCTGGACGACCTCGCCGTCGACCTCGTCGTCGATGCCGTGTTCGCGACGGCGTTCCTCCTCCTGCCCGTGCGTCGCGCGCGGAACCCGGACCGTGTCGAGGAAGCGCCTCGCGGCGCGTGATGCGATCCCGCAAGCGCCGCATCGACCGGTCGTGGGTGGCCCGGCCACCGCCGGAACGGCGCTTGCGTCATCGGTCTCCGACGCTGCACGCTTCGCAGCGTGCCGACTCACCCACGCGCCGACGCTCACGGAAACGCGGCGGCGCTCGGAGCCGCGGTGATCGTGTGCGGGATCCTCGCGGCGTGTGAGAGCCCCGCGGTGTGCGCGGACGCTGGCGCAACGACGTGGCTCGATGTCGAGGTGGGGGCGGACTGCGAGGAGCACACGGTCGACCCGCCGATCGACGAGAGCGCGGTCTGCCCCGACGACGTGGTGTTGATCGGCGCGCGCCTGCGGGTGCGGAGCCCGGCGGCGGGCGGGACGTTGAGCATCATCGGGGTCGGATCGACGCCGGTCGAGCGGTGCGTCGCGCGGATCGACGCGTGCGATGGCGCGTGCGCCGCGGCGGTCTGCGGGAGCGTGACCGATCGGAGCGCGCTGATCCTCGACCTCGATCGCACCGACGAGACGTTCCTGCTCCGCGGGCAACAGATCGTGCAGATCTGTCCGCCGTGACTCGGTCCGCCCTCGGATCGCGGGCGCTCAGTCCTTGCGGTCGGCGCGGTTGACGAGCGGGATCTCGAGGCTGTCGGAGTCGGCCGCCTCGAGGCGCTGCGCGCTCGTCGTGCGCTTCAAGGGAGCGAGGGTCTTCGGCGGGAGATCGCGCGGCGGCATCCCGAGGCGCTCGCGCGCGGTCGCCACGCTCTCGCCGAGCGGCTCGGCGTCGGTCGGCTCCGCGACGCGGCGCAGCACGCGGGCGAGCGCGCGCGCCATCTGCCGCGCCGTCGCATAGCGTCGCTCCGGCTCCTTCTCGAGCGCGCGGTGGACGGTGCGGATGAGCTCGTCCGGGAGGTCCGGTCGCGTCGTCGCGAGATCGGGGATCTCGCAGTTCATCACGAGCTGGAGGCTCTCGAGGTCGTTCTTACCGAGGAACAGACGTTGCCCTGCCAACACCTCCCAAAGCACGGTGCCGAGCGTGAACAGGTCCGACTGGATGCTCGGCTCGGTGCCGTGGATCGCCGTCTCCGGCGCGACGTAAGCGACCTTTCCTTTGACCATCTCGGGCCGCGTGATCTTCGCGCGGTCCATGGCGCGGGCGAGCCCGAAGTCGGCGAGCTTCACGATGCCGTTGAGGCCGATGAGCACGTTCCCCGGCGTGACGTCGCGGTGGTAGGCGGGCGCCGGATTGCCCCATGCGTCGGTGCGGGTGTGCGCGGCGTGGAGGCCGCGCAGCGCCTCGATCCCGATCGCGGCGGTCAGGTGCCACGGCGCGTGCCATCCCGCGTCGATGAACGAGGTCGACCAGCGCCGCAGATCGACGCCCTCGACCCACTCCATCACGAGGAACGGCGAGCCCCACTCGTCGACCCCGAAGTCGTGGAGCTGGACGACGTTCGGGTGGTCGAGGGTCGCCCCGACGCGGGCTTCCTCGACGAACATCTGGACGAACTCCTGGTTGTGCGCGAGGGCCGCCTTGATCCGCTTTACCGCGACCGGCCGTACGAACCCGTGCGCACCGCGCGTGATGGCCCGCCACACGATGGCCATGCCCCCTTCGCCCGACTTCTCCACGAGCTGATAGCGCGAGGCGAGGATCCTCCCCGGGGCGTCGGCCATTCGCGCGAGCATATCACCTCGATTGCTCCCCCCATCGCCCCGTGGCATGAGCGCGCCCACCATGAGTGAGCCACGCCGTACGGACCTCCGGAACATCGCGATCATCGCGCACGTCGACCACGGGAAGACGACCCTCGTCGACGCGATGCTCCGCCAGACGGGCGTCTTTCACGAGAAGGCGAACCTGACCGACCGGGTGATGGACACCAACGATCAGGAGCGCGAGCGCGGCATCACGATCTTCGCGAAGCAAGCGTCGGTGCGCTTCGATGGCGTCAAGATCAACATCATCGACACCCCCGGCCACGCCGACTTCGGCGGTGAGGTCGAGCGCACGCTGTCGATGGCCGACGGCGCGGTGCTCCTCGTCGACGCGGCGGAGGGGCCGCTGCCGCAAACACGGTTCGTGCTGAGTGAGGCGCTCGGCCTCGGTCTGCCGATCGTGGTGGTGATCAACAAGATCGATCGCAGCGACGCGCGCCCGCAGGAGGTGCTCGACGAGGTGTTCGATCTCTTCTGCGAGCTCGAGGCGTCGGACGCGCAGGCCGACTTCAAGACGCTCTATGCGGTGGCGCGCGACGGGATCGCGAAGCGCTCGCTCGAGGGCGAGGGCAAGGATCTGCGGCCGCTGTTCGAGACGCTCATCGAGTCGGTGCCCGCGGCGAAGGCCGACGTGGCGGGCCCGTTCCAGATGCTGGTGCACGACATCCAGCACGACGACTACGTCGGTCGCCTCGCGGTGGGCCGCGTGGTGCGCGGTCGCGTCGAGCGCGGCGCCACGGTGCTCCGCATGGGATCCGACGAGCAGGTGAACGCGAAGATCGCGCGCGTGTACGGCTTCGAGGCGCTCGAGCGCGTCGAGGTGAAGGAGGCGTCGGCCGGCGAGATCTGTTGCATCTCGGGGATCGAAGACGTGCAGATCGGCGACACGCTCTGCGACCCGGAGCACGCCGAGGTGCTCGAGCGCATCGAGGTGGCGGAGCCGACCGTGAAGGTCGCGATCCACGTGAACACCTCGCCGATGGCCGGCCTGAGCGGCAAGTGGGTGACCTCGCGCCACATCAAGGAGCGCCTCGAGAAGGAGGCGAAGCGCAACCTCGCGATGCGCTTCGAGCCGACCGACGAGCCCGACAAGTTCACGCTCTATGGTCGAGGCGAGCTGATGATCGCGGTGCTCCTCGAGACGATGCGTCGCGAGGGCTACGAGGTCGCGGTCGGCATGCCCGAGGTCGTGATCAAAGAGGTCGACGGCGTCAAGTGCGAGCCCATCGAGCGCGCGGTCATCGACATCCCGGAGGAGTACGTCGGCGCGATCACGACCGCGCTCGGCTCGCGCGGCGGCCAGATGGTGAAGATGGCGAACCTCGGGTTCTCGCGCGCGCGGATCGAGTTCCGCGTCCCGTCGCGCGGCCTGATGGGCTTCCGCACGCTGTTCCTCACGTTGACCCGGGGCACGGGACTGTTGAACACGCTGTTCGCGGGGTGGGAGCCGTCCCAAGGTGCGGTGATGCGCCGCAAGGTCGGCGCGATCGTGGCGGACCGCAAGGGTGACGCGACGCCGTACGCGCTCTTCCACCTCCAGCCGCGCGGCGTGCTCTTCATCGAGGCGGGCGCCGCGGTCTACGAGGGCATGATCATCGGTGAGCACAACCGGGAGAACGATCTCGACGTGAACGTGACGCGCGAGAAGAAGCTCACGAACATCCGCGCCGCGGGCCGCGACGAGAACGTGATCCTGAGCCCGCCGCGGCGCGTCACGCTCGAGGGCGCGCTCGACTGGATCGACAAGGACGAGCTGCTCGAGGTCACCCCCGGCGGGCTTCGCCTGCGCAAGAAGATCCTCGACTGCTCACGGCGCCCGCGCCGCGACGGACCGAAGAAAGCTTGAGCGGACGCGCGGAACGGACTATCTGAGGCACGTCATGGGGATGAAGCACCGAATCCACCACGGGCTCGAGCCCGCCCTCGCCAAGACGGCGATCAACAAAGCGATGGAGGCGTACTCCGCGCGCTTCAGCGACTTCAGCCCTACGTTCGAGTGGGTCAGCGACTACAAGGGCCTGTTGGCGTTCAAGGCCAAGGGCGTCAAGGTCGCGGGCGAGATCGAGATCGTCGGACCGGAGGTCACCGTCGACCTCGACGTGCCACTCATCTTGCGCATCTTCAAGGGCAAGGCCATCGAGATCATCGAGGAAGAAGTGCAGAAGTGGTGCGCCAAGGCCCGCGCCGGCGAGTTGTGATGCGCTAGAGCGTCCCACCGCGCCGACGCCGTCGGTGCACGTCCTCGTGCACGTGCACGTACCCGTCGACGTCCACGTACTCGCCCAGCTGCCGATGATGCACCGCGTCGCGTCTGAACCTGCGCCCTCGTGAACGAGGACGAGCACGAGTACGTGCACGGGGACGAGCACGGACGCACGACGACGCGTGCCTCTCCTCGCGCTCGGCGCGATCCACTACGCTCGGAGCGTGCGAGCCACCACTCTCCTCTTCGCGATCCTCTCGTTCGCCTCGCCGGCCGCGGCGCAGATCGTCCTCGACGACGACGTGCCGGACGACGGGTCGGAGTTCGTGCTCGTGCCGTTCGAGGTACCGGCGGGGACGGTCGAGATCGAGATCCGGCACGACGACGGGTCCGACGCGAACATCCTCGACTGGGGCGTGCTCGATCCGGACGGGTTCCGCGGATGGGGCGGCGGCAACTCGGAGCCCGCGATCGTCGGTGAGCTCGCGGCGTCGCGTTCGTACGTGCCGGGTCCGTTGTCCGCCGGGACGTGGCGGATCGTGATCGGCAAGGCGCTGATCGCGGAGCCGCCCGGGCACTATCACGTCGAGATCGATCTGCGCACCGTCGCGACGCTCGCGCCACAGACGGAGCGCGCGCCGTACGTGCCGGTCGCCGCGCTCGAGGCGGGGAGCCGCTGGTACGCGGGCGACTTCCACGTGCACTCGCGTGAGAGCGGCGACGCGCAGCCGACGATCGACACCCTCGCCGACTTCGCGCGCGGGCGCGGCCTCGACTTCGTGGAGCTCAGCGACCACAACACCGACTCGCAGGTCTCGCTGATCGTCGACGCGCAGTCGCGCCACGCCGATCTGCTGCTGCTTCCCGGCGTGGAGTTCACGACCTACCACGGGCACGCGAACGGCATCGGCGCGACGTCGTACGTCTCCCACCTGATCGGGGTGGACGGCCAGACGATCGGCATGGCGGTGGACGCGCTCCACGCGCAGGGCGCGCTGTTCTCGATCAACCACCCGGCGCTCGACCTCGGCGACATGTGCCTCGGCTGCGCGTGGGAGCAGGACGTGCCCGTGGATCAGATCGACGCGATCGAGATCGAGACGGGCGGCTGGATGCAGGCCGGGCAGTACTTCACCTCGCGCGTGCTGACGATGTGGGACGAGATGTGCGCGACCGGACGCCACGTGACGCCGATCGGCGGGAGCGACGATCATCGCGCGGGGATGGGCACCGGCGGGTTCGACAGCCCGATCGGCGATCCCACCACGCTCGTCTACGCGGACGAGCTCAGCGTCGCCGCGATCCTCGAGGCGGTGCGCGCCGGCCACACCGTCGTGAAGCTGCAAGGCCCCAGCGATCCGATGCTCGAGCTGACGGCGGGCGACGCGATGGTCGGCGACACGATCACGGACACGCACACGACATTGACACTCCGGGTCACCGGCGGGATGGGCAACACGGTGCGCTTCGTCCATGACGGCGTGCGCATGGACGCGATCGCCGTCGACGCGGATCCGTTCGTCACCACCCTCGAGGTCGACGCGCCGTACGGGGACGCGGAGGCGCGCTGGCGCGCGGAGCTCTACGTCGGCCGCGATCCGCGCGTGGTCACGAGCCACCTCTGGATCGCGCCGCAGCCGGGCTCACCGCCCGACGCCGGACCAGCGGGCGTCGACGCGGGCGCGAGCGAGCCGCCCGGCGACGGCTGCGGCTGTCGCGTCGGCTCGTCCACGCGACCGACGACCATGGCGTCGGCGCTGCTCCTCGCGATCGGGTTGGTCTCTCGTCGACGTCGCCAGCGCTGATCGATCTCCGTGGACGAGGCAGGAGCGCAGCGCGAGGCCGCTCGACCTACCTCATGAGGTCTTCATCGCGGCTCAGGTGATGAGCGCGAAGACGACGATGAAGCCCACGAGCGTGAGCTGCACGGCGCGGAAGCCGACCGGCGTCTTGCGCAGCTCGTGCACGCCCTTCGCGAGGAGCGTCATCGCGACGAGGAACACGGCCGTGACGAGGCCGGCCACGACCACGCCCTGGGTGCCCTCGCCGAACATGCTGGTGTGCTTGAGACCGGGGCCGATCGCGGAGCCGTAGAGGATGAGGAGGTGCGCGACGTAGATCGCGAGCGTCTCGGCGCCGACGATCTTCACCCAGGGAAGGAACGGACGTGTGACGCGGGCGAGTCCCATGGCCACGCGCTGGGCGGCCCGGCGCGCGAAGCTGGCCGAACGATCCACGAAGCCGCGCGCGGCCCCGCTCTCGAGCGCGCGCTCGACGAAGCAGAGCAGCGCGAGCACGAACATCACGTTGCCGAGCCGCCAGAAGAAGAACAGCGGATCCGTCTTCCAGAAGTTGTGGTCGGGCAGCGGGAGCCGACCGAACCGATCGACGAGGACCGGCACGATCATGGAGAGGAGCGAGAGGCAGAGGAACGGCCAGGCCGCGCGCTCGCTGACGCTCTTCGGGCGCTCGCCGTCGCGGGTCGTCTCGGGCGGGCGCAGCCCCACCGCGTACGCGACGAGGATGCCCACGTAGGTGAAGCCCGCCCACGGCGCGAGGGGGAACAGCGATCCGGTCGTCGCGTTCACGTAGCCCGCGAGCCATCGCGGGAGACCACCGACGTCGAGGTTCCAGATCCACGGCGCGCCGACGATCAGCACCGCCGCGAGGAACGCGATCGCCGCGATGAACACGCGCTGCCGCCGAAGCACGAGCACGAGCAGCTGACAGATGCCGAGGCTGACCCCGATGTGCTGGAGCACGTCGACTTGCATCATCCGACCGATCTGCTCGGGGTCGGAGATGTGGAGCAGGCGTGAGAGCGAGAGCGTCGGCAGGTGCAGGCCATAGCCGATCGCGAGCAGCCACCCGTAGCGGCCGAAGCGCTTCTGAGCCGGCTTGCCGAACGCGACGTGCGCGTCCCATTGGCGGAACGTCGTGTAGCCGAACGCGAGCCCCGCGCCGAACAAGAACATCGGCGCGGTGTAGCCGTGGAGGAACCGATGGTAGGCGTACCAGCGCTCGCTCTTGCTCGCCGCGTCGAGCAACGTCGTGAAGACGTGGCCCTGCACCATCAACAGGACCGCGCAGAAGCGGAACAGGTCGAGCCCGACCCAGCGCTCGGCCGCCTTCGCCACCGGCTCGGGGGGCGCGGTCGGGCGCACCACGTCGCCGACGTCGTGGGCGTTGACGTCATTGTACCCAGGGCTCAGGGGGCCCAGCTCGATGGCACGGCTCATGACGCGGGGGCTTGGGTCGCGGGCGAAGGGGCCCGGCGGACGACGGAAGTTCCGCACGTCCGCCGGGCACCGTCAAGGAGGGCTCCCCCGACCGAAGCGCTGGGCTCAGCGGAAGCGTCGCATCCGCTCAGTGTGCTGCGCGCGGACGGAGCAACCCCTCGAGCCCAGCGACGCCGACGGAGACGATGTCGAGACGACGACTCCGCTGCGGCGGGGACGCGGTCGACCATTTTCGCCTTTCTTCTCGCAGCCCTCCGCGACGAGCTGGCCGGTCGGTGCGACGCCAGCTCCGCTCGTGTCCGAGTCGATGGATCGGACTCTCCCCCGCGCTAGGCTGGGTCGTTCCGACGCGCGTGCCTCACGAGCCGCGCCGGAGCGCTTATCGGCTCCCTCCTCTTACCGCTTGGGCTCTCCATGTCGTACTCCTCGTCCTGCCGCGTCGCGGCGGCTTGCTTGCTCTATTCGTGCGTCCTCGCCGCCTGCGATGGCACTGCGGAGCCCCCTCCCACCGACGCCGGGGCGGACGCGAGCGTCGACGCGGGCGGACCCGACGCGGGACGCCCGTTCGGGGACATCCCGAGCCTCACCACCGACGTGCGCGCTCTTCGCGACCACCGTGGCTTCTGGCACATCTACGGGTCCGACTTCGACGACGTGACGCGGGTGCAAGGCTACCTGCACGCGCGCGACCGGTTCGGACAGCTCATCTTCCTCAGGCGCGCGGCGCGCGGCGAGCTCACCGAGATCATCCCCGCCGAGCTCAGCCCCTCGATCGTCGAGCAGGATCGCGCGGCGCGCGTCGTCGGCTATCGGCGCCACGCGGAGGCGACGTGGGTCGAGATCCAAGCGAGCGCTCCCGACACCGCGGCCCGCCTCCAGGCGTACGCGGATGGCGTGAACGCGTTCATCGACGAGGTCGAGCGCGGCGACGCGGACGTCCCGCGCGGGGTCGCGGACTTCTTCCGCATCATCCAGCTCGACGACTTCAAGGCGTGGGAGCCCGTCGACTCGCTCGCGATCGGGAAGCTCCTCGCCGCGTCGATCTCGCTCAGCGTGACGCGCGATCTCGATCGCACGTTGGCGCGCGACGCGTTCGAGGCGACGTTCACCTCGAGCGCCGCCGATCCGCGCCTCGCGGCGCGCGCGGGGACGTTCCTCGACCTCTATCCGTTCGTCGGCGCCGAGCGCGCGTACACGATGGACGGCTTCCCCGCTTCACCGCCGAGCGCGATCCGCGCGCGCCCGTTCGTGCCACGGACGCTCGCGCCGCTCGCGCCGCTCACCACGCGGGCGAGCCTCACGGCGGCGACCCGCTTCGCCGCGAGCATCGAGGCGCCGCTCACCGCGTGGTTCGGCGATCCCGACGCGCGCGGATCGAACAGCTGGGTGATCGACGGCGCGCACACCGCGAGCGGGCACCCGATGCTCGCCAACGATCCGCACCTCGCGCTGCCGAGCCCCGCGCTCCATTGGTTCGCACACCTCGACACGACGGAGGCGGGCGGCGACATCGACATGGCGGGCCTCGTGTTCGCCGGCATCCCGTTCGTGCTGTTCGGGTTCAACGATCACATCGCGTGGGCCGGGACCGTCGGCCGCCTCGATCTCACGGACACCTACGCCGAGACGATCGTCACGCGCGCGGGGATGGCGGACGCGGTGCTGTTCGATCCGGATCCCGACGACGCCAACCCGCCGGAGGAGCGCGAGATCATCGTGATCACCGAGTCGCTCCGCCAGAGGAACGGAGCCGTGGTGGACATGCCGATCGAGCTGGTGCCGGTCGGACCCACCGACGACCCGACGGCGCGGCTGCGCGTGATCCTCCCGCCATCGCGCACGCCGACGAGCGCGATCTCGCTCCTCTGGAGCGGCTTCGGGGCGACGCGCGAGGCGGTCGCGCTCGATCGGTTCAACCGCGCGGCGAGCGTGGAAGAGGCGATCGCGACCCTCGACGACTTCGACATCTCGACGATCAACTGGTCGTTCATCGACCAGGACGAGATCTACTGGCGGTCCACCACGTCGCTGCCCGTCCGCGACCCCCGCGCGCTCGCGATGGATCACGCGACCGGCACCGGCAACGCACCTTGCTACGTAATGCCCGGCACGGGCGAGTACGAGTGGCTGCGCGGCGCCGACGCGACGCTCGGCGCCGACGCGCGCGGGATGCTCGAGAGCCGCTACCTGCCGCAGCTCCGCAACCCCGCCTCCGGGTTCATCCTCACCGCCAACGGGGATCCCGTCGGCGTCACCGACGACGACGATCCGTTCAACGACGCGCTCTACCTCGGCTGGCGCTTCGAGTCGCATCGCATGGCGCGCCTCGCGGACCGACTCGGGACGATGGTCGCGGCGGGCGACGTCACGCCGGAGGACGCGCACGACCTGCAAGCGGACTTCCGATCTCCAGTCGGCGCGCTGACCCGCGACGCGGTCGTCGCCGAGCTGGACCGCGCGCTCGCGGAGGCCGCGACGCCGGGCACGCACGCGGACCTCGCGGGGCTCGTGTCGACGACCGACGCGACTCGGCTGATGGATGCGCGCGAGCGCCTCGTCGGCTGGAGCCTCGTCGCGGAGAGCGGCGTGAGCCCGGAGGGCGTCGATCTCGACGACGCGAGCCGGGTGCTCGACAGCACCGCGACGGCGATCTTCAACGCCTCGATGACGCGGATCCACCGCGGCCTCGTCGACGACGAGGTCGCGGCGATGATCCCGGAGTGCGACGCGATCGCGTGCGCGCGACCGACCGACGCGTTCTTCGTGATCGCGCTCTCGGCGCCGGAGCGCCTGCGCAGCTACGACGTCGCGACTGGCGACACGGTGTACTGGGACGACGTGTCGACGCCCGAGGTCGAGACGCGCGGTGTGATCGTCGTGCGCGCGGTGCTCGACGCGCTCGACTGGCTCACCACCCGCTTCGGGAGCCCCGACCCGACGACGTGGCGCTGGGGACGGCTCCATACGATCCGGTTCGTCACCACCGTGCCGCAGCTCGGCGACGACGTGCTGAGCGTCCCGACCTTCGACACCGCGCCCGTCGCGGGCGGCTTCCCGAGGAGCGGCGATCGCGAGACGGTCGACCCCGGCAACTTTGGCTCGCGCAGCCTCGACGACTTCTCGTTCACCACCGGCGCGATGCAGCGCCTCGTGGTGGAGATGACGCCCGACGGACCGATCGCGTCGACGTCGCTCCCGCCCGGCAACGTCTATGACCCCGACAGCCCCCACCACGCCGACGAGGCGGAGGGCTGGCGCCGCAACGAGGCCGCGCCGATCCGATTCACCCGCGCCGAGGTCGAGGCCGACGTCGAAGAGGAAGTCACGTTCCACGCGAGGTGACCACGACGCGAGCTCCAGAGGCCCCCAGGAGGGAGGTCCTCTGGAGCGCCGACGCGCCTATCGGCCCAGCCCTAGGAGGAATGGATATCGCACTTCGACTTGTCCTTCCCTCGGCGGCGGGAAGCGCCAGCGTCGGATCTGACGCACGATGCAGCCCTCGACCGCCGCCGATCCCATCGTGCTCGCCGCGATGCGCGCGTCACCGACCTCGCCGCTCGGCAGGATTCGCCAGCTCACCTCGACGCGTCCGCGCAGACCGGGCCGTCGCTGCAGCTCGTTCTCGTAGCAGTAACGGATCTGCATGCGGTTGCGCATGACGACGCGCTGGATCTGATCCGGAGGGTAGTCGCCGGTGCGCTGCGGAGGCTGCGGCGGGAAGTCGAGGTCTTGCTCGCGGTGAGCGCGACCGCGCGATCGCTCCACCTCGTCGCGCGCGCGATCGTCGCCGACACGAGTGTTGCTGTCTCCAGGACCGCGGCGTACTCCTGGCCCGCGGCCTCGGCCGCCGTCGCGCAAGCCGAGACCTCGGCCGGGGCCGACCCGATCGCCGCCGACGCGCAGATCGCTCAACAGACCAGCGATGTCGGGGCCATCGTGCAGCGCCGCGAGCGGATCGGATCCGCCGTCGCCGCCGTTGAGCGCACCGAGCAAGCCGATCTGGCTCACGCGATCGTCCGAGCTCGACGCCGCGCGCGGATGGGGCCGAGGTGTCTGACGCGCGCGATCGCCGCGCTCGGGGCTGGGCGCGCCCTCGTCGCCTCCGCCGGTCGGCTCGACGAACGCGTCGTGCGCGACCTCCTCCGGGGCCGGTGGCGTGACCGTCGCCGCGGGCGGGCTCACCACGAACCGCCGAAGCAGATCGGTGGGGAGCTCGCTCATCATGCTGACGGGTGCCTCGCGCTGGGCGAGGAACAACAGCAGCATGGCGGCGAGGTGGAGGAACGTGCTCAACCCGAGCGCCGCGTAGGCGTTCGCGTCGAGGGAGAGCCAGCGGCGGGAGAGCGAGGACGCGGCCCCTACCCGCTGGAAGAAGAACGCTACGTTGCCCGTCGTGACGACGCCGTAGTCCGCCTCGCCGAGGCGCACTCGCTTCTCGTCGAGCGATGCGACCGCGCGCCGCTCCCCCTCGAGCCAGATCGCGCCGCCCATGCTCGGGTGGAGCGTCAGCTCCCACCCTCCGTCGGCGTGCTCGCGCAAGAGCGTGAGGCCACCCGAGGAGGTGACCCCGCTCGGCAGCGGCATGATCGCGCTCGGACCGTCGCCGAGCGTGACCTCGGTCGGCGAGTCGAGCGTGCGCTCCGCGATCACGGAGCCTCCGAACACCATCGCCACCCGCATCGCGGGTGATCGTTCGTTGCGTCTCATCCTGTCTCCTTCCAGCCCGGCCCACGCCGGGGCTGGAAAGGGAGGGAGCGGCCGACGGACGTGCGGCGAGCGCACGCGCGACGGGGCCAGTCGACTCACGGACGAAACGTCGACACGACTCTCCGAACGCTCCGAGGCGAAGCGCGGCCGTCCAACGTCATCGCGAGTCGCACATCGCACGCCTCGTTGCAGCCGACGCGCCCGGCGATGACGCTCCAGCGACGGGCGATGCGGAGTCGACCGTCGACGGAGCCGGAGAGCCTCGGAGACGTGGACCATCCGAGCTACAGGATAGGGCAACTGCGACGCGACGAGGATCGCGGCGCGACGGGGATGCGCGGCGCATGACCTCGCGGGGCGGAGACGACTTCAGGGACGCCTCGGCACCGCGTAGCCCAGCCCACCGGTGAGGGCCAAGAGGAGGATCAGCCAGCGAGGGTTGACCCCGAAGACGAACACCGGGACGAACGCGGCCACGGCCGCGACGAGCCCGAGCACGAGGTACATGACCTGCGACGCCAGGGGAACGCGCGGCGGCGCCTCGATCGCCTTCTCCTTCCAGCTCACGCCCCGCTCGCGGAGCACGACGCGCGCGGCCTCGAGCGCATCGGGGCTCCAGTCCTCGGGGGCGACCTCGAGCCGATGGAGCAGCTGCTCGTCGCTCGAGTCTTGCGCTAGCCGGGTCAGCTCCTCCGTCACGTCGGCGACGGTAGCACTGGACCTGGGAAGGAATGCACGAACCGTTGACGCGATTGGCGAAGCCGGGCTGGGGTCGGGAGCACCGCAGAGGCACCAGCATGGCGAGGCGCGCGGGTGCCACCTCATCGAGAGAGCCGTCGGCGGAAGACGGCGCCTGTGCATCGTGCAAAATTGGTTGCGGAAGCACCCACGGTTGCTACTATGTTTGCATGATGGACACGAGGGCTGAGCCTACGGCTGAACAGGTCGACGAAGCGCTGCGGGGGTTGGCTGCCGAGCGGAACCAACGGGACTTCGTGATCAACCGGTGGCTGCTCCGCGGCTTCGAGGTCGGCGTCGAGAGGCTGTTCGGGTACGGATCGTTCGCGGAGTACGCGCTGCGCGTGCTCGACATTGGAGCGCGCGGTTTGGAAGACCGGGTGCGGACGGCGCGCCAGCTCGAGACGCTGCCGAGGCTCTCCACCGCGTGCGCGGACGGGACGATGCTGTACGGCGTCGCGCGCGAGCTGGCACGGGTGGCGACGGCGGAGACCGAAGACGCTTGGTTGCGCGCCGCGTCGAGCAAGACCTCGCGTGAGGTGCAGCGGATGGTGTCGGGTCGCGTGCGCGGAGATCTTCCGGACGCGGCGCGGAAGCCCGAGGCGATGGTGGAGAGCGTGGTGTTCCGCGCGGTCCCGCCGCACGCGCGTGCGCTCGTCGATCGACTGCGCGCGGATCGGATGCGCGAGACCGGCGCGCCGGTCGACGACGCCGAGCTGCTGATCGCGATGGCGGAGGCGCTCGCGGAGAAGGGGATGGGCACTGCGTCGGATGGTGAGGGCGGCCGCGCGCCGCATCGGATGAGCTTAGTGGTGTGCGAGCGGTGCCGCGCGGGGGAGCATCAGGGGTCGGGGATCGTCGCGACGGACGCGGAGGTCGGCGTCGCGGTGTGTGACGCGCAGGAGCTCGGACGGGTGGACGTGCCGCGCGCGGAGCTGAAGCGGCTCACGCAGACGATCCCGCCAGCCGTGCGGCGCGCGGTGGTCGAGCGGCACGGTCATCGGTGCGCGGTGCCCGGGTGCACGCACCGGGCGTACAAGGAGCTTCACCACGCGGTCGGGCGCGCGGAGGGCGGCACGCACGACCCCGACCTGTTAGTGCTGCTGTGCACGCGGCATCACCACGAGGCGCACGAGGGGATGCTGATCATCCGGGGGCGCTACGCGACGGGCTTCGTGTTCGAGCACGCCGACGGTCGGCCGTATGGGTCGCCGCACGCGCGTGCGGATCGGACCGCGGTGTTCGCGACCACGAGCCGGCTGCTGACCGGGATGGGGTTCCGACCGCGGGAGGCGACGGCGTTGTTGGATCGGGTGCGCGCGGACGCCGGGCTGGTCGAGGTGGAAGAGGTGTTGCGCGCGGCGCTGCGGGAGGTGCCGCCGATCGGGAACATGGTGCGGGAGAGCGTTGCGACGTATCGGAGGGTGCCGATGGTCGCGACTGCCCTCGATGCCTAGGCACGCGCGCGTCGGGTATGACGGGCACGACGACGGCCGGCTCGCAGGACGAGCGCGAGCGCGAGCCACAGGATGCCGTTGGACGCCGGCCCACCGGGGTGCGTCATACATCCGCCCGACATCTCGGCCGTGCCTGCGTCCGATGTGCTGGTCCCGCCGTCCACCGTGATGCCGCCCGAGTCAGCGCCGCCTCCGGCGTCGGTGATTGCGCCTGCGGCTTCAACTCGGCGGGTGAGCTCGGCGATGGCACGACGACGTTGAACGCCCTCGCCACCTCGATGCCCGCGGTGAGCGGGGTGGTGGACATCGCCATGGGCTCGAGCGTCAGCCTCGCCCTCGATGGAAGCGATCAGCTATGGGGGTGGGGAGGCGGATCCGCTGGCGCCCTCACAGGACTGCCCGGGATGGTTCGAACGCCTCGTTTGGGCACCTGGCGCTGAGACGGACGCAGAGCGGACGATCTCGTCGCCCTACCGCTCGAGCACGACCTTCCCGAAGTGCCGACCGCTCTTCAGATACTCGAGCGCCTTCGGCAGCTCCTCGAACGCGAAGCAGCGATCGACCACCGGGCGTACGCCCGTGCTGACGAGCGACGCGTTCATGCGCTCGAAGTTGCCGCGCGAGCCGACGAAGACGCCTTGCACGCGGACCTGCGTCATCAGCACGCGGGTGAGCGCGATCTCGGTCGCGACGCCGCCGAGGACGCCGATCACGCTGATGGTGCCTCCCGGGCGCACCGCGGCGAGCGACTGCGCGATGGTGCCTGCCCCGCCGACCTCGACGACGTGGTCGACGC
The DNA here is from genome assembly GCA_050186575.1 of Sandaracinaceae bacterium. Classification (GTDB taxonomy): domain Bacteria; phylum Myxococcota_A; class Polyangia; order Polyangiales; family Sandaracinaceae; genus JAUHXR01. The sequence goes on along the minus strand of JBFWYI010000024.1, from coordinate 76,403 downwards.
CGTCCTCGGTGAGCTCGCGCGCCGCGCTGCCCCAGCGCGGGTCGGTGTCGTAGCGGAGGCTGCGCCAGGCGCCGAGCTGCATCGCGCGCTCCAACTTGTCTTCCTTGCTGGAGGTGGCGATGACCCGCGCGCCCGCGGCCGTGGCGAGCTGGAGCGCGAACGTGGACACCCCGCCGGTGCCTTGGACGAGCACGGTCTGTCCTGGAAGGAGCCTTCCCACCTCGAAGAGCGCGCTCCACGCCGTGAGCGCGGCGCAGGGGAGCGTGGCCGCCTCGCGATCCGTGAGGTGCACAGGGACCTTCACGACGCCCTCTTCGCTCAGCACCACGGTCTCCGCCGCGACGCCATCGTTCGGGCTGCCGAGCGTGCTCTTGAGCGCGTCTTTGGTGACGGGGCCGTCGATCCACCGCTGCGCGAAGATCGGGCAGACGCGATCGCCGACCGCGACGCGGCGCACCTCGGCGCCCACCGCCTCGACGATCCCGACGCCGTCGGAGAGCGGCACGAGCGGCAGGGGCTGACGCGGGTTGTACGCGCCGGTCACCACCATGTAGTCGCGCTGGTTGAGGCTCCACGCGCGCATCCGGAGCCGGACGTCGTGGGGCCCGGGCTCCTTCGCCTCGCGCTCGCGCAGCGTCAGCTCGTCGAGGCCGAAGCCTCCGTCCACGAACCATGCTCGATGCATCAGAACGTCCCGCGCGCGCCGAGGCCCGCCATCCCGTCACCCATCATCGGATAGACGGCGATCGTCGGGACGTCCTGGCCGCGCAACGGCGGCCTCGCGCCGCCTTGGAAGTGGAGGATCCACGGGATGAGGATCCCCGTGAGGCTGCCGATCACCGCGCCGCTCAACACGTCGGTGACCCACTGGTAGTCGCTCATGATCCGCATGAAGCCGGTCGCCACCGCGGCGGCGAGCGACGTCCCGCACACGAAGTAGTCGGCGCCGTCGTCGCCGTAGAGATCGAGCACGTCGTGGTACATGCAGATCAGCGCGGCGCCGGCGAACGTGTTGGAGACGTGGGCGCTCCAGAAGCTCTCGGCCGGGGGCTGGTCGCGGCACACCGGATCGGCGTCGTACCCAGGCTCGCTCCGACAGAAGCGGCCGAGCGGCGGCTCACGGCGGGTCAACAAACGCACCATGACGGTGAGCGCGTGGTTGAGCGCGAACACCTCGAGGCTGATCAACGAGAGTTGCCATGCTACATCCCAGGCGCCCTCGCCGAGGCCGGCGTAGACGAGCGAGTCGACGAGCACGGGCCAGACGAAGAGCGCCGCCGCGACTCCGTCGCTCACCTCCTCGATCGCGTCGCGCGCGACCGCGTCGTTGAGGCCGAGCCCGCGCGCCACCTCGAGGTCGAGGTCGCTCACCCCGCGCCAGTTTGCGTCGGTGCGCGTCGGCAGGAGCTCCTCGAGGAGGATCACGAGCCCCGCGCCCGCGGTGATGACGAGCTCATCGAAGCGGTAGCGCGGCCACGTGGGATCCCAGCGCACGCGGCGATCCGGCTCGGGCTCCGGGATGAACGCCTCCCCGATGTCTCCGAGCCGCCCCATCGCGTCGCCGAGTCGCTCGACCACGTCTTCGGACTCCTCCGACGGCGCCTCGTCGGTGTCCTCGGGGTCCGCCTCCGGCCGGGCGTCGTCGATCGGCGCATCGTCGTCGTTGCCGGCCGTGTCCGCACCCTCGCCCTCGGGCGCCACCGCCTGTGGTTGCGTCTCGGTCGGTGGCGTCGGCGCGGGTTGGGCCCACGCGGTCGCGCTCCCGAGAAGCGCCAGCGCGAGCGCGCACCCTGCGCTGCGCCCAGCGCGGTCCGCGACGGATGCCGGCGCTTCCATGAGGGAAACCTACCCCGCCCGCGGCTCCTCCTCTGACCAAAAAGTGGTCAACCGACCCCGGCCGCGCGGAGCATGCCCGCGATCTCGAGACCTCACGTCTGTGCGTTTGCTCGCGCGCGCGCCGGGCATGTGTCTTGCGGTCCGAGGTGGCCGTGGTGTGCATCTCTTCGCGTGCGGCGGTCGTCCTCGCCGCCCTCTCCTCGGTCGCGATCTCGTTCGCCTCGGCGCGCCTCGCCTCCGCCCAGAGCGTCCAATCGGTCGCCGATCGCCATCAGTGCAGCACGTCGGGCGTGGTGGGCCTGTCGAACCAGCTCGCCGAAGAGCAGTCGTGCCTGCGGCCCGGGAGCTTCGTCAGCTTCGCGCCGCACGCGGGGATCACGCTCAGCTCGAGCCACATCCACGCGTTCATGCAGGCCTCGGCGCGCGACGCGCTCCATCGGGCGGCGGCGTCGCACTCGCTCACCATCAACAGCGCGTTCCGCACCCTCGCGGATCAGTACGTGCTCTATCACTCCGGCGCGTGCGGCCTCGCCGCGACGCCCGGCCGCAGCAACCACCAGTCCGGCCGCGCGGTCGACGTGGGCAACTACTCGGCCGCCCGCTCGGCGCTCGAAGCGGCGGGCTGCGTCTGGCTCGGCTCCTCCGACCCCGTCCACTTCGATTGCCCCGGGACCGACCTGCGCAACGACTCGGTGCTCGCGTTCCAGCGGCTGTGGAACCGCAACAACCCTTCCGATCGTATCGCGGAGGATGGACTCTACGGCCCGCAGACCGAAGCGCGCGTGTCGCGCAGCCCGTCGGGCGGCTTCGCCACGTCCGGGTGCGCGCCGATGACGTGCACGCCGACGTGCGAGGGGGACGGATTCACCGACGCGATGTGCAACCACACGAGCTGCCCCGGCGGGCAGGTGTGCGAGATGTCCGGCGCCCCGAGCTGCGTCGCCGCGGTCGGGCAAGGTCACGCGGTCGGAGCGGTGTTCGTCGATCTCGGCGCGGGCCTCGAGGACACCTCGATGCGCATCCCCGGTGCGCACGTCACGGTGGTGGAGACCGGCGAGGAGCTCGTCGCGGACGCGAGCGGCGTGTTCATGGTCGACACGGGCCCGGGCGACTTCACGTTCGAGGCGAGCGCGGACGGCTACGTCACCGCGCGACGCACCTGCACGATCGCGGACGCCGCCGACCCGACGTGGTGCTCGATCGGGCTCGCGAGCGAGAACATGATGCACGGTACGTTGCAGGGCGTGGTCTACGACCTCGACCGGGGGCTCGCCTTCCGCGTCATCGACGCGCACGTGTCGGTGGTGGGCACCGACGCGAGCGCCGACGTGAGCGCGGCCGACGGGAGCTTCACGTTCGAGCTCGCGCCGGGCGAGTACACGGTGGAGGCGGGCGGCGACGGGATCGCGCCGGGCTCCGCGACGTGCATCGTCGCGGCCGACGACACCACGTGGTGCTCGATCGGCGTGCGCGGCGATGGCGAGACGCCGCTGATGACCGTCGAGATCGACGATCCGATCGAGGACCCGGGGACGGGGATGCCGTTCAGCATGGACCCGACCGGACCGGGCCGCGACACGTTGGGCGGCTGCTCGGCGGCGCGAGGGAGCTCGCCTACGCGAGGGGCGCTCGTGATCCTGGCGCTGCTCGGCCTCGCGCTCGTGCGAAGGCGAACGCGGCGCGCCTGACGCCGATCACTCCCAGCAGAAGTGGAGCGCGAGCGGCGCCCGCGGCGTGAAGTCCTGCTCCTCGACCTCGACCACCTCGAACGACGTGTCAGGCCACACGATGTTGCCGGGGTTGCACGCGTTCGCGTACGTGGAGCCCTCGATGCGGAGCGCGCTGAGCTCGGGACGGCCGGCCCACATGAGCGCGTTCGACGACGGAAGCCCGCGCCCCTGATCGGTGCAGATGTTGTCGCGGCAGCGCGTGCGTCGGAACGTCGATCCCTCGCCGCCGTCGTAGGCGCTGAAGCAGCCGTTGCCCATGAGCACCGCGTCGACGTCCTCGACCACGCCGGTCGAATTGCCGCCGTCGAAGATGACGCCGACCCCGCTGGGCGAGTTGTTGCCCGAGATGAACCCGCGCCGGACGATGACATCGAGCGAGCGATAGACGTTGACGTTGTCCTCCGGCCACGAGACGGGCGGGTTCACCACCGAGAAGTCCTCGAGGACGCTGCGATCCGACGTGTTCCACTGCAGCAGCTGGCCGCGGGGGAACGGGCCGCGGAAGTCGTGGCCCTCGATGAACGACGCGATGGAGTCGGGGCTCTCGACGAGGTAGATGCCGCTCGAGCCGCGCACCAGCTTGACGCGCATGAAGCGCGAACGCGGCGACTGGTAGAGCTGGATGTTGTTGAGCTCGTCGCTCGGGTTGGCACCCCTCGTCGGCGCGCCGGTGTGCTCGACCCACACGTCCTCGACCACGAGATCGTCGGCGCCGTTCGCGTCGATGCCGGGCCCGTCCGCGTGCTCGATGTAGAGACGTCGCAGCGTGACGCGATCCGCCTCGACGAGGATGGCGGGACCCGACGTCGAGGTGATGCGCAGGTCCTCGATGACGGCGTCGTCGGTCGTCACGTGGATCGGTCCCGAGGCGGTCAGCGCGCACGACGGAATCCCGGCGTCCGTCGACGCGTCGGGCGGCGCTGCATCCGCCGCGGCGTCGTCTCGTGCGCCCGCGTCGTCTCGCGCCGCGTCCCGGACCGCGGCGTCGCGCGAGCCCGCGTCGCGTCCACCGATCGGCCCGGCGTCTCGGTCCGCGTCGCCGTCGCAACCGGCGAGGAGCGCGAGCCCACACGCGATCGCGACCGCGCGCTTCACTTGGTGAGCGCCCGCGCCATGTGCTTGGCGGTGGGGAAGCGTTGGTTCGCGTCGGGCTCGAGCGCGCCGTCGATCGCCTTCGCGAGGTTGGCCGGAGCGTCGGGAACGATGTCGGCGAGCCGAGGTGCGCGCGTCGTCACGAGCTTGAGGAGAAGGGACGGCACGTTCGTCTCGACGAACGGGGGCCGACCCGCCACCGCGTGGAACAGGAGCGCGCCGACCGACCAGATGTCGGTGCGTGCGTCGACCTCCGCGCCGCGCGCCTGCTCGGGGCTCATGTAGCTCGGGGTGCCGATCGCGGCGCCGGGGCGCGTGAGGACGGCGCTCGATCCGGTGCTCTTTAGGTTCTTCGCGACGCCGAAGTCGAGGATCTTCACGCGGCGGCCCCCGACCGGTGGATCCATGAGAAACACGTTGTCGGGCTTCATGTCGCGATGGACGATCCCCGCGTCGTGGGCGGCGGCGAGCCCATCGAGGAGCTCGGTGCCGATCGCGATCACGTCCGTCGCGAGGAGCTTGCCCGTCTCGCGGAGCGTCTCGCCGAGCGATCGGCCGACGAGCAACTCGAGCGCCACATACGGCCACTTGTCTTGCGTCTCTCCAGCGTCGTAGACCTCGACGATCGACGCGTGCCCGATCTTGGCTACCGACTTCGCCTCACGGAGGAACCGCGCCACCAGCGTGTCGTCGGTGACCAGCTGGCGGTGCATGATCTTCACCGCGACCTTTCGCTTGGTGTACTCGTGGCGCGCCTCGTAGACCGCCCCGGTCATCCCCACCCCGAGCAGCCGCACGAGCTGATAGCGGCCGTCGAGCACCTCGCCGACCCTCCGCTCCGCGAACTCTCGCTCGATCATCGCGGGAGCATACTACTACCTCGCGTCGGCGAGCATCGACGGCGACGGCCCCTCCGCCAGCGGATCGACGCTCCCCTGGGACACCGCGATCTCGACGTCGGCGCCGATCGCGCGGAGGCGGGCGCCGCGGCAGACCACCTCGTCCGACGGGAGCGCGACACACCCGTCGAACGCCCGAGCCACCCCCGCGAGCGCGGTGCGCGGCGCGAGCGCGCGGCCGTCGACGAGGACCGGGCCCACGTCGGCGAGGCGAAACACGATCGCGTCGCGCTCGAGGTGGAACGGCCCCCATCGCGCGCCGTCGCGCTCGGCGACGTCCCCGAGGTTGATGCCCGCCACGGCGCGCCCCGGGTGAACGGTCGTGGGAGGTCCGCCCCGCCGTGTCTCCAACACCTCGACGACCACAAGTCGCATGGCGCCCACGGAGCGTCGTGCCGGAGTCAACCTTGCGCGATGCACGAAGCCCGGCTGGAGGCGCACGCCGGGACGCAGCTCGAGGACGGCGGCGTCCCACGGACCGACGAGCTCCGAGGCGATCCGATGCTGCTCCACGTAGTGGTCGGCGTATGCGTACGTCGGCGTGCCGGCGACCCAACGGACGATCGACGCATCCGCGCGCCCACGCTCCATCGCGAGCGACGCTCGCTCCGGCGAGCGCGCGTTACATGCGATCACGCACAGCATCCCCAGCGGCAGGACGAGCCTTCGACCCATGCGACCTCCGCTCCCGTTCCCTTTCGAGGCCTGTGCCAATCACGGACGGGCCGGCTCTTCGCAGCTCGCCCCGGCCGCTGTCACCTGGACGGCGCGCGGTCGGTGAAATCGTTACCTCGGGGGTAACCCGGCTCATCTAGGCGGTGATCGGGCGCCGTGATAGCTCAGCTCCGGCGCTCATCTCGGGCGCCAGGACGGGAAACATATGAATCGGACTTGGAGAGCTCTGGGGCTGGCGATCGCCATCGTGGGCGTCGCGGGATGCGACGATGGATCGAGCACGGACGCGGGAGGCTCGGACGCCGGCATGAGCTCGGACGCGGGGGGACGCGACGGCGGGATGACCGCGAGTTGCTCCGACGGGGTGCGCAACCAAGACGAGTCCGACGTCGACTGCGGCGGCACGTGCGGCGCGACGTGCACGCCCGGCGACATGTGCGGCGGCAATGGAGATTGCACGACCAACATGTGTATGGACGGCGTCTGCTTGGCGCTCGCAACGTGCAGCGACGGAACGATGAACGGCACCGAGACCGACGTGGACTGCGGCGGCTCGATGTGTGACGGGTGCGCGATCGGAGAGATGTGCGCGATGGGCAGCGACTGCGCCTCCGACTACTGCATGGCCGGCGCGTGCGCGATGGCGGTCTGCGGCAACGGCGCCATCGAGAGCCCGGCCGAGGATTGCGACGACGGCACCGGTGGAACGCCGACGGAGACGGCGACCTGTGACGCGGACTGCACGACCGCGATGTGCGGCGACGGAACCGTGAACGCGACCGCGAGCGAAGCCTGCGACGGCGACGGAGCCGGCACGGGTGGCGAGACGGCGACGTGCGACGCCGACTGCTCCGCCGCGATGTGCGGCGACGGGACGATCAACGCGGCGGCCGGCGAGACGTGCGACGCCGGCGGTGAGACCGCGGCGTGCGACGTCGACTGCACCGCGGCGATGTGCGGCGACGGCGTCCGCAACGTGACGGCCGGCGAAGAGTGCGACGACGGCAACACGGTCGACACCGACCTTTGCTCGAACACCTGCACGTTCAACGTCGCGAGCGTCAGCATCACGACGGACGCGACGTTCGACACCGACACCGGCGAGCTCGACGGTACCGTCGATCCGGGCTGGGACGCGACGAGCGGGACGTGGAGCATGGCCGACCTCACGATCGACGCGGCGGCGACCCTCACCATCATCGGGTCGGCTCCGCTCCGCATCCTCGCGGCGGGCGACGTCGACATCGGCGGCGCGCTCGACGTGAGCGGACACGACGGCGGCGTGGGCGAGTGCAACGGCTTCGTCGACATCACCGGCGCGCTGGTCTCGGGCTTCGCTCCGGGCGGCGCGGGCGGACCCGGCGGGTTCGCGGGTGGCGCTGGCGGTTGGGGGATCATCACGGGAGGCACCCCGCCGGTGGGCGCTACCGTCGATGGCTCCCCCGGGATGGGGACCGGCGGCGGCGGCGCGGGCACGGTCGACGAGTCCGGCGGCGGTGGCGCTGGGCACGACGGAGCCGGACGGGCTGGCTCGGGCGCCACACCGGGCGCGGGCGGAGCCGCGTATGACGGCGTCGCGACCCTGATCGGCGGCTCGGGAGGCGGCGGTGGCTCCTCCGACGACGACGCACCGACGGGCATTGGCGACAGTGACGACTCCGGCGGCGGCGGCGGCGGCGGCGGCGGCGCCGTCCGCATCGAGGCGTTCGGCGCCATCTCCATCAGCGGCACGCTCGACGCGACCGGCGGCGACGGCGGCACCGTCTGCAACGGCGGCGAGGGTGGCGGTGGATCGGGAGGCACCGTCGTGCTCGCGAGCGGGAGCGCTCCGTCGCTCAGCGGCTCCGTCCTGATCGAAGGCGGCGTCGGCGGGTTCGGCGGCGGCGGCCGTGGCGCGCGCGGTCAGCTCTACCTCGACGGCACGTGCACCGACGGACGCGTCAACCAGGACGAGACCGACGTCGACTGCGGCGGCGCGATCTGCGGCGGGTGTGCCCTGGGCGAGAGCTGTGGCGCGGGGACCGACTGCATGTCGGCGACCTGCCTCGCGGGCGCCTGCTTCCCAGCGACGTGCGGCAACGGGACGATGGACGCCGGCGAGACGGACGTCGACTGCGGCGGCACGATGTGCCCGGCCTGTCGAGGTGGCCGGATGTGCGCGATGGACAGCGACTGCACGAGCGCGGCGTGCGACCCGACCCTGATGACGTGCATCGGAGGTGGCGTCGTCTTGATCGGACACGACTACTTCGATCGCGAGCCGAACGCCGACCAGGTCCTCACGAACGCGGTGCTCCAGGCGGGGGAGTCGGGCACGATCGAGATCGTCGTGTTCGACGCGTTCGCCGACAACTCGCCGACCGGTGAGACGGAGAACTCGATCGCCGCGATCACCGATGGGCTCACGACGGCGGGCCGCACGGCCACGTTCACGCGGCTGAGCACGACGGGACCGACCGATCTCGCGACGGCGCTCACCCCGAGCGTCGACGTCCTGCTCTTCGTCGAGCAGGAGATCGCCGGCGACCTGACCGCGCTCGGCGCGAGCTGGAACGCGGACATCGTCGCGTTCATGAACGCGGGCGGGGTGGTGATCAGCTGCGTGTTCTTCGATAATGGCTGGCAGCTGGTGAACGGCCCGGGCCTGTTCACCATCGGCACGCGCAACGACGCGACGGGTGACCTCATGTCCATCGACATGCCGGGCCATCCGCTCGTCAGCGGCGTCACCGCCTACAACGCGCCGGACGGTTCGATCTCGTTCCCTGGCATCGTCGGCGGCGTGACGGTGATCTCGAACAGCACCAACGGCGAGCCGGTGGTGCAGTACCTCGAGCGCTGACGCTCCGACGTTCGGCATCCGCCGATCGAAGCGAGCCCCCGGGTCAGCGACTCGGGGGCTCGTTTCGTTCCGTCGTTCAGCGCGCGGGCAGCGCGAAGCGCGCGAGCACCGGTCGATGATCCGAGATGATCGCGCGGTAGTCGGGGATCGTCGCGTCGAGGGCCAACACCTCGGTCGTGCCCTCCCCGTACTCGGCGAGCGCGTCGTTCGTGACGAGGATGTGATCGATCATCGAGCGGAACGGGATGTACGAGTACTCGCCGAGCGCCTCGTTGGGGAGCGTGAGGAAGCGGTAGAGGTCCGGTCGGTCGAGGATCGGCGTGAAGACGTTTTCCGTACGCGGATCGAGCAGCGCGTCGTTGAAGTCGCCGACGATCACGTAGTCCTGCTCGGCTCCCGCCGCGAGCTCGGCGCTCAGCCACGCCTCGAGCTCGACCATGGCGGCGGCGCGGCGCATCCGGCTCTCCGCGTCGGGCTGCGCCTTCAGGTGGACGACCACGAACACGAAGTCGAAGACCGTCTCCCCCGCCTCGTCGAACACCCGCACGTCGGCCTTGAGCGGCGCGCGGATGAACGCGAAGTCGTCGTCCGTGAAGAGGCGGTCGATGTTCGTGACCTCGACGCGATCACTTCGGTAGAGGAACCCGACGCGGATGAACCCCGACTCGAACGAGACGATCGAGCGGTAGCCCGGGAGCTGCGCGGCGAGCGCGTGGAACGGCGCGGGGTCGGTGATCTCCTCGACGCCGAGGAGATCGAAGTGCTCCGCGATCAGCGGCGCGACCCGCTCGCTCGTCGTCGCGGTCATCGGGAACTGCTCGATGTTCCAGGCCCCGACGCGGAACGCGTGATCCGGCGCCGGCAGAGGGCCCGCGTCCGGCGCACCCGCGTCGGCGGTCGCCCCCGCGTCGGAGGAGGGCTCGCCCGCATCGACCGGCGGCGTCCCCGCGTCGGCATCGCACGCGGCGAGGCCGTCGGCCGCATGAAACGGGCCGGGCCGCGTGGTGGGGTTCGCGCTGCAGCCCGCCTGACAGCCGGCGGCGAGGACCAGGGCCCATCCCAACGTCATCGCGTTTCGCATGCCGGCTTCCTACGGGCGGCGCGGCGCGAGCGCCGTCGCGGCTGGCGTCGTTTGACCAACTTTGACAGCCTCCGCGCGTGCCCTTCGTCGGCCGGATCGAGGAGTCCGCGGCGCTCCGCGAGGCGACCCGGCGGGCCCACCTGGCCATCGTCCACGGGCCGGCGGGGGTGGGCAAGACACGGCTGGTCGAGGTCGCGCTGGGGCCCGCGGCGATCCTCGTCGCGCTCGACGGCGCGGCGGACGCAGCCGCGCTACGTCAGCGCGTCTTGCGATCGCTCGGCATCGACGCCATGCCGGATCGCCAGGCGGACCGGAGCATCGCGCGCGCCCTCGAGCATCGCCGCGAGCGCGTGCTCGTCCTCGACGGCGCCGACCGCGTGCTCGATGCGTTGCCCGCCACGATCGCAGCGTGGCGCGGACCGAACGCGCAGCACGGCGCGCGCCTCGTCGTCACGGCGTGCCGCGCGCCGACGATCGAGGACGCGGCGGCGGTCGAGGTCCTGCCGCTTCCGCTCGACGATGCGCGCGCGCTCTATCGCGCGGCGATGCGCGAGGCCGGCGCGCCGACCGAGCTCGCGATGGACGCGGCGCTCGAGCGGCTCGATCGCTCGCCCCACGCGATCCTCTGGCTCGCCGCGCGCGCCGCGATGATCGGCGAGCCCGCCGCCCTCGCCCACCTCGAACGCTCGATGGGCGAAGCGGCGATCCGAGACGCGCTGGAGGCGAGCCTCGACGGGCTCGAGCCCGCGGCGCGCGAGGCCGCACACCTCCTCGCCGCGTTCGAGGCCGGCGCACCGCCCGAGCTCCTCGAGCGGGAGTGCGGAGATCTCGAGCCGGTGCACGCCCTCGCGCGGGCCGCCCTCGTTCGCTCGATCCGCGGCGTGGGCGGGACCCGCATCGCCATCTACCACGCGGTCGCGCGGCGCGTCCGCGAGCGTGCGCGTGACGAGGGGCGCTGGGATCGCGATCGCGCGACGCACGCGCGGCTCGTCCTCGATGCGACCGACCCGCGAACGGCGCGCGAGGCGAGCGGCACCCTCGGCGCGCTGGCCGACCAGCGCGCCGAGCTGGAGGCGATCCGCGATCGCGCGTCGGGCGACGATCCGCCGCTCGCGCTCCGCGCGCAGCTCGCGCTGGTGCCGCTCTCGACGCGCGACGGCACCGCCCGGCAGGCGCGCGACACGATCGCGGGGCTGCTCGCGCGCGTCGATCCGACGTCGCCCGTCGTGGGCTCGGCGCTCGTCGCGCTCGCCACCCTCGAGCGCCGGCTCGGCGACGCCGCGTCGGCGCGCGCGCACGCCGACGCGGCGATCGCGAAGGATGGCCCCCACCGCTTCGAGGCGCAGATCGAGCGCGCCAACCTGGATCGGCTCGCGAGCCGCACCGACGACGCGGTCGCACGCCTACAAAACATCTTGTCGCACGCGCGCGCCGCGAAGGCGCCGCTCGAAGAGGCGATCGCCGAGGGAGAGCTCGGCCGCGCGCTCCAGAGCCGCGGCGCCACCCGCGAGGCGCAACGCCATCACGCGCAGGCGATCGCGCTCGCGCGCGACCTCGGCCTCCGCCACCGCGAGGCGCTCGAGCGCTCGCTCCACGCGCGCGCGACCCACCGCGCGGGGCATCCCGAGGAGGCGATCCCGCTCCACGAGGCAGCCCTCGCGATGCACGCGGAGCTGGGCGACGCGCGGCTCGCCGCGGTGGAGCGCGGACACCTCGGATACTGCCTGCACGAGATCGGTCGCCTCGACCGCGCCGAGGAGGAGCTGCGCGCCTCGTGCGACGGCCTCGCGGTGGCCGGCGACGTCGTGCTCGAGGCGATCGAGCGCGCGCTCCTCGCCCGCGTGCTCGTCGACCGCGGGCGCGTCGCGGAAGCCGGGCTCGAGCTCGCGCTCGCCGAGCGGCTCGTGCGCGACCTCGACGCTCCACGGATCACGCGGACGCTGGCGCTGGTGCGCGGGCTCGCCCACCTCGCCGACGCGCGGTACGCCGAGGCGGCACAGACGCTCGGCGAGGCGGGCGACGACGTGTTCTTCGAGGTGGGTTTCGAAGCGCTCCTCCCCGCCTACCGGGCGGCGGCGCGCGCGCTCTCGGGCGAGCGCGATGCCGGCCCCGACCTCGACCGCAGCGCCGCCGCGCTCCAGACGATCGACGATCCCGCGCTCGGCGTCGCGCTCGCGGTCGTCCGCGCCGCCATCGAAGGCGGCGAAGCGCCGAGCGTCCCGCCCGCGCTCCGCGATCGATCCAGCGACGTGCGTCGCGCGATGGAGCTCGCGCGCGCGCTCGTCGCACGGCGCGACGAAGCGAGGCCTGCGCGCGCGCTCCGCATCTCGGCGGACGGGTGCACCGCGCGGGTTGGCGATGGCGATGCGGTCGACCTCTCGCGCCGCAAGGCCCCTCGCCGCCTCCTCCTCGCGCTCTCGGAAGCGCGGGTCGCCTCGCCGGGCCGCGTCCTCGATCGCGACGCGCTCATCGCGAGCGGCTGGCCCGGCGAAAAGATGAGCGCGCAGGCCGCGGAGAAGCGCCTTCGCACCGCCGTGTGGACGCTGCGCAAGCTCGGTCTCGAGGACGTCGTATTGACGCGCGACGAGGGATACCTCATCGACCCTCGGGTCGAGGTTCGCTGGGAGTGACCTCGACGATCAGCCCGCGATCTCGACGAGCAGATCGCTCGCCGCGAGCACGTCGCCCGCCGCCGCCGCGACGCGTACGACCTTGCCCGCGAGCGGCGCCGCCACCACCGTCTCCATCTTCATCGCGCTCAGCACGCAGAGCGGCACACCCTTCTCCACGTCGTCGCCTTCCTTCACGTCGACGCGCACCACCGTGCCGGGCATCGGCGCGCCCACCGAGCCGGTGGCGCCGGTCGCCTTCTCGCGCACCTTCACGGTGGCGGTGGCCGACTTGTCGCGCACGCGGACTTGACGCGGCTGACCGTTGAGGTGGAAGTACACCACGCGCTCGCCGCGCTCGTCGAGCTCGCCGACCGCCTCGAGCGAGAGGACGAGCGTCTTGCCGCGCTCGATGTCGACCTGGAGCTCCTCGCCCACCGCGAGCGGCGCGAGGAACGCGTACGTCGGGAGGCGCGAGACGTCGCTGAACTTCGAGCGGTGCTCGCGGTACTCCCGGAACACCGCCGGATAGAGCGCGGCGCTCATCACGTCGACGTCGCGCATCTCGTACGGCGCATGCTCCGTCTCGAGCTCTTTCTTCAGCGCGCCCAGATCGAACGGGGGCAACGTCGCGCCGGGCCGCCCGTCGATCGGCTCACGCCCCCGCAGGATCTGCTCGCGCAGCGGGCTCGGGAAGCCGCCGAGCGGCTGGCCGAGGCGGCCCTCGAAGAACTCCACCACGCTCGACGGGAAGGAGAGCGTCTCCGCCTTCTTTCGCACGTCCTCCGCCGTCAGATCGTTTTGCACCATGAACTGCGCGAGGTCGCCGACCACCTTGCTGCTCGGCGTCACCTTGATCACGTCGCCGAGGAGCTGATTCGCCTCCGCGTACGCGCGCTTGATCGACTCCCAGCGATCGGCGAGCCCGAGCGCCATCGCTTGGAAGCGCAGGTTCGTGTACTGACCGCCCGGGATCTCGTGCTGGTAGAGGTCCGGCGCGTAGCCGGTGAGGCCCGTCTCGAACGGAGCGTAGAGGCGACGCGCGCTCTCCCAGTACGCGTTGAGCTGCAACACGGCGTCCATGTCGATCATCGTGTCGCGCTCGGTGCGGCTCAGCGCGGCCGCGATCGCGGCCATCGTCGGCTGCGAGGTGAGCCCCGCGAGGGCGGGCAGCGCCGCGTCCACCACGTCGGCCCCCGCCTCCGCCGCCGCGATCATCGACGCGACCCCCGTGCCCGCCGTGTCGTGCGTGTGCACGTGGATCGGCACGTCGGGGTGAGCGCGGCGGAGCGCGCTGATCAGCATCGTGGCCGCGCGCGGCTTGAGCAGGCCCGCCATGTCCTTGACCGCGAGCACGTGCACGCCGAGCTCGACGAGCTGGCCCGCGAGGTCCGTGTAGTAGGAGAGCGAATACTTGGTGCGACGCGGATCGCTGACGTCGCCCGTGTAACAGATCGACGCCTCGATCACGCCGCCCGCCTGACCGACCGCGTCGATGCCGAGCTTCAGGTTCTCGACGTAGTTGAGCGAGTCGAAGATCCGGAACACGTCGACGCCGCGCTCCTTCGCGAGGCGCACGAACTCGAACACCACGTTGTCGGGATAGCTCGTGTAGCCGACCGCGTTCGCGCCGCGCAGCAGCATCTGGAACGGGATGTTCGGCACCGCCGCGCGCAGGCGCTCGAGCCGATCCCACGGGCACTCGCGCAAGAAGCGCAGCGCCACGTCGAACGTCGCGCCGCCCCACATCTCGAGGCTGAACAGGCCCGGCATGAGCCGCGCGGTGGCCGGCGCGACCTCCAGCAGGTCGCGCGTACGCACCCGCGTCATCAACAGCGACTGGTGCGCGTCGCGCCACGTCGTGTCGGTGAGCAAGAGGCCTCGGTGTTGGCGCACCGCCGCCGCGAACGCCTCCGGACCTCGGGCCTCGAGGATGCGCCGCCAGCCCTCCTTGGGCGGCGCCTTGAGATCGACGACCGGCGGCGCCGGCTCGATCCGCGCCGGCAGCGCGCTGCTCATCGTCGGGGTCGATGGTCCGTTCACCGCCACGTCGGCGAGATATCGCAAGAATCGTTGCGCACGGTTCTTGCGCCGCGGGATCTGGAACAGCTCCGGGGTGTCGTCGACGAACGTGGTGTCCACCGCGCCCGCGAGGAAGCGTGGGTGGGTGAGCACCTTCTGCAGGAAACCGATGTTCGTGCTGACGCCGCGCACGCGGAACTCCGCGAGGGCGCGCCGCAGCTTGTCGACCGCGACGCCGAACTCGAGCGCGCGCGCGGTGACCTTGACGAGGAGCGAGTCGTAGTCGGGGCTCACCCGCGCGCCCGCGTAGCCGGTGCCGCCGTCGAGGCGGATGCCCATCCCCGCGCCGGAGCGGAAGACTTCGATGCGCCCGGTGTCGGGGGTGAACCCGTTCGCCGGATCCTCGGTCGTCACGCGGCACTGGATCGCGACGCCGCGCGCCGTGATCGCGTCTTGGGTGAGGCCGAGATCGGCGAGCGTGGCGCCGGACGCGATCCGGATCTGCGACTGCACGAGGTCGACGCCGGTGATCTCCTCGGTCACCGTGTGCTCGACCTGGATGCGCGGGTTCGCCTCGATGAAGTAGTGACCGCGCGCGTCGACGAGGAACTCGACGGTGCCCGCGTTCACGTACCCGACCTCCCGCGCGAGCTTCACCGCGTCGGCGCAGAGCCGAGCCCGCACGCTCGGGTCGAGGTTCTGCGCAGGCGCCATCTCGACGACCTTCTGATGGCGGCGCTGCACCGAGCAGTCGCGCTCGAAGAGGTGGATCACGTCGCCGCTCGCGTCGCCGAGGATCTGCACCTCGATGTGGCGCGGGTGCTCGACGAAACGCTCGATGAACACGGTGCCGTCGCCGAACGCCGCCTTCGCTTCGCTCGTCGCGCGCGCGAACGCCGTCTCGAGCTCGTCGGCTTTTTTCACGACGCGCATCCCGCGGCCGCCGCCGCCCATCGCCGCTTTGATGAGGATCGGATAGCCGGCCGAGGTCGCGAACGCGCGCGCCGCGTCGAGGTCCGCCACCGGTCCGTCGGTGCCCGGCACGGTGGGCACGCCGCAGCGCTGCGCGATCGCGCGCGCCGCCGTCTTGTCGCCGAGCGCACGCAAGACGTCTGGCGGAGGTCCGACGAACGCGATGCCCGCCCTGGCGCACGCCTCGGCGAGCCCCGCGTTCTCCGCGAGGAAGCCGTAGCCCGGATGGATGCCGTCCGCGCCCGACTCCTCGGCGATGTCGAGGATGCGATCGATCGCGAGATACGCGCCGACCGGGCTGAGATCCTTGCCGATCTGATACGCCTCGTCCGCCTTGTAGCGATGGAGATGAACGCGATCCTCGTGGCTGTAGATCGCGACGGTGCGCAGACCGAGCTCGGTCGCGGCGCGGAACACGCGGATCGCGATCTCGCCACGGTTCGCGCAGAGGAGCTTGGTGATCGGGCGAGACATCGCCAGTACCTACCACAGCCGCGCCGGGTTCCGTCGGATGGCGGGCCTTTGGTATAGAGGCCGGATGGATCTCGCCGCTCGGTCCGTCGCCGCGCTCCTGCTCTCCGCCTCGTTGGGCTTTGGCTGCGCAGGCGCGCAGCACCCCGACGATCCCGACTCGTACGTCGAGGTCCCGCTCGTCGGCGCGTGCGAGCCGGGCGAGCCGATCCAGCTCCTGCGCTACCGACAGACGGCCCAGCGCCTCGAGATCGACGTCACGCACTCCGGCGGCTGCAACCGCCACTCCTACGTCGCGTGCCTCGAGGATCCGCACCCCGACCTGCCCCAGGTCTACACGCTGCAGATCCACCACAACGCGCAGGGCGATCGCTGCCGCGGCGAGGTGTACTCCGTGCTTCGGGTCGAGCTCGATCGAGACCTCCACGTGACGGGCCTCGACGACGGCGTCCTCACGCTCGAGTAGCGAGCGCGTCAACCTCCGGTGAGGCTCGCGCGCTCCGCCTCCCAGCGCTCGTCGAAGCGCGCGCGGTGGAGGCGATAGCGAAACGACTCGCGAGCGCGTCGCACGTCCTCGTCGCGCGCGGGGTCGTCGACGATCTTCGCCTTGAGCTCGTCATTCATCGCACGCACCATGGCCTCACCCTTCCACTCGACCGAGCGATCCTCCGCGTCGAGCACGGTGCCCCACTCCACCGCCCACGAGGCCTGCGCGAGGCTCAGCCCTTCCTGCTCCATGAGCAGCTCCTCGAGCGCCGCGCGCTGCGCGTCGAAGGTCGGGTCCGCGAAGCGCAGCTCGCGCGCGTAGAGGATCGCGTTGTGGAGATACTCCGGGGTCGTCACGAGCGCGTCGAGGGCCAGACGATCGACGACGCGGTAGAGCATCTCCAACACGCGCTCGCCGATCCCGAGGCCGGGGTGCTGCTGTCCGGGCAGGCGCGGGCGAGCCTCGTCGAAGTCTCGCAAGGGATCTTGCAAGAGCAGCCAGTCGACGGTGAGCACGTCGAAGCCCAGCTGCTCGTCCAGCACCAGGCGATCGCGGCGCACGACCAGCTCGAGCAGGCGCACCCACTCGTCGCGCTCCGCGTCCGCGCCGGTCGGGAGGCCCTCGACGAAGAGCGTGTGCCGATCGTCGTGCGCGTGCGTGGTGAACCGCGTGTCCGTCCAGCCGCGCGCGCGCAGCGCGCCGAAGAGCCCGTAGCGCTCGAACGCCTCGGCCAGGCCCTGATCTCCGTAGAAGTCGAGGAAGCGCCGCGCGGCGTTTCGATCGAACAACAGCGCGTCGGCGCGCTCCAGCGCGTCGTCGACGCTCGAGCGCATGAGCTCGACGCGGCTGAGGCGCCGCGCCACGCGACGGAACCGGGACGCGAAGCGGGTCACCGAGCGGATCGTTAGTTCACCGCGCCCCCGCGTCGAGCCGAGCCCTCGACCAGCGGCGCGTCGACCACGAGGACGACCGGCTCACCGCGCGAGCAGGCGCGGGCGAGCGTCCGCCCGGCCGCGTCGATCACCGAGGAGATCCCATGCCCGGTCGCGCGGACCACCGAGACGCCGCTGCACACCGCGGCCCAGATCGCGGTGCGATGGTGGACCTCCTCGAACCCGTCGAGCCAGTCGTTGGCGGGGGCGGCGAGGAGCCCGCCGCCGTCGCGCACCGGTCGCACGAGATCGGGGTAGTCGAGGTCCACGCAGATCACGGTGTGGAGCGGCCACGCCCGGTGCGCCGAGGGATGCGCGCGCCGCGCACGATCACGTGACGCGGGCGGCTCGACGCCGGGCTCGACATGCTGCTTGTCGTAGGTAGACTCGGCGCCGTCCGGATCGAGAACGCGAAGTGTATTGACACTCGCGGCGCCGCTCGGCCGGAGCTCGAAGAACGGCGCCACGATCGTGATCGCGTGCTCGCGCGCCCAGTCGCGCGCGACCTCGATCCACTCCTCGCGGCGCGGGGTGTCGAGCGTGACCGCGACCTCGGGGAGCACCACCAGCTCGACCCCGCGCGAGGCCGCGTCGCGGATCAACGGCGCGTAGCGCGATCGCGCGAGCGCGACGTCCCGGTACTGCGGCGACTGGATGGGCCAGTACGCGTTCATCGGCGCGCCCGAGGGCGGCGGGACGTCCGAGACCACGGCGGCCACGCGGACGCGAGGCGCGCGATCGACCCGTCGCTCGGCGTGGCGCATCGCGAGGAAGCCGAGCCCCAGCGCGACGACCACGAAGAGCGCGCCGCTCGCCGCCGCGATCGGCTCGACGACCGGGATGGGGAGCGCGAGCGCGATCGACGCGCCGGCGACCGCGAGCAGCGCGGTGACCGCGCGGTCGTCGCCCGCTCGCGCGACGTGGACGACGGCGCGCCACGGCTCCTGGGTGCACGCGAGCGGATTGGCGATCCAGCGCGGTGCGCCGAGCCACCGGAGCGGCTGGGTCGCGAGGAGCGCCACGCACGGGAGCGCGACGTAGAGCCAAGCGCCCGCACGATCCTGGAGGAGCCACCCCGCGACGACGCCGCCCACGGCGGCCGAGAGCACGGTGGGCGCGAGCGCGCGGGGTGCGAGGCGACGCATCGTCTGCGTCCAACACGGCGCCACCACCGCCGCCGCGAGCGTGAGCGCCGCGGTGATCCCGGCCGCCGCGCCGCAGTCACGCAGCGCGACGCCGAGCGGCGCGAGGGCGACCCATCCCAGGAGAGGAGTGGTCCTCGCCCGCACGGAGAGCGCGCCTCCGGCGAGGCCGGCGAGGAGCGCGATCACGACGTCTTCCATGGCGTGACGATGCGGACGCGCGCCCGCCCGAGCCATGGGTCGATCGACCCATCCTCCGCTCAGTGGCGGCGTCGAAGGAGCCCGACCGCCTCGGTGCGATTGCCGACGCCGAGCTTGCGATAGAGCGCGCTGAGCTGATTGCGCACAGTGAAGAACGACGTCCCGCGGGCGAGGGCGATCTGCTTGCTCGTGCACCCGAGCTGGAGGTACTCGAGCAAGTCGCGTTCCGATGGGCTGAGCGTCACCGCGAGCTCCGGCTCCTCGATCGGACGGGCGTGGGCGGCGATCGCGATCGAGAGGGTCGGCCGCAGCGCGCGCCCCCGGGTGAGCTCGCGATCGGTGAAGCGGCGCCCCACCCGACCCAGCATCACGAATCCGAGCTTGCACCCCCGGAAGCTCGGCATCACGAAGAGCGACTCGGTCCCGCGCACCGGACGCATGATCTCGTCGTAGACGCGGGATCGCTCGAGCCCTCGATCGCCGAGGACGCGCCGATCGATCGCGGCTCCATCGCGGAGCGCCGCGTCCTGCACGACGCGGACGTCCGGCGCGTACCGATCCCAGCGCGCGTCGAGGCGTGCGTCCACCGCGGCCGGGATGCCGAGGCCCCACCTCGCGAGCTCGGTCCCCCGCCGGGCGGCGAAGAGCGCGACGTCGGCGTCGAACGCCTCGGCGAGGCGAGGGAGGGCCGCGTCCACGAACGCATCGAGCGAGGGCGCGTCGTGCGCGAGGATCGTCAGGTCGTCATCGGTGAGCATGGACCTCCGACACGCGGCGAGCGCACGCGTTCTGAGAGAGTGCCAGCAGCCTAGGGCAGCCACTCGGGGAGCTGCTCCATCTCACAGACGTAGCCCGCCACCATCTCGCAATCGAAGTTGCGGAGGGCTGGGGCTCCCGAGTTGAGGATCCGGGCGCAGTCGAGATCGGCCCCGGACATCGGTCCGCCCGCCATTTCCCACGGCTCGTAGAGGACGGGCTCCCCGCTCGTCCAGCCGAACTGGTACGCGCCGAGCACCCCTACGCCCGGCGCACGCGCGAAGCCGATCCAGGCCGAGCTCACGCCCGCCGACATCGCCGCCGCGGACGCGTTCGCCGCGTCTTCCGGGGTCATCACGCTCGCCAACCGTCCACCGCCACACGCCGATCCGGCGTTCATGAAGCTCAGGGTCGCGCTCGACCCAAAGAAGCAACGGAACCCATCGGCGCTCAGGTTCCCACTGGGGCACAGCAGTGGTGCCTCGGAGGGACACGCGTGATCCCTGCAGACCTGAACGCGGTGGATCGACGCGACGGGTGGCCTCTGCTGCCCGGCGCCGGCCGGGGCGAGAAGCCAGAGCTCACGCGCGCGAGGCACGTAGGCCAGCACGTCGAAGCCCACGAGGCCCAGCGGCTGTGGAGCCCCGAACGTGTCGTCGCTCGCCCGCGTGACGACGTAAGGCGCGCGGCTCGCTCGTAGCGTGAAGAAGAGGTGGCGCCCGTCGGGTGAGAGGACCGGACGCTCGACTCCGCTCATCCCGAGGTCCACCAGATCGGGTGCCCGGAAGGGCGACGCGCGGTCGGGGCGAGTGGCGACCTGGATGCTCGGGGGTGACTCCGTGGTCGCGAAGAAGAGCTCGAGACCGTCGGCGCTCAACGACGGGTGCCGCCCCGCCGGCAGTACGGAGGTCGTCGCTTCCACGAACGGAGCGGACGGGCTCGTGCGCTCGTACAGGACGAGCGACGCGCTCCCCGCTTCGGCGACGAGGATCCTCTCGTCGGCAGACATCGCGATGCCCCCGTAGCTGCGCCCAGCGACGGCCGTGCCGACGACCGGCATCGGCGCGCTCGCGAACGGCGAGCGGACGGCGCTCCCGCGGTCCGTCGTGAAGATCGCGTCGCCCGATCGTGCGGCGGCCACGTACGCGCGCTGGCCGTCGGGCGTGATCGCGAGCCCGGTGTGGTTCACCCCGCGCACGTGGATCCGCGCGACGAGGTGAGGGCTCCCGAAGTACCAGCCGGAGCAGGTCTCGTCGATCGCCCCGTCCCGGTCCTCGTCGACCGCCGCGCCGGTGGTCGGATCGGGCTCGCATACCTCGGGGAGCGACGGGCCCGCGTCGACGTCCCCCGCGTCGACGTCCGCATCGACGAGGGCGGCATCCCGCGAGCCCGAGTCGCGACCACCGTCGCTCTGTACGGCTCCATCCATCCCGCCCGCGTCGTCCGATGGCAAGACGTCATGACAGACCAGATCCGGGCCGCACGTCTGCCCGACCGGGCAGCGCTCCCCATCTGGACAACGAAACTGTCCATCGCGCGCCTCGAACTGACACGCGACGAGGAGCGCGACCACGAGCGTGATGCGGTATCGACCCATCAGAACCTCGCCTCCGCGTCGGGAGGTTGGTCGGTATCGCCGCCCGACACGAGCCACACCACCCCGGCGACGAGGAGCGACGCGCCGATCCCGATCGCGATCGGCCCCGCGATCTCGAGGCCGAACGCGCGGTCGACGTCCCCTTCGACGTCCATCCACGCCGCCATCCCGTCCGGGAGCGCGTGCAGCCGGTCGAGCTCGGCCACTCCGGCCCCGAGCGCGATCGCGCCACCCGCGATCAACACGCCCCCCGCCACCGCGAGCGCGATCGCCCCCGCGTTCGGCTCCGCGCCCGGCGCAGCGCCCGGCTCCGCGCCCGGCGAGGCGATCGCGACCTCCGCATCCTCATCGCTCGCTTCGCCGTCGGCGTGACGACGGGCCACGCGGATCCGCGCCTCGACGTTGGCGCGGTTCGCGGCGTCGGGCGCGAGCTCGAGGTAGCGCTCGAACGCCGCGATCGCGTCGCTCCACTGGAGCAAGCGCTCGTGACACGCGCCGATGTTGTACATGAGCTCGGGTCGCGGGCTGAGCTCGTACGCTTCTCGGAAGTGCAGCAGCGCCTCCTCGAACCGGGCCTCCTGGTACGCGTCCTGACCGAGCCGGTAGATCGCGCGCGCCTGTTCGTCCTCCGGGGTCAGCCGCGGCTCCTCTCGGGCGCCGTCTGCGCTCCCCGCTTGCGCGTGGAGCGGCGCCGGATCCGCGACGAGCACGGCCGCGACCAGGAAACCGAGGTGGAGCAGCGCACGGGAGACGACGCCCGATCTCATCGAGCGAGAGCGTCGCATCGATGCCGTCCGGAGGCCAGCGCGGCGGCGAGCTCGACCACGTTGATTGCGCCCCTCAATCCGCTGCCTCCTCGCGCGCGCGGATCTCGTCGGTCACGAGCTCGAGCGCGCGACGGAGCTGATAGCGGTACGTCCCGAAGGGCAGCCCGAGCTCGGCGGCCGCCGCCTGCTGCTTCACGATCGTCGGATCGAGGTAGGTGAGCTCGAGGACGCGCGCCGCCGACTCGTAGCCCGCCGCCTGGCCGAGGGCGCGGCACGCCTCGTCGAGCACGCGCGCGAGCGCTCGCTCCGGGCTCACCCCCGTGAGGACGAGCGCGCGCACCGCGGCCAGCTCGACGAGCGGGCTCTTCTTCAGCTCGTGGGGTCGGTGCCGCGCTGCGAGCGCGTTCCGCACGTGTGCACCGAGGCTCGACGGATCGAGGAGCGGACCACGAGCCGCGGGGCTCGCTGCAGGACGCGGTGTGGGACGCGGTGTGGGGTTCGGTAGAGGGCTTGCGCTCGCTGGCGACGTAGCGATCCCCGCCAACGCCGACGCGATGGCCACGGTGCGCGCGTCCCCCCCATCACCCGGCGCGAGCGCCGCGAGATCGACCGTATGATACGGCTCGCCCGCGCGACGTACGGCGCCGAGGGCGGCGGCATGGGCGTCCAGCGCGTCGGGGAGGGACATCGCGAGGGTCTCCGCGCCGAGCTCGAGCGCCGCGTGCAGCACGAGGCCGACGTGCAAGGCGAGGTGCGCTGGCTCCAGCCGATCGGGCTCGCCCACCCACGCGACGAGCGCGCCGAGGTGCGACGGGCTCCCGAGCTCCTCGAGCGACACGAACGCGATCGGCGCCCGCTCGCCTCGCAAGACGAGCGCGCGGTCCGGATGAGCGGCGCGGGCGCGCTCGAACGCGGCGCGGTCGATGCCCGCGCTCGACGCGAGCGACGCCGCGGCCGCCTCGAGCTCCGCGTCGCGGAGGCGCGAGAGACGTAGGCCGCGCGCCGCCTCGAAGAGCTCCGCGGCGTCGCTCGGCCAGCCGAGCCGCTCGCGCTGCGCGAACAGCGCCTCGAGCACGAACGTGTGCCGCGTCGCGAGGCCGGCGTCGCTCACCCGCGAGACGAGCGCCTCCGCCGCGCGGCGACCGAGCTCGCCGAGCCGCACCGGGTCGCGCGCGACGAGATCGCGACGGAGCGCCTCCCGCACGCGCGGGTGAGCGCTCAGCCCGCGCGATCCTCTGCGGATGAACGTGCGCGCGCCGAGCCAATCGTAGAGCTCGCGGATCGCCTCGCCGCCGCCCTCGGGATCCACCATCGCGCGCAGGAGCGGCTCGTCGAGCGCGCACGCGACCGCCGCCGCCTCGACCGCGCCGCGATGGAGCGCGCTCGGAAGATCGCGGACGATCCCCGCCACCACCGCGTCGACGAGCTCGTGCGGCGGACGCTCCTCGAGCGGGGTCGGCCGATCGGCGCGCGCGCGATCGGCGAGCTCCGCGATCGCGCGCGGCAGGCCCGCCGAGAGCGTCGCGAGCTCGGCGCGCTGCGCCTCGGGGACGCCGCGCCGCGCGAGCGCCTCGCGCGTCTCCGCCTCGGTCAGCGGCTTGAGCCGAAGCTCCCGTGACACTTCGCGGAGCGGCCCGCTCGCGAGCTCGACCGGCTCGCGGCTCGCGGCGAGGACGAGCACGCGCGAGCCCGCCTCCGCGAGCGCGTCGAGCGCCCACCGGAGCGCGCCGCGATCGCGCTCGAGCGCGTCGAGGACGACGACATCCGAGAGCTCACGACGCCCGAGCGACGCGACGCTCACGCCGACCGCCTCGTCGAGCGTCGCCTCACGCCCGCGCCCGAGCCCGATCCAGTACACCGCGCGGCCCTCGGCGCGCGCCCGCTCCGCAAACACCGTCGCGAGCGTGGTCTTGCCCACGCCACCTGGACCTACGCAAGCGACGATGCGGGGCTCGGCGGCGCGCTCGGACTCCGCGAGCGCGGCCTCGAGCACCCCGAGCGAAGGCTCGCGGCCGACGAACGTCCGAAGCAGCGCCCGATGCGCGGCGCCGAGGAAGCTCGGCGTCGCCGAGGCCAGCGGATTGGACGGCCGATCGACCACGATTCGACGTCGAGCGTCTCCGAGTCCGCTGGAGCTGTCCAGGGCGGGCGTCGGTTCGACATCGATCGGACGGCGCTCGGACGCGGAGCGGCGGGTCCGGGTTGCTAGCGTCGAAGGCGATGTCCAGCTCGCCGTCGTCACGTTCCATGTCCCCGTCGAGACCGCCCGGCGTCCTCTCGAACATGCTCCGCGCCGCGCTCGGGCTCGCGCTCGCCGGATGGGCGAGCGGGTGCTCGCTCGTGCTGGTGAACGACTTCACCTTTCCCGACGGCGCGGCCCCCGACGGAGCCATCCGCGACGGCGCCGTCCGCGACGGTGGCCCGCCCGACGCGACGCCCGGCGACGGCGGCACGGAGTGCGCGGGCCCAACCGACTGTCCGAGCGCGCCCTTCTCCACCGCGACGTGCGTGGACGGGCTCTGCGGGCGCACGTGCGACGGGGGGCGAGGCGACTGCGACGGCCTCGACGCCAGCGGCTGTGAGACCTCGCTGGACGACGATCGCATGCACTGCGGCGGCTGCGCGACGGTGTGCGACGCCGCGAACGCATCGCCGAGCTGCGCGATGGGCGAGTGCGTCTACGTCTGCGCAACGGGTTTTGCCGACTGCGACACCGCGAGCCCCGACTGCGAGACGGCGTTGGGGACCGGGACCGACTGCGCGTCGTGCGGCGACGACTGCGGGACGGGCAACTTCTGCGACACGTCGGCGGGCGCCGCGATGTGCGCGGCGGAGTGCCTGCCGCCCGGCACCGCGTGCGGCGACGCGTGCGTGAGCACGGCGACCAACGTCCAACACTGCGGCGGCTGCGATCGCCCCTGCGCGGGGAGCGAGGCGATGTGGGCGTGCGCGAGCGGGGCGTGCGCGGTGACCGGCTGCAACGCGGGTTACGGCGACTGCAACCTGTCGCCGACCGACGGCTGCGAGACCAACGTGTCCACTTCGCTCTCGCACTGCGGTGCGTGCGGAAGTCCCTGCGCGCCCGCTCACGCGAGCGGCGCATGCGCGTCGGGTGCGTGCGGGATCGCGTCGTGCGACGCGGGCTACACCGACTGCGACGGCGATCCATCGAACGGCTGCGAGGCGCGCCTCACCGACGATCCGCTCCACTGCGGCGCGTGCGGCCACGCGTGCGCGAGCGGCGCGGCGTGCGTATCCGGCGTGTGCGATCCGGTGATCGATGTCGCTCCCGGCGCGCTCCACACGTGCGCGCTGCGCGCGAGCGGCGTCGTCTCTTGCTGGGGCGCGAACGAGGCGGGCCAGCTCGGGGATGGGACGCTCGACGAGCGGGCGGTCCCCGCGCCGATCGTGTCGAGCGCTCGGTTCGCGCGGATCGTCGCGGGGCAGAGCTTCACGTGCGGCATCGATGACACCGGCCACCTCCGCTGCTGGGGTCGCGGCGGCTACGGTGAGCTCGGCGACGGCACCGGAGCCAACCGCGCCGCTCCCGTGGCGGTCACCGCGCGCGCGGCGGACGCTACGACCTTTGCGACGCGTACGTTCACCGATCTCGCCCCACTCCGCTCCGGCGCGTGCGCGCTCGACGACGTCGGCGAGGTGTGGTGCTGGGGCCGCAACACCGCGGGCGAGGTCGGCGACGGCACGACGACCGCCGCGCTCCGGGCCGCGCGCGTCGCGGGGATCGCAGGGGTGCTCGGGATCACGGCGGGCGAAAACCACGTGTGCGCGCGCACCGCGGCGGCGGTGTCGTGCTGGGGTGCGAACGGGTTCGGCCAGCTCGGCGACGGAACGACGACGAACCGCAGCGCGCCGACACCCGTCGGCTCGCTCGGCGCGACGAGCGCGATCGAGGCGGGCTCGTCCCACACGTGCGCGATCCTCGCGGGAGGCAACGTATCGTGCTGGGGACGCAACGACGCCGGCGATCTCGGGGTCGCCGGCCCGTCGACGGCTACGCCGACCCCCAACGGGGTCACCGCCGACCGCCTCGCCTGCGGACAGGCGTCGTGCATCGCGCACGGCGCGGGTGGCCACGTGGCGTGGGGCCTCCGCGCGGATGGACAGCACGGCGACGGCACCGAGGGTCCGCCCCGCACGAGCCCGACGTCCATCCCGCTCCCGACGACGGCGGTGGTCACCTACTCGCTTCCCGGAACCCACGTCTGCGGAGTCGATGGCGGTCGCCTCTCGTGCTGGGGCAACGACGCGAATGGACAACTCGGCGTGCGCGATCTCGTCGTGCGCGCCCCCGCTCCCGTGGCCGACGGCGCGGGACCCATCTCCGGCATCGCGCAGATCGCGACCGGGTCGTTCACCACCTTCGTGGTCCGGAGCGGCGCGCTCTACGGAGCGGGCGCGAACAACCTGGGCCTGCTCCAGCCCGGAGCGCCCGCCGCGAGCGCGATCCCGATCCCCCATCCGAGCGTCGGCAACCCCGTGCGGAGCTTCGCCGCGACGGGGGGCGCGGCGTGCGCGGTGGTGGGCCTGGATGGAGCACGCCAGGTTCGTTGCTGGGGCAGCTCGCCCGGCATCGCGGCGAGCGCCAACGCCTCGGTCACCGCGATCGCGGGAGGCGAGCCCACCGCGATCGCGCTCGGCTACGCGCACGCGTGCGCGATCGTGCTCGAACCGGACGGCGACCGCGTCCCCTATTGCTGGGGCAGCAACATGAACGGCGCGCTCGGGGGCGGCACGACCGGCGGCACCGACGCGGTCCCCACCGCGGTGACCGGAGCGATCACCGACGCGGTCGAGGTGGAGCTCGGACACGACTTCGGCTGCGCGCGCCGAGCGAGCGGCGCCGTCATGTGCTGGGGAACGAACGTAGACGGACGCGTCGGCGACGGTTCGATGACCGCGCGGCCGAGCCCCACCCCGGTCTCGGGGCTGACCGACGCGATCGACCTCGCGGTGGGCTCGACCCACGCGTGCGCGCTGCGGATGGGTGGCGCGATCGTGTGTTGGGGCAACGGGACGGCGGGGCAGCTCGGCGACGGCGCGATGGCGTTCCGCACGACGCCGGTGCCGGTCGTCGGGGTGCCGAGCGCGAGCGCGGTGGTGGCCGGCGGCACCCACAGCTGCGCGCTCGCCTCGGGCACGCCGACGTGCTGGGGCGACGATCACTTCGGGCAGCTCGGCCGCGGGGCGCGGGGGCCCACCGGCAGCCCTCCGACCTCGATCCCCGCGATCAGCACGGCGGTCGGTCTCGTCGCGGCGCGCGGGACGGCGGTGAGCGCCAACCATACTTGCGCACTCCTCTCGGACGGCAGCGCGCGCTGCTGGGGTATCGGCACCCTCGGACGCCTCGGGAGCGGCGAGGACCTCACGCTGCCGACCCCGATGCTCGCGCTCCTCCCGTACTGAACCGCTCTCCTGCGATGAGGTGACCGATGAACCCTTCTCCGCTCCGTCTCGCCCTCGTGCTCGCGCTCGCGCTCGTCGCGTCGACGGCGGGGCTCGCGCGCGCACAGGACGACGCCGTCGTCGCGCACGACGACGAGGCGCACGCGCTCTTCGAGGCCGGGGTGGCCGCCCTCGCGGCGGGGCGCTTCGACGAGGCGTACGATCGCTTCCAGCGCGCGCACGAGCTCTCGGGCCGACCCGAGATGCTCTACAACGTGGGCGCGGCGGCGGATCGCGCGGGGCGCGACGCCGACGCGCTCGTCGCGTACGAGGCGTTCCTCGCGAGCCTCCCGCACGCCGAGAACCTCGCGTTCGTGCAGGCGCGCATCGCCGTCCTGCGCGAGCGCATCGGTGCCGGCGACGACGCGGACGTGGGCGCGGAGCAGGATCCCGATGACGCGCCCGCGCACCGCGCGGCCGACCACGGCGCGGCCGAGCCGGATCCGACGGCGATGATCGCGGGCGCGACGCTGCTCGGGCTCGCCGGCGCGACGGGGATCGCCGCGATCATCACGGGGAGCATCGGCCTCGCGCTGCGCAGCGATCTCGAGGCGCGCTGTCCGATGCACGCGTGCTCGGGTCCCGACGACGCGGCGAGCGCCGATCAGATGAGCGCGCTCGGCCTCGCGACGGACGTCCTCGCGGGCACCACGCTCGCGCTCGCGGTGGTCGGGCTCGTCCTCGTGCTCATCGATCCGGGCGGCGCACGCGAGGGCGCGCGGCTCGACCGACGTGGAGTTTCGCTGCGCGCCGTGTTCTAGTCGTGCGCGAGTGCACGACGAGGAGCGCACCACGGAGCTGCGGCTGGCCGTGTCCGCGCCGGACCGCCCTGCCTCGACGATCGAACCGATCCGCTCCCCTTCGGACGAGCGCACCCGCGTCGAGCGCGAGGAGCACTACGCGAACGTGCTCCGCTTCCGCGCGGCGATCACGGTCGGCGTGTTCCTCATGCCCGCGTTCGGCCTGCTCGACCTCTTGGTCGACCGCTTCATCGAGCCGGGGGTGCTCACCTACTTCTGGTCGATCCGCTTCGCGCTGTGGCCCGTCGCGATCGCGATCTACTGGCGGCTCTCCCGCCCGCCGGTGCCGAGCCCCCGCGCGCTCACCGCGTTCGCGCTCACCGCGTGGGGCCTCGCGAGCGGGATGGTCGGCCTCATGTGCGCGGAGTACGGCGGGCTCGAGAGCGACTACACGCAGGGCTTCATCGTGATCACCGGCATCGCGGGCGCGGCGATCCTCGAGCCGTGGCGCCGCGGCGTGGTGCGCGCCTCGATCGTCACCGCGGTCGGTCCGCTCGTCCTCCTCGCGCGCGTGGTGTTCGACGCGGACCTGCGGCCGCAGCTCTCCGATCCGCGCGCGCTCGCGACGTTCGCGGAGAGCATGACGTTCGTCGTCTGCCTCGTCGGGTTGATCGTCCTGAGCTCGCACACGATGTGGGCGCTGCGGCGCCAGGTGTTCGAGTCGCGTTCGATCGGCCGCTATCGCCTCGAAAAGAAGCTCGGCGCGGGCGGGATGGGCGAGGTGTGGGCGGCCTATCACTCGGGTCTGCGCCGCAACGTCGCGCTCAAGCTCCTGCGCGGCGCCGACGCGCGGCCCGAGCTCGCGCTGCGCTTCGAGCGCGAGGTCGGGGCGATGTCCGACCTCAAGCACCCGAACACCGTGCGGGTGTTCGACTACGGGGTGAGCGAGGACGGGATCTACTACTACGCGATGGAGCTGCTCGAGGGCGAGGACCTGAAGGCGGTGCTCGCGCGCGAAGGCAAGCTCGACCCGGCGCGCGCGGCGCATATCGTGTGGCAGGCCGCGCGCGCGCTCGGCGAGGCGCACGCGCGCGGGATCGTGCACCGCGACCTCAAGCCGGAGAACCTGTTCATCACGCAGGTCGGCGACGAGCGCGACTTCGTGAAGGTCCTCGACTTCGGGATCGCCAAGCACGAGGCGATGACGCGGCTGACCGCGACGGGCGTCATCGCAGGGACGCCGGCGTTCATCTCCCCCGAGGCCGCGAGCGGCAAGCCGACCGACGCGCGCTCCGACGTGTACTCGCTCGGCGTGGTGCTGTTCGAGATGCTGTGCGGCGCGCTCCCGTTCGAGGCGGAGAGCGGGGCCGAGCTGATGTTCGCGCACATCGAGCTGTCGGCACCGGACGTCCGCGAGCGTGCGCCCGATGTCCCGGAGGAGCTCGCGCGCGTGGTGGCGCGCTGCCTCGAGAAGGATCCGAGCGATCGCTACGCGGACGGCGCACAGCTCGCGGTCGCGCTCCAGGCATCGTCGGGGGCGCGAGCGGAGGCGGGCTGAGCGACCGACGAGCTTGCGGTAAGGTCGGGGCTCGAGAAAGGAACGTCGATGAAGCGAGCCTCCTGCTTGTGCGGCGCGGTCAGGATCGAGGTGGAAGGAGACTTGCCTCCCCCCGACGCCTGCCACTGCGTCAACTGTCGGAAGTTCTCCGGTCACTTCGCGGTGGGTCCCGACATCCCGCGAGACCGGGTGACGATCCACGGCGAAGAGAACGTCACGTGGTATCGCTCGAGCGAGAAGGTGCGTCGCGGGTTCTGCGCGACGTGCGGCTGCTCGCTGTTCTTCGACCCCATCGATCAGGTCAAGAACCCATGGATCGCGGTGTCGCTGGGCGCGTTCGACGATCCCACCGAGACGTCGATCAAGATGCACATCTTCGTCTCTCAGAAGGGCGACTACTACACGATCGACGACGGGCTCCCGCAACACGAGCGATAGCGAGCGATGGGGGTATACTCGCCGGACCGCTCGGGGAGAGGGCGCTCTGTGAGTGAGGGAACAGTGTGACCAGGGGGACAGTGTGACCAAGGGGACAGCGTGACGCAGAAGCTCGTTGGGCCGTTCGACGACATCTACGCGCTCGCGCGGGACGGGGATGACCGACCGATCGACGCGACCGCGTTCAGCACCGCGCTGTTCGAGATCCACGACGCAGAGCTCCTCGAACGAGTGATCGCGCGGTTCCTCGACGACCCGGTCCACGCGTCGCACTTCCGCACGCTCCTCGCGGACAGCCTGGCCAACGGCGAGGCGACCGACGTCCGCGCGCTGACCCAGGAGCTCGCGCTCCGCATCGCGCGCGGCGAGGTGCGGATCCGCTATCTGCGCGACGCGCGCAACCAGGACCGCCTCCCCGGCGAGACCGTGGCCGGCGCTCCGATCGTGGTCACCCCGCCGTCGCCGGCGCCGCAGCCGAAGCCGACCTACGTGCGCGACTGGTACTTCTACTGCCACCACCACGTCGAGCCGTACGACAAGCGCGGACAGAAGAACCGCAACGCATATGGTCGTGTCACGCTCGACGCCGACGGACACCCCGTCACGGTGATCGACGTGGTGCCGAACTACGTCGGCAACGTGGTGCCGAGCAAGCCGGGCAAAGACAAGCTCCACTTCTATTGGAAGGACGAGCAGCTCGGCAGCCCGCCCAAGCCCGAGCTCTACCTCGACACGATCGGCAAGCCGGACGAGAAGATCCCGCCGAGCGGCGGCGAGGCCGGCTACACCGAGTACGCGTTCGAGACGCCGTATCTCGGCGGACAAGACGCCATCCTCTTCATCAAGCCGAGCTTCTGGCGCGAGTTCATGGCGACCACGCAGTACCGCCTGAACAACGGACCGCAGGCGCTGCGCGTCGACGTCTACCACCCGCGCAAATACAAGTTCGAGCTCAAGATGCCGCCGCTCCGCGGGTACAAGCGCGGGGTCAAGCTCGGCGACGGGAACGCGGATCCGCGCAAGCTCGCGAAGCCCGAAGAGCTGAAGCGCAAGATGGAGGAGGAGTTCACGGGGTGGGGCCCGTCGAAGCTCCCGCTCGTCGGCGACGTCCCGAAGGAGGGCAAGCGCGAGTCCGACAAGGGCCTCCTCAACGATCCCGGAGGCAGCTTCGCCGTCGACGACTCCGAGGAGCGGCACGAGTACGGCTCGGCCGGCCTCGCGATCAAGAAGGCGGCCGACAAGGTCCCGATCAAGTTCTATCGCGACGAGGTCGCGCTCGATCCCGCCGGCTTGCTCACGTACATCGCCGCGGTCCTGCGCCTCTACCGCGCCGTGTTCGGGATCATCGACACGATCAAGGACTACGCGCCGCAGGCCGGGTTCTACGTCGACTTCGAGCTCCAGATCATGACCGGCGAGCTCGCGATCGAGTGGCAGTGGAAGGAGTACGAGGACCATCGCGCGTACGCCGCGGTCGACGTCAACGCGAAGCTCACGCTCTTCAAGGTGATGCTCGAGATGGGCGTCGGCGTAAAGGCGTGCGGCGGCAAGCTCCAGGTATTCGCCCAGGTCGAGGGCGCGTGCGAGCTGTCGATGGGCTACGCGCGGACGAGCCCCGACGGCGACGCGCAGCTGCCTTTCTCGTTCAAGAACTCGATCATGGGTGCGATCGGCGCGCGCGCCGAGGCGGGCTCGTTCGTCAAGCTCGAGGGCAAGGGACAGACCGGGTTCGAGTTGGAGTTCAAGGTCACGATCGGGA
This sequence comes from Sandaracinaceae bacterium, assembly GCA_050186575.1. Classification (GTDB taxonomy): domain Bacteria; phylum Myxococcota_A; class Polyangia; order Polyangiales; family Sandaracinaceae; genus JAUHXR01. The sequence continues at coordinate 44,334 of JBFWYI010000024.1, read as the reverse complement.
TCGGAGCTCACGAGCCCGGCCTGCGCGTGGAGATCGCTCCCACCTGGACGGGAATCTCGTTCACCGGAACGTTCAGCGCCGCCGCGTTCGGGATCAGCTACGAGAAGACGGGCAAGTACGATCTCGTCGGATCGCAACGGATCTTGCCAATCGTCCTTCCGAGCGAGACACCGTACGCGCCGCCGCACATGTCCAAACAGGACATCGCGCGCGTGTTCCGGACGACGTTCGTCGACGGGACGGACGTGCTCTTCTATCGCGAAGGAGAGCACCGCGACGCGCACAACCACTGCCCGAATCCGCAGTGCCCGGGCCACGGCGCGGCGACCGACTACTGCCGGCGCTGGGACTCCGGCGACTGGAACGGCTGGATGGACATGGAGCCGGTGTGCGACCAGCTCGCCGAGGCGGTGCTCGCCGACAAGGGCTTCACCCAGACGCCGAAGGACATCGAAGCGCTCGCCAACTCGGTGCGCGAGGACTTCCGCTCGACGAGCCGGATGGCTCGCACGCAGCTCCTCGGTCGCAACTACGTCGACTACGCCGACGCCCAGCGGTACATCCAGGGCGGCACGGTGCGCGGATGCTCGCTCAAGGCGCACCTCGCGCGCGGGCAGCAGGACCCGATGCTCAACCAGCGGGTCGGGCCGTGACGAAGATCCACCACCTCGAGCTGTTCACCGTCCGGTGCGAGATCACCGCGTCGCTCAACGGTGTCCCCGTCGCGGACGTGCGGGCGGTCGATCGGCACACCGATCACTTCGCGCCACCGGTAAACCCGTTCCTCATCGGGGAGGGCAACGTGCTCGAGGTCACGATCGCGCCCGCGACGCTCGACGATGGCACCCACACCGAGTGGTCCGAGGCGAAGCTGGAGGCCGCCGTCCGCATGTTCGGCAAGGGCGACATCGTGGTCCCGGGCGGAGGCGGGCCCGCGATCACCGAGATCGACTTCACGCCGGAGCTCGCCGCGCGCATCGCGCAGGCCCGCGAGGACGACGTCGAGCTCGAGGTACCGCAAGTGTTCTTCCACACGTTCGACAACGAAGGCGTCTCGTTCGCCTCCGAGCTCCTCGACGTCGATCCGTACGACGACGAGGACGCGCTCCGCGACTACGCGCTCCACATCCGCGATCTGTTCGCGCGCGGCGACGTCGACGCGTTCCTCACCGAGATCGATCCGAAGTGTCGGGTGTGGTCGATCGCCTACGAGGAGCCGGCCGACTTCTTCCGCGAGCAGATCCGCTCGGGCCTCTCGAGCGAGTTCCTCCCCGCCCAACCGATCGTAGACTTCCAGCGCGACGACGTGATGCTCCGCCCCATCGCGGGCGGTCGCATGTGGAGCCTCGAGAAGACGCCCGGCGTACCGCTCATCCAGACCCCGCTCGACGCGAACGAGCAGCGCATGCAGTTCCGCATCGTGGCGGCGCTCCGCGACGGGCAGCTCCGCGTCGTGCGCTAGCGTCGAGGCGAGCCGTGGCGGCGAAGAAGAGGTTCGACTGGAGGATGCTGATCCCGATAGGCTTCCTCGCTGGGCTGATCGCGCTGTTCGTCCACGCGGGCCTCGAGACGTCCGAGGTCAACGACATCGTCGACACCTACCTCGAGCACCTCCGCGACGACGAGCTCGACGAGGCATACGCCATGCTGCATCCATCGCGGCAGGCCACCATCGACCGCCGAGCGTTCGAGACGGCGATGCAGACGCCGCTCCTCCGCCGCACCGTGGCGTTCGACTGGTCGCACAACGATGGACCGAACGGTCGCGGCCGCGCGTGCGTGATCGGCGGGCTGCGGACGGACGACGAAGCGCCGAGCGTGCGCTTCTACCTGCTCGAGGACGACGACGGCGCGCTGCGCGTCCTCGACGTGCTCGTCTACGAGGGCGTCGTGCCGCGGGGCCCGTTCACCTGCGACGGCGTGTGAGGATCGTGCCTCTGGTCGCGACGCCGTAGCAGGCGCAAGCTGTCGCATGGCTCGAGACCGACGACGGGCGCGCCTGCCGATGCAGGTGAGCGGGGAGCGGCGCATCGATCCCACGACCCTCCCGCCCGCACGCCCTCGCGGGATCCCCGTGCCGCGCGCGCTCGCGCGACCGATCACGCTCTGGTTCAGCAAGCTGCGCCCCGGCGTTCCCGCGCTCCTGCTCGCGGTCGCGACGGAGACCGGCGGCTGCTACTGCAGCCACGAGCGCCCCGACGACGCGGGGACGATCGACGCGGGACGCCCCGACGCGGGACCGTTCCGTTTCGACGCTGGACCGCCGTTCGACGCGGGCGAGCGACCGTGGTGCGACTTCGGCATCCTCGGAGACCTCACGGTCGAGCTCCCGCCCGAGGGGGTGCCCGCCGAGCCCGCGCTCATCTGCGCCGAGCCCGGGATGATGGTCGACAGCGGCTTCGCGGCGCGCGTGTCGCTCGCCCGCACCGCTTCCCCCTCGATCGTGCAAGGGACGATCACACTCGACGCTGACCTGGCCGCGACGGTGATGGAGGTCCCCGTCGTCCGCTTGATCGAAGACCGCTTCGGGGACGGCATGCTCGGGCCGGTCACGTTCGACGGCGCCGACTATGTGTTCACGCTGTCGTTCCCGTTCGCGTACTTCGCCGACTCGGCGCGCTTCGAGGGATTCGAGCGCTTCGTGTTCGAGACGGAGATGGTCGTCACCTGCGGCCCCGGCGACACCCGGCGCGTCGTCGCGACGACGATCGTCCATCCCTGTCACGAGGACGACGGGACGATCACGTTCGCGAGCTCCGGTGAAGAGTGCAAGACGTGTGCGATCATCGCGGAGATGGCGCCGACCCCGCTCATCCCGGTGGAGCGACCAGACTCGCTCCCGCTCCAGCAAGGGATCCAGCTGCGGCTCCGCCCGATCGCGCGCTTCGAGAACGCGCTCGTCCTGTGGGCCGAGCACGACCAGCCGAACCGCGCGCTGATCTACGACTGGTACGCGAGCCGCGGCGAGCTGCTCGAGGTGAGCGACGACGTCCGCGTGTGGTTGTTCGACGGTGCGCCCGAGCCGCAGATCGCGCAAGTCGCGGTGCGGACCGACAACGGCGCGGCGGTCGCCAGCTACCGGCTCGGGATCGAGACGATGCGGTTCACCATCATGGCGGAGGGGGAGGCATGAGCATGAACGAGTCGAAGGAGGAACCCGCACGTCGCCTGAGGGTCGCGTTCGTCGGCCCGATCATGCAGGAGAACCTCGCGCTCCAGTACCTGAGCGCGGTGGTGCACGAGCGCGGGCACGAGCACGTGCTCGTCGGCTACGACACGCGCGACGATCTCGGCCGCGCCGCGAAGCAGATCGCGGAGCTCGAGCCGGACCTCGTCGGCATCGCGGTGCCGTTCCAGTTCACGATCAGCGACGCGTTCGCGATCGCGGGCTCGCTCCGCGCGCACGGCTGCACCGCGCACATCACGTGCGGCGGTCACGTACCGACGTTCTGCTACGCGGAGATGCTGCGCGACTGCGAGGCGCTCGACACCGTGGTGCGCCACGAGGCGGAGGAGACGATCCTCGAGATGCTCCGGCACATGGAGAACGGCGAGCCGCTCGCGCACATCGACGGGTTGGTGTGGCGCGAGGAGGGCGAGATCGTGGTCGCGAACCGGCGCCATCCGGTGCGCCACCTCGACGAGATCACGCCGCCGCTCCGACCCGCCGAGCCCTACCGCGTGGCGGGGGTGCCCGTCGCGTTCATCGTCACCGCGCGCGGCTGCATCGGCGAGTGCGACTACTGCAGCATCCGCGCGTTCGGCAAGGACGCCGGCGGCGCGCCGTTCCGCCTCCGCGCCCCCGAGCCGGTCGCCGACGAGATCGCCGACCTCTATCACCGCGCGGGCGCGCGCGTCTTCTTCGTCCAAGACGACATCTTCGTCCTGCCGAGCGAGAAGAAGACGGTCGAGCGCATGGACGCGATCACCGAGGGCCTCGCCAAGCGCGGCGTCGGCAAGGTCGCGTTCTGGATCAAGGGCCGCCCCGAGACGATCACCCCCGCGGTGCTCGAGGCCGCGCAGCGGATGGGCGCCATCCACATGTTCATGGGCATCGAGAACGCGTCCGCCGAGCGGCTCGAGTACCTCGGCCGGCTCCACAAGCCGCACCACAACCGCGAGGCGATCGCGCTCTGCCGCGCGCACGGCGTCCATCCGTCGTTCAACTTCATGCTGTTCGATCCCGACTGCTCGATGGACGACGTGAAGATCACGCTCGAGTTCGCCGAGACGAACCTCGGGATGCCGTACAACTTCTGTCGCACCGAGATCTACTCGGGGACGGGCTTGCTCACGAGGCTGGCCGAGCAAGGCCGCTTGCAGGGCGACTACCTGAGCTACGGCTACGTCATGCGCGACGCACGCGCGGAGCTGATGTTCCGGATCCTCCGGGTGTGCTTCCACGAGCGCGCGTTCGCGTTCGACAGCCTGCTCAACAAGCTCATCAGCCTCTCGTTCGCGCGACAGATCCACCAGCACTTCTTCCCCGGCCCGGCGATGGATCGTGCCGACCGGGACGTGCAGTCGCTGATCGACGAGGTGCACCGCGACTGCTTCGCGATGCTCTGGCGCGTCTACGACTTCGCTGTGAGCGCGGATCTCGAGGACCACGCCGCGATGCACGAGCTCGCGGTGACGATGGGCCTCGAGGCGAGCCGCCGCGACCTCGGCTGGCACGCGCGCGCCCAGGCGCTCTGGGACATGTTCAACATCACCGGCGTGCACCGCACCGGCGGCCCGCGCGACACCGGCGGCACGCTGCGCCAGCCGGCGTGGCGGTGAGCCATCCCGCGTGGCGCCGAGCGCTCAGGCGCGCTGTACCGACACCCGCGGCTCACCGTCCTCGCCGTGCTCGATGAAGAGCTGCCAAGGCCGACAACATACCTCGCAGTCTTCGACCATCGATCCCGCCGTCTCCATCTCCACGTAGAGCGACACCTCTTCGCCACACCACGGGCACTGGATGCTGACCGAGTCGTCCATGCGAGAAGGATGCGCGAGGCGCGGTCGAGCGTCGACGCGGCGTGACGAGGATCGGATACTCGCTCCATGCGACCCAGTACCGCCGCCCTCGGCCTCGCGCTCCTTTCCCTGATCGTGCTCGCGACGCTGCCCGCGCCTCGTGGCGTCTCGGCCTGCGCCTCGGTGTCGCGCGACGCGCCCGTGCAGATCGTCGGCGAGGAGGCGCTGATCGTCTGGGACGAGGAGACGCGGACCGAGCACTTCATCCGTCACGCCGGCTTCCACGGCGCGACGCAGGACTTCGGCTTCCTCGTCCCCACGCCGACGCGCCCCCAGCTCGGTGAGGTGCGCGCCGATCTGTTCGCGAGCCTCTTCGACATCTATCGGCGCCACGAACCCGCTCCTCGCGGTCGCGTGCGGTCCGCGGGGGCGCAGAGCCTTGGAGCCGGTTCGTTCGATTCGTTCGTCCACGTGCTCGAGGAGCGCCGCGTCGCGGGCCTCGACGCCGCGGTCCTCGCCGCGAACGATCCGAGCGCGCTCGCCGCCTGGCTCGCGCAGCACCGCTACCCGAGCTCCGAGCCCCTCACCCGTTGGATGGCCCCGTACCTCGAGCGCGGCTGGATGATCACCGCGTTCCGCTATCCCGGCGCCACGAGCGGCGGCGACGTCGCGAGCCGAGCCGTGCGGATGACGTTCACCACCGAGCAACCTTTCTTTCCTTACTCCGAGCCGGTCGGCCCGTCGCAGCCGCGCCCGTTCCGCGTCAGCGTGATCGCGCCCTACCGCGTCTCCGCGCGGCTCGGCGCACGCCGCTGGAGCGCGCCGGTCGGCTACGCAGGGCAGCCGAACAGCGCTCGGCTAGAAGCGCTCCTCCGCGACGCGGTCCCCGCGCGGGCGGTCGCCGGCGAGCCGTGGCTCACCGTGTTCCACGAGGATCGATCGCGCCGCGGCCGCGTCGATCTGACGTTCGAGCGCGCGCGATCCCAACGTCCGGTGCCGAGCCGCCTGTCCCACGCCATCGCGCTGCACCCCACGTCGCGTCCGCGCGTGCGGAGCGAGAGCGACATCTCGCCGCCGTGAAGCCTTCGGAACCGACGAGGTTCAGAACCGGACGGTGAGCGACCCGGGACCGATCGCCACCGCGGTGCGCGGCCCCGGCGCCGACGCGATCGCGATGTCGACGATGATCATGACGATCGAGGTCAGCGTCAGCGCACCGCCCGCGATGTACATCGCGTTCGACACGTCCGCGAGCTCCTCGGCGTCGCGCAGCTGGTCGTGGTCCGCGCTCCCCCGCACGATGGTCGGCATCGGACCGAGGCGCTCGACGAGGTCGTTCGCGAGGCGCGTCGACTCGACGCCGCAGCCGATCGCGACCCCGAACGCGATCGCGGCGAGGCCGGCCACGCCGAAACCGAGGTACATCACCGTGTGATCGGGCTCGCTCGCGGTGGTCTCGGGCACCGGCTCGAGCGGTCCGATGGGGCCGTCGTCGACCGGACCGGCGTCCTCCGCGGGCGCCGCTTCGCTCTCCTCGGGCGAGGCGTCGCCATCCGGGTCCGAACCGGCTGGCTGCTCCTCGAGGACGAGGGCGCGCTCGATCTCGCCGACGCGCTGCTGCGCGTACCCCGCGTAGCGGCCCGTAGTGTCGTCGCGCGCGCACGTGCGATAGGCGCGCAGCGCTTGGTGTCGATTCTCCGGACCCGATCGATCGTAGGTGAGCGCGAGGTTGCACATCGTCTCGACGCGCGGATCGAGCCGGTACGACTCGCGGAACGCGACGGCGGCGTCCTGGTATCGCTCCGCGCGAAGGGCCACGACGCCCTCCTCGAATCGGCGCGTCGCCTGCTCGCTCACGGGATCGACCTCACCGTCCTGCGCCCGAGCGGCGCTCGCGAGCAGAAGCGAGACCGAGAGCGCGATGATCGCTGCGCTCCTCATCGCGGAGCCTCGATGATCTGACCGCTCCACGCGTCCGGGATCGGGGCGGGCGCGGTCTGGGTCGTCGGCTCGCGCTCGACGGGCGAGGCCTCGCTCTCGACGCGCGCGCGAGCTCCGCGTCGCACGAGCCGCGGAGGATCGACCGGCGCGGCCTCCGCCACCTCGCTGGGCCGCTCCGAGCGCGCTCGCTCCACCTCACGAACGCCTTCCATCGGTTCCTCGAGCGTAGGCACCGCCGTCTCGGTCGGCGCCGAACCGAGCGACTCGGTGACCGCCATGGGCGCGGGCGGCACGGGGGGCTCCACGGCGCCGCCGTCCGACGGCTGCGACGCGTAGAGCACGGCGGCGATCGCGGCGGCGGCGCCCGCCACCGCGAGTGACACGCCGGCGATCAACGGCACCGATCGCGAGCGGGTCGCCGTGAGGGGAGAGTCGGTGTCGACCCGCTGCGCCTCCGCGGTCGCGAACGACGGAATGTTCAGCGTCGGCTCGTCGGCGGCGAGATCCGGAGCGGACAGCGCGGACTCGAGCGCGACCACCATGTCCTCGGCGCTCGCCGGTCGGTCGCCGGGCTCCTTCGCGAGCAGCGTGGACAGGAGCGCAGCGAGCGGCGGAGCGAGTCGATCGACCGGTGGGGGATCGGTCAAGATCTTGTGCATCAGCGCGGCGCTCGACTGCGCCTCGAACGGGAGCTGCGCGGTGAGCATCTCGTAGAGCACCACGCCGAGCGCCCAGAGGTCCATCGCCGGGCTCGGCGCCGCGCCGTGGAACTGCTCGGGCGCCATGTACGGCATCGAGCCGACGATCTTCTTGCTCTCCGTGATGCGCGAGCCGAATCGATCGTCGACGCTGGTGGCGAGGCCGAAGTCGAGGAGGCGCACCTCCACCGGACCGCGCGCGCAGATGCCGACGTTCCCCGGCTTCACGTCGCGGTGCACGATCGACGCGCCGTGGATGTCGTCGAGCGCCTCCGCGATCCCGATCGCGATCTCGATCGCGCGGTGCTTCGGCAAGGCGCCTTGCCTTCGGATCAGCTCGTCGAGCGGCTCGCCGTCGACGAGCTCCATCACGTAGAACGGGCCCCGGTCCCCGTCGACGCCGAAGTCGGTGACCTGGGCGACGCGCGGCGTCACCACCCGCGCGAGCGCCTTGGCCTCACGGCGGAAGCGCGCCTCGAGGCTCGCGTCCCATCGGTCGGGCCGGATCAGCTTGAGGGCGAAGCGCTTCTCGAGCTCGATGTGCTCGACCTCGACCACCTGGCCCATCCCGCCCGCGCCGAGCTCGCGCATGACGACGTAGCGGCCCGCGATCACGTGACCGGGCTGGACCCCGCCTCCGAAGTGAGACGGACGATCCGCCGATCCGTCCCCCGCTGCGTCCGGCTCCACCACGCCAGCCTTACCGTTCGCGAGGATACAACGTGACCGGGGTGGACGCCCGGCCCGGTTCGCGAGCCGCGACCTCCTTCGGGAGGCTCGAGCTGTCCTATAGTAGGCGCGTGCTTCGGCGGATCGTGCGCGCGTCGCTCGCGGTGGCCCTCTTCGGGTGCGCTCCCGACTTCTCGATCTTCACCGTCGTCGACCCCGACGGCGGCGGCGGCGGCGACGCGAGCGCGCGCGACGCCGGGGCGGACGCCGGGGCGGAACGCGACGCGGGAGCGGACGGCGGGCCGCCCGGGGACGGCGGACGCGGCGGAGGAGGCGACGCGGACGTGGCGTTCGTCCCCACCGCGATCGACACCCCGTGCACGCGCGAGTGGAGCGATCCGGGCATCTCGGCGGCCTGCCCCGGTCGCGAGATCGCCGACGTCGCGGCCCCCTTCGACAGCCTCGCCCTCGCGCTCGGACGCGCGTCGGATGGAACGATCACCGTGGCGTTCAACGAGCTCGATGGCCCGGACACCGGCGCGGTGCGCACCGTTTCGTTCGCCGAAGCGTCGCCCGACACCGTCACCGAAGGCCCGCGCATCGATCCGGTCGCCTCGATCGGCGACGTGGTGGGGACGCACCTCGCGATCGCGACCGAGGCGCCCGACATGCACCACATCGCGTACTGGCTGCGCTCAGACTTCGGGAGCGAGGTCGGTCTACGTACCTTGCGTGGTACGACGATGGGCCTCCCGACCACGGTGGCGACGGCGGTCGGCCCGGTCGGCGTCGTCGACGTGGCGGTGGACACGGACGGTCGGATCGCGATCGCGTGGCACGACGACGCGGCCGGCGCGACGGCGGCGCGGCGCGAGGAGGCGAGCGGCGCGTTCGGCACGCGCGCGACGCTGCGCAACGACGGCGACTCACGCCTCGAGGGGCCCGGCGCGATCGGCCTCGTCGCGGCCGCCGATGGCAGCGTCCACGCCGCGTACCAGTGGAGCGTCACGCTCGCCGCGTCGGCGCCCTCCTACTCGATCGGCGCCGCGTTCTGGTCGACCGCGCGCACGCTGGACAACATCGGCATCGCCAACCGTGCGTCCGGCGTCGGCGCCGACATCACGATGGTCGGCGAGGACGCGGTCGTCGCGTACCTCGACTGGCAGAGCGGCTCGGGCGAGATCCGGCTCGCGCGCGTGCGGAGCGGGGTCGTCGACCCGGTCGTCACCACGCACATGATGGGCCTCGCGATCGCGGACCTCCCGGGTCGCCATCCGATCGTCTTGGGCACCGACGCGCGCGGCTGGATGCACCTCCTCGTCGCCGACGCGTCGAGCACCGAGACGACGCTCGAGTACCACCGCGAGACGATGGTGGCGGGCGAGCTCCGCTGGATCGTCGACACCGTCGCGCGTCTCCCCGGCGTCACCCCCGAGGAAGTCCACGTTGACATGAAGATCGGACCGGACCGCCGACCGCACATCGTGTTCTGGGATCCCGGCGTCGGCGTGATCCGCTACGCCACCGCGCGGCCGTAGGCAGGCAAGGTCGATGGGCGCATCTCGTCCTCGTGCACGTGCACGTATCCGTGCTCGTCCTCGTACACGGCGGTTCCCCTCCGCGGGGAAGGGCAAAGGAAAGGACCGCTTCGCGCTTCGCGCTAACCCACCTCGGGGCCGTTCTCCACGCGCACGGCGCCGACCCAGATGTTCGTGATCGGCGAGAGCACCGCCAGGCCGGCCGTCTTGATCTCGACGCCCACTTGGCTTGCGTTGAAGACCTCGAGCTCACCCTTGAGGACGTTGACCTCCATCGTGACGCCGGCGAACTCGTCCTTGATGTGCGTGTAGCTGCGCTTGAAGCCGCCGCTCCCGTTCTTGAAGACGCCCGCCCACTCCCAGAACTGGTCGACCATCGTGACGCCGCCCGGCGCGGAGAGCGAGATCGTCCCCGCGTTCAGCTTGATCCCGCCGGTCGCCGTCACGTTGAAGCCGGCCAACGCCTGGATCTGCCACATCGGCGTGGTGACGCTGATCCCCGCGTCGACGCTCTGATCGAGCGTCGTGCTGACGATGTGGGTCGAGCCCGCCGCGCGCGTGATGCTCTCGGAGCCGTCGACCGTCTCCTTGTGCGCGCCGGTGATCTGGCGGGTCTCCTCCGCGCCGATCGTCTCGTCCACGTTGCCGGTGATCGTCCGCGTCTCGGTCGCGTCGAAGGTCTCCGTCACGTCGCCGGTCACCGTGCGCTTCTCGGTGCCTTCGATCGTCTCGTCGTAGTCGGCCTTCACCTGCACCTTGCGGTTGCCGTCGACCGTCATGGTCTGGTTGCCCTGCACCGTCTCGGTCTGATTGTTTTTGACGAGCTGAGTCTGGTCGCGGTCGATCTCGTTCGACTGATCGTTGTGCACGAGCGTCGTGTGGTCGTGCTCGACGACCTCGTTGTAGTCCTTCTGCGCGTGCGTGAAGATCTCTTCCGAGCCCTTCTTGTCCTCGAAGCGGAGCTCGTTGAAGCCACCGCCGCCGAGTGAGCTGTTCGACTTGATGGTGCTCTTCGTCTTCTCGTCGGGCAGCGGGTACGGCGGAAGGTTATTTGCGTTGTAGAGGCACCCCGTCACCAGGGGTCGGTCGGGATCGCCGTCGACGAAGTGGACGACCACCTCCATCCCGATCCGCGGCAGATACCAGAAGCCCCAACCCGCGCCGGACCACGCCTGCTGCACGCGGATCCAACACGAGCTGTCGGCGTCGTTCTGACCCTCGCGATCCCAGTGGAGCTGGACCTTGATGCGGCCGTGCTCGTCGGTGTGGATCTCCTCGCCGGCGGGCCCTACGACGACCGCCGTCTGGACACCGTGGACGCTCGGCTTCTGCGCCCTCCGCTCGGGGCGGTACGGCACGCTCGCCGGGATGCACTCGAACCGGTTGTGATAGGCGTCCTGATTGGTGTCGTCCGCCGCCCCGAGCGCGGTGACGCGGCTGACGTGCTCGACGCGCACCAAGATGTACTCCGCGTCGACCCCCGCGGTGGGATGGCCCACGAGCTCGAAGCGCTGACCGGGGGCCATCGAGATCACGCGCCCGATGCCCTGCCCGAGGATCCGGCCCTGGTTCGCCGCCTCCTTGCGCAACGTCGCTTGCTCGCTCGCGTCGTTGCTCTGGTAGGCCTTCGCGCCCGCGTCGTAGTCCCAGATCGTGAGGCTGCGCCCCTCGGAGTGCTCGTAGCTCTCGCGGTCGCGACCGAGGTCGTCGGTGGAGCGCGCCTCCGCGTCGAACGGCATCGTGCCCTTGGTCCAGTCCCAGTCCGCCACCACCACGCTCGTGGTGGTCGCGCGATGCCGGCGCCGGAACAGCACGATCGGCTCCTCGTCGTGGACCGCGAGGTTGTGCGCTTGGAGCGGGATCGTCTTGCCCGTCGGCACCTCGGGGTGCTGAGCGTTCGCGTCGTAGAAGACGAGCACTTCTTGCTCGCCGTCGTGCTCGAACGCGTAGTGGATGCCCTCCTCCTCCACCAGTCGATGGACGAAGTCGAGATCGGTCTCCTGGTACTGCACGCAGTACTCGCGCCGCGGATACGTCTTCTCGACGTCGAGCCGCGCGCTGCGCGAGTACGGTGAGAGCCCGGCGCCGAGCACGTCCTCGAGGATCTCGGTGACCGTCTTCTCCTGGAAGATGCGCGTGTTGCGACGAAGGCCGAGCATCCACAGCGCGGGGACGCCGACGAGCTTCGGCGCGACGTCCTCCGTCTGCTCGCCCTCCTCGATGTGGCGCACCACGCCCACCACGCGTCGCACGTTGGCGCCACGCCGGATCTCGAGGGCGAAGTCCTGCCCGAGCATCAGGGAGAGGTCGGCCGCCGGATCGTTCGAGCGGAACGCGACCTCGACGCGGTAGGGCGCGTTGAGCTCCTCGACCACGCGCGCGAAGCTCACGACGAACGTCGCGTCGGGCAAGCCGCCGGACGTGAGCGAGTACGTGACGAAACTGTCGGCCATCAGGTCTTCACCTTCTGCTGCGACTCCACCTCGACGGCGCCCATCTTCATCTCGATGGCCGGGCCCTCGATCCCGAGGAGCTCCTGCCAGAGCTTGATGCCGTCGTTGGCGTACGTGATCGCGGTGTCCTCGAGCTTCACGCCGGTGAACCCGAGGGAGAAGTAGACGACGCCGATCTTGATCCCGCTCAGCGCGTACTCCATGCCGCCGACCTCCATCTTCTGGACGCCCTTCCAGTCCATGATGGAGTCGACGCGGGAGACGCCCCCCGGCGCGAGCAGCAGGGTCCCGCCCGGCGCGGTCAGCTTCATCCCGGCCGGCGCGGTGACGCTGAACATGCTGGCCGCGTTGATCTCGAACACCGCCGGCGTGGTCGTCGTGATGCCGGCCATCACGTCCTCTTGGAGCGTGCCGAGGATCGTCTCGGTGGAGCTCCCCGAGATCGACTGCTCGTAGGTCGACGACATCGTCTCGCTCTGAGGACCGTTGATCGTGCGCGTCTCGTTGCCGCTGATGTCCTCGGTGACGGCGCCCGTCACGGTGCGCGTCTCGTTGGCCGAGAACGTCTCGTCGACATCGCCGATGGTGTGCCGCGTCTCGGTGCCGAGGACCTCCTCCTCGAAGTCCTTGTGCACGGTCACGGTGCGGTTGCCCTCGACCGTCATCCGCTGGTTCGCGTTGACGTCCTCGGTCTGGTGCCGATGCACCTTCTGCGTCTGATCGCGATCGACGGTGTTGGACTGATCGTGATGCACGAGCGTGTTGTGATCGTGCTCGACGACCTCGTTGTAGTCCTTCTGGGCGTGCGTGTAGATCTCCTCGCTGCCCTTCTCGTCCTCGAAGCGAAACTCGTTGAAGCCACCGCCGCCGAGCGAGCTGTCCGACTTGATGGTGCTCTTCGTCTTCTCGTCGGGCAGCGCGTAGGGCGTCGGGTGCGAGCCGTTGTAGACGGCGGAGCTGACGATCGGTCGGTCCGGATCTCCGTCGACGAAGTGCACGAGCACCTCCATCCCGATCCGCGGCACCCAATAGAAGCCCCAGCCCGCCCCCGCCCACGGCTGCTGCACCCGCACCCAGCACGTGCTCTTCTCGTCGTAGGCGCCCTGGCGATCCCAGTGGAACTGGATGCGGGCGCGGCCGTGCTCGTCGACGTGGATCTCCTCGCCGCTCGGCCCGGTGACGATCGCCGTCTGCGAGCTCGCGATCACCGGCTTCTTGGTGCGGCGGTACGGACGGTACGGCGTCGAGTTCGGGATGCACTCGAAGCGGTTGTGATAGAGGTCGCTCGTCCCGCCGGTCGCCGGCCGATCGAGCGCATCGGTGACGACGCGGCTCTCGTGGATCACCTTGGTCACGAGGTACCGATCGTCGGCGCCCGGAGACGGGTGCCCCGTGAGCTCGAAGCGCGCGCCGGGGATCATCCCGAGGTGGACCGAGACGCCGCTCCCGCGCAGCTCCTCGTGACGGTGCGCCTCGAGCCGCGTCGTGGGCTGATCCGCGCTGTCGTTCTTCTGATAGCGACGCGCGCCCTGATCGTAGCTCCAGATCGAGAGCGAGCGGCCGCGGCCGTGCTCGTAGCTCTCGCGCTCGCGCCCATCCGAGCCCTGACCGACCTCCTCGCCGTCGACGAGGAGATCGCCGCCCTTCGTCCAGTCCCAGTCGCGCACCGTCACCTTGGTCGACGTGGGCTGATGCTTGCGCTCGAAGCGCAGCACCGGCTGCACGTCGACCTGCTGCGCGTGGACGGGCAGGTACGGGATCGCGGGACCGCCCGACGCGTCCGGGTACGAGTCGTTGTCATCCCGCAGGACGAGCTCTTCCTTGTCGCCCTCGTGCGAGAACGCGTAGCCGATCCCCTCCTCCTCCATCACGCGATGGACGAAGTCGAGGTCCGTCTCCTGATACTGCACGCAGTACTCGCGCGTGGGGTACTTGCCCTCGAGGTCCTGGCTCACCGTTCGCCCGTACGCGCCGAGCGCGGCCTCGAGCACCTCCTTGAGGATGTCGGGAGCCGTCTTGTCCTGGAAGATGCGCGTATTGCGCACGAGCCCGAGGTGGGCGAGCGCGGGCAGGATGGTGAGGCGCGCCGTCCGTCCACCGTGCGCGTCGAACTCGGCGACCTCGCGGACCACCCCGCACACGCGGCGGACCGCGTCGGCGCCGCGCCGCATCTCGAGCACCGCGTCCGCGCCGACCACCGTCGCGAGGTCGAGCCCCGGATCGTCGATGTCGGCATCGACCCGCAGCGCGTAAGGCAGATTGAGCGCCTCGACGAGGCGGACGTAGCGGAGCGGCGGCACGATGCCGCCGAGCGCATCGCAGTCGAGGCGGTAGTTCACGGAGCGATCGTCATCGGCCATCGGCGAGCTCCCTCAGGGCGCGAGCAAGAGGACGCGCGGCTGCGCGGGGACGATGCGGCAGCCGGGTGCGTTGGTGCTGTTCTGGATCGAGACGCTCGTCATCTTCGTCGCCGGCATGCCGCCGATCAGGATCGTGAACGACGCGGTGACGTGTCGCTGCGGGCCCATCACCATCCCGGACGCGACCCCCGTGGCGACGCCCGCGTTGTCCCCGTTCGTCAGCGGGATCGAGGTGCCCATGTTGTGGCCCGGCGTGAAGAAGTAGAACACGCGCACCTGGGCCGGGATCGCGGTGGGGCCCATCGCGACGTTCGGGTACGGGATCGGCACCGGGCCGGCCGGGGTGGGGGTGAGGCACACGTCGGGGAACGCGAGGTCCATCCCCATCATCTGGGAGTTTGCAAACATCGTTGCGTCAACCCAGGTGGATCTGCTCGGCGTCCATCTTCACGAGGACCTCCGCGCTCACCAGCGTGTTCTTTCCGCGCACGTGCACGTTGTCCTCGGCGCGGACGTCGATGTGCTTGGCCCGCGTCACGTCGAGCTCCTCCACGAACCGGTAGCTCCGCTTCACCTGCTGGCTGATCCGGTCCGCGACGTGATCGACGAGGCCGAACACGCCCTTGACGCCCTCGACGCTGAGCGCGGCGGACTTGCCGACGAAGGCCAGCGCGCCGACCACCGCCTTGGCGCTCTTCGCGTTCAGCTCGAGCTCGCCGCTGACGAGCCGCATCGCCGCCGTCGTCACCGCGTCGATCCCGTCCTTGGCGACGAGGCGCAGCCGACCGTCCGCGAGGCGGATGTCGAGGTCGCCGTCGGCGCCGATCGTGGCCGTCGCGTCGCCCTTGCGCTCGAGGACGGAGAGGATGAACGCTTGCCCGCTCGAGGTGCTCGCGACGAGCACGCGATCGCCGGGCTCCGGCAAGACGAGGCAGCCGAACGCACGCTTCGCGGTGTAGAGCCCGGCCGTCGTCGCGACGCGGAACTCCGTCCCTTCGATCGCGGCGACCTCGCCGATCTCTTGGAACACCTGCGAGCCATCCACCCTGAGCGCGGTCGCGTTCATCCTTCGCCCCTCCCTCGGGTCTCGAGGGTAGCAGCTGGAGGCGCGCGCCACACCCCAGGGGAGGCCCAGGAATCAGTATCGGGGCTCGAAATTCTCGGCGTTCGCGAGGTCCTCGTCGGTCCCCAGCGCGATCGCGCGTCCCGCGTCGAAGAGCGTCCGGTCTTCCTTGATGTTGTGGAGGCGGGTCCGGAACAGGTTCGCCGCGCTGAAGTTGGCGAGCGCGAGGTTCGCGTTCGACATGTCGGCCTCGCCGAGCTTCGTACGGGCGAACACCGCACCCTCGCACGACGCACGATGGAAGATACACTGACGCAAGTCCGAGCCCGAGAGATCGGTGCGGGTGAGGATCGCATCGGCGAACAGCGAGCCGTAGAGATCCGCGTCTTTGATCTGTGCGTTGCCGAGGTTCGCTCCGTTGAACAGCACGTTCTTGCCCCGAACCCGATCGAGCTCCGCCCCCACCAGGTGGGCGCCGGAGAAGTTGCTCTGGGTGAGCTCGCAGTCGTTGAGCACCGCGCCGCCGAGGTCGCTGCCCATGAACGTGACGAGCTTGAGCGAACGGCCGCTCAGATCGACGCCGGTGAACGCGCAGTTGAGGAACACGACCAGCTCGAGTGAGACGCCCTCGAGCCGCGCCGCCGTCATGTCGGCGCCCACGAAGATCGTCTTGACGAGCTGCGTGCCCGACAGATCGATGGCGGGCGTCTTGGAGTTCACGATGTTCGTGCGCTCGAGCTTCGCGCCGAAGAAGCGCGTGCCGGCGAGGATCGACTCCGCGAACGTCGCCATCTCGAGGTCGGCGCCTTCCAGGTTGGCTCGGGTGAAGTTCGCCTGCGCGATCTGCGCGACCGCGAGCTTGGCGCGCCCGAGGTGCGCGTCGGTGAAGTCGCAGCCGTTCGACTGCACGAGGTGGAGGTTCGCGCCCTCGAGGTTCGCCTCGCTGAGATCACACTGGACGAGGAGCGCCTCCTTGAGCCGGGTGCCCGTGAGGTTCGCGCCATGAAACTTGCACGACTCGAAGATGCAACCCGCGAGGTCGAGCCCCGAGAGATCCTTGCCGGCGAGATCGAGCTCGCGCAGCGCGCTGCCCTTCTGGACCTCGAGAGCGAGCTCCTCGCGCTCCATCAGCCCTGCTCCCGCGTCGGCTTGGTCCGGACCTTGAGCTGGATCGCGTCGGTCACGTTCGTGCCCGCATCGCCGTGCACCAACGCGAAGTCGGCCGCGTAGAGGTTCGCCCCTCGGAAGTCCGCCCCGCGGATGTCCGCCTTCGAGAGCATCGCGCGCATCAGATCGGCGGAGACGAGGAACGCGTCCTTGAGGTTGGTGCGCACCCACGAGGAGTCGCGCGCCACGATCCGATAGAGGCG
This sequence comes from Sandaracinaceae bacterium, assembly GCA_050186575.1. Taxonomy (GTDB): domain Bacteria; phylum Myxococcota_A; class Polyangia; order Polyangiales; family Sandaracinaceae; genus JAUHXR01. The sequence goes on along the minus strand of JBFWYI010000024.1, from coordinate 27,280 downwards.
CGAGCCCTCGAGGTTCGCGTCGCTGAGATCCGCGCCGTCGAGGCGCGCACCGCTGAGGTCCGACCCGCGCATGTCGAGCCCGCGGAGGTTCGCCTTGGAGAGGTTCGCCCCCTTGAGGTCGAGGTTGAACGCGCGGCTCTCGAGCACGATACGTAGGTTGACGAGGCTCGCATTCACGAACTTGCACTCGTCGAGCCGGCAGCCGACGAAGCCGGACTCGTCGAGCGTCGCGCCGGAGAAGTCGGCCTGGTGGGCGTCGAGGTGGATGAACGCGCAGGTGGTGAGCTTGGCGCCGACCAGCGAGAGACCGGCGAGCCGGGTCTCGTGGAACACGAGCTTCTCGCCCTCGGCGCCGGCGAGGTCGGCGTCCGCGAGGTTGGCGCGCAGGAGCGTGGCCCCGGTGAGCCGCGCGCCGCTGAGCCGCGCGCCGCTGAGGTCCGCCTCCCACAGGATGGCGTCCGTGAGGTCGACGCTCCCCTCGCTGTCCGCGCGGGTGAGCTTCGCCTTGCCGAGGTTCGCTCCGCGAAAGCTCGCGCCGCGGATGCGCGCGCCGCTGAGGTCGGCGTGCGCGAGCACCGCGGAAGAGAAGTTGGCGCCTGCGAGGTTGGTACCGACGAAGCTCGCCGCTTCGCAGAACGACCCGGAGAAGTCGAGCCCGCTCAGATCGAGCCCGCTGAAGTCGGCGCCCGTGAAGTCGATCCCCGAGAAGGTCGCGCGGGTACCCGCCGCCTCGCGCACGGCGCGGATGCGGTCCGCCGACGCCTCGGCGTCGAGGCGATCGACGGGATCCTGGAAGTGCGCGAACGCGCGATAGCTCGCCCAGAGCCGCGCCTCGAAGTCCTTCCACTGCGCGTAGAGCGTCTCGTCGGTCGCGTACCACTCGAGCTCGTCGACGGGCGTGCCCGCCGCCGCGTGCTCGTCGGCCATCTTGCGGAACTGCGCGCGCTCCTTCTCCGCCGTGTACGTGGGCGGTCCGCGGTGCGGCGACTTCATCTCCTGCTCGACCTCTTCCCAGTCGAGCCCGAGGTCTTCGTAGAGCTTCTTGGCCTTCGCCTTCTCCTCCTCGAACTTGGCCTCCGCCTCCGCCTTCATCTTCTCCGCTTCGGCGCGCTTCTTCGCGACGAACTCCGGCACCTCCGTCGCGGTGGGGAGCGGCTCATCGGGAGGCAGGCGCGGCGCGGCGTGCTCGTCGGGGTCGAGCCCGAGGTCCGCCACCTTCTGGCGCGACGCCTCGATCTCCGCGTCCGCCTTCGCGCGCGCGCGCTTCATGCGGAGGCCCTCGTGCGAGACGAGCTCCATCTGATGCGACGTCTCGGCCGTGAGCCCGGCGAGCTCCTTGGGCACGAGATCCGCGTCGTTGAGGTGCTCCTCGAGCTTGTCCTTGTCGAGGCGCTTCGCGAGGACGTTCTCGTAGTGCGCGAAGCTGCGCGGCTCCCCGAGCCGCTCGGCCGCGATCATGAGCAGCTCCACGTCGGCGCCATCGTCCTCGACGATCGGCGTCGCGCCGGTGAACACCACGAGCCCGCGCTCGATCTCGGGGAACAGCCACACCGTCATCAGGCGGAGCTCGACCTCCTCGAGCTGGCTCGGGGTGGCCTTCCTCGTGATGAACGAGCGCCCACGCAGCCCGGGGAGCTGCGCGGTGAGGCGCGCCTTCTTCGGGTGGAGGTTCTCGAGCAAGATAGGTTCATTGCCGACGAACGGCGCCTCCTGCTGCTGCTCGACCGCCGCCGCGTTGAAGATGCGCCAGTCCATGTCCTCGGCGAACCCGGGGAAGCGCGTGTCGAGCCACTTCTGGTCGTAGGTCCCGGCCAGGCGGGCGCGCTGCGGCCACGTGAAGTCGAGAGGCATGAACGACGCCGGCTCGGGCCGCGCCGCGATGGAGTCGACGAGGCGCCCCGGCGCTTCGACGTTGGGCAGCGGGTGCACGTCGTCGACGGGAGCCACGCCCTTGCCGCGCGGGTTCATGGGGAAGCCCTCGCCGCCGAACGCGTTCTCCCAGCCGAGCGACATACGGGTGAACGGCGCCGGATCGCTCGGTACGCCGCGCACCCAGCGGCGGTCGCCGATCGCGTAGAGCGTGCGATCGATCGCGCCCACCCGAGCCCGCACCGGACACGTGAGGGCCGGAGCACCGCCCGGCGTGTACGCGCTGCCGAAGAGGAGGAACTCCGCGCGCGACTTCGGGATCCCTACATCGAGCACGAGATCTTGACCGAGCAACGCGGCGAGCTCCGGCCACATCTCGGCGTCGGAGAACAGCGCGCCCACCGGCTCGAACGCGAAGTACGCGAGCACGGAGATCCCGAGGTGATGCTGTCGTCCCCACTGGAACGGTCGCGCGATCATCCCCAGCTTGAACGGCTTGATTCCCCGCATGGGCGCGGGGCAGAGCCTACAAGATCTGAGCGAGCGATCGGACCCCGAAGCGCGCGCTCACGCGGACTCGAGGATGATCTCGGTGGGCTGCTGGGGATGCACCCGAATCGGGACGGTCCCACCCGGCTGCATCACCGACGCGATGTCGGAGCCGTAGAGCTGCTCGAAGCTCGCTACATAGGGCGCGACGCTCGGGTGCAGCACCTCGACCTCCACGCGCACGACCGGCACGTCGTTGATCGAGACGCCGGTGGGGCTCACCCCGCGGATCCGCCCCTGACACGCGATCCCGTTCACCCGGAGCCACGCCGCGCGCTTCGCCTTCTCGCGGAAGCGGTGTCCGATCACCGCGAAGATGAGCCCGAGCGGCACGGTGGTCACGAGCGCCATGAACCCGCTGAAGAGGCCCGAGCCCATCCCGATGAGCCCGCCCTCCATGCCGCCGCCACCGCCGAACAGCCCGCCGAGCATCATCGGCACGCTGAGCCCGACCGCGAGCAGCACGCCGAAGCCCATGATGCCGATCCCGACGAAGTAGAAGATCGAGCCGATGCCGCCGCCGGTGCGGCTCGCCGCGTGCTGCGCCGCGTGCTGCGCGTGGCCCTGCATCGCGATCGGAAAGCTCTGCGCGCAGAGCTGGAGCTGCGCGTGCGCCCGCACGATCGCCTCCATCGTCGCGCGTCCTCCTTGGGACTCCTTACCCATCCGCGAGCGGAGCGCCGTCACCGCGGCTTGCACGTCTCCGAGTCGCTCGAGCGCGTTGGCGCGCAGCACCGCCGCGGTCGGATCCCAGGTGTCGGCGATGGGATAGCCGTCGTCGAGGTGTCCGAGGAGGTTGATGACGGCGTGGAAGTCGCCGCGGTACGTGTCGACGTATGCGCGCGCGACGCGGAACGCGGAGTCGCTGTCGATGTCGTCGGAGCGCGGGTTCAACGGCGCGAGCCACTGCTCCGCGCTCGCGAGGTCGCCCTCCTTGATCGACGCGCTCGCGAGGAGGCTCCGCAGGCACTGCACGTGTCGCGGCATGTCGAGCGTGTCGAGGCTCGTCTCGAGCACGGCGCGGCGCCGCGCGTCGTCTCCCGTCGTCCCGAAGTGGTTGTTCACGATGAGGGTGAGGAAGTAGAGGCGCTCCGCCGCCTCGGGGCTGTGGGTCGCCTGCACCTCGCGCCGCGTCGCCTGATAGACGTGGAACGCCTCGTCGAGCTTCGCGGGGTGGATGCCGTTGCCGCTCAACAGCGGCACCAGCGAGGGCGGAGGCACGAGCGGCCGGCCGTCCTGTGAACGCAAGCGACGTTGTCGCTCGTTCTCGTCGATCGGCATCGACGGAGGCGCGAAGGGGAGCGCGTCGCGCCGACGGCTCACCTGGTTCTCTACCCGGCAGTAGCCGCACGCGACCGCGCCGCCCTGCTCCGCGGTCTCGAGCGGGGCGCCGCACTGCTGGCAGAGCAGCACCCGCACCTGGGTGGTGTACGTCTTGCGCGTCATCGTGGGCGAGGCTCAGGGTGCGCCCAGTGCGCTCGAGAACTCAAGACCCGCGACGCCTCGAGGGCCGGATCAGCCTTCGTTCTTCCACGACGTGACGTCGAACTTGAGGCGCTTCCACAGCGCGATCGCGCCCGACTTGATCTTGGAGCCCTCGGTCTCGTTCTTGATCTGCGCGGTCTCGACCTGCATCCCCACGCCCGCGGCTTTGATCATCGTGTCGCCGAGCGTGACGGCGCAGAGCTCCGTCTTCAGCGCGAACAGCGAGCTCGAGAACGCCGACGCCTCGAACACGGATCCGCCGAACCAGCTGTCGCTGTTGTCGACGTGGGTGACGCCGCCGGGGGACGTGATCTGCGCGCCGCCGGGCACCGTCAGGGTGATCACCGCCGACGTGACGTTGAAGCCGCCCGTCGCGGTGATGTTCCACGCCCCCTGCGTCTGGGTCGTGATCCCACCCGTCACGAGCTGGGTGAGCGAGCCCGACACCTTCTCGGTGGCGGGTCCTGTGATCTCCAGCCGGTGCGGCCCGGTCACCGTCTCCGTCTGGTTCCCCGTGACGGTGCGCGTCTCGGTGGCGAGGAACGTCTCCGACAGCGTCGCGCCGATCGAGCGCGTCTCGTTCGCGTCGAACGTCTCGGTGACGTCGCCGACCACGTGACGCGTCTCGGTGCCGTCGACCGTCTCCTCGAAGTTGCCCTTTACGAGCACGGTGCGGTTCGCCCCGATCGTCGCCTGCTGGTTGCCGTTGACGTGCTCGACCTGGTGTCGCTTGACCAGCTGCGTCTGATCGTTGTCGACGGTGTTCGTCTGATCGTTGTGGACGAGGGTCGAGTGATCGTGCTCGACGACCTCGTTGTAGTCCTTCTGCGCGTGCGTGTAGATCTCCTCGGAACCCGCCTTGTCCTCGTAGCGGAACTCGTTGAAGCCGCCGCCGCCGAGCGAGCTGTTCGACTTGATGGTGCTCTTGGTCTTCTCGTCGGGCAGCGTGTACGGCGTAGGATTCGTTGCGTTGTACACGCAGCCGGTGACGAGCGGCCGATCCGGATCCCCGTCGATGAACTGGACGACGACCTCCATGCCGATCCGCGGCACGTACCAGAAGCCCCAGCCCGCGCCGGACCACGGCTGCTCGACGCGGATCCAGCACGACGACTTCTCGTCGTTCGCGCCGAGCCGATCCCAGTGGAACTGAACCTTGATGCGACCGTGCTCGTCGGTGGTGATCTCCTGGCCGGCTTCGCCCGTCACCACCGCCGTCTGGATCCCCGGGATGCGCGGCTTGCGCGTCCGCCGATCGAGCCGGAACGGGATGTCGGCCGGCACGCACTCGAAGCGGTTGTGGTACGCGTCGACGTCCTGGCCGCTCGCCTGGTGGCTCACCGGCGCCGGCTCGGTGAGGTGCACCGCGCGCGTGATCAGATAGGCGCCGTCCATCCCGAGCGTCGGGTGACCTGTGAGCGTGAAGCGGACCCCCGGCGCGAAGCCGACGACGAGGCCCGCGCCCTCGACCCGCAGCGCGTCGCGCACGTGGGCCTCGTGGCGGACCCGCGCCTGGCGCGCGGAGTCTTCGCCGCCGTACGCGCGCGGGCTGTAGTCGGTGATCTGGAGGCTCTTGCCGGTGCCGTGCTCGTAGCTCTCGCGGTCGCGGCCCGCCACGTCCTGTGCGCGCTGCTCCGACTTGAACGGCATCGTACCGCGCGTCCAGTCCCAGTCGTTGATCACGACGCTCGTCGTCGTGGCGTCGTGACGGCGCTGGACGAGCACCACCGGCTCCGCCGTCCGCACGAGGAGGTTCGCGCCCTCGTAGGACACGAGGCCGCCGGCCGGCTCGGCGAGCTCACCGAACGTCGCGTTGTCATCGAGGAGGACGAGCACCTCCGTCTCGCCCTCGTGATCGAACGCGTAGTAGATGCCGTCCTCCTCCATCAGGCGATGGACGAGGTCGAGATCGGTCTCCTGGAACTGAACGCAGTACTCGCGCTTCGGATAGTCCGACGCGCGCAGATCGTTGCGGATGGACCGCGAGTAAGGACCGAGGCCGTCGTGGAGGACCTGCTCGAGGATCTCGACCGTCGTCATGTCCTGGAAGATCCGCGTGTCGCGGCGGCGGCTGAGCATCCACACCGCGGGCACCACCACGACCCGCAGGAGCGTCGCGTGGTTCACCACGTCGGCGCCGCGCTCCTCGACCTCGCGCACGATCCCGGTGAAGCGCCGCACCGCCGCGCCGCCGCGATCGAGCGTGAGCACGATGTCCTTGCCGAGCACCGTGGCGGCGTCGACGTCGGGACGATCGACGCGGACGACGAGCTCCGCGACGTAGGGCTCGCCGAGCGCCTCGTAGAACGTCCCGCGGTCGACGTGGGCGTTCGCCCCGAACGCGCTCGACTCGATCCGCCACTCGGCGTGGTTCAGTGCCATCTCCCCGGTCTCCCCGCGGAGAGGATACAGGAGATGCGTCCGCTTGCACCCGCGGGGGGGCGCACCCTACAACGCGACCCGTGACCCGACTCTCGCGAAAGATCGAAGGCAAGGCGCTCATCACCGGCGCGAGCGGCTTCGTCGGCCGAAACCTGAAGCGGGCGCTCGAGGGCGCGGGCGCCGACGTGATCACGATCCGCCGGCCCGCTTCGCCACCCGCCCGCGAGGGACGCTCGGTCGCGCTGCGCTACGACGACGTCGACGCGCTGACGCGCCTGATGAAGGACGAGAAGCCCGACTGGGTGTTCCACGTGGCGGGCGCCACGAACGGCGTGACGTACGACGACTTCGTGCGCGCGAACGTGATGCCGACGGAGAACTTGCTGACCGCGCTTCGCGAGGCGCACCCGTCGCTGTCGCGCTTCGTCTACGTGTCGTCGCTCGCCGCCTTCGGTCCCTCGAGCAAGCGCCAACCGCACGTCGAGACGAACCCGCGCGAGCCGATCGAGCACTACGGGCGCAGCAAGCTCGAGGCCGAGCAGCGGCTCGAGAAGCTCGACGGCGCGCTGCCGTGGACAGTCATCCGGCCGAGCGGCGTGTACGGCCCCGAGGATCGCGAGTTCTTCCTCCTGTTCCGCGAGATCGAGAAGCGGCGCAACGTGTTTTACGGGAACCGGAAGCGCATGTTCTCGCTGATCTACATCGACGACTGCGTCCGCGCGATGGTCGACGCCGCGCTCAGCGAGAACACGCTCGGCAAGGGCTACTTCCTCGACGACGGTCGCCCGGTGGACTGGGAGACGTTCCAGGGCGCGATCATCGACGAGGTCGGCAAGCGGCCGTTCACCCTCGACGTCCCCTCGTTCGTGATGCCGGTCGCCGCGTGGGGCGGAGAGCTCCTCGCGAAGCTCGACGGCAAGCCGCGGCTCCTCAACATGCAGAAGCTGACGATGGGCGAGCAAGACGCCTGGACGTGCTCGAGCGAGGCGGCGAAGCAGGACTTCGGCTTTACGCCCGAGGTCGACATGCACGAGGGCATCCGACGGACGCGCGCGTGGTATCGCGAGCAAGGCTGGTTCAAGAGCGGTCCTCGCTGACGGGGATGGACGCTCACTCGGCGCGCAGGGTGGGCCCATACGCGCCTTCATCCGTCACGATCCAGTACTCGCCGGTCGCTTCGAGATGCGCCATGTCGCCGAACCGGTAGTCGTAGACCCGCGCGCGCACGAAGCGCGGAGGGTGGCCGTCGAAGGGATCGTCGGCGAGTAGATCGAGCACGCCGGGTTGTCCCTCGAGGAGCCGCCGCATGAACCGGAGGAGCCATGGGCTGTCCCCGAAGTCGCCGAGCGCGGCGAACCACATCTGCCAGTCGAGGCGCGGCATGTGCGGGGCGCTCCAGCGCGGGAGCTCGCGCGGATCGCGGGGCTTATCGCGGAACGGGTATTCGCGCCACTCGCGCCCGTCGAGGCTGCCTTCGATCACGATCTCGCGGCGCTCGGTGGTCATCACCGCGAAGAGGCCGTAGCCGTTCACGAAGCGGAACGGGCGCACGCGGTCGGTGATCGCGCCGAGCGACTCCGGGATGTGCGGCGCGCCGCCGAGCGAGCTCGCGATCTGGAGGGCGCCGAGGAGCGCGAGGAGGAGCGCGATCGGGATGAGCGCGAGCCGGACGCGCTCGCGCCAGAGGGGATGCGCCTCGAGCGTCGGCGTCAACATCCGTTTCGTGCGCTTGCCCCACGCGGCGTCATCGACGAGCGGGAGCGCGATCGCGACGGTGAGGAGGTTGAAGAACCCGTAGTTGCCGGTGAGCTGGATGAGGATCATCAGCGTGGTGATCCCGAGGAACGCCGCGCGCCGTCCGCGCACCCCCAAGAAGATCGCGAACGGCAGCCCGAGCTCGAGCGCGAGGACGGTCAGCGTCGACGCCGACTGGATCGGTCCCGGCAGCTGGTGCGCGAAGAAGCTGAGCGGGTTCGGGAGGGGCTGGGTCCAGTAGTGGTAGTCGAGCGCGTCGAGCTGGCGCCACGTGGGATCGCCGCTCGCGAGCTTGACCACGCCGCTGAGGAACACGAGTCGGAACAGGAGGAGGTAGAGCGCCCAGCGCGCGAACGCGGACGGCTCGCGCAGCGCGCGCGGGGAGTGGAACGGCCGCCACGCGAGGAGCAGCGCGGCGACGAACCCCGTCTCGATGAGGAGCGTGTCCCACTGGAACGAGAGGAACGGGCCCCCGAACGAGTGGAGCGAGAGGTACGCGATCGTCGCGACGAGCGCGGCCGGTCCTTCGAGGACACCGAGGAGGAGCGCGAGCGACGCGAGCTCGCCGAGGATCGCGACGGCGTGGAGCGACGCGTCGTCGGCGCCGAAGAGGAAGAGCAGCGACGGGAAGTCCGAGACCCCGAGCTGCCGCTGGCGGAGGACCTCCAAGAGGTCGTGCGCGGGCGCGATCCCGCGCTCGCCGATCAGCCCCTCGAGCTGCACGTGGAGCGAGACGAACGCGATGAGGAACACCGCGCCGAGGGCGCGCCCGAAGAGGTACGTCGATCGCGCGTAGGTCGGCAGCGCCGGGAGCGGCGGAGGGACAGGCGGCTTGCGCGATCCAGGACGAGGCCGTGCGTCTTTCGCTTCCGACGGGGGATCGGACGTCGGGGTCGTCTCGATCGGCGCCGCGTGGGAGTCAGCCACCGAGGTGATCGACGATCGGCGGCAGGTGCTCGCCGGCGGGTCCCTGGAGGAACAGCCCGGCCGGGCTGTGCTCGGCGAACGCGCTGAACGGGCTCGGGTCGCGGTTGATCACGATCATCGGCGAGCCGCGACGCGCCACGATCGCGCCGACCTGCATCGGGAGGTTCGTCGAGCCGCTCGTCCCGATCACGATCAAGAGCGACGCCGTCACCGCCGCCTGGATCGAGCTCTCGAAGCGGAAGTTCTCCTCGTCGTAGTACTCGTCGAACCACAACACGTGTGGACGTGCCATGGCGCGGCCGGGGCACGCGGTGAGGAGCCGTCGTGCCTCTTCGGTGAACGGCGTGTCCTTGCCCCACTCCTCGCCGATCGCGAGCGGGATCGGGAGCTGCGAGCCGTCGTGCTCGCACCGCATCACGTCGATGTTCCCGTGGATCTCGAACGTGCGCGCGGCCGTGTTCCCCGCGCGCCGATGGAGCCCGTCCACGTTCTGCGTGATCAAGAGGAAGCGGTCTTGCAGCGCCTCTTCGAGCCGCACGAGCGCGCGGTGCGCGGGGTTGGGCTCGGCCTTCCGGCACACGCTCCGCCGATAGAGGTACCAGCGCCACACCTCCTCGGGCATGCGCTGGTACGCCTCGTACGTGGCGAGCTCCTGGGGGTGGTAGTTCTCGCTCCCGACCGTCCAGTAACCTTCCTCGCCACGGAACGTCGGGATCCCGCTCTCCGCGCTGATCCCCGCGCCCGTCATCACCACGATCGGCCCCGGCTCGGCGAGGCCGCGATCGAGGAGCTCGCTCAGTCGATCGTCCACGCCCGCCATGGTGGCAGAGGCGCTCGGCGGGGTGAACCGCGACCTGCGGCAGGTTTTTTCCCGGAAGGAGAGATGGGCGGAAGAAGAGAAGATCTCGAGTGGGGGCGACCGCTCCGCCGTCGCGAGATCGATCAACGAATCGATCGATCTCTTCTCGAATTCCTATCGCTTCTCGTCTTCCGGGAAAAACTGAAGCCGCTCAGTTGGCGCGGGTCTCGCTCGACGACTTCTTGCTGGCCTTCTTGGCCGGCTTCTTCGCGTGCGCCTTGCCGTTGCCGTTGCCGGTCCCGTTCGTCGTCTTGCCGTTCGCCGCCTTGACGCCGCGGACGCGGTCCGCGAGCTCAGCCGCGCGGTGGGTCGACTCCCACGTGAACGTCTTCTCGGTCCGGCCGAAGTGGCCGTACGCCGCCGTCTTGCGGTAGATCGGACGGAGCAAGTCGAGCTGCTCGACGATCGCGCCCGGACGGAAGTCGAACGTCTCGTTGACCGCCTTCGCGATCTTGTCGTCGTCGGCCACGCCGGTGCCGAACGTCGTCACGTAGACACCCATCGGACGCGCCACGCCGATCGCGTAGGCCACCTGCACCTCGCAGCGACGCGCGAGGCCCGCCGCGACGATGTTCTTCGCCACGTGGCGCGTGAAGTACGCCGCGCTGCGGTCGACCTTCGACGGGTCCTTGCCGCTGAACGCGCCGCCGCCGTGACGGCCCGCGCCGCCGTACGTGTCGACGATGATCTTGCGCCCCGTCACGCCCGCATCCGCGAACGGACCGCCGAGCACGAAGCGGCCGGTCGGGTTGATGTGCAGCTTCGTGTGCTTGTCCATCAGCTTGGTCGGCACGACCGGCTTGATGACGTCCTCGATGATCGCCTCGCGGATCTGCTTGTGCTGCACCTCGGCCGCGTGCTGCGTGCTCACCACGATCGCGTCGAGCCGGGTGACCCGACCGTCCTCGTCGTACTCGCAGGTGACCTGGCTCTTGCCGTCCGGGCGGAGCCACGGATGGGTGCCGTCCTTACGGACCTTGCTGAGCTGCTTCACGAGCTTGTGCGCGAGCTCGATCGGCATCGGCATGAGCGCCTTCGTCTCGTCGCACGCGTAGCCGAACATGAGGCCCTGATCGCCAGCGCCCTGCTCCTTGCTCTTGCTGGTCGTCGCGTCGACGCCGAGCGCGATGTCGGGCGACTGCGCCTCGACCGCGGCGAGCACCGCGCAGGTGTGCGCGTCGAAGCCCATGTCGCTGTGCACGTAGCCGATGTCCGCGACGGTCTCGCGCGCCACCTTCGCGAAGTCGATCGTCGCGGTGGTCGTGATCTCGCCGGCCAGGACGATGAAGCCGGTCTTCACCAGGGTCTCGCAGGCCACGCGGCCGCGCGGGTCCTGCTTCAACACCGCGTCGAGCACCGCGTCAGAGATGTTGTCGCAGATCTTGTCCGGGTGGCCCTCGGTGACCGACTCCGACGTGAACAGTTTCCCAGCCATTGCGTTCGTCCCTCTCTAGTTGCACCCAGGCGCCTGCTCCGAGGCGACCCGCTCCGGCGGCTCGAGCCTCCGAAGAGGCGCGTGATAGGCCGCGATAACCGGCGTGTCAATGCACGCGGCTCCTCTCTGGAGGCCTGATGCAGCCCCGGCCCCGCTTGCATTCCACCATCGATGCGAAGCTCGCGAGGCGCGATATGGCTCCGTCGTCGTTCGCGACGCACAATGGGGTGGTTTCGGCCGGGCGGCCGGACAGGAGTGGGAGCGCACGTGCGGCATTCTTGCCTTCGATTCGGTGTGAGGTTGCTGGTAGGCGCCTCGGTATTCGGCGTCACCCTGATCGGGTGCGCCAACGGGGGCGGACCCAGCGGGCCCGACGCCGGTCCCGGTCCGGAGTGCGCGGTCGACTCGGACTGCCCCGACGACGGGATCTTCTGCAACGGCACCGTCTCCTGCGTGAGCGGGAGCTGCGTCGCCGCCGCGATCCCGTCGTGCAACGACGGCGTCGCGTGCACCGTCGACACGTGCAACCCGACGAGCGACGCGTGCGAGAACATGCCCGACAACGCGATGTGTCCGACCGACACCGTCTGCTACGTCGGGACCGGGTGCGCCGACGCACCGCCGTGCGAGTTCGACGCGGACTGCGGCGGTGACGGCGTCTACTGCAACGGCGTCGAGGTGTGCGTCGACACGCGCTGCCTGAGCCCGATGAGCGGCCGCTCCTGCGACGACATGAACAGCTGCACGATGGACGAGTGCGTCGAGGCCTCGACCTCGTGCATGAACACGCCCTACCCCGACATCGCGACCAACGTCGCGCATTGCGGCACCGGCTCCGACGACTGCGTGACCTGCCCCGAGCCGGATGCCAGCCTCCACCAGCTCGCGACCTGCGTGGCCGGCGCGTGCGGCGTCGAGTGCGCGCCCGGCTTCGTCGACGTCGACGGCGATCCGGCGAACGGCTGCGAGGTCATGTGCTCGGCCACCCCGGGGGCGGACCTCCCCGACGATGCGTTCCTCGACGCGAACTGCGACGGCATCGATGGCGACCGAGCGCTCGCGATCTTCGTGAGCACGACGGGCAACGACTCGCGCGACGGGCTCACCCCCGCGACGTCGGTCGGATCGATCGCGCGCGCGCTCGCGGTGCGGATCGCGAACCCCTCGCGCAACCAGATCCTCATCGCGAACGGCATCTACACCCTCACCACCATGCAGACGATCCCGAGCGGCATCGGGCTCTACGGTGGATACTCGAACGACTTCTCGACGCGCACCGACACGCGCGCGTCGATCCAGGCGACGAGCCAGACCGCGTTCCGCGCGTCCGGCCTCACCCAGCCGACCGTGTTGGATCACCTGAGCGTCTCGACATCGGATCGCAGCGGCACGTCCGAGCCGACGATCGTGCTCATCGTCACGAGCTCGCTGGATCGCCTCACGCTCCGCCACACCACGCTCCTCGCGGGCCGCGGCGGCAACGGCACCAACGGAGCGACGACCAGCGCGACCGGCACCACCGGCACGATGGGCGGCGCGGCGAGCGGCTCGACGCGCGGCCTCGGCGGCAACCCGGGGGGAGGCGGCACGAGCGGCCGCGGCGGCAACGGCGCGTCCGGGCGCACGCAGGACACCGGGCCTCCCGGGGTGACCGGCGATCCGGGCAGCTGCGGATCGGGCGGCGCGCCGGGCGGCGGCAGCGGCGGCGCCGGGATCGGCTGCGCGGACGGCGACCCACAGCCGGGCGGCCCCGGAGGGCCGGGGTGCCCTGGCGCGGCGGGCGGCGATGGCGCGGGCGGCGACGGGATCGGCGCGGTCGCGGGCGAAGCATGGATCGTTGACACGGCGAGCGCGGGCGCGCGCGGAGGGGTCGGGGGCGGCGGCGGCGGCGGCGGCGCGGGGGCCGGCGAGGACTGCACCGATCCCGTGTTCGGCACGTGCATCTACTGCGGCACCGGACGCGGCGGCGGCGGCGGCGGCGGCGGCGGCCAAGGCGGACCCGGCGGCAACCAGGGCGCAGGGGGCGGCGCGTCGATCGGCGTGTTGCTGATCAACAGCACGCTGGTCGCGCAGGACCTCCGCATCCAGACGTCGGGCGGAGGCAACGGTGGCCTCGGTCGGATCGGCGGGTTCGGCGGCGGCGGCGGACCGGGCGGACCGGGCGTCGTCTCCGGCACGACGACCGAGGGCTCGGGCGGCAACGGCGGCGCGGGCGGCTCCGGCGGACGCGGCGGGTGCGGCGGCGGCGGCGGCGGCGGACCGTCGGTCGCGATCTGGGGCAACGGCACGAACGCGCGCGTGCGCGAGCTCTCCCCGGTGACCTACTCGCCCGGGCCGGGGGGAACGGGCGGCGGATCGTGCGGCAACGCCGGCGACCCGGGGATCAGCACGAACCTCCGGAGCGCCTTCATCGAGTAGCTCGAGGGCCGCAACGATCGTTGCGCTCAGCGTCGCTCGACGGTCGTCGCCGCGGCGAACGGGACGCATCCCGTCGAGGCGACGCACGCGAGCCATCCGCCCATGCATCCGACGCGCTGGACGAAGATCACCGCATCGTTCGAAGCTCGCGCCCTGGAGACCACCCGTCACGATGATAGCGGCAGCACGTACCCGGACGAAGGATCGAGCCACCATGCCGAAGACGTCCCCGCGATGAGCGCCTCCCGCATCGTTCCAGGCGCCGACGGGAAGCCTCGATGCTGGTGGCCTGGCGACGATCCGCTCTACCTCCGCTACCACGACGAGGAGTGGGGTCGTCCCGTCGACGCGGACCACCGCCTGTTCGAGAAGCTCTGCCTCGAGGGCTTCCAGTCGGGCCTGAGCTGGCTGACGATCCTCAAGAAGCGCGAGTCGCTTCGCCGGGCGTTCAAAGGCTTCGATCCGGCCGAGGTGGCGCGGTTCGGCGAGGCGGACGTCGCGCGCTTGCTCGGCGACGCGTCGATCGTCCGTCACCGCGGGAAGATCGAGGCCGCGATCCACAACGCCGCGCGCGCGCTGGAGCTGATCGAGGCGGAGGGCTCGCTCGCCGCGTTCTTCTGGCGCTACGTACCGCCGGCCTCGGAGCGACCGAAGCGGGTGACGTTCGACGCGGTGCGAGCGATGAGCACGACGCCGACGAGCGCCCGGCTGAGCAAGGAGCTCAAGCGCCGGGGGTTCAAGTTCGTCGGACCCACCACCGCCTACGCGTTCATGCAGGCGATGGGGATGGTGAACGATCACCTCGACGGGTGCTTCGCGCGGGATGTCACGGAGCGCGCGCAGCGCGAGGCCGCGCGAGCGCGCGGGAGCTGATCGCGTCGACGGGCGTTCGTGAGCTAACGCCCACCACGCACGCCCGCGCCGACGGACGAGCCCGGGTGGCGCGATTCCGTGCGCACGGATCGCCTGGTGTACGAGGAACCCGTGTGGCCCGCGTGCTGCATAGACGACGCTCGTAAGAGCGGACGAGCGATCGTGCGGACGATCGCAGCCCGACGCGCGGGTGTGCGCGCGGAGGGTGCACTGCGACCAACCGATCAGCGGACTATGTTTCCGAACGATCCGTTGCGCGCAGCTCGGTTTGTGATCCTTGGACGCTGCGTCGACCACCCGGTCGGCGTGTTCGCGGTCGTGCGGCTGCACCGGCCCGCGTGCCGCGGTACGGGATGGAGGGGTGTGATGGAGCGAGCGATGCGTGGAGGTGCGTTCGTGGTGAGCGTGTGCGCGATGATGTGGGGCTGCGCATGCGAGAGCCCGCCCGACGTCGACGCGGGAGGCGCGACGCCGGACGCGGCGCTGCCCGACGCGGGCCCGGGGATCGTGGACGATGCGCAGACGTCGTCGTGCGGCCTCCCCGGTCGCTCCGGAGCTCCGTGTCGCATGGGGATGTGCCTGACCGGCCTCTCCTGTTTCGGCGCCAACCTCCGAACCGATCTCACGCTCGGCACGCTCGGGATCCCCTCGGGGAGCGAGGATCCCGCGCACCCCGGCGAGTACCTCTCGGGCGCCGCGTCGACGGTGCCCATCACGGTCGCGCCAGGTGGATTGTGCACGGAAGGTTGCGACAGCCGCGCGACCACCGATACGTGTGGACCTTGCGCGAGCTGCAACACGGAGCTCGGTGGGTCTCCCGCGTTCGGCTCGATCGGGCTCGACGCCGCGTTCTTCGACGGAGACATGATCCTCGGAGCGAGCGAGGACGGCATCTGTCGCGCGCGGTGCAACTTCGATCCGAGCAGCGACGGTGGCTGCCCGGAAGGCCACACCTGCGACCTGCTGTCGAACACCTGCATCGAACGTTGCGTCAGCGACGCGCAGTGCAACGTCGAGTTCGGCCTCAGCCTCACCGACGGGACGGTCGCGATCGAAGCACCGGGTACGCCCTACACGTGCAGCGCGACGACCGGCCGCTGCGAGCACACCGCGCCGGCGGGCGCCGCGTTCGGGAGCGCGTGCGCGCGGGACGCCGACTGTGAAGCCAGCAACGGGTTCTGCTTCGCGGGTCACTGCGCGCTCGGCCACTGCGTCAACTCCGACAACGACGGCCCGGGGAGCGCGAGCTGTCCCGCCACGGGATCGCGCTGCATCGGCTTCGGAGGCAACAACGGCTCGGCGTGCCTGTCGCTCTGCAACACCGCCGACGACTGCGGCGCCGATCAGGCGTGCGACCCGCAGACGACGCCGATCCCCGACGCGGCCGGCACGATGTTCGCGGGCCTCTGCGTCCTGCCGTGCTCGTCGGACGCGGAGTGCGTCGCCGATCACGTCTGCGACGACGCGATCCAGCGCTTCAACGACGCGTCGCTCGGCATCTGCCGTCCGTTCTGTGACGCCGAAGGGACGGGCATCGCCGGCGCGGTCGCGTGCGCGGCGGACGAGGCGTGCGTCGCGATCGGGACGGCGGGCCGCGGCGTGTGTCGCGCGCGCGATGCGATCTGCGCGACCCAGGAGACGTGCTTCGACGGACAAGCGTGTCGCGTCGAGGGCGCGAACCTCAACGGACGTTGCGAGGACGGGTGCGACACCGACGCGGACTGCGACGTCGCGATGATGGAGCGGTGCGTGAAGGTCGACACCGATCCGGACGACGGCGCGCCTCAAGCGATCGGCGTCTGCATCGCGCCGGGTGGCGCGTGCAGCCCATCGCCACGGCGGACCGACGGGACGGTGCTCCGCGCGCTCCGCGGCCTCGATGGCAGCGCGCAGTGCGTCCCGACCCAGCGGTGCGACGCCCCGCTCGACACCGCCGGCATGCCGATGGCCGACGCGGATGGCACCTGCGTCGATCGAAGCTGATCGGGCGGTCGTCGCCTTTGCGCACGACGCGCGCGGGAGGTAGATGGCGCGCATGCGCGCGCCTCACTCCAGCGTCCTCGTCCTGATCCTCGCCTCGTGCGGGAGCTCTCTGCCCCGCGAGTCGACACCACCCGCCGTCGAGGCAGCAACCGAAGATGACGCGCCCGAACCCACCGACGCCGACCTCGCGCGGATCGCCGCCGCGTCGCGGGACGCGGAGTACGCGTGGGCTTGGCTCGACGCGCTCTGCGTCGACATCGGCCATCGCTTGTCCGGCACCGACGCGCTCGAGCGCGCAGTGAGCTGGGCGGGGCACGAGCTCGAGCAGATCGACGGCGTCGAGGTGACGATCGATCCGGTCGAGGTCGATCGTTGGGTGCGCGGTGAGGAGTCGCTCGCGATCGTGACGGGGCGCGGGCGTCGCGAGCGCGTCGAGCCGATCGCGATGATCGGCCTCGGCGGATCGGTCGGGACGAATGGAGACTCCGTCGAGGGCGAGCTCGTGGTCCTCGGCTCGCTCGAGGAGCTCGAGGCGCGCGGCGAGGACGTGCGCGGTAAAGTCGTCTTGTTCGATGTGCCGATGCCGCCCTACGAGGAAGCGGAGCTCCACACCGGCTACGGCGACGTGGTCGGCGTGCGCTATGGAGGCCCCGCCGCCGCCGCGGCGCACGGCGCGATCGCGGTGTTGATCCGATCGCTGACCAACGACGCCGACTCCCCGCCCCACACCGGGATGACGCGGTACGCCGACGAGGGTCCGCGCATCCCCGCCGCCGCGATCGGGGTGAACGACGCGGAGGCGCTGCACCGCCGGCTCGACGAGGGCGAGGTGTTGCGCGCGCGGATCACGATGGGCGCGCACATGGACGGCACCGCGACGAGCCACAACGTGGTCGCCACGTTGCGGGGGAGCGAGCGCCCCGACGAGATCGTGATCTTCGGCGGACACCTCGACAGCTGGGACGTCGGACAGGGCTGCCAGGACGACGGAGCCGGCGTCGTCGACGCGATGGCCGCGCTCCGTTTGATCGCCGAGCTCGGGATCCGCCCGCGCCGCACGATCCGCGTGGTGCTCTTCACGAACGAGGAGAACGGCCTCGCCGGCGCGACCGCCTACGCGGCTCAGCACGGCGACGATGGCACCCACGTCGCGGGCATCGAGTCGGACATCGGCGCCGCGCGCGTGGTCGGGCTCGGCATCGAAGCGCGCGAGGAGCGCACCGACGCCGCGGTGCGTCGCACGCGAGAGATCGTGCGACGGCTCGAGGGCCTCGGCCTCACACACACGATCCCCGGCCACTCCGGCGCCGACCTCTCGCCGCTCGTCGAGGCGGGCATGCCCGGCGTCGGGCTGATCCACGACCCGGCCCACTACTTCGACGTGCACCACACCGCCGCCGACACGATCGCGACGGTCGACCACGACGTCTTCCTCGAGAGCGTCGCGGCGATGGCCTCGACGGTGTACCTGCTCGCGAACGCGGACGAGCGCCTCGACGCCGAGTAGAGCTACTCGGCGGTGTCGCGGTCGAGCTCGCCCTCGCGCTCGCGCAGCATCGCCTCGGTCTCGAACGCGAGGCCCCGCAGCTCCTCGCGAGCGCGTGTGAACACCTCTCTCAGCGCGTCCACCCCCAAGAGGCCGAGCGCGTGGGCGCGGCGCGCGGCGCCCGCGTACGTATCGAAGAAGTGCACGCCTCGTTGCGCCCAACGCACGCGTTCGGGTGCCGGCGTGGCGACGACGTCGTGGATCAGCACGGCTGGCACCTGCTCCGCGAACGCCTCGCGGATCTCCGCGCCGAACTGGGCGTCGCCCTGGCCGCTGTCGCCGACGAACACGAGCTCGTACTCGGGGTAGAGCTCGGCGAACCGCTCGAAGCTACGCCGCTTCTCGTCCGCCATCGCGGCGTGGCTGTGGAGCTTGAGGAACGAGCCGGCGAGGACGACCGGCGCGAGGATGCCGTGCTCGCGCAACGTCGCGTGCGTGCTCGCCTCGACGTAGCCGGGTCGGTCCTCGGGCCGCGCGGTGACGAACACCACGTCTCCGTCGGTCGACATCGCGCCGTAGAACGCGCGCACGCCCGGGTACACGGTCTTCGAGGGGAAGCGGCGGTCCTTCCAGTTGCAATAGAAGGTGTCGTCGATGTCGCTGAGGATCTTGCGACCCGCGCGCGGCACGGCGCGCCCCTCGCTCGCGATGTGGCGGATGAGCTCGGCGCGGATCGTCTCGTCGTCGACGTCGGAGTGGATGACGTGGACGAGGTGGCGATGATCCTCGCCGCGGTCGATCGCGACCTTGAGCCGCGTGAGCTCGACGCCGCGCGTGCCGAGGAGGATCGCGCGGATGCCCCGCTCGTCGAGCGAGGAGGTGCGCCCGTGCGAGAGCGCGTCGATCCACTTGGCGCGGAGCGCGATGCTCTGATCGGCGAGGCGATCTTCGAAGAGCAACCGGAACAGCGCGGTGCGGTGCTTCGGTCCGCGACGGCGATCATCGACGTCCGAGACGAGCCGACGAAGATCGAGCCCCATCAGCGTGGCCTCGAGCGTCGCCGCGTCGGCCGCCTCGAG
Organism: Sandaracinaceae bacterium; assembly: GCA_050186575.1. Classification (GTDB taxonomy): domain Bacteria; phylum Myxococcota_A; class Polyangia; order Polyangiales; family Sandaracinaceae; genus JAUHXR01. The sequence goes on along the minus strand of JBFWYI010000024.1, from coordinate 8,180 downwards.
GCGCTCCAGGATCACCGCCTCGTCGTGCCGATCGGTGTGACCTCGGAGGAGGCCCTCGATCTCCCGGATCAGCGCCGCGGCGCTCATCGACCCGAGAGGTGCGGGGGCTCGCCGTACACGATCATCGTGTCCTTCGCGTAGTCCTCACGGGTCTCGGGATAGTCGATCGTGTAGTGGAGGCCGCGGCTCTCGCGCCGGGTGGTCGCGCACGCGATGATCATCTCGGCCACGTCGGCGATGTTGCGCAGCTCGAGCAGATCGCGCGTGACGAGGTGCTCCCAGTAGTACTCGCGGATCTCGTCTTTGAGCAGCGCGACGCGCCTCGCCGCGCGCCGGAGCCGGCGGTCGCTGCGCACGATGCCGACGTAGTTCCACATCGCGCGGCGCACCTCGTCCCAGTTCTGCGAGACGACGACCGCCTCGTCGGACGGCACCGCGCTGCCGGTGTCCCAGTCCGGCGGGTCGGCGAGGCGCCCTTCGACCCTGCCGATCGAGAGCGCGCAGCGTTTGCCGTAGACGAGGCCCTCGAGGAGCGAGTTGCTCGCCAAGCGATTTGCGCCGTGCAGACCGGTGCACGTGACCTCGCCGATCGCCCAGAGCCCCGGGATCTTCGTCTTGCCGTTGGAGTCGACGACCACGCCGCCGACCATGTAGTGCGCGGCGGGCACCACGGGGATCGGCTCCTTCGTCATGTCGATGCCCCACTTCATGCACTCGGCGTGGATGTTGGGGAACCGCTCGCGCAGGAAGTCCCCCGAGAGGTGGGTCATGTCGAGCACGACGTGCTCGGCGCCGGTGCGCTTCATCTCGTAGTCGATCGTGCGGGCGACCACGTCGCGCGGGGCGAGGTCCTTCATCTCGTGGTGGCGCGCCATGAACGGATCGCCGTCCTCGAGCCGCAGGATCCCTCCCTCGCCGCGGAGCGCCTCGCTGATGAGGAAGCTCTTCGCGCGAGGGTGATAGAGCGCGGTCGGGTGGAACTGGAAGAACTCCATGTTCGAGATGAGCGCGCCTGCGCGGTAGGCCATCGCGACGCCATCGCCCGTCGCGACATCCGGGTTGGACGTGTAGAGATAGACCTTGCCGGCCCCGCCGGTGGCGAGGATCGTCGCGCGCGCGAGGAACGTGTGGACCTCGCCCGCCGCCTCGTCGAGCACGTACGCGCCAGCCACCTGGTGAGGTCCACCGAACTTGCTCAGCTCGATGAGATCGATCGCCATGTGGTTCTCGCGGATCTCGATGTTGGGGTGGACCTTCGCCGCCTCCGACAAGACGCGTTGAACCTCGCGACCCGTGATGTCGCCCGCGTGCACCACGCGCCGCTTGTGGTGCCCGCCTTCGCGGGTGAGGTCGAGACCGCCACCGTCCTCCGCCGCGTCGAAGTTCGCGCCGAGCTCGATCAGCTCGCGGATCCGATCCGGGCCGCCCTCGACGACGGCGCGGATGATGTCCGGCTTGCCGAGCCCGTAGCCGGTGTCGACCGTGTCCTTCACGTGGTCGTCGAACGAGTCGTCCTCGTCCATCACGGCCGCGATCCCACCCTGGGCCCAGTTCGTGTTGCTGTCGTCGATCCCGCGCTTGGTCACCACCACCACGCGGTGGTGCTTGGCCGCCTCGAGCGCGAACGTGAGGCCGCTGATCCCGCTGCCGAGCACGAGAAAGTCCGACTGGACGCGCATCCGGGCACGATAGCGCGCACGATTGGACCGAGGTGGGGAATCTAGCGGGCGGCGCTGCGCGTCATTTGGCGGCCGTCCTCGGGCTTGGGTACCCTGATCGCGCTCGCATGGTGTCGTCTCGCCTCACCCCGCTGACCTCCGCCCTCGCGGCGCTGATCGGAATCGGCGCGCTCGCGCTGCCCGCGCGGGCCGACATCTATACGTACACGGACTCGTCCGGCGTGGTGCACTACAGCAACTCGCCCCCCGGGCGCCGGCGCGGCGTGCGCGTGATCCACACCCGAGAGGACCGCTCCGAGGCGGGCGGCATCGGCCGGGTCGGCGGCGCGCGCGACCCCTCGCCTGAGCGCTACGAGCGCTACGACGCGTACATCCGCGAAGCGGCCGCGCTCTATCGCCTGCCCGTCGCGTTCGTGCGCGCGGTGATCCGCGTGGAGAGCGACTACAACCCGCAGGTGGTGAGCCACGCCGGCGCGTGCGGGCTCATGCAGCTGATGCCGGGCACCGCGGCGCGGATGGGTGTGCAGGACATCTTCGACCCGCGCCAGAACATCCTCGGCGGCACGCGCTACCTGCGCGTCCTCGCCAATCAGTTCAACGGCGACCTCGTGCTGACCATCGCCGCCTACAACGCGGGCGAGGGCGCGGTGATCCGCCACCGCGGGATCCCGCCGTTCGAGGAGACGCAACGTTACGTGCGACGTGTGCTCCGCCACTACTACGGTTATCTCGAGCAAGAACAGCAGCTCGCTTCGCGCTGAGAGCGGCGGATCCAGCGGCCCGAGACGGGGTTGACGGGTACTTCCCAAGGCTCGCTCCGCCGTGCGAGTCTCGCGGACCTAGGAGGGGTCAGAAGATGAATCGATTCGCTCAGGTGTGCTTGATCGGTCTCGCGGCGGTGGCCGCGGCAGCGTGCGGTGGTTCGCGGGCCGAGGAGCCACCGCCGCAGCCGGTGGTCGTGCAGGCCCCGCCGTGCGCGGAGACGTGGGTCCATATGCCGATGCTGATCACGTTCCCGACCAGCGGGAGCACCATCGACCAGCAGAACCGCGAGATCCTGCAGGAGCTCGTGCGCTCGGCGCAGGCGCGCAACGACATCCGCGGCGTGCGCGTCGAAGGTCACACCGACACGTGCGGTGGCGAGCTCAACAACATGATCCTGAGCAACAACCGCTCGGAGTCGGTGGCGAGCGAGCTCGTGATGATGGGCGTGCCCCGCAACATGATCCAGACGATCGGCTACGGCTCCACGCAGCCGCGCGCCAACGAGTCGTGCGGTCGCGAGCAGACGCTGAGCGAGCAGACCAACCGGCGCGTGGAGTTCAGCCTCCTCGTCTGCCGCTGATTCGGCTATCTTCGGGACCGATGCGCCGCGAGCACACACGGGGGTTCGGCTCGGCGATGAGCGCGCTGATGGCGCTCGCGCTGTGGGCCGGACCCTCGCTCGCGGTGGCGCAGAACGCTCCGCAGGCCCCGCCCGCATCGCAGCCGGCCGACGAGTACACGCGCCTCATCGCCGAGGGCGTCCGGCTCATGGCGAGCGGCGACAGCGATGGGGGGATCGATCAGATCCACCGCGCGGTGTCGCTCGACGGGGCGCGCCCCGAGGGTCCGTACTACCTCGCGGTCGCGAACCGGGTCGCGGGCTCGCTCGAGGACGCGCTGAGCGGCTTTCGCCGCGCCGCCGAGCTGGCGCAGCGCGCGAACGAGCCGCGGTGGCAAGCGCGTTCGCTCCAGGGTGTCGCGATGACGCTCGAGCGCATGGAAGGCCGCCTCGAAGAGGCGCGCACCGCGTGGCAGGCCTACGTCACGTTCGCCGACGCGCACACCACGGTCTCCTTCCCCGCCATCGGCCGCGGTCGCATCCAGGCGATCGACGTGATGACGGAGCAGGAGAACGCGTACGTCGCGGTGCGCGAGCGCATCGCCGAGCGCGAGCGCGAGCAGGCGAGCGAGCGCCGCCGTAGTCGCTGACACCCGCGCGCAGCGCGTGTGGGCGCGCTGGAGGACCGACAATGGTCTTGCGATGCGGCCGGCGTGCGCGCGTTTCGCTCGTCGCGTGTCTGCCTTCGTGGCATCCCTCGGCGATGCGATACCTCAGCGTGGTGTTGTTGTGCGCCGCAGGGTGCACAGAGACTCGTCCGGTGGACGACGCCGGCCCTTTGCCTTCCATTGACGCCGGTCTCCCAGCGGACGCGGGGCCGGAGCCGGACGCGGGCCCGCCGAGCGGCAGAGACGCCGGCGCCCTCGTCGACGGTGGAGTCATGGGGAGCGACGCGGGGACCACGATCGGCGGTGACGTCACCGCGGCGGGTCCGCGCACGGTGAGCGTGATGGGCGCGACGGTCACGCGAGGGAGTCGCTCGATCCCCGTCAGCGCGCACGTGCCCGACGGCGCCGGGCCGTACCCGCTCGTGCTCATGCTGCCGGGATTCCAGCTCGAGTCCTCTCGCTACGCGGCGCTCTGCGATCGCGTCGCGAGCCACGGCTACGTGGTGGTGCGCGCCGACCCGATGGCGTCGTTGTTCAGCGCCGACCACACCGCGATGCGCGACGACGCGATCGCGGTGCTCGACTGGGCGCCGACCGCGGGCCTCCCGATCGGCGGCGACACCGCGGTGATGGGCCACAGCCTCGGCGGCAAGCTCGCGGTGATGGTCGCGGGGATGCGCGATGTCGCCGCGCTCCTCGCGTTCGACCCGGTCAACGGTGGCTCACCGTTGAGCGGCTACACCGCGCAGCTCCCGAACGTCGTGCCGAGCGTGACGTCGACGCTCGCCATTCCGGTCGGCTATCTCGGCGAGACGACGAACGCGACCGGCGGCATCGGCGGGATGGCGTGCGCGCCCACCGCGCAGAACTACGCAACGTTCTTTGATGGATCCACGATGGCGACGTGGGCCGCGGAGTGGACGTTCGCGGGGGCCGATCACATGGACTTCGTGCCCGATACGGCCGGGTGCGGCTTCACCTGCTCCGCGTGTCCGAACGGGACCGCGAACCAGGCCGACGTGCTGGCCGGGATGTACACGCTCACCGTCGCGTTCCTCGAGCGCCACCTGCGTGGCCGCACGGCGGTCGAGCCGTACCTCACCGGCGCGATGCTGCCCGCGGGCGTGACCTCGCGATCGCGCTGATCGAAAGCGGGCGCCCTCGGGACCGGAGTTGGGGCATGCTTCGCGCCGATGGCGAAGAAGAAGCGAGGCACCAAGGCCAAGAAGAAGGGCGCCGAGCCGGCGCCCGGGGGCACACCCGAGAACGCCGCGACGCGCGCTCGAACGAACGACGACGTCGCGCCGCGCAGCGCAGCGACGCGCCCTCCTTCGGTCGGAGGCAGCGCCATCTTTCAGCGCGCGCCCGAGACCGCGGAGGAGCTCGAGGCCTGCCGGCCGCTCTCCATCTCACCCGAAGAGGTGCTCGAGATGGACGAGGCGACCTGGTACGAGAAGGTGTACCGCGGCGACGACGTCCCTCAGCTCACGCTTCGCGCGGTCGCGATGGGATCGTTCCTCGGGTTCTTCCTCGCCTTCACGAACCTCTACGTCGGGCTCAAGACGGGGTGGGGGCTCGGCGTCGCGATCACCGCGTGCATCTTGTCGTTCGCGATGTCGAGCGGGCTCGTGAAGCTCAAGCTCGCCAAGACGCCGCTCACGATCCTCGAGACGAACTGCATGCAGTCGACCGCGTCGTCGGCCGGCTACTCCACGGTCGGCACGTCGGTGTCCGCGATCGCGGCGCTCCTCATCCTCTCGATCGACGAGGCGCACCCGCGTGGCGAGCACCTCTCGTGGCCGGTGCTCGGCGGCTGGACGTTGTTCCTCGCGGCGCTCGGGACGCTCATGGCGATCCCGATGAAGCGCAACATGATCAACCAGGAGCGCCTGAAGTTCCCGTCGGGCACCGCCGCCGCCGTCACGCTGCAGTCCCTCTACTCGCAGGGCTCCGAGGCGATCAAGAAGGCGCGCGCGCTGCTCTACGCGGCGCTCTTCGGCGCGCTGTTCCCGTTCCTCATCGAGCTCAAGATCCGAACCACCACGGCGGAGGACGGCACGACCGAGCGCTCGCCGATCCTTCCGTCGGACTTGAAGATCTTCGACTGGCTGCCCGCGCCCGGGACGCATGTCGAGGACGGCCGCACGGTCCCTTACCTCCCGTCCGACTGGACGATGGTCTGGGACATGAACCCGGTGATGATCGCGGCGGGCGCGCTCGTCGGGATGCGCATCGCCACGTACATGCTGATCAGCGGCGTGGTGTTGGTGTACGGCCTCGGCGGCTTCGCGATCGATGATCTCTGGACCCCGGAGGGCGCGACGGCCGCGATCGGGGCGGTCACCGTGCCGTGGAAGGCGTGGAAGGAGATCGGCCTCTGGGTCGGCGTGCCGATCATGCTGTCGAGCGGGCTTCTGAGCTTCGCGCTCCAGTGGCGGACGATCGTGCGCGCGCTCAAGGGCCTCGGCGGCTCGAGCGCATCGGGCGGAGAGTCCGGTACGGAAGCGCTGATCGCGCGCACCGAGGTGCCGTTCTCCTGGTTCGGATGGGGCACGCTCGTCGCGTCCATCGGCGTGCTCATCGTCGCGCAAGTCTCGTTCAACATCCCGTGGTACTACGGCGCGCTCGCGATCGCGGTGACGTTCTTCCTCGCGCTCGTGGCGTGCCGCGCGACCGGCGAGAGCGACATCACGCCGGTCGGCGCCATGGGGAAGATCATGCAGCTCGCGTTCGGCGTGCTCATCCCGCAGTCGACGACGGCGAACCTCATGAGCGCGTCGATCACCGCGAACGTCGCGTCGAGCTCGGCGGACCTGCTCAACGATCTCAAGAGCGGCTACCTGCTCGGCGCCAACCCGCGTCGGCAGTTCATCGCGCAGTTCATGGGCATCTTCTCGGGCACCATCGCGACGGTCGGCGGCTTCTACCTGCTCGTCCCCAACGCGATCACGCTGACGGGGCAGGACCTCCCCGACGGCGGGCACGTGGATCCGGAGTTCCCGGCTCCCGCCGCGCAGGCGTGGAAGGCGGTCGCCGAGGTGATGGCGGGCGGCGGGCTCGATGCGATGCACCCGACCCACCGCGTCGCGATCTTCTGGGGCCTCGGCATCGGCGTGGCCCTCGTGCTCCTCGAGCAGGCGCTTCCGAAGTACAAGAAGTGGCTCCCGTCGGCGACGGGGATCGGGCTCGGCTTCATCCTCCCGTTCCAGTACCCGCTCGCGATGTTCGTCGGCGCGGTGATCGCGATGGTCTGGACGCGTCAGTTCAAGAAGAGCGCGGAGGACTACCTCGTCCCCGTCGCCGCGGGCCTGATCGCGGGCATCTCGATCATGGGCGTGATCGTCGCGATCCTGAACTCGCTCGTGTTCTCGTAGCAGCTCGGCGCTCTCGTAGCGGTTCGGCGCACTATACGACGCACGACGTGTTCCTCACGGTGCGACGACGGTGCCGACTGGGGTCTCGCGGCGGGGGAGAGTCATCGCGGTCGTCTGCTCGCGAGGAGCCGGGGGCCGCCGTGCGTTGGCTGCGCGGAGCCCCCGCCTCCGACGCCCTCGCGGTCTCCGGCTCAGCGATCACTGAGGAAGCGAGGAAGCTCAGGAAGCGAGGAGGTGCGTCCGCGACGCGAACGCGAGAGCAAGGCGACTTCCGATTCCGATTCCGATTCCGATTCCGTGTCCGATTCCGATTCCGATTCCGATTCCGATTCCGATTCCGTGTCCGATTCCGATTCCGTGTCCGATTCCGATTCCGTGTCCGATTCCGATTCCGTGTCCGATTCCGATTCCGATTCCGTGTCCGATTCCGATTCCGATTCCGTGTCCGATTCCGTGTCCGTGTCCGATTCCGTGTCCGTGTCCGAGTCCGATTCCGTGTCGCTACACGGTCGTTCGAACGCGAGCGACTCCGGAGCGGCGTCTGGCCGCTCCGGAGTCGGGTTCGGTCAGTGGCGGCGATGCTGACAGCGCCACAGCTGCGCGGCGATCCCATCGGCAAGTCGGTGCGCGCGCTCGCCCCCGTCGAGGACCCGGAACGCCCAAGCGACCTGGAGGTGTGCCTTCACCTCCTGGGCGGACCCGTACGCGGTCTCGAACCGCTCGCGCTGGTGACCGCCCTTCCGATGCAGACCCTCCGCGATGTTGGCGACGACCGACTTCGTCGCGTCGTTGAGCTGCGTCGCGAGCTTGCGATCGTGCTTCGCGATCGACGCGACGAGCACCCGAACCTCCGCGCACAGGGCGATCGAGTCGTCGAGCACCCGGAAGCCCGTGCTCCTCCCACGAACCGAACCGCGAACCATCTTCGAATCCGTCATGACAACCTCGTGAGCGACGTCCACCCGCGCGACGCCCTGTCGCGCTTCGTCCGTCAACGCCCCCTCCCCCCCGGACGGGCGCGCGCCGGGTCAAGGACGAGGAGGTCGGGTGGCCCCGGGGGATCACTCCCCCGGGGCTCCCACAGATCCGGACGTGCGGGACTACCGCATCCGGCTCCTCGGTCGGCCGTCGCTAC
>JBFWYI010000023.1:59934-112776 GCA_050186575.1 Sandaracinaceae bacterium | reverse complement strand
CGATCGTGAAGCCGTAGATGAGGCCGAGGTCGTAGATGTTGACGGGGATCTCGGGGTCGCAGAACTCCTTGAGCGCGAGGACGATGCGTTCGCGGAGCTCGGCCTCCTCGACCGGCTCGGGCGCGACGCCGTCGCCGCCGAACGCCTCGGTGGGACCGGCGTTCGCCTCGGGTTGGCCGTAGACCGAGAGGCCGACCTTGCCGCCTTGCGTACGGGTAATCTTGTTGACTTTGAGATGCTCGATGTCGTTCGGCACGTTGCGTCTCCGTTCGTCCGACCGGTCTATCCGAAGATCTCGCGCACGCGCACGAGCGAGGCGGCGAGCGCGTCGAGATCGGCTTTGGTGTTGTACAGCGCGAGCGAGGCCCGCGCGGTGGCGGGGATCTGGTAGCGCGCCATCACGGGCTGCGCGCAGTGGTGGCCGGTGCGGATCGCGATGCCGTCGGCGTCGAGGAGCGTGCCGATGTCGTGCGGGTGGGCGCCGTCCATCACGAAGGAGAGCACGCCGACTTTGTGGGGCGCGTCGCCGATCAGCCGCAAGCCCTCGATCGCGCGGAGTCGCTCGGTCCCGTAGGCCAAGAGCTCCTGCTCGCGCGCGTGGATCGCGTCCCGTCCGAGCGCCTCGACGTAGTCGATCGCGGCTCCCAGGGCGATCACGCCGGCGATGTTCGGGGTGCCCGCCTCGAGGAGCGCGGGCGGGTCGGCGTAGGTCGTGCCCGCGAACGTGACCTCGCGGATCATGTCGCCGCCGCCCTGGTACGGGACGCACTCGGCGAGGCGCGCCTTCGTCCCATAGAGGACGCCGACGCCGGTCGGGCCGTAGAGCTTGTGGCCGCTGAACGCGTAGAAGTCGACGCCGAGCGCGCGCACGTCGACTTGCATGTGCGGGACGGCCTGCGCACCATCGAGCACCACCGCGGCGCCGACCGCGTGGGCGCGCGCGATGATCTCGTGAACCGGGAGGATCGTGCCGAGCGCGTTCGACACGTGCGCCATCGCGACGATCACGACGGAGTCGTCGAGCGCGGCGATCACGTCGTCCACGCGCACGTCACCGTGCTCGTCGAGGTCCACCACGCGGAGCTCGGCCCCCGTCGCCTGACACGCGAGCTGCCAGGGGACGATGTTGCTGTGGTGCTCGAGGCCGCTCAGGACGACGCGCTTGCCGGGACCGAGCCGCGCCTCTGCCCAGCTGTGGGCGACGAGGTTGATCGACTCGGTGGTCCCGCTCGTGAAGACGATCTCGTCGGTCGTCCCGGCGTTGAGGAAGGAACGAACCTTGTCGCGGGCGCCCTCGTAGCGCTCCGTCGCCCGCTGGCTGAGCGTGTGGACGCCGCGGTGCACGTTCGCACAGTCGCGCGCGTAGACGCTCACGACGGCGTCGATCACGGCCTGCGGCTTGAGCGCGGTCGCCGCGTTGTCGAGGTAGACGAGGGGCTTTCCGTGCACCTGCTGATGCAGCGCCGGAAAGTCCGCGCGTACCCGCTCGAGGTCGTACGTCATCGCGAGACCTCGTGGAGGTGTCCGAGCGCCCCGTGCACGTGCACGTGAGAAGATTCATCACATCGCCGTACGGTCGGCGGAGCGCTCGCGAGACGGCGGCCATGTTGGCGCGCCGCTCGTGCACCTCCTCGTGGACGTGCACGTGTCACGTGCACGTCCACGTGCACGAGGACGTCGGACACCGTGCATCGGGCCGGCCGGGTCGCCGGCCGGATCCGAGATGTGACGAATCCTCTGACGTGCACGTGCACGTATTCGTGAACGTCCACGTACCCGCTCGGGCGGCCGATGCGCCCGAGCTCCCGTCCCCTAACCCCCTCCGAGCGGGAGGGGGGATCGAACGCGCGAGCCATGCTCACGTCGCGACCTCGAGGATCGTCGCGCCCGCCGGGAGCCGCCCGAGCACCGCGCGCCGCGCCCGCTCGCGCAGCGACTCCGGCTCGATGCGCTCGAGGAGCTCGCCGACGAACGCGAACGTGAGCAAGTCCCTCGCCGCGCGTTCGTCCATCCCGCGTGAACGGAGATAGAACAGTTGTCGTTCGTCGAGGGCGCCTACCGTGCTGCCGTGACTGGCGGTTACCTCGTCGCACTCGATCTCGAGGTGCGGCTTGGTGTCGATCGTCGCGTCGTCGCTGAGGAGGAGGTTCTTGTTCTCCTGGTGCGCGGCGCTGCCCACCGCGCCGACGTGGACGTGGCCGATCGCGTTGAACACGGCCTTCGCGTGGCCATCGATGAGGCCGCGGTAGCGGACGTGCGAGGTGCACCGCGGGGCGCGGTGATGGACGAGGAGCTGGTGGTCGACGCGCTCCTCGTGGTCGGCGTGGTAGACGCCCTCGAGCTCGCACTCCGCGCCTGCGCCCTCGAAGCTCACCCTGGTCTCGACGCGGGTGAGCGCACCGCCGAGCGTGACGACGTGCGATCGATACGAGGCATCGCGCCCGAGTCGGGCCGCCACCTCGACGATGCGGAACGCGGTCGGCGCCGCGTCGACGATTCGTACGTGGGTGAGGCGCGCGTTGTCGCCGAGGTCGAGCTCGACCACCGCGCTCTCGAGGTAGCGATGGCCCGCGGGACCGACGTGGCTCTCCACGAGCTTCGCGCTCGCGCCGTCGCGCACGCGGACGACCATGCGCGGGTAGGCGGCGGTCTCGATCGACGGCTGCGTGCCCGCCGCGTGTACCACGTGGATCGGCGCGTCGAGCTGCGCGCCCGCCGCGACCTCGATCACGACTCCGTCATCGAAGAGGACCGTGTTGAGCGCGGTGAAGTGCTCGCTCGGCGCGATCGACCCGAGCACACCCTCGAGCGCCCTGGGCTCGTCGCGCAGCACGTCGGCGAGGCGCCGCACGGTGACGCCCTCGAAGCCGTCGCCGATCTCGATCGGGCGGCCCTCCACGCACGTCACGCGGAGCTCGCCGTCCACCGCGCTCGGGGCGTCGAACGCGGGCGTCGGGCCCGGCGCGGGATGCGCGAACGCGGTGTCGACGACGTCGCGCACCGAGGTGAAGCGCCAGCGCTCGTCGCGCTTGGTCGGCAGGCCGCGGGTGCGCAGGTTCTCTTGCGCGCTCTTGCGCAGCGACTCGCGCCACGCGGGGCTCGGGCTCTCCGTGTTCGCGGAGAGCGTGCTCAACAGGCCATCGCCAGGTTCGGTCACGGCGTCCCTCAGCTCGCGCGGAGCTCGGCGTAGCCGGCGGCCTCGAGCTCGAGGGCCAGCGAGCGGTCGCCCGACTTCACGATCTTGCCGCCCATCAGCACGTGCACGCGGTCCGGCACGATGTAGTCGAGCAGGCGTTGGTAGTGCGTGATCACCAGCATGCTGCGCTCCGCGCTCCGGAGCGCGTTCACCCCGTCGCTCACCGTCTTGAGCGCGTCGATGTCGAGGCCGCTGTCAGTCTCGTCGAGGATCGCGAGGCGCGGCTCGAGCATGGCCATCTGGAAGATCTCGTTGCGCTTCTTCTCGCCCCCGGAGAACCCGGAGTTCACCGAGCGCTTCATGAGGTCGGTCGGGAGCTGGACCGTCTTGGCCTTCTCCCGCGCGAGCTTCATGAACTTCGCCGCGTCGAGCTCCTCCTCGCCGCGCGCCTTCTTGATCGCGTTGAGCGCCGCGCGAAGGAAATAGACGTTGCTCACGCCGGGGATCTCGACCGGGTACTGGAACGCGAGGAACACGCCCTTCTGCGCGCGCTCCTCGGCGTTGAGCGCCAGGAGATCCTCGCCGTCGAGCTCGATGGTGCCGGCCGTGACCTCGTAGCCATCGCGGCCCGCCAACACGTGGCTCAGCGTGCTCTTGCCCGACCCGTTCGGGCCCATGATCGCGTGGATCTCACCGGGCTCGAGCGAAAGATCGATGCCCTTGAGGATCTCTTTTCCATCCACCTGGGCACGCAGGCCCCGGATCTCGAGCAGACTCATCCCACCGCTCCCTCGAGGCTGATCGCGAGGAGCTTCTGCGCCTCGACCGCGAACTCCATCGGGAGCTCGCCGAGCACCTCTTTGCAAAATCCGTTGACGATGAGGCTCACCGCGTCTTCCTCGCTCAGCCCGCGCTGGCGACAGTAGAAGAGCTGGTCCTCGCCGATGCGGCTCGTGGTGGCCTCGTGCTCCACCTGCGAGCTCCGATTGCGCACGTCGATGTACGGGATCGTGTGCGCGCCGCAGTGCGGCCCGATGAGGAGCGAGTCGCATTGCGTGTGGTTGCGCGCGCCCGTCGCGTTCCGATGGATGCTCACGCCGCCGCGATAGGTCTGCTGGCCGTGCGCCGCGCTGATCCCCTTGCTCACGATGGTGGAGCGCGTGTTCTTGCCGATGTGCACCATCTTGGTGCCCGTGTCGGCCTGCTGGCGCTGGTTGCTCAGCGCGACCGAGTAGAACTCGCCGACCGAGTCGTCGCCCTTGAGCACGCAGCTCGGGTACTTCCACGTGATCGCGGAGCCCGTCTCGACCTGCGTCCAGCTGATCTTGCTGCGCTTGCCCTCACATAGGCCGCGCTTGGTCACGAAGTTGTAGATGCCGCCCTTGCCGTCGGCGTCGCCGGGGTACCAGTTCTGGACGGTGCTGTACTTGATCTCCGCGTTCTCGTGCGCGACCAGCTCGACCACCGCGGCGTGCAGCTGGTTCTCGTCGCGCTGCGGGGCGGTGCAGCCCTCGAGGTAGCTGACGTACGCGCCCTCTTCGGCGATCAGCAAGGTGCGCTCGAACTGCCCCGTGTTGCTCGCGTTGATCCGGAAGTAGGTGCTGAGCTCCATCGGGCAGCGCACGCCCTTCGGGACGTAGACGAACGAGCCGTCCGAGAACACCGCGCTGTTGAGCGTGGCAAAGTAGTTGTCGGTGATCGGCACCACGCTGCCGAGGTACTTCTGTACGAGCTCGGGGTGCTCGCGCACCGCCTCCGAGATCGAGCAGAAGATCACGCCCGCGTCGCGCAGCGTCGCCTTGAACGTGGTCGCCACCGAGACGCTGTCGAACACCGCGTCGACCGCCACGCCGGCGAGGAGCTTCTGCTCGTCCAGCGGGATGCCGAGCTTCGCGTAGGTCTCGAGGAGCTTCGGGTCGACCTCGTCGAGGCTCTCGAGCTTCGGCTTGTTTCGCGGCGCCGCGTAGTACGAGATCGCTTGGTAGTCGATCTTCGGATAGCTGACCTTGGCCCAGGTCGGCTCCTTCATGCGCTGCCAGTGCGCGAACGCCTTCAGCCGCCACGCGAGCATCCACGCGGGCTCGTCCTTCTTCGCGCTGATGAAGCGGACGGTGTCCTCGTTCAAACCGGGCGGGGCGACGTCCTGCTCGATGTCGGTGACGAAGCCCGCGTCGTATCGCTTCTCGAGGAGGCGGTCGATCTCGGTGGTGCTGCTCATCGTGCTTTCCTAGTCAGGCTCACGAGCGAAGGGGCGCGCGGCGAGGCCATCTCGGCGAGGCTGATGCCGTCGAGCGCGCCGAGGATGGCGCGATTGATCAGCTGCCAGTTGCCGCGGACGCTGCAGTGCTCGGAGTGATCACAGTCTTCATGGTCCTCTTCGACGCCGCACTCGGTGATCCCGATCGGACCTTCGAGCGCCGCGATCACGCGCGCGACGGTGATGTCGGCGGCCGGCTCGGCGAGTCGGTAGCCGCCGTTCACGCCGCGGGTCGACTCGACGACGCGATCCTGGCTCAGGAGCTTGAGCACCTTGCTGATCGTCGGCTGCGGGAGACCGGTCGCGTCGGACAGCTCGCGCACGGAGCGCAGCGTGCCGCCCGGCAACCCCGCGAGGTGGGTGCCGACGACGACGCCGTAGTCCGCGAGCCTTGAAATCCGGAGCATTTCGAAGAGGTTGGTCGAAACAGGACCAAACAGGTCCCCTATGCCGCTCGGCCGGCGCGTCGTCAAGGCGGGGGTGGAGAGACGTCACCGCGTCGATGAGGCCGCGCGCTTGAAGCCGGCCCCTCGGGCGCGTACAAGCGATCGGTCCGATGGGGGCTTCGTCCGCGATTTCGTTCGATGCTTGGCTGCGCGAGGGTGTCGCGTTCCGCCACGAGCTCCACCGACATCCGGAGCTCACATGGAAGGAGCGCGAGACCGCGGGGCGCATCCGTGCGCAGCTCGATGCGCTCGGCATTCCGTGGACTTCATGCGCGGAGACGGGGACGCTCGGTCGCCTCGCGCCGCGAGCGAAGGGCGAGCACGTGGCGCTCCGCGCGGACATCGACGCGCTCCCCATCCGCGAGAAGACCGGCGCGCCGTGGGCGAGTGTCCATGATGGTTGCATGCATGCGTGCGGCCACGACGGGCACACCGCGACGCTGATGCTCGCCGCGCGCTGGCTCAAGGCGCACGAGGACGCGCTGCCCGGCCCCGTGACGCTGATCTTCCAGCCGGCCGAAGAGGGCGGACACGGTGCCGTGAAGATGATCGAAGGCGGCGCGCTCGCGGGCGTCGACTCGGTGTTCGGTTGGCACAACTGGCCCTCGCTCCCGTTCGGGCAGGTGCTGTGCCCGGATCGCGTCGTGATGGCGGGCAACGGGACGTACGATCTCGACGTCATCGGTGAAGGCGGTCACGCCTCGCAGCCGGACCGCGTGAAGGATCCGGTGCTCGCGGCGTCGGCGATCGTGATGGCGCTCCAGCAGATCCTCAACCGTCGGATCCCGACGACGGATCTCGCGGTGGTGATCGTGACGTCGATCGTCGCGCCGAGCGCGTACACGGTCGTTCCGTCGCGCGCGCGGATCGGCGGGAGCTTCCGCTACGGGCGGCCCGAGCTGCTCGAGACGATCGAGCGCTCGATCGTCGAGATCGCCGAGCAGACCGCGCTCGCGTACGGCACGCGCTGCGAGGTCACGATGCACCGACGCTACGACCCGACGGTGAACCATCCCGCAGAGGCGGCGCGCTATCGCGCGGTCCTCGCCGAGGAGCTCGGGTGCACGATCGATCCGGGCGCGCCGCCGCTCATGGCGTCCGAAGACTTCGGGTACTACCTCCAAGAGAGGCCCGGCGCGTTTGCGCTGATCGGGGCAGGCAGCGACGAGGCGACCCGCCGGCCGTGCCATCATGAAGGCTACGACTTCAACGACGCGCTCATCCCGCATGTGGTGCGGGCCTTCGCGCGTGTCGTTGGAGCCCCCGTGCCACCGCCGCTCGAGGGTGAGCGGCGGACTCCACGTGGGACAGATCGGAAAGAGATAGGTGAACGACAAGACGGCCTTTGAACAGTCGATCTTCGAACGGCGAGAGTCCGAGATTCGCGGCTACTGTCGGATCTACCCGACCGTCTTCGTCTCCGCGAAGAACGCACGCCAAGTCGACGAGGATGGGAAGTCGTACCTCGACTTCTTCGCCGGCGCCGGGGTGCTCAACTTCGGACACAACAACGACAAGATGCGCGAGGCGATCGTCGCGTTCCTCCAGCGGGACGGGGTCGCGCACAGCCTCGACATGCACACGGACGTCAAACGTGAGTTCCTCGCGGAGTTCACGCGCGTGGTGCTCGAGCCGCGCGACATGCCGCACCGCATGCAGTTCATGGGGCCGACCGGCACGAACGCGGTGGAGGCGGCGCTCAAGCTCGCGCGCATCGTGACGGGTCGACGGACGGTGGTCGCGTTCACCCACGGCTTTCACGGGATGACGCTCGGGTCGCTCGCGCTGACCGCGAACGAGGCATTCCGCGGTGCGTCCGGGGTGCCGCTCGAGCACGTGCTGCGGCAGCCGTTCGGGTGCGAGCGTCCGTGCGTCGGATGCAAGCTGGGTTGCGGGCTCGATCCGCTACGCGCGCTGCGCGCCGCGTTCGAGGACGCGTCGAGCGGGCTCGAGAAGCCGGCCGCGTTCGTCGTCGAAGCGATCCAAGCCGAGGGTGGGGTGCGCGTCGCGAGCGCGGAGTGGCTGCGCGAGGTACAGAAGCTGGCTCGCGACCTCGGCGCGCTGTTCGTCATCGACGACATCCAAGCGGGCTGCGGGCGCACCGGGAGCTACTTCAGCTTCGACGGGATGGGGCTCGATCCGGACATCGTCACCCTCGCGAAGGGGATCGGCGGCTTCGGCACGCCGATGGCGATGAACCTCGTCAAACCCGAGCACGACGAACACTGGAAGCCCGGGCAGCACACCGGGACGTTCCGCGGCCAGGGCATCTCGTTCGTCGCGGGCAAGGTGGCCCTCTCGTACTTCGAGGACGACGCGTTCCTCGCCGGCGTGAAGAAGAAGGGTGCACGCATGCAAGAACGTTTGACGGTCCTCGCCGCGGCTCACGAGGCGCACGGTTACTCGGTGCGCGGCAAGGGGATGATGCAGGCGATCGACGTCGTGTCCTCCGAGCGCAGCAAGGCGATCGTCGCCGACTGCTTCCACCAGGGCTTGCTCGTCGGAGCCTGTGGAACGGGTGGACGCGTGCTCAAGCTGATCCCGCCGCTCACCATCGACGACGCGGATCTCGACGAGGGGCTCGCCATCCTCGCGCGCGCGGTGGAGGCGGCGTCATGAAGAAGCGCGACGACATGACCTTCCCGTTCGCCGAGTACGAGCGCCGGCTGAACGGTCTGCGCGAGCGCATGAGCCGACGGCTCCTCGACGCGGTGATCATCAGCGATCCCGAGAACCTGATGTACCTCACCGACTACCAGACGACGGGGTATTCGTACTTCCAGGCGCTCGTCGTCCCGCTCGAGGACGAGGCCTTCATGGTCACGCGGGCGCTCGAGGAGTCGAACGTGCACGCGCGCACGTGGGTCGGGCTCACGCGTCCCTATCCGGACACCGGCGATGCCATCCAGATGCTCATCGAGAGCCTGCGCCACTACGACCTGATGAAGGGGCGGATCGGCTACGAGCGGAACAGCTACTTTCTGCCGGCGTATCAGCAGGACCGCATCCGCACGAGCGTCCCGAACGGCCAGCTCATCGACTGCTTCGGGATCGTGGAAGAGCTGCGGATCCGCAAGTCACCCGCCGAGATCGCGATCATGCGCCGGGCCGCGGCGGCCACCGAGGCGGGCATGCGCGCCGGGATGGCGGCGGTGCGACCGGGGGTCAGCGAGAACGAGATCGCGGCCGAGATCAGCGCGGCGATGTTCCGCGCGGGTGGCGAGTTCCCCGCCGTGATGCCGTACGTGACGAGCGGTCCGCGCTCGATGATCGGCCACGCCACCTGGGAGGGCCGCACGGTCGAGCCGGGAGAGCACGTGTTCCTCGAGGTGGGCGGGTGCTTCCGCCGATATCACACCGCGATGATGCGCACCGTCCTCACCGGCGACCTCACGAAGAACCTCGAGAAAGCGCAGGACACCATGAAAGTTGCGTTGCGGGAGGTCCGCGCCGCGGTACGGCCCGGGCTCACGGTGTCCGACCTCGACAACCTGGTCCGTCGGATCATCACCGACAACGATGTCGGCGCCCAGCTCGTCACGCGGTCCGGCTACTCGATCGGCATCGCGTTCCCGCCGAGCTGGGACGAGGGATACATCCTCAGCCTCAAACAGGGCGACTCGCGCGTCCTCGAGGAGGGCATGACGTTCCACGTGATCCCGTGGATGTGGGGCATCGAGGGCGACAAGACGATGGGCATCTCCGACACCATCCGCGTGACCGACGATGGGTGCGAGTCGTTCTTCACGCTGGAAGAGGACTTCCATCTCTATGACGGCGACTCGCCGGAGGTCCGCGAGGCGCTCGCGCGCGCGCCGGAGGGCTCCGCGTGAGCGCGCCGGTGTTGACGGCGGTCGATCCGACGACCGGCCGCACGGTGCGTGAGGTGCCGGTCGCCAGCGACGCGGACGTCGATGCGACGCTCGAGCGCGCCCACGCGTGCTTCGCCGAGTGGCGCGATCGGAGCTTCGACGAGCGGGCCGCGGTGCTCACCCGGGTCGCCGCGATCATGCGCGACGACACCGACACGCTCGGGTACCTGATGACCGAAGAGATGGGCAAGCCCGTCAAGGAGGCGCGCGGCGAGGTGCAGAAGAGCGCGCTCACCTGTGATCACTACGCGGCGAACGCGGCGCGCTACCTCGAGGTGCGGCTCGTCGAGTCGGACGCGACGCGGAGCTACGTGCAGCACCTCCCGCTCGGGGTGGTGCTCGGCATCCTCCCGTGGAACGCGCCGTTCTGGCTGGCGTTCCGCTTCTGCGCGCCGACGCTGATGGCGGGCAATACCTGCGTCATCAAGCACGACCCGCACGTGCCGGGCTGCGCGGAGGCCATCGCGGAGGTGTTCGCGCGCGCCGGGGCACCGCAAGGATTGTTGCAGAACCTCCCGCTGGAGACGGCGCGCGTCGAGCGAGTGATCCGCGATCCGCGCGTCCGCGCGGTCTCGTTCACCGGATCGGATCGCGGCGGCGCGATCGTCGCGTCGGTGGCCGGCTCCGAGATCAAACCCGCCGTGCTCGAGCTCGGCGGCTCCGATCCGTGCATCGTGCTGCGCGACGCCGATCTCGATCGCGCGGCCGACGTGATCTGCCTCTCGCGGATCATCAACGCGGGACAGAGCTGCATCGCGGCCAAGCGCATCCTCGTCGAGGAGCACGTCTACGCGCCGCTGCTCGAGCGGCTCGAGGCGCGCCTCGACGCGCTGAAGGTGGGAGACCCCCGCGAGCCGGCGACGGACGTCGGTCCGATCGCGCGCGACGACCTGCGACGCGAGCTCCATCGCCAGGTGCGCACGTCGGTGGAGGCGGGCGCGGAGCTCCGGCTCGGCGGCGAGCTCCCGAGAGGCGATGGCTTCTTCTATCCGGTGACGTTGTTGGCCGACGTCCCCGAGGGCGCGCCCGCGATGAAGGAAGAGACGTTCGGTCCCGTCGCGGTGGTCAGCAAGGTGACCGACGCGGAGCACGCGCTCCGCGTCGCGAACCGCACGCCGTACGGCCTCGGCGCGAGCATCTGGAGCGCCGACGTACCGCGCGCGGACGCGATGGCGCGGCGCATCGACACCGGACAGGTCTCGGTGAACGGGATCGTGAAGACGGATCCACGGCTCCCGAGCGGCGGCGTGAAGCGATCGGGCTTCGGCCGCGAGCTCGGCCGCGAGGGCATCCACGCGTTCGTGAACGCGCAGCAGGTGTGGGTCGGCCCCGCGCGCTGAGGCGGTGCGGGCCGCTCGGTCTGCCGCTCAGAGCCGCGTGGCGGTCGACATCGTGAGGGTCATCGTCCTGATCGTGCAAGGGTCGCTGACGAGCGCGAGCGTGAACACGTCACACGTCGCATCCCACATCACCGTGTACGTGCCGGTGTCGGTGATCATGCAGCCGAAGTCTTCGTTGATCGTCATGGTGGTGCCCACGTAGGTGTAGGTGCCGCCCATCGTCGACGTCGCGAGGTCGGCGGGGAGGCCGGCGATCACGAACGTGCCATCGCTGCGGAAGCGGAAGTAGTACATGCCGCCGGACACCGTCACCTCGTAGTCGCCCGCGAGCGCGCATCCGGTGGGGCCCGCGTCGGTCATGGCGGCGTCGACTCCTGCGTCGGATGCGCCTGCGTCGGCCACCCCCGCGTCGGTACCGGCGTCCATCGCGACGCCCGCGTCGGAGCCGCCGTCCATGTCGGTGCCCCCGTCCGAACCGGGTCCCGCGTCGGAGCTTCCTCCCGCATCGTCACGCGGACCGGCGTCGACCCGCGGACCTGCGTCCACGCCGCCCCCATCGGTACGGGTTCCCGCGTCGACGGCGCCGCCGGCGTCGACGGACGGATCGTTGTCACAGCCGAGGGCGAGCGTGAGGAACGAGAGCGCGAGGGCGTGGGGGAGATGGAGGCGCATTGCGCGAGCCTAGCGCGATCACGTTCGGACGCGGAGAACGCGGAGACGGAATCCGACTCGGAATCGGAGTCGGGATCGGAATCGCGATGGGAATCGGGCACGGAATCGGAATCGGACACGGAATCGGAATCGGACACGGAATCGGAATCGGACACGGACACGGAATCGGAAACGGAATCGGACACGGAATCGGACACGGAATCGGACACGGAATCGGACACGGAATCGGACACGGAATCGGACACGGAATCGGACACGGAATCGGACACGGAATCGGAAACGGAATCGGACACGGAATCGGACACGGAATCGGAATCGGAATCGGACACGGACACGGACACGGACACGGACACGGACACGGACACGGACACGGACACGGACACGGACACGGACACGGAATCGCAAAGGTCGGATCGTGTGCGGGTCGCGGCCACGTGCAGACAGCGATACCGTCCGCGCGTGCGACGGCGGGACTGGCTGCGGCTCACGCTCGGCGGTGCGACGCTCGCCGCGTGGGAGACCGACCGCGCGCCCCCTCCCGTGCGCGCGCAGCCTCCGCTACCGGCCGTCCCCGACGCGGTGTGGCGCCGGTTCGCCTCCACGCTCTCCGGTCGGCTCGTGCGACCCGATGCGCGCGACTACGCGCGGGCGCGACGGCTCTACGATCCGAGCTACGACGACGTGCGACCCGCCGCGATCGTGTTCTGCGCTTCGCAAGACGATGTGCGACGCACGATCGAGCTGGCCCGCGCACACGGGCTCCCGTTCACCGCGCGGTGCGGCGGGCACAGCTACGGCGGGTACTCGACGTGTGAGGGCATCGTCTGCGATGTCGGTGGACTGTCGGCCGTCACCGTCGATCGCGCAGCGCGCACCGCCACGATCGGCGCGGGCGCACGGCTCATCGACGTCTACGCGGGCACCGCTCCGCACTCCCTCGCGGTGCCGGGAGGGACGTGCGCGTCGGTCGGGATCTCGGGGCTCACGCTCGGCGGAGGGCAGGGGGTGCTCGGCCGCAAGCACGGGCTCACCTGTGACAGCCTTCGCGCCTTGACGCTGATCACCGCGGCGGGAGACGTCGTCACCTGCGACGCGTCAGACAACGAAGATCTCTACTGGGCCTCGCGCGGCGCCGGGGGCGGCAACTTCGGCGTCGCGACGTCGTTCACGTTCGATGCATATCCGGTTGATACGTTGACGCGGTTCAGCGCGCGCTTCACCTGGGCCGCCGCGCGCGACGTCGTCGCGGGCTGGCAGGAGTGGATGCAGGGCGCGCCTCCGGAGCTATGGTCGGCGCTCCACCTCAACACGTCCGGCACCGCGCGCGGCGCCTCGCTCGCCGGTTGCTATGCGGGCCCCGAGCGCGCGCTCGCGCCGCACCTCGCGGCGCTCCGTCGGCGCATGGGCCGCGCGCTCCGTCGCGCGCCGAGCACCATCACCGCGGGCTACCTCGACACCATGCGCGCCGAGGCGGGCTGCAGCGAGCGCACGATCGACGAGTGCCATCTCCCCACCGCGCGCGAGGGCGGCCAGCTCGGTCGGCGGAGCCACGAGGGGTTCTCCAACATCTATCGGGCGCCGCTCACCACGCGAGGCATCGCGGCGCTCGTCGAGCTGATCGAGGCGCGCGGCCCGGACGCGGCCGGGGCCGGGGGCGTCGCGATCGACGCGCTCGGCGGCGCGATCGACCGCCTCGCGCCCGACGCCACCGCGTTCGTCCACCGCGGCGCGTTCGCCATCGCGCAGTGCAGCACCCACTGGCCCGCGCGCGTCACGGAGGCACAGATCCGCGCCAACCGAGCGTGGCACCGGCAGCTCCGACGGACGATGGCGCGCCACGTCGGAGGTGGCGCGTACGTGAACTACATCGATCCCGCGCTGCGCGACCACGAGACCGTCTATTACGGTGACAATCTCGCTCGCTTGAGACAGATCAAGGCCCGACGCGACCCCGACGGGTTCTTCCGCTTCGCGCAGGGCATCCGCGCGAGCGGGTGATCGTCAGAAGAAGTACGCGAGCCGGGCCTGGAGATAGCTGTCGCGGAGGAACGCGCTCTCGAGCACGCCCTCGGGGCCGGCGAAGAAGCGGCCCTCGAGCTGGAGCTGGAGGTTCTCGAGCAGGCGGCGCTGGGCGCGGACCTGGGCGAACGTGTAGCCGGTGATCACGTCGGTGATCGCGCCCGCGCGGATCTCGGTGCCGTCGTCGTCGTTGAACGCGAGGCGGGCGCCGGCGAAGGCGTCGTTCTGGAGGAACGTGAAAGGGGAGCGCGGCGGGCGGTAGTCGTAACGGTACTCGACCGCGAACGTGAGGTCGGCGCCCGAGCCGGCCACGTCGTAGAACGTGTACTCGAGGCCCCCGGCGAGCGCGAAGCTCGGGTGCCACTCTCCCTCTAGAAAGCCTGCCGTGTACAAGCGCGCCGCGCCCTCGAGCTTGAGGATGAGGCCGTCGAGGGTGACCGCGAGGTCGAACGAGGCTTGCTGTAGTAGATCGTAGCCGGGGACGACATCGTTGTCGCTGAGCTGGGCGATGAAGCGCGGCTCGCGGGCGGTGCCGCTGAACAGCATGATGCCGAGATCGACGCCACTGCCGTTGAACATGGCTTGCGCGGCGACGTTCGGGTGGAACGCGCGCAACGACGACTCGTAGACGGGCGCGGTGGTGTCGACGACGAGCGGCGAGCGGAGGCGACCGCGGACGCCCGGGAACGTGCGCTCGCGGAAGTACGGGAGGTACGAGAGCCGGAACGTCCACTCGCCGGACGTGAGCCCGAGGCGGGCGTAGGGCTGGCCGAGCTTCTCGCTCCCGTCGATGTCTTCGACGAGATCGCGCTGGTTGAGGTCGTCGACGAGGCGCAGGCCCTCGAGCACGCCCTGGCTGAAGATGCCGTAGCCGACCCCAACCTCGACGTCGCCCTCCGCGAAGAGGTAGTCGCCTCGTCGGAGATCGAAGTGGGTGCGGTTCGGATCGAAGAAGTCGACGCGGAGGAACGGACGCGCGGTCAGGGTGTGGCTCCGCGAGTCGTCTTGCAGCGAGATCTCTGGCTCGAGGCGGAACGAGCCGCCGGAGCCGCCCGCCTGCCGCGGGTAGCGGTTGGACCCGAGGTACACGCGGGCGTCGGCCGCGACGTGGCCCCCCATCCGCACGGGGGTGCCGCACGCCGCGGCGAGCGCGAGCACGCCGAGGACCGACCACCGCATCGCGAGACGTTGGCTCAGCGGGCGCGCTCGAGCGCGGCGCGGGTGAAGTCGCTCTCGGAGAAGCCGTTGCCGAACCGCACGTTCCGCAGCGTGAGCACGGTGGTCTTGTGGTTCTGGTGGTTGACCATCGTCCAGCGCGTGGAGCGCCAGAAGCGACCGAAGCGGCGGTAGTCGTCGTACGTGAGCGTCTTCAATCGGTGATCTTGGCGATCGAAGAACTCGACCGATCGCACGCGGTGTTGACCATCGACGAGCACCACGCGGCGCGAGTAACCGCTCCCCGAATAGCGCGGGCGCGTCTCGAGCTGGCTGCACTGCTCCTCACCGCACGCGGCCTCGCCGAGGAGGCGCCAGTCGTACTTGTCGACCTCGCCGCCCGTGATGTCCTCGTAGCTGAACTCGCTGCCGACGAACGGTCCCGTCATGTTGCTCGTCGAGATGCGACGCACGCGGTGGAGGGCCGGGAGGTAGAGCCACTGCTCGTCGTCGCTGCCGACGCCCGCGCGGGAGAGGAGCGCGGTGCCGCGTACGTCGCCGGGGCTGTCGAACAGGATCATCGAGAGGTCACCCTCGTTGGCCGCTTCGCGCTCGAGCACCCGGAGGCGCATCTCGCGCTGGGTCTCGTGGCCGTCGGCGGAGCGCAGGGTCATGCGGATCTCCGCGCTCATGTCGCGGTAACCGCGGTTGTTCTGTTGGATCTGGCGCGCGATCTCGCGCCCGCGATCCGTCTGGGCCGGCGCGGTGGCGGCGAGGAGCGGCATCGCGAGCGCGGCGAGGAGGAGAGCGAAGCGGAAGGCGGTTCGGTTCATGGCGACTCTCGTTGTCATGGGTTCGAAAGAAACGGAGGGAGGCCGATCAGAGGGGGAACTCGCCGCTCGAGGTGAGCGGGCGGACGGACGTCTGCGGCTCGGGCTCGCGCACCGGCGAGGGAACGCGGTCGGTGATCACGAGCAGCGCGGGCAACAGCAAGAGGTCGGCGACCAGCGCCGAGGCCACCACGAACACCGTGAGGAGCCCGAGGTAGCTGTTCATCTGAAAGCCCGACGAGGTGAGCACGCCGAAGCCGAACAGCAGGACGAGCGATGTGACGATCATCGCCGGCGCGACGCCGCGCATCGTCACGCGCACCGCGTCCTCGGGCGAGCGCCCGTCGTGGCGCGCGAGCTGGTACTTCGAGAGGAAGTGGATCGTGTCGTCGACGATGATGCCGAGGCAGATCGCGCCGGCGATCGAAGAGACGATGTTGATCTGCCCGAACAACAGCGCCCACAGGCCGTAGCCGAACACGATCGGGATGACGTTCGGGATCATGCTCAAGAGGCCGAGCTTCGGGCTCCTGAGCGCGAGCATGAGAGAGAGCGCGATCAGCACGAGCGAGACGAGGTTGCCGCGCATCATCGCTTGCGTGTTGCGCTCGCTCAGGTGAGAGAAGATCACGACGGGAGCGATCGCGCGCGTCCGCATCGACGCCGGCGCGTGGTGCTCGAGCCAGCCCTCGATCCGCGCGGTCAGCTCGCGCATCTCCCGGCTCGAGAGGTCCGTGACGGTCACGGTGAGCCGGCTCGCGCGACGTCCGGTGTCGAGGCGGTCGTTGAGGTCGCGGCCGTAGGGGAGCGACATCTCGTAGAGGAGGAGATACTGGCTCGCGAGCTCACGGTTTCGCGGGACACGGCGGTAGCGCGGGTCGTCCTCGTGCATGTTCATGTTGAGGCGCGCCATGACGTCCGCGTACCCGTAGACGTGCGCGACCTCGGGCTGAGCGCGGACCCACTCGGTGAAGCGCGCGAGGGTGTCGAGGTAGTGAGGGTCGTTGACGCCGCCATCCGCGCCGCTGTCGAGCGCGAGCTCGAGCTGATAGATGCCCGTGAGGTGCTCCATCAGGAACTCGGTGTCCGGGCGGAACGCGATGCTGTCGTCGAAGTACTCGACGAACTCGTCATTGCTCTCGAGCCGCGCGGCGAGGCCGCCGAAGCCCACGAGCGAGATGAGGCCGAGCACCACGAGCGCGCCGCGGTGACGGAGCACGAGCTCGGCCATGCGATCGAGGAACGCCACGCCGCGGGCGGCCCCCGCCTCGCTCGCGCGGATCGGGATGTAGGAGAGCACGGCGGGGAGGAACGTCACGCTCAAGAGGAGCGCGGCGAGGATGCCGGCCGCGGTCATGTTCGCGAGGTGCCAGTAGGGCGGCGCCTCGGCGAAGTTGAGCGCGAGGAAGCCGATCATCGTGGTGAGGCTGGTCAAGAAGACCGGCCGCAGGTTCACCCGCATCGCGTGGACGAGGCCCTCGTGGCGGTCCATGCCCTCCGCAATCGCGTGCTTCCATGACAAGAAAAGGTGCACGCTGTCGGCTACCGCGAGGGTGAGCACGATCGTCGGCGCGGCCGCGGTCGGCGGGGTCAGCGGATAGCCGAGCCAGCCGCCGACGCCCATCACCACCGCCGAGCTGGCGGCGACCACCGTGACGACGACCGCGGTCGCGCGCGCGCTCCGCAAGAGCAGACCGAGGACGAGGATCATCACGAGGTACATGACCGGGACGATCCGCTTCATGTCCTGGATGGAGGCCTCCATGAACGCGTCGTTCATGAGCGCCATCCCCGATGCGCGGATCTCCACGCTCGGGTGCGCCGCCTGGACGTCGGCGAGCAGCGCGCGCGCCGCGCTCGCCGCATCGGTCACCTCGGCCGGGCTCTCGCGTGGGAGGCGGAGCGTCACGTTGACGCCGGCCGCGCCGAGGTCGTGCGCCACGAGGCCGCCGAGGAGGAGCGGCTCGGCGCGCGCGATGTCGCGCAATCGATCGAGCTCTCGTTCATCGAGCCCGTCCGCGGGCCGAGAGACCAGCTCTTCGACGATGAGATCCTCGCCCTCGGCGTAGCTGTGCTGAAAGTTGGTGAGCGAGTCGACGCGCGCCGCGTAGGGGAGCTGCCAGCTCGCCTCGGTGAGCGCCTGGACGGCGCCGAGCGCGTCGGGCGAGAACACGTCCCCCTCGCGCGCACGCACCACGAACACGACGTTGTCGGTCCGCGTGAACCGCGTCTCGATCTCCTCGAAGCGCGCGAGGAGCGGATCGTCGGGCGCGAAGAAGATCCGGTAGTCGGTGGAGAAGCCGAGCCGCGCCATCCCCGCGCCGCACGCCCCCACCACGAGGAGCGAGAGCGCGATGGTGAGGCCGCGGTGCGCGAGCACCCAGCGGGCGATCCGCTCGCCCCAGCGTTCGAAGCGTCCGTTCATCGAGGTCCCTCCGCGCCGCACACCGTGACCGTCGGGTCCTGGCTGCAGTCCGCGTCATCGCAATCGAAGTAGCCGTCGCCGTCGTTGTCGGATCCGTCGGCGCACGCGGCGTCGCCCGTCTCGTCGTCCGAGACGTCGGGCACGCCGTCGGAGGTCTCGGGCAGGAGCCCGATCGGATCGAGCGGCTCGACGGGGTCCTCGCCGGGGTCGGTGAGCTCGCGGACGCAGTCCTCGACGTCGAGCGTCGCCAGGTCGTCGCAGGTCGCGCCGTGATCGACGACGCACTCCGCGATCACGAGTGACGGACCGACGCAGCGCTCCGGGTAGAGGTACGCGAGCGAGGCGCCGCAGCCTTCGAAGATCCGCGCCGCCTCCGCACATGGATCCGCGGCCGGCTCGGGATCGCCGACCAACCCGAGCGGGGCGCAGCCGACGAGGAGCGAAGCGAGGACGATCGCGCGCATCGCTCAGTACCCCATCGCCGCGAGCTCGGCCGCGAGCTCGGCATAGAAGCGCGCCACGTCGAAGCGGGTGCGCACGTTGACGTCCGGGATGTCGCGCTGGCCGAGCTGCTCCATGTGATCGGCGGGCACGCAGCCGCGGAAGCGCCCCCAGCGCGCCGCGCTCACCGCGACGAGGCCGTCGTTCGGCACGTCTCGCGCGCTCGCGTCGTCGGTGCGCGAGACGATCTCGCTCGACGGGATGAGCGAGGTCGCCATGAAGTCGTAGGCGCCCGCCGCCGGCGCGAGATAGCGCAAGCCGTCTTCGCCGTCGGTCGCGCACGCCTCCGCGACGCGCGCGTCGAACCCCGCGGGCGCGGTGCCGAACGGGCGGCTCACCCCCGCGTACGACTGGTAGTAGATGCCGTCGGCGTCCGGCACGTCGACGTTGAACGCAGCGGTCTGCGCGAGGCTCAACGAGGCGATCGCTTCCCGAAGGTGCACGTCGTCGTCGATCTCGCGCTGGGTGAACCACTCGCCGAGGTAGGTCGCGAACGCGTTCACCCCCTCGGCCTCGTCGTAGTCGGGCAGGAGCCCGAGGCTCACGTCGGCGGCGCGCGTCCCGCGGTGGGCGGTCGAGAACGTGGTGATCGACGCCACACGGCTTGCGATCTCCGTCTGGGTCGCGTCCACCTCGTAGTGGAGCCCGCCCGGGCTCACGAGGTAGCGGCAGTCGAGCCCCCCGAGCGAGTGGCAGACGAGGTTGACCTTCTCGGCGCCGGTGTCCGCGAGGATCTCCTGGACGCGCGTCCACAGCTCCGGCGTGCGAACGCGATAGGGCTCGTAGGGCGTCAGCGTCGCGAGGTGGACGTCCTGGCCGCCGCCGAGGCGCAGCGTGTCGACGATGCGATCGCTGTAGCGGAACGCAGGCGAGGCATCGATCCCGTTGACGAGCACGATCGGGTAGCGGGTCGGCCTCGGCGTGGGCGCCGCGATCGCAGGGTCGGCGCATCCCTCGCCGAACAGGCGGCAGGTCGCCGAGGTCACGTCGCCATCGGTCGGGATCGCTTCGCGCACGAACGCGCACGCCGAGCGATCGAGCGCGCCGATCAGCGTCTCGAGATCGCGGTCGCTCACTCCGTCGCACGCGAGCTCGCCGAAGTCCTCGCCGAAGCACATCGCGATGCGTTCGTTCAGGTATTCGCAGCGCTGGTGCGACGCGAGCACATCCGCGCAGCCGGTGGCGCCGATCAGGAGCAAGACGATCGGGAGCGCGCACCGCATCAGAAGCCTCTCGTCGCGAGGTCGGCCGCCACGCGCTGGTAGAAGCGCGCCGCGTCGAACCCGGTGATCGGATCGGGACCCTGGTCTTCGAACTGACCGACCACGTCGTAGTGGTCGGCCGGGAGGCATCCGCGGAAGACGCCCCAGCGGGCGCTGTCGACCGAGACCTGGCCGTCGCTGGGGCTCTGGATGCTCAGCCCATCCGCGCCGACCGTGCGTCCGCTGAACGGCACCGTCGCGAAGAGGAGCTCGCTCATCGTGTCGCGCACCCCGACGTCGAACGGGACGAGCGGCTCCACCGCGCCCGTGCCGCAGTAGCGGCGCACCGAGCTCTCGCTCGGGAACCACGGCTGGCCGAGCACGTGGCTCACCGCGGCGAACGACTGGTAGTAGACCTCCGGCGCGTCGACGACGCGCTCGTTGAACGCGGCGGCGTAGCCGGTGCCGAGCTCGCGGAGCGCCTCGCGCACGACCTCCTGGCTCGGGCGCGGTCCGTCGCGGCCGAGGAGCGCGTCGAGCACCTCGTCGCCTCGGTCGCCCTCGAGCGCGCGGAGCGCCACCGTGGCCACCTCGGTGCCGCGGTGCGCGGAGGAGATCGTGGTGACGCTACGGACCCGCGCCGCGATCGCGGCCCGGCGATCCGGATCCGTCTCGTACAGCCCGCCCGGGCTCACGAGGTAGCGGCAGTCGAGCCCCGCCACCGCATAGCAGATCAAGTTGACAGGCCCCTGGATCTCCTCGAGCGCGCGGTCGAGCGCGGCGGCGCGCGTCGCGATCGGGGACCAGGGCGGGAGGCGCACGCGACGCGGCGCGGTGCCGGCGAGCGCGCCGACCTCCTCGAGGATGCGCGGGTTCCAGTCGAACTCGTCGCGGCCGTCGATCCCGCCGACGAACACGAGGGTGGCCTGGGTCGCGAGCGCGGCGGGCGCGTCGCCGAGAGGCGCGGGGCAATCCCAGCCGAACGCCGTGCACATCCGCGGATCGACCTCGCCCTCGGGTGTCCACACCGCGCGGCAGCCGTCCTCGATGAGCGCGGTCTCGAGCCCGGTCTTGTCGTCGGCCGAGAGCTCGTCGCACGCCAGCTCGGTCGGGCGCACGTCGCAGTAGGCGAGGTCGCTCGCGAGGTCGGTGCACGTCGGCGTGAAGCCGGTGCACCCGCCGAGCAGCGCCGCAAGGAAACATGCGCGCTTCATGGATGGTCCTCCGCGTCCTCGAGGACGAGGTCGGCCGCGCGCTCGGACGCCATGAAGATGGGGAACGCGATGAACGTCCCCGGGATCTCCGGGAAGATCGACGCGTCGACCACGCGGAGGCCGTCGACCCCGCGCACGCGCAGGCGCGCGTCGAGGACCGCGCGCGGATCGCCGTCGGCACCCATCGCCGCGCTACAGGACGCGTGGTGGCCCCACGACTCGCGGCGGATCCACGCGGCGAGGTCCGCGTCGCTCTCGAGATCGGACCCCGGCCAGCGCTCGACGAGGCTCTGCTCGGTGCGCCGCATCTCGTCCTCGGTCGCGCGGATGAACCGGACCGCTTCGACCATCGCGCGCAGGTCCGGATCGGCGAGCGGGTCAGCCTCGTCGTAGTAGTTGAACGCGATGTCGGGCCGCGCGAACGGATCGGTGGTGCGGAGGCGAACCTCGCCGTCTCGGTTGTGGGTGTGCGCCTCGAGGACGACCCAGCTGAAGCGGTTCCGCGTCTGGACCGCGCCCTCGGCGTAGCCGGGGTAGTAGCCGCGCACGTCGCCTGGCGTCGCGAAGATCTGGAGGTCCGCGAGCGAGGCGCCGCTCGAGCGCTGGAGCGTCGACGCGAGGAAGCCGGTCGTCGTGTAGGGGCCGTTCCCGTCTCGCCAATCGGCGAGGCACGGATCGTCGCTCAGGTTCGGCGCGCCGATCTGGCAGCGCGCGATGAGCTCGAACGGCTCCGCGAGCTCGCTGACGACCGCGATCTCGTAGCGGTCCTGGAGGTTCTGACCGACGCCCGGCAGATCCGCGACGACATCGAGGTGCCGCTCGTCGAGCTGGGCGGCGTCGCCGATCCCGCTGAGCATCAAGAGCTGCGGTGTGTTGAACGCGCCGGCCGAGACGATCACCTCGCGGCTCGCGGTGAGCGTGTCGCGCTCGGCCGGCGGCGGGGTCGGAGCGAGGCTTGCGCGGTACAGGTGCGCGCCGCGGGCCACCTCGACGCCGACCGCGCGCGGGCGAGCGCCCGAGCGATCGAAGAGCACCTTGGTCACGAACGACTCGGTCTCCACGGTGAGCGGGCAGCCGTCCGCGACGGTGTTCAGGATGAGCTCGCGGGTGCCCCATCGGCGCCCGCTCGGTGTCGTCGCGAGCGGGAAGCGATAGAGCCCGGTGGTCTCGCCGCGTCGGAGCGCGTCGTTGAGGTCCTGCGAGAGGAGGCGCCCGAGCTCGGAGGAGGTGCGCACGGCATCGAACGGATCGACGGAGGTGCCGAGCGGCGACTCGTGGCTCAACGTCGTCGCCGCCGCCATCAGGTACGCGGTCACGTTCGGGTCGTCGATCGCGAGCGTCGGATCCGGCGGCTCGACCGGCAGCCACTCGCGCACGCGGTCGATGTACGGATCCATCGCATCGGCCCGCCACGCGGGCTCGCCCGTGATCTCCGCGATGCGGTTCCAGTCGGATCGCGACGGCAGCACGGTGACAAGGGCGTTGACGGCGGTCGATCCGCCGAGCGCGGAGCCGCGCGGATAGAGGATCCCCTCGTCGGTGTGCTTGGTGTCGGACTCGTCGACGCCCGGCTCGGCGTGGTGGTCGACGTAGTAGTGCCACGCGAGGTCTGGGTGCTCCGTCGCGAACGCGTGCAGCGCCGGCACCTGGTACTCGAGCCGGTCGCCGACGTCGGAGCCCGCCTCGAGCAGGAGGACGCGCCGACCTGCGCGCGCGAGCCGCGCCGCGATCGGACCGCCGCCGGCGCCCGAGCCGACCACGATGTACTCGAAGCCGTCGCCGTCGACGGGGTCGCCGCAGCGGTAGACCGGGGTGGGGGTCGGCTCCCGCTCGGCCGCCACCGGGGCGCACGCGCTCGCGACGCACGCGCCGGCCACGAGCACACCGGCGATCCGTCCGGGCCGAATCCGCGCGGTCCAGGACGCGCGCCTCGCGCTGCGATCGGAGTGCCTCACCCCCGGTGACTAGTCGATGGGGGCGGGAGGGATCCATCGCATTTACTCGCACTCATCGTTCGAGTTCCTGCAACGGACATGGGGAATCGATGTGCTAGGCCGAACGAGCGTGAGGGATTCTCGGTGTACGACGGTTGCGCAAATCCAGGAGATTGCAGTGTTTTCTGGCGTGGCTGAACGCCTGGGGCGCCGGGACGTCCTGCGGGTACTCTCCGCGATCGGCTTCGGCGCGCTGAGCGGCGCGTGCGCGATGCCGGAGCCGGATCCGGAGCGCCGCCAGGTGCCGATCCCCGACGTCGTCCCGCCCTACGATCCGGAGTCGACGCCGGAAGGAAACTTGCGCGCGCTCCTCGACGTGCTGGTGCCTGCCGAGCGAGCCGAAGATGGCACGTTGATCCGTGCGGGCGCGCTCGAGGTCGAGGCGTTCGAGCTGCTCCGCCTGCGCACGTTCCTCCCCGCCGCGCGCGCGCTCGGGTTTCTGCCTGCGACGGTCGATCCGGTCCTCGCGGGGGCCGAGGGGTTCGACGCGGCGATCCGCGCCGCGCTCGACGCCGACCTCGACGCGCTCGCATCGATCGAGCGGCCGTTCACTCGCTTCGAGCATCTGCCGCGCGCGCTCCAGGTGCGCGCCGTGCGAGCGGGCATGGACGATCCGCTCCGTGCGCCGCTCCTCCAGTTCGCGCGCGCCGTCGCGTTCATCGCGTACCTCGGCGCGGTGCGGAGCGACATGGGCTTGCGCGCGATCGGATTTCCCGCGTTCGAGGATCACGCAGCCGGGATCGCGATCCGCGGTTACCCGCGCACGCGCGAGGGCCGGCTCGTCGACGCAGAGACCGAGGATCTCGGCGCGCTCGCGGCGGCGGGAGAGCTCGACGACTACACGTTCAACCTCGCGCCCGAGCCGACCGACGGTGACGACCTCGGCGCGATCGTCGGCCCCGAAGGAGATCTCTACTGATGGACGATCGGTACGACGTCGTGATCGTCGGCTCGGGCTTCGGCGGCGCGGTGATGGCGGCGCGATTGGGGCAGCACGTGCGCGACGCGCTCGGCGGTCGCTTCTCGATCCTCGTCGTGGAGAAGGGCGACGATCCGACCGGGCGCTTCGATCCGAGCTCGGCGGGGGCTCCGATCGTCGACGGCACCCGGAACCGTCAGAGCCTCGACCCCGAGTACCTCGCGGGGGTGGGCGAGCTCTTCACCGACACGAGCGGCGCCTATCGTGCGGGCGCGCCGAGCATGACGGTGGTCGCCGGAAAGGGGATCGGCGGCGGATCGAACCTCTACCTCGGAGTGAGCCTGCGCGCGCCGAGCGCGGTGTTCGAGCTCGCGCGCGACGACCGGCGCCTCTGGCCGACCTACTACGACCGCGCCTCGCTCGATCGCCACTACGCGACGGTGGAATCGGAGTTGTCGGTGCATCGGATGCGATGGACGGACGACGACGTCCCGCATTGGCAGCTCACGACGAAGCGCGACTTCGTGTTCGCCGAGGGCTGCCGGCGCATCGGCGCGACGGCGTTGCCGCTCAAGCTGGCGGACGCGAACGACGCGAACGAGGGGTGGTGGGCGCAGGGGCAGCGCTTCGAGGGTCGACAGGACCTCACGAAGAACTACCTGCAGGATGCCCTGGAGACGGGCGTCGAGTTCGCGTCGGGCTGCCCGGTCGATCGCGTCGCGCCGACCCCGGACGGGTACGTCCTCTTCGGTCGCGATCGGCGCGGCGGGGCGGAGCGCGACTTCGAGCTCGAGTGCCGCGTGCTCATCGTCGCGTCGGGCTGCGTCGGCTCGACGGGGCTGTTGTTGCGATCGCGCGAGGCGTTCGCCGGCGATCGCGCGCTCTCGGAACGGCTCGGCGCCCAGCTCTCGAGCAACGGCGACTATGGCGTGACGGGGATCGTCGGCGCCGACTATCCGCTCGACGTCGAGGGTCACAAGGGCAAGCCGATGTCGAGCTTCTGTCCCAGCTTCTGGCCTGAGCATCGCTTCTTGCTCATCCCGTTCTACGCGTCGCCGATCTACTTGGCGCTGAGCCAGTTCACGTCGCTGCTCCCGCCCGAGCTCCCCGACGCGCGCGGGCGTGGCAGCACCGGGCCGAAGATCTCGCCCGACGGATCGGCGGTGCCCGACTGGGGCGAGGGCTACATGGAGCGGCTGAGCCTGTTCGGTCGCCGGATGCTCACGATGGGTTGTCTCGCGCTCGACGAATCCGAGGGTCGCATCGAGCTCGGCCGCGACGGGCGCACCCCCGAGGTCCGCTGGCCCGACACTCACCCCGCGACCGAAGCGCGTTGGAGCGCGGCGGTCGACGCGATGCACGGGATCTACCGCGCCTTGGGCGGGGAAATGTTTCTTGACACGTACCGGCGCGCGGGCACGGTCAGCACCTCGCACCCGCTCGGCGGGTGTCCGATGGCCGACGATCGCGAGCACGGCGTCGTCGCGTCGGACGGCGAAGTGTTCGGCAACCCGAGCCTCTTCGTCATCGACGGCGCGATCGTCCCCGCCGCGCTCGGCGTCAATCCATCGCTCACCATCGCCGCGGTGGCGGAGTCGATCGCGGAGCGGCTCACGCTCGGACAGGGAACGCGATCGATCGCGGAGCGCCTCGCGTGAGGCTCAGCTCTCCTTCGGGGTGAACGATGTCCCGCAGCCGCAGCCCTTCTCGGCGTTCGGGTTCTTCCAGCGGAAGCCGTACTCGACGAGCGCGTCGTTCCAGTCGAGCATCGAGCCCGCGAGGTACTTGAGAGAGCGCTCGTCGACGAGCAGCGTCAGCCCGTCGAGCTCCGCCACGAGATCGCGCGGCCGCACCTCGTCCGCGAACTCGAAGTGGTAGAGCAGCCCCGAGCAGCCGCCGCCCTTCACCCCGACGCGGATGCCGAGGTGTCCGCCGCCGGCGTCCTTCAGCTTCTGCTTGCCCATCTCGACGGCGCGCGGGCTCACCGAGATGGGGATGCGATCGGAGATCGGGGTGAAGCTCGCCGAGGCCACGTCCATGTCGGCATTCTTGGGCCGAGCCCGCCGAACCGCAATGCGGGGGCGTCACCCAAACCCCTCGACAGTCTTGCGAGGACGCACTATCACCCCCGCTCCCTCGGATCCTTAGCTCAGCTGGATAGAGCGTTGGCCTCCGGAGCCAAAGGTCGCAGGTTCGAATCCTGCAGGATCCGCTCCCCGTTCTCGATCGCATGCGCTGATTCCGCACCTAGGGCCTGGGGGGCGCTGCGGAGCCGCCGCTCCGGGTGACCGGCATGGTCGACATCGTGAGTTGCGAGGCGCACAGGAGCCAACGCTCCTGTGCGCGCGGCGGCGTCACCGCGTCGCGAAGTCGCGCGGCTGCGCGTGAGCGCGGAGGGTGCTGAGCGAACAGCTGCCGTCCGCGTTGACGGTGATGTCGACGACGCGCCACATCTTGTGATCGCGATCCTGGCCGATCGGGATCGGGCCGTAGTCGTGGGTGCGGGGGCCGAAGCCGCACTCGACGTGGACGGTGACGTTCGACGATCCGTCGTAGGCGTCGACACCGACGCGGTAGGTGCCGGGGGCGGGGTGATCGATGACGACGTGCTCCGGGCCGCGCGCGGTGGTGACGTCCTCCGAGAGGCGCGGGTCGTCGGCCGTGCCGGGGGCGCCCCACGAGAGACCGCCGCCGAGGCAGTTGCCGTAGTAGCAGTCCTGGCCGTTCTGCCAGCGGGTGGCGGCGGGGCTGAGGACGTGGAGATCCATGTCCGCGTGCGAGTCCCAACGGAGGCGCGCGTAGAGCCGCGGGTTGGTGGGCTCGGGCGGCGGCGGCGGAGGAGGAGGAGGAGGGGGTGGGGGGGGCGGGGGCGGGGGTGGCTCGGGCGTCCCCGCGTCGACGTCGCACATGTCGCCGACGCAGACGCCGCGCTCGTCGCACACGACGCTGCGGCACGGGGCGATGGGGGCGCACTCGCCGTCGACGCACCGGGTGTTCTCCGCGCACTGCATGCCGAACTCGACGCCCGGATCACCGCACGGCTCGCCGCCCAGCGGTGGCGTGCCGGGTCCGGCATCGCTCGGCGGGACGTAGGGCGCCGGGCCCGCGTCGCGGCCGACCGGCGCGCCGGCGTCGGGATCGAGGAGAACGGTTCCGTCGCAGCCAACCATCACGAGGAGCGAGAGAGCACCGAGCGCGCGTAGCGACGACATGTCTACCTCCGCCCATCGCTACATCAATCCGCGTTCCAGCCCGGCGTACGCCGGATCCGCTGCCGGAGCAGGGTGGGGTGATCGGTGGACCGGACGGAGGAGCGGCGCCCGCGCCGTTCCTCCCCACCGCTCGGGATCGGTCGAGCGCTGGGGTCAGGGGCAGACGCCCGTGGCGGGGCAGGGCGTCCCCGCGCATCGATCGAGCACCTGCGCGGGATCGCAGGCTTCGGACGACGCGCGGATCGGGCGCAGCGTTGCGACGAGGTCGAAGCGCACGGCGGTCGCCTCGAAGTCGTAGTCCTGCACGACGACGGTGTAGCCGTCCCCGCCCGCGTCGAGCACCTCGACGTGCGAGAGGAGCGTCTCCGGCCTCGCGGCGTCGTCGTCGTTGCACGCGAGCTCGCTGCGTCGATCGCCGCACTCGCGCTGCAGGTAGAGGATCGTGTCGAGATCGATCATCAGCGGGTCCTCGGTCGAGAGCACGAGGTCCCACGCGCCCGCGTCGACGCTCACGTCGAACAGCGCCACGGGGAGCATGCCCGAGTCCTCGACGCAGGACGCGTCGCCCAGCGGGTTCGCTCCGGCGCGCACGGTGCCGCTCGTCGTGACGGTCGGCGACGCGGCGCTCAGCGCGATCGGGGTGGCCATCGCGCAGGTCTCACCGACCCGGTTCGTGAGCGTGCACGTGCCCTCCGCGCCGCACTCGAAGTCCGGCGCGCACACCGCGAGCGCGTTGCACGCGTCGCCCAGCTCGCCGCACGCGCTGGTGCCGCACCCTGCGCACGATCCCGCCATGCACGCCGCCGCGGCGCATCGCTGGCGCGGTGGATCGACGGCGACCAGCCGGCTGACGAGGTCCTCGTTCAGCGCGTCGAGCTCGGCGACCTCGCACGTGTGCGCGATCTCCGCGCAGCCCGCGTCGATCGCGACCGCCTCGACGCCGTGCGGCCCGCGCAACGTCGGGACGTCGGCCACGATCTGCGCGCCGCGCGACGCGCTGCCCTCGAACACGACGGGGCCGGCGCAGCCTCCTTCGCGAAGGCGAGCGACCACGAACACGGCCGCGGCGCGGTCCGCCGGATCCTCGAACTCGATCCGCCACCCCACCGTCTGGCCCTCGCACCCGACAAGGACGGTTGCGATGCCGAGCAGGCTGGCGGCGCCCCGGAGCATCGCGGCAGCATCTCATGCTGCCGGGGCCACCGTCCATGCGGGTAGAGTGCGGCGGCGATGCAGCAGACGACGCATACGGTGCAGCTCGGCATCCGCGACGCGGACATCCTCGTGCTGCGCGTGGTGGCGGGGAGCGACGTGGGGCTCGAGGCGATGCTCACCGAGCCGGTCACCATCGGGACGGTGGAGGCCACCGGGCTCTGCCTGAGCGATCCGGCGGTGTCGCGCGTGCACTGCGAGATCGAGGTCGAAGGGGCGCAAGCTCGGTTGCGCGATCTGGGAAGCAAGAACGGGACATGGATCGGCGGCGCGCGCGTGCGAGACGCATGGCTCGTCCCGGGCGCCCGGTTCGTCGTCGGCGCGACCACGCTCGAGCTCGGCGTCGAACGTCGGACCATCCGCACGTCCGAGTGGGGCGGAGGGCCACTGCTCGGGCCGCTCCTCGGCGACTCCGACGTGATGCGCCGCGTGTTCGTGCGCGTCGCGCGGCTCGCGAACGTGGTGGAGCCGGTGCTCGTGCGAGGCGAGACGGGGACGGGGAAAGAGCTCGTGGCGCGCGCGCTCCACGACATCGGTCCGCGGGCCAAGGGACCGTTCGTGGTGGTGGACGGCGCCGCGCTGAGTGAGACGCTCGCCGAGATGGAGCTGTTCGGTCACGCGCGCGGGGCGTTCACCGGCGCGGTGGGCGAGCGCGCGGGCGCCTTCGAGCGTGCGCACGGCGGCACGTTGTTCATCGACGAGGTCGGCGAGATCCCGATCGAGCTCCAGCCGC
This sequence comes from Sandaracinaceae bacterium, assembly GCA_050186575.1. Lineage (GTDB taxonomy): Bacteria > Myxococcota_A > Polyangia > Polyangiales > Sandaracinaceae > JAUHXR01. The sequence goes on along the minus strand of JBFWYI010000023.1, from coordinate 83,637 downwards.
GTTTCTTACGCGCGCTCGAGGACGGCACCGTGCAGCGCCTCGGCGAAGGACAGCGTCGCAAGGTCGACGTGCGCGTGGTGGCGGCGACCCACCGGCCGCTCGCGCGGATGACGAACGAGCGGACGTTCCGCGAGGACCTCTACTACCGGCTCGCGGTGTTCGAGATCGCGCTGCCCCCGCTGCGCGAGCGCGGCGCGGACGCCGTGTTGATCGCGCGTGCGATGCTCGATCGGATCGCGCCGGGCGATGCCGCGATGGTGCAGGGCCTCGAGGGCGCGCTCGCGGCTCGCGCCGGCTACGGTTGGCCGGGCAACGTGCGCGAGCTCGCCACGTTCGTGCGCCGCTTCGTGGTCCTCGGCGATGGCTTCGACGCGGACAAGGTCGGGCCGAGCGCCTCGTTGTCCGATCGGCTCGACCGACTCGACATGGAGCGCCCGTTCCACGACGCGAAGCGCGACCTCGTCGAGGTGTTCGAGCGTCGTTACCTCGAGCGGCTCCTCGACGAGACGGGCGGCAACGTCGCGGAGGCGGCGCGTCGATCGGGGCTCAGTCGAGGCCACCTCACGCAGATGCTGAAGAAGCACGGGATCGGCAGGCGGCTCGACGACGACGAGTGATCGATGCACGTCGCGTTGCGCCGGATCCGACGCGAGCGCGCGCCTCAGGGACAGCCGCGCACGCTCGTCGTCGCGCCGGCCGCCACGTCGACCTCGAAGCGGCAACCCGGAGGCTGGCCCTCCACGCGCAGCTCGATGCGATGCCGCCCCGCCTCGACGTCCAGCCGCACGGGGGTCGCGTCGACGAAGCGGTCGTCCACGTAGACGTTGGCCCACGAGCCCGGCTGGGTCACGAAGATGCGGCCCCGCTCGGGGCTCGCAGTATCGGCCGGCGGAGCCTCGGCCGGCAGATCCACGTCGTGGCGCGGACGCGCACGGCCGGACGGCTCGGCGGAGGCCGCAATGTTCCGTGCGGTATCGCGAGGGGGATCGCTCGCCGGGCCCGCGGGGTCGTCCGCCGGATGATCACCGTCCGAGGTCGCCGGACGCGCCGGTACCACGGGCGCATCGGAGACCGAGGCCGCGGGACGATCGATCGCGGGGGCCGGCGTCTCGCCGTCGGTCGCCGCGGGCCGATCGTGCGGCAAGTACGCCCAGATCAGGGCGCTGACCCCCACCACGAACGCGAGCGCCGCGACGATCGCGACGCCACGCCGACCGCCCGGCACCGGGCGGGCGGGCGACGAGTCGTCCGAGACGAGCCAGTCGATCCGCGTCGGTGCCTCGGGGGGCGGCGTCGCTGAGGTGTGCTCGCGCTCGTCTGCGGTGAGCGCCTCGAGCGTCGGGGTGGGTCGCAGGCTCGACACGATGCGCGCGACGTCCTCGCGGCTCGCCTCGGGCGCGACCGATCGCAGCGCGCGCGCCAGCGCGAGGGTCGTCGCATAGCGCGCGTCTGCGTCGCGCGAGAGGGCGCGCATGACGACGGGGTCGAGAGCGCGCGGCACATCGGTCGCGACGGAGGACGGCGCGAGGATGGGGGCCTGCATCACCGCGTGGATGGTGGTGGCCTCGTTCGCCCGCCGGAACAACCGCTTGAGCACGAGCGCCTCCCAGAGCACCACGCCCAGCGCCCACACGTCGACCCGATGATCGACGTTCGGCGCATCGTGGATCTGCTCGGGCGCCATGTAGGTGAACTTCCCTTTCACCGCTCCAGTCGATGTCCGGGACTCGCGCGCGACGTACTTCGCGATCCCGAAGTCCATCACCTTCGTGACACCGTCGGTCGAGATCATCAGGTTCTGCGGCGAGACGTCGCGATGGACGACGAGGAGCGGGCGACCGTCCGCGCCGACGATGCGATGCGCGGCGTCGATGGCGTCGCACGCCTCGGCGACGATGCGGCACACCGCTCCATACCAGGCCTGCATGTCGAGCGTCGCCCGCTCACGCGCCGCCGCGAGCAGAAGATCCGCCAGCGTGGTGCCGTGCACGTACTCCATGACCATGTAGTGATCGTCGCCGTCGCTGCCGTGATCGATGACCTGGCAGATGTTCGGGTGATGCAGCTGCGACGCGAGGCGCGCCTCGTCGAAGAACATCGCCACGTGGTCGGGATCCGCGGCGAGGTGCGGGTGGAGGCGCTTGAGCGCGACGTAGCGGGCGCCCTCCTCGGACTTGGCCCGGGCGAGGTACACGGTGGCCATGCCACCCGACGCGATCGCGCGTTCGATGGGGTAGCCGCCGATGTGCGTGAGCGGGGCGCGATGGTCGTGCACCTCGTCTCCCAACAGAGGTCGGCTCGGATGGTCGCCCACCGTCCGGGCCCGTTCAAGCGGTCGGTGGGTCATGACAACGAATCGAGCGACCTACGGTAGACCCGGCCGGCGCGATGGGCGATAGTCGCCACCGCATGCGACCGCTCGTCTCCGCCACCCTCGTCCTCGGGGCGCTCGCGGTACCCGCCGGCGCGGCGCGCGCGCAGGACCCGCTGGCCGAGGGTATCGCGGACTACGAGCGCGGTGCGTTGGAGGACGCGCTCGCCGCGTTCGGGCGCGTGGAGTCGGGAGATCGCCTCGATCGCGACGGCGTCGTGCGACTCCTGACCTATCGCATGCTGGTATGTCACGCATTGGATGACGACGCGTGCATCGATCGCGCGGCGCTCGGCTTGCTGTCGTTGAGGCCGGAGGGGCCCGCCCAGCCGGTGTCGCCTCCGATCGCCGCGGCGCTCGACGCCGCGCGCGAGCGGGGAGGCGGGCGGCTCCGCGTCGGCTTTGGTCGCGGCCGGATCCGGGTCGAGGGTGACGTGGCCGGTCTGGTCCGCTCGCTCGACGTGCGGGCGCGCCGCGGTGCGGGGAGCTGGCTCCGCGGGGACGCCGCCCGCGCGTTGATCGCCGAGCGACACGACGACACGTTCGTCCTCGCCCACGCGATCGGTCCCGGCGGTGCGGTGCTCGCGAGCCTCGGCTCGGACGACGAGCCCCACGCGCTCCGGCCGCTCTCCCGATCGTTGGCACCCGCGGTCGACGGGGACGTGGCGCGGGAAGACGACATCGCGACGCCCCCCGGGCGAAGCGCCGAGCCGAACGACGACACCGGGCTCCACGTCGGTCTGGTGATCGGCGCGGTGGTCCTCGTCGCGACCGCCATCGCGGTCGGGACCGCGCTCGCGGTCGACGGCCAGGGCGGAACGCGGGTCGGTGCGATCGCGATCGAGTGGTAGGCGATGCTCGCCGCTCGCTCAGCGGGGCCGATCCGCGAGGAGCCGCTCGATCACCGGCGTCAGTTGCACGAGCGACGGGTGCGGCTCCATGAGCGAGAGCACCTCGGCGCACAGCGCGGAGCCGGTGCGGTGCGGGTGCATGACGGTAAACGTGATCCGGCTGTCGCTCGCGGCGGGGCTGCCGTGCCACGAGCGGTAGGGATGAGAGAAGTAGTAGCGCTCCTCGATCGGGCGCTCGCTCCCCGCGCGCGCGAGCAGCGCGACGTCGCCGACGCGATCGCCGTGCGGGCCCTCGCTCATCGCCGCGAGCCGCGGGGCGAGCCGCAGGAGCTCGGGCCGCGGGTGGGCGCGGAGCCACGCGTCGACGGGGACGATCTCGCCCTCGTCATAGACGCCGAACGCCTCGCTCGGCTCGCCCGCCGCGTGGGGCACGCGGGTCAGCACGAGATCGATCGCATCGGCGAGATAGGCGAGCGGCCCGCGCCGCGGAGGCGAAGCGAACGCGCTCGCGACCGGCAGGACGTCTTGCTCTAGACGCGGCGGGCGTGTCCAGTCGCACGGCTGGCCCGGCTGGGGGCAGGTGCTGCGATCCGCGAGGTACACGTACGCGAACGCGCCTTGGTACGCGACGACGGCCGAGAAGTCGTCGGACTCCTCCTCGAGGCTCGCCCCCCGCACTCGGAACCCGAGTTGCTCTAGGAGGTGGGTGGGCTCGTCATCCTCGCCGACGCCGAGGGCGTGGCGATCGTCGTCGAGCACGGGGGTGTGACCGTGATCGGACACGAAGATCACCGACGTGTGATCGAGCGCGCCGCGCCGGCGGTACGCGTCGAGCACGCGCTCCACGGCGGGGGCGGTCACCTCGCGCAAGTATGCTTGCTGTCCTTCCAGCGGGTGCGGCGCCTCGTGCGTCCACATGTCGATGCCCGGGAAGTAGATCAGCTGGAGCGCGGGCAATCCCTCGGCGTCGATCGCCTCGAGGAGGGTGTCCACCGACTCGAGGTCCGCGCTCGCGTAGAGCTCACGCTCCGGGTCGTCGTCCGCACCGACGAGGCCGTGGCTGAAGCGCGCGAGGACGTCGCCGACGTCGCTCGCGTCGGGGATCGTGTACACGCTCGCCCCGCGGTAGACGGGGTGCAAGGAGACGTGACTGCGTACGCCGACGCGCTCGAACACCGTCGGGGCGTCCACCGCATCTCCGATGAGGCCGTCGTTCAGCGCGCGCAGGGTGTCGGCGTCCCCCTCGACGCTGACGGGGGCCGGCGCCACGAACCTTCGCTCCTCGCGGACGAACCACTCATTGCCCGACACACCGTGCACCGCGATGGGCACCCCGGTGAGCGCGCTGGTCCACGCGGGAACCGTCGTCGACGGCAGGATGCTGAGGGCGTCGTCCACTTCGCAGGCGTGCTCGTAGGTAGGCCCCGCCGACGAGGCGCGGCCGGCGAGGCGCGACGCGGCGTTGTCGGTTCCGAGCCACTCGTGGAACGCGTCGCGGCCCACCCCGTCGAGCGCGAAGACCAGTACGTGGGGCCCGTTCACCTTCGACGACGGAGCGCGCGCCAGCACGCGGACGCTCGGCGCACCCGCGAGATGCCCGAGCTCGTGGAGCGGTGGCGCGAGCACCGCGAGCGCGGTCCCGGCCAGTCCGACGACGATCAATACCCCGAGCGTCAGCGCGCGTCGCAGTCGTGACCTCTGCGCCGCGCTTCGGGATTTCCACTGCACGGCAAACGGCCACGCAAGAGACGTTCCGAGTCCCGGCGCGGTGCGGCGGAGACGCGCACCTGCGGCGCTTCGTGACAAGTGAGGCGGCTTTGCGCGTGCGCGCGACGCCGGCCCCCGCGACGCGCCGCGCGCGGGCCGCCCCCCCCGAGGCCGGGGCGGGCTGGTCCGGCGCTTGCTGCCGACGAGGAACGTGCGCGCAGGCGCGTCCATCCTCGAAGGGAGTCCACGATCATGCAGACCATCAAGCCTTCGTACGTCGACACGCGTCGCTACGAGCTCCAGCACAGCGACGTCGATCAACTCTGCTCGTTCGCGCGCGGTGAGCTCTCCGCGGTGGAGACCTACGCGCAGGCGATCCAGAAGCTGTCGGAGAACCCGGCCGTGGTCTCGACGCTCTTGAAGCTCCAGCGCTCTCATCACGATCGCGCACAAGAGCTGCGGCGTTACGTGATCGATCTCGGCGGCGAGCCGCCCGAGAGCTCGGGCCCCTGGGGGAGCTTCGCCAAGCTGGTGGAGAAGGGCGCGACGCTGATCGGAGAGAAGGCGGCGATCTCCGCGCTCGAGGAGGGCGAGGATCACGGCCTCGCCGACTATCGCCGCGACCTCCCTCAGCTGAGCCCGCAGGTCCGCCGCTACGTCGAGGAGCGCATCCTCCCCGAGCAGCAGCGGAGCCATCACGCGCTCAGCCAGCTCCGGAGCGACATCTCGCGGTCCTGATCGCGGGCACCTGAGCCTGGCTCGCGCGAACCAGCCGGACGCGAGGGGTTCGTAGTACTGTCCCCCGACGGGACCGTGGAAGTCGTCGATCTCGAATCGCTTCTCGTCGGAGAAGGGGTCGCCGCGCCCCCCGACGAGATCCGCGCGACGCTCGCGCGAGCGACCGACGAGGGACTCAACCCGATCGAGGCCCTCGTGGACACCGGCGTGATCGTCGAGGACGTGATGGCCGAGGTCCTCGCGCGCGCGTGCGGGTCCATCGTGGTCGACCTCGACAGCGAGCTCGACGCGGCCGGCGCGGACCTTTTGCCGCGCCGCCTGGCGAGCGATCACCTCTTGATCCCGGTCGCCCCCCCGACCGGGGGGCGCGTCCGCATCGCGTTCGCGAACCCGCTCGACGCCATGGTGCGCGGGCTGGTCGAAGAGACCGTCGGGATGCGGGTGCAGGTGCTGGTCGGGACGGTCGGCGGGATCCGTCGCGCGATCGATCGCGCCTACGCGTCGCGCACCACCCGCGTGATCGGCGCGGACGGGACCCGCGAGGGACGCGAGATCCAACCGGAGATCACGCGCCGGATGCTCGCCCCGAGCGGCGACACCTCACCGCTCGTACGCATGGAGGCGCAGGCGACGATGGAGCAACGTCACGAAGCCTTGCTCCTCGCGCTCGTCGAGCTCGGCGTGCTGACCCGCGCGGACTACCACGCCGCGCTCAAGCGGCTGCTCTCCGGGCGTCGCGACGAACGCTGATCCGAACGCGCGGCGATCTGCGGATCGCGCGTTTCGGAAGCGTGGAGACGACCGGACGCACGATTTCGATCGCGTTCGATCACGGCACTGCGCCGGCGCGAACGCGCGCCGAGCGCGAAGCGAGCGTCTCGAGCGCGACGTTCGACCGGTAGCTTCCTAACGATCGATGACGAACATGTCGCGGTCGAGGCCGTCTCGGGCTGTGGCGTCACGGTCCAAATCGCACCGACCGTGGGAAAACCCGGGCTGGCGCGGCGAGTGCACACATGCCCCCCGCCGTCCTCGCGGACCACTCCACGCGGCCGGTCAGGTGTGCAGCGAGCGTGCACTCGGCTCCGGCCGCGGCGGCTCGAAACACGACTGGGCTCTCCTTGACACGCTACGAGCCGGCGGCTAATGCGTCGCGCTCGTTTGGCTCGGGGCTGGGGTGGTCTCGGGCTCGACGGTATACGAACGAAAATCGGTTTGCGCGCCAGCGCTTGCGCCGGCCGATCGGAGGAGCGAAATGAACAAGCGGTTGGCCTTCTTTGCGATTGCGAGCGCGTTTGCGCTCGGCATCACGGGTTGCGATGGTGACGGCGACGGCAGTGATGCCGGCTGCGGCTCGCCCATCTGCCTCGACGGTTCGATGCCCGACGCGGGCGGTGGACGTGATGCGGGCGACGCCGGCCCCGGCACGCCGGCGTGTGGTGCTCCGGGTCGCTCGGGCGCGAACTGCCGCATGGGCATGTGCCTCACCGGTCTGACCTGCCTCAGCGAGCTCAGCATCATGGGTATGCCGCTCACGCTCGGAAACGTCTTCGAGATCCAGGAAGGCACGCTCGACACGACGGCGATGTTCCCCGAGTACACGCCGTCCGGTCCCTCGTCGATCCGCGTCTCCGTGGCGGGCGCCGACGGGATCTGCTCCGAGGGTTGCTCGACGACGGCCACCACCGACACGTGCGGCGAGTGCTCGTTCTGCAACGAGGACATCGGCGGCTCGTCGTCGTTCGGCGCGGTCGGGATCACGATCCGCACGTTCGACAACGCCTACAACGTCATCGGCACGGGCGAGGACGGCATCTGCCGTCAGCGGTGCGAGTACATGCCGGGCACCAACGGCGGCTGCCCGACCGGTAACACCTGCGACCGCTTCACCAACACCTGCCTCGAGAGCTGCCTGAGCGACGACCAGTGCAACCTCAGCTGGGGTGACAGCCGCGCGGAGGGCCTCGTCGCCATCCGTCTCGAGGGCACGCCCTTCACCTGCAACACGGGCAGCGGTCAGTGCGAGTGGACGGCGCCGGCCACGGCGGCCTTCGGCTCGGACTGCGACTCGAGCGCGGACTGCGCGGCGGGCACCGGTCTCTGCTACTTCGGTCACTGCACCGAGACCTCGTGCGTCAACTCGACGAACGACGGTGCGGGCGCGGGCTCCTGCCCCGCCGACGCGGCGGCGTGCTTCGGCGCTGGCGGCAACAACGCGAGCTTCTGCCTCGGCCTCTGCAACACGGCCGACGACTGCGCGCCCGAGCACGCGTGCAGCCCGCTCATGACCCCCGTCACCGACCAGGCGGGCACGATGTTCCCGGGCGTCTGCTCGGGTCCGTGTGAGGGCAACACCGAGTGTCAGATGTCGCGTCGCTGTGACAACACCGTCCAGCGCTTCACCGACGAGACCCTCGGCATCTGCAACGAGTTCTGCGATCCGACCGGCGGCACGCTCGCTGGCGCGATCACCTGTGACACGGCGGCCGGCGAGATCTGCGAGGCGGTCGAGGGTCAGAACTACGGCTTCTGCAAGGACCAGAACCGTCTCTGCTTCAGCAACGAGAGCTGCAACGGTGACCAGCGCTGCCGCATGCTCGGCAACGACGGTCTCGGCCGCTGCGAGGACAGCTGCACCGCCACCGCCGACTGCAACGCGGCGATGATGGAAGAGTGCGTGATCGTCGACACCGATCCGGACGACGGGACGGCCGAGACCCGCGGCGTCTGCATCGCGCCGGGCGGGACCTGCTCGCCCTCGGGCATCAGCACCACGACGGGCCAGGCGATCTACCTGCTCCGTGGAAGCCGCGGTGACAACCAGTGCGTCTCGACCCAGGTCTGCGACGCGCCGGTGGATCCGATGACCGGGATGCCGATGCCGAACGCGCTCGGCAACTGCATCGACGGCACCCGCATGTGAGAGAGGCCGAGGGCATCCGTCTCGGCGGATGCGCTCGACCGACCCGCCTCGACCTGAGGCCAGCATGAGCCCCGGGCGTTCGCGCTCGGGGCTCGTGTCGTTTGAGAGCCCTGAATCGCGAGGCGAGCCGTCGCTTGACCGGCCCGCACATTGACGTACTGTCCGCCCTCCAACCTCCGAGGACCACGATGTTCCTGATGATCGCGCAGATGCCGCGCCTGAAGTCCCGTAAGAAGACCGCTCGCGTCAACGCGAAGCGCCGCGCCAAGAACCGGCGTCGCGTGCAGCGCATGCGCGGCAAGCCCACGGGGCGTCGGCTCGGGCGCAAGTGGTAGCGGGCACGCATGGAGCGTCCGACGATCTTCGTCGTCAGTGACTCGACGGGCGAGACGGCCGAGCGGGTCGTCCGCGCGGCGCTCCTGCAATTCCCTCAACAACGGGTGCGCATGCGGCTGTTCACCCGCGTGCGCGATCCGGAGTCCGTCGCCGACGTGCTGCAGAAGGCGGCGGAGGCCGGCGCGATGGTGGTGTTCACGCTCGTCTCGCCGGACCTCCGCGAGTACTTCCACGAGATCGCGGCGCGCGAGAACATCGAAGCCGTCGACGTCATCGGACAGCTGATCCACAAGGTCGGCGCCTATCTCGATGAGACGCCGCTGAACCGGCCGACCGCGACGCTACCCCTCTCGGAGGAGTACTTCCGGCGCGTCGAGGCGATCGAGTTCGCGGTCAAGAGCGACGACGGCAAGGAGCCGCGCAACCTGCGCAAGGCGGACCTCGTGTTGACAGGCGTCAGCCGGACCAGCAAGACGCCGCTGTCTACCTACCTTGCGGGTCGCGGTCTGAAGGTCGCGAACGTGCCGCTGGTCCTCGGCGTCCCGCCGCCGCCCGAGCTCGCCGAGGTACCGCCCGAGAAGGTGGTCGGTCTCACGATCCAGATCGAGAAGCTCCTCGAGATCCGCAAGGCCCGGCTCGTCCAACTCGGTATGCCGGCCGATGCGAACTATGGGCTGCGCGATCACGTCCACGCCGAGCTCGAGTACGCGGACGAGATCTTCGGCGCGCACCCGGAGTGGATGGTGCTCGACGTGAGCGGGCGCGCGATCGAGGAGACCGCGACGATCATCCTCGAGTCGATCAAGGACCGCGAAGAGCAGCCCCTCCCGCTCCACGCGCCCTGACGCACAGCCCTCGAGGACACGGCGGGGAGTGCCGTGGCGCATGAGACGCGCGAGCGGCGGGAGGTTTAGGTTCCCGGCTTGTGGGTCTCGGTGAGGCTGCCCACGAACTGGCTGAGGATGCCGTCCATCACGCGGAGCCGGCGGCTCAGCTCGCGGGCGATGTTCATCACGAGCAGTGAGTAGGCCTTGAGATCGCGGCGGTAGAGCAGGCGATCGACGTGCTCTGCGCTCATCCGGAGCATCATGCTCGGGGCCACCGCGCGCACCGTCGCGGATCGCGGCTGGACGTCGACGATCGACATCTCGCCGAACCAATCGCCCGGTCCGAGCATCGCGACGCGCACCTCCGCGCCGCTGGGGCTCCGCTTGAGCACCTCGAGCTCGCCGCTGATCACGACGAACATCTCCTGCGCGGGATCGCCCTCCGCGACGACCCGCGTCGCGACGCCGACCCGCTCGAGCGGGAGCTCGGTCGCCAGCATGGTGAGCGTGGACTCGTCCAACCCACCGAACAGCCCGATGTCCCGCAGGATCGCGGCGTTGACCTGGGGTCTGCCCTCACGCTGTGGTGCGCTGTCCGTCATGGTCGCGGAAACATACCAGAATTGTCGGCCGTAGCCCGGGGCGCGCTTTACCGCTCAGGCGGCGGGGAGATATTCTTCCCCCACTCGACGATTCTCGTATCCGATCGCCCGTGAGATTTGGGCCCTGCTGAGCGACGCCCTCGACCTCCCGAAGGCCTTCGGGCCTTACACGCTGCTCCGCCGGCTCGCCGTCGGTGGGATGGCCGAGGTGTATGTCGCCAAGACGCGCGGCATCGGCGGCTTCGAGAAGCTCGTCGCGATCAAGGTCATCCACCCGCGCTACTCGGAGGACGATCACTTCATCCAGATGCTGGTCGAGGAGGCGAAGATCTCCGTCCAGCTCAGCCACGTGAACATCGCGCAGACGTTCGACCTCGGCTGCATCGACAACGTCTACTTCATCGCGATGGAGTACATCGAGGGCGCCGACGCCTATCGCGTCGTGAAGCGCGCGTACGACAAGACGCGCTCTTTGCCCGTCGACCTCTGCTGCTACATCGGCGCCGAGGTCTGCCACGGTCTGGCGTACGCGCACAGGAAGCGCGACGCGGAAGGGCGCCCGATGGGGATCGTCCACCGCGACATCTCGCCGCAGAACGTGCTCATCAGCTACGCGGGCGAGGTCAAGCTCGTCGACTTCGGGATCGCCAAGGCGGCGCTGCGCACCGGGCAGACCGAGGTCGGGGTGATCAAGGGCAAGTACTATTACATGTCTCCGGAGCAGTCCTGGGGAGACCCCGTCGACCAACGCTCCGACGTGTTCAGCACCGGGCTCCTCCTGCACGAGCTGCTGACCGGCGAGATGGTCTACAAAGAAAACAACGTTCCGGCGCTCCTCGACCAGGTGCGCAAGGCGGAGATCGACGGTCCGGCGTCGAAGCGCTCCGACATCCCGCTCGAGCTCGACCGCGTGGTCATGCGTGCGCTCGCGAAGGAGCCGGTCGATCGCTACCAGTCGGCCCACGCGCTGGCCCAGGAGCTCACCGAGATCCTCTACCGCATGAGCCCGACGTTCACGTCGGGCAAGCTCGCCTCGCTCATGAGCGATCTGTTCGCGGAGGCTCCACGGCGGCCGACGCAGATCACGCAGCTGCCCAGCAGCAACAGCTCGCCGCTGATCGAGAGCGGCTCGAGCCCGCTCGACGAGGCGACGGGCAGCGGCCCGCAGCTCACGAGCGATCCGACGTTCGAGCTGCCGCGGTCCACCAGCGTGGAGCATGCCCTCGAGTCGATGTCGCGCGACGAGTTCACGCCGTCCGCGGAGTCGAGCGTCATCTTCGATCTCAACGCGGCAGGCGACGAGAGCACCCGCAATGATCTTTTCCCGCTCCGCCGCGACGCGCCCGGGCGGAGCGTCGAGACCGATCGCTACCCATCCGTCGCCGAAGATGGCTCGACCGCGACGTCGCGCATGTCGAGCGGCTCCGACTGGGAAGAGGAGACGTTCCTCAAATCCAAGACCGAGTGGGACGAGTCGACGGTCGTCGACGAGGAGGGCGAGTCGTTCGTCGGCGCCCATCGACAGATCGTCGCGGCGCGCCGAGCCGCGAACCTCTCGAGCGACGAGCTCCAGGGCGAGGCCACGGTGGCGACCGCGTCGCCTCTGGGGCTCGGCGAGGTGGCCCCGCCGCAGCGTCCGGTCTTCGCGCAGCCACCGCCCCGGCCCGGACAGCGGCCGATCCCTCCGCCGCCGTCGCGCGGGGGGGCCCGTCCGAACCCCGCGGGGCCGCACGGTGGAGCGCGCAAGCCATCTTCCATCCCGCCGCCCGCGCGCCTCCCGCCCCGTCCCCCGTCGATGCGCGCGCCGCCGGTTCCGCGGGCCCAAGGCGCCCCCGCGTTCGCGATCGATCCGGATCCCGGCTTACCCCCGCTGAGCGGCGAGCTCACGCAGGCCGAGCCGGACACCCACGAGCTGCGGGGTGAGCCCACCGCGGCGCTCGTGGACTACGAGTCGATCCAGTCGGCCCGGCGCTCGTTCCAGGACGCCGGCCCGAGCACCGGAGGGATCCGGCTCGGGCCCGAGGCGGACCGGTTCTTTCACACGCCCGCGTCGGAGGTCCGCTCCACCCGCGCGAACGTGAGCGCGTCGGGGTTCGCCGAGCCGCCGACCACCCCGGTGAACCCGCATGGGCCCGCCCCCTCGCCGATCGGCGTCGGCTACGCGGCGGCGCACACGCCGCCCACCGCGCCCGGGCCGCCGGCGCCGGCCCCCGTCAGCGATCCTTTCGTCGCGCGCCCGCCCGTCGCGACCGGCGCGCAGGAGGCGCAGCTCGGCAAGCCTCAACCGCTGCGATGGCTGATCGCGGCGGCTGGGCTCGCGGCGTTCCTCTTCCTGGTGATCGCGGTGGGCGCGTACTTCGCATCGCGGCCCGAGGACTCGAGCCTCGAGATCCTCTCCGTGCCCGAGGGCGCGGCCGTCGTCGTCGACGGTCAGCCGCTCGCCGGTCACACGCCGGTGCACCTCGACGCGGTCGAGACGGGTGCACACGTGACGATCCAGCTGCGGCTCGAGGGCTACGAGCCGCGGACGGAGGAGATCACGGTCCTCGAGGGCTCCAATCGGAGCCTCATCGTCTTGAATCCGCAGCAAGTATCGTTGCACATCGAGACGGTCCCGACCGGCGCCCAGGTCTGGCTCGACGAGGTCCACCGCGGGAACTCCCCGCTCGACGTGACGCTGAGCGCCGGGCAGCGGGTCCGCGTTCGCGCGCGCGTCCCCGGGCGTCCCGAGGTCCAGCAGACGTTCACGGCGGAGCCGAACGAGATGCGGCCCACCCTCACGCTGTCGTTCCCCGGCCCGGTGCGGTGACCGCCGCGTCGCTCCACGCGATGCGCGAGCCGGGGAACTCGCACGGTGGAGCGCTGTCGGGGGCTCCATGGCTACACTCGACCTGGAACCGGTGATGGCGAGCGAAGGCGACACGAGCGGCGAGGGGAGTGGGAAGATCCTCTTCTGTCCGTTCTGCCGCGAGTGCTTCGATGGCGAGACGCAGTGCCCCGAGCATGAGCTCGCGCTCGTCGACTTCACCGAGCTCCCGCCGAGCAAGGAGGACAAAGCCCCGCCCGCGTGGGAGGAGGCGGTCGATCCGTGGGACATCCGGTTCGGCCGAGGCTTCATGGCGCTCGGGGCGCTCTTGCTCCTCGTCGGCTTCTTCCTCCCGTTCGCGTCCGCGCACTTCGAGGACATCGACGCGACGTGGACGGGCTACGAGATCGCGATCAGCCGCTCGGGGAACCTCTGGACCATCCCGTTCATGGCCGCGATGTTCAGCTGGTTCCTGTTCCGTCGGCGCACCCCGATCCAGATGCTGGGTACGCGCCTCTCGGCGATGGTCCTCGCGTTCGCGCCGCTCGTCTCGCTCGGCTACACGATGGTCCGCGTGCAGGACGGGGTCGAGCGCGCGGCCGGGGCGGTGGCGCTCGAGTGGGGCGCGGGCGTCTACGTGATCCCGATCGCCTGCGTCCTCTGCTTCCTCGGCGGGCTGCGCTTCGGCGTGATCCCCGTCGACCCCGTCCTCCCGCACGGCGCCGAGGCCGACCACGACGAGGATCGGGGCATCCGACGCGATTGACGCGGCTCGTGCTCAGTGACCGGCGTCGGCGAGCGTCTTGAGGAACGCGCGCTCGAGCGTCTGGACGAGGGGCGCGAGGTGTCGCACCTGGTGTCCGCCCTCGACCGCGAGCGCGAGCAGGTAGTCGGCGTCCTTGCCGTCGGGGACCCGGACCTCGAGCGCGCCCGGCATGTTCTCGACGATGCACGAGCCCAGCTCGAGCGTCTTCTTCAGCTTCTTCGGGTCGCCCTTGGTGCGGATCTCGTAGACGTTGCGGTCCGGTCGCACGAGCGGCTCGAGGCTACCCGCGTAGAGCACTTCGCCGCCCGCGATCACCACGACCTGATCGCACGTCTTCTCGACATCGGGGAGGATGTGCGTCGAGACGATCACCGACGCGCCGGTCCGCGCGGGGATATCGACGATCAGCGCGAGCATCTCGTCGCGGCCGCGCGGGTCGAGGCCGCTCGTCGGCTCGTCGAGCAGGAGGAGCTTCGGATCGCCGACGAGCGCTTGGGCGAGCCGCGCGCGTTGGCGCATGCCCGTCGAGTACGTGCCGAGCTTGCGGTAGCGCGCCTCGCCGAGCCCGACGTAGTAGAGCACCTGATGCGAGCGCGCGATCGCTTCGGCGCGCGGGAGCCCGCACAGCTCCGCCGCGAGAGTGGTGAACTGGAGAGCGGTCAGCTCGGGGAGGACCGAGTCGCCCTCCGGCATGTAGCCGATGCGAGCGCGCACCGCGAAGGGCTCGCGCACGACGTCCCGATCGAAGACGCGCACCGTGCCGTGATCCTGCTCGAGCAGCCCGAGGAGCGTCTTCAGAAGCGTGCTCTTGCCGGCGCCGTTCGGTCCCAGGAGGCCGATGCGGCCCGCCTCGAGCGTGAGGTCGACGTTCTTGAGCGCGCGCAGCTCGCCGTAACTCTTCTCGACGCCCTTGAGCTCGATGAGCGGCACGGCGCGGATGTAGCCTCGGCGGGAAGCGCCCGCAACCTCAGGCCGGGCGGAACACGTACGTCGGATCCTGAAACACGCAGATCCGATCGCGGCCGTCGTCCTTCGCGCGGTAGAGCGCTCGGTCCGCCGCCTTGAGCAACGCGTCGCGGCTCGCCACCCCGCGGCTCGGATAGAGCGCGACGCCCACCGAGACGGTGATGCGCTCGGACTTGTCGTCGCCGAAGAGGAACGGCTCCTGGCCCATCGCGCGCCACACCCGCTCCGCCACCGTCAGCGCGCCGGCGAGGTGGGTGCTCGGCAAGACGAGCAGGAACTCCTCCCCGCCATACCGCGCGACGACGTCTACTTCTCGTACGGCCTCCACCAAGCGCTCGGCGACGATCTTCAGGACCTTGTCGCCGACGTCGTGGCCGAAGCGGTCGTTGAACGTCTTGAAGTGATCGATGTCGATCATCGCGCACGAAAGCGGCTCGCGGTAACGCTCGGCGCGCTTGAACTCCTCCGACAATCTCGATTGCAGGTAACGGTAGTTGTAGAGCCCGGTGAGCTCGTCGCGGATCGCGAGGCGCTCGAGGCGCGACTTCGCCGCGTGGACGTCGTCGTGCATGCGCTTGATCGCGACCATGTTCGCGACGCGCGCGAGGAGCTCACGCTCGTCGAACGGCTTGCAGATGTAGTCGTCGGCGCCGATGCGCAGGCCCTCGACGCGGCTGTCGATGTCGGTGCGCGCCGTCAAGAGGAGGATCGGAAGGAACACCTCCGTCCGCTGCGAGTGCGACTTGAGCATGCGGCACGCGTCGATGCCGCTGATCGGCTCCATGATGACGTCGAGGAGCGCGAGATCGGGCCGCCGCTTGCGCGCCGCTTCGAGCGCGCCCTGGCCGCTGTCGACCGCGACCACCTCGTAGCCTCGGCCGCGGAGCAGGCCCGACACGTACTCGCGCGTCACGCGGTCGTCGTCGGCGACGAGGATGAGGGCAGGCTCGCGCTGCTCGGTCGACGCCATCGGCTCCCCACTATACGGGAAACCGGGCTCGCCACCGAGGTGGGCGCGCGGGGGCGGGCGGCTCGCGACGCTGGTACGCTCGGCGACGATGAGCCTCCTCGACCGTGCGGCGCGCTTCATCGACGACGTCCTGCTCCTGCCCGAGGACGTACGGCAGCAGGTCGAGCAAGCCGAAGAGGCGTTGCGCGAGGGTGACGCGGATCACGCGGAGCGGTTGCTGCGCGACGTGCTCGACGATCGACCCTCGCTGCTGCGGGCTCGGCAGGGGCTCGCGATGGCGCTCGCCGCGAAGGGCGACATCGCGGGCGCGCGCTCGATCTTGGCCGTCTCGCGCCAGCTCGATCCGGACGAGCCCGAGGTCGCGCTCCTCTCTGCGCGGCTCGCGCTGGAGGCGGGGGATCTCGCGCTCGCCGTCGAGGAGGCGCGGGACGCCGCGCGGCGGTCTGCGGCCGCGGCGGGCGAGACGTTCGCCGAGGCGTGCACCATCCGCGCGCGCGCGGAGCGGCGCCGCGGGCGGCCCGACCGTGCGGCGCGCGAGCTCAGGAAGGCGGTCGCCGCGATGCCCGAGTCGGTGCCGCTGCGCATCGAGCTCGCGGAGGCGCTCGCCGAAGCGGGGCGCGGCACCGCGGCGGCGGGCGCGCTGCGCGGCATCGAGCCGCACGACGTCGAGCCGGAGGTCGCAGCTCGGCTCGGCGTGGCGCTGGCCGGCGCGGGCGAGGCGCGGCGGGCGCGCAGCTTCCTCGAGCGCGCCGCCGAGGCCTCGGACGCGGCCGCGCTCAGCGCGCTCGCGAGCCTGCTGCTCCGCGACGGCGACTTCGACGGCGCCGAGTTGCGCGCGCGGCAGGGCGTCGCCCGCGGCGGAGGACCCCGCGCGCTGAGCGTGCTCGCCGATGTGCTCGCGCGCGCCGGGCGCGACCGCGACGCGACCGACGCGCTGCTCTCCGCGTCGGACGCGCGCGGCGGGGACGCGAGCCTCCTTCGACGGGCGGCCGCGATCTGCCCGCTGTCCGACGCGCCGCTGCTGCTCCGCGTCGCCGAGCACCTGGACGCGGTCGTGCCCGGCGATCCGATGGCGCGCATGGTCCGCGCGTGGGCCGCCATCGCCCAGGGGCAGCCGAAGATGGCGCAGGCGCTCACCGAAGGCGACGACCTCGGGCCTCGCGCGGCGCTGGCCCGCGCTGCGGGGTTGGTCGCCGAGGGCAAGGCGGCTAGCGCGCTCGAGATCCTCGGGCGCGGCCTCGCGCTCTCGAGGGCGGATCGCGACCGCGGGCGCGAGGTACGACGGGACGCGCTCCGCGCGCTGTGGCGTGGGGAAAGCGGGGAGGTCGATCTCGCGGCCGCGATCGACGAGGTCGCGCGCTTCGCCGAGCAGCAGCGCCTGGGGGACGTCGAGCGCCGCGCCCACGCGCTCCGCGACGAGCTCGATCGGCCGCTCCTCCTCGCGATCCTCGGCGAGTTCAACGCAGGCAAGAGCACGCTGGTCAACGCGTTCGTGGGGGCCGACGTGGCGCCGACCGGGATCCTGCCGACCACCGCGACGCTCAACGTGCTCCGCGGCGGCGCCGAGCGGCGGGTGCGGCTCGTCAAGAAGGATGGCACGACACAGGAAGGCGGCTACGAGCAGCTCAAGGCGATGCTCAAGGACGCCGAGGAGGCGGAGGCGGAGATCGATCACGTCGAGATCGTGCTCCCCTCCGAGCTGCTGGAGCGGGTGTGGATCCTCGACACGCCGGGGAGCAACGCGCCGCTGCCCGAGCACGAGGCGCTCGCGGCGGAGGCGCTGCGCCGTGCGGACGCCGCGCTCTGGGTGTTCGACAGCGGTCAGGCTGGCAAGGCGACCGAGGGCAAGATCCTTTCCGCGATTCGCGCGTCGCGGCGCCATGTGGTCGGCGCGCTCAACAAGGTCGATCGGCTCTCGCCCGATCAGCTCGACGCGGTGCGCGCGTCGCTGTCGCGCGAGCTCCCGGAGATCGCGGACTCGGTCGTCGCGCTGAGCGCGCGGAGCGCGTTGAAGGCGCGGCTCGCGAGCGACGACGCGGCGTGGCAAGCGAGCGGCTTCGTCGCGCTCCTCGAGCGGCTCGAGGCGGACGTGTTCGGTCGATCCCGTCACCTCAAGCGACGCGCGTGCGGTGGCCGGCTGCTCGCGCTGCTCGACGACGCGCTCGTCTCGGAGCGCGACGCGTCGATGGCGGGCGAGGCGAGGGTCGCCGAGCTCGAAGCCGCGCGCGGACCGCTCGACTCGGCCCGGCTCACCGTGATCGACGCGGTCGACGACGCGATGGACGGGTTCGAGGCGGCGCAGAACGAGGCGTTCGACGCCGCCGCGGTCGAGGTGCTCTCGTTCGTCCGCCCGCGCACGAATCGCTTCGCCGTGCACGGCGCCGACATCGAGGATCGCGCGTTCCTCGGCGAGGTCATCGAGGCGCGCCTCGAGCGCGCCGTCGCGCGCGCGGAGCGTTCCCTCGCGGATGGGCTGGCCCGCGCGCTCGCCGCACCGACGCGGGCGCTCGAGCTGACGAGCGCCGAGCTCGACGGCCGCGTGCTCGGCGCGGTGCGTCCCGCCGTCGCGCGCTTCGCCGGCTACCAGGGCGGGCTGCTCACCGGCGGGGCCCTCCGCCGCTTCTTCGAGGAGGATCTGCCGCGGGCCGAGCTCGCCAAGGAGCCCCTCGCCGAGGCCCTGCGCGCGGCGAGAGCAGAGCCGCGCGAGCTGCTGCGACCGGTCCTGCGCGAGGCGGTGAGCGACCTGATGGCCGAGCTGGAGGGCCTGCGCCAACGCCGCGTCGGCGAGTCCCAAGACGCGCTCGAGTCGCTCCGAGCCCGCCTCTATGAGCCGCTCCGCGCGCTCCGCGAGGTGCTCGAGGAGCTCGTCGACTGACGAATCGCCCCGATTTTTCGCCAAATAGGGGGCCGTAGCCCCCAGAACGTCCTTGATCGCGCCTCCTATGCAAGGTTGGGTCCCGCTCGCGCCGCGTCCCGTTTATAGTTGGCACTAGCGAACCCCTACGGACGGAGACCGGATGGAGATCAAGCAGCAGCTCCGACTCTCGCAGCAGCTCGTCATGACGCCGCAGCTGCAGCAGGCGATCAAGCTGCTCCAGATGTCGCGGATCGAGCTCGAGGCGCTCGTTCGGGAGGAGATGCTCGAGAACCCCGTCCTCGAGGATTCGCTGGAGCCGGTGAACCGGCTGGAGCGCGAGTCGGCGACCGATGGCGAGGCCTCGACGATCGATCAGCAGGTGGCCGCGGACGACAAGATGTCGAGCGAGGTCGGCAAGGAGACCGAGAAGAAGTCGGACGACATCGACTGGGAGCGCTACCTCGAGAATCACTCGCTGCAGGCGCCGATGCCCTCGTTCCGGCGCGGCAACGAGGACGAGCTCCCGGGCTACGAGGCCACGATGGCGTCGGGCGAGGATCTCGTCGATCACCTGTGGTGGCAGGTGCGGATGAGCGACCTCGTGGAAGACGAGATGCGCTTCGCGGCCCTGGTGCTCGGCAACCTCGATGACGCGGGCTACCTGAAGCTCGAGAACGTCCCGCCCGAAGAGGTCGTGCCGAAGCTCGCGGACGAATCGGACCTCCACCCCGACGACGCGGAGGAGGTGCTCAAGATCATCCAGCGCATGGATCCGCTGGGCGTCGCGAGCCGCACGCTCTCGGAGTGTCTGCGCGTGCAGGCCGAGTCGCACGAGATGGATGCGCTCACGCTCTCCATCATCGACGACCACCTCGATAACCTCGAGAAGAAGAACTACGCGGCGATCGCGAAGGAGCTCGATGTCCCGGTCGACGAGGTCTACGACGTCGCGCAGGTGATCGCGGAGCTCGAGCCGCGCCCGGGTCGGAACTTCATCACCGAAGAGCCGCGCTACATCGTCCCCGACGTCCACGTGCACAAGGTCGGCGACAAGTACTTCGTCGTCGCCAACGACGACGGGATGCCGAAGCTCAAGATCAGCGGCTTCTACCGCTCCGCGATGGCCGGCGATCCGAAGGCCAAGGAGTACATCCAGAACAAGCTGCGCTCGGCGCAGTGGCTGATCCGCAGCATCGACCAGCGCCGCAAGACGATCGTCAAGGTCACCGAGTGCATCGTCGACAAGCAGCGCGAGTTCTTCGATCGCGGCATCGAGTACCTCAAGCCGATGATCTTGCGCGACGTGGCGGAGGCGGTCGGCATGCACGAGAGCACGATCAGCCGCGTCACCTCGAACAAGTACGTCGCCACGCCGCGCGGCGTCTTCGAGCTGAAGTTCTTCTTCAACAGCGCGATCAAGCGCGACGGTGCGGAAGAGGACATCGCGTCCGAGGCGGTCAAGCAGGCGATCAAGAAGATCATCGGCGAGGAGGACTCGCAGAATCCGCACAGCGATCAGAAGATCGTCGAGATCCTCGCAGCAAAGAACATCGTCATCGCGCGCCGCACGGTGGCCAAGTATCGCGAGATGCTCGGAATCCTGAGCTCGTCCAAGCGCAAGAAGTACTTCTGATCCGTTCGACTCGAGCGTTCGATACGCTGTCCGTCAGCGACCATCCTGTCAGCGACCATCCAGTCAGCCACCATCCCCGTCACGCAACCGAGGTGCACATGAAGGTCAACTTCACGTTCCGTAATGTCGAGTCCTCCGAGAATGTGAAGCGCTACGCGCAAGAGAAGATCGCGAAGATGCAGAAGTACTTGCGTAGCCCGTTGACCGCCGATGTGATCCTGTCGATCGAACGACACCACCAGCGCGTCGAGCTTTCGGTGCGCGCGGACGGCGAGCGCTACGCGGCGAACCACGAGTCCGAGGACATGTACGCCTCGATCGATCTCGCGATCGACAAGATCGATCGCCAGATCCGAGACGCGAAGGATGCGGCGACGGATCGCGTGAAGCACTCGGGTGGCGTCGCGCAGCTGAGCGGAAAGCTCGGCGACGTGCCCGTGATCCGTGAGCCCGAGTAGTCCGCTCGCTGTCCTCGTATCGCGTACCTCATATGTCGTTCGTCACGCCGTTGATCGGCGTGACGAACTGGTGTAGCTCGCGGCTGCCCTCCGGAAGCGAACGACGTGAAGCTCAGCGACATCCTCACGCCTCAGCGTGTCGACGTTCGCGACCGAGTCGCGGACAAGCCCGCGTCGTTGCGCGCTCTCGCCGAGCTGCTCGAGCGCGGCGCGGACGACGTGATCGATGCGTCCGCGATCGCCGCGGTGCTCGCCGAGCGTGAGGCGCTGGCCAGCACGGGGGTGGGCAGCGGGGTCGCGGTGCCGCACGGTCGCGCGGCGAACCTGCCCGCGCTGATCGCGGCGCTTCTCATCGTGCGCGACGGGGTGGAGTTCGAGTCGATCGACGGGCTCCCCGCCCACATCTTCGTCGCGCTCCTCGGCCCGAAGAACCTCGAGCACATCAAGGCGCTGGGTCGCGTCTCGCGGGTGCTCCGATCGGAGGCGGTGCGCGCCGAGCTGCTCGCGGCGCCGGACGCCCAGACCGCGTTCGACGTCCTCATCCGGGCCGACGGCGGCTGAGTCCCGACCGAAGGGGCGTCTTGACCACCCCGAGGGGGGTCGACACACTGGCTGACGTGGCGTTCGTCTCGCTCGAGAGCGTATTGCGGCGGGGGCGTGACGCCCTCGCCCGGGGGCCTCTCGGCGGTCGTCATCGGACGCCGATCGTCCACCCGAAGCCCACGCGGGTGTTCTGGTGGTGGGAGCAGATCTGCAACCTGTCTTGCAACCACTGCGACATCGGGCGACGGACGCTCTCCTATCGCCTGAAGCCAGCGCTGGATCTGGAGCAGAAGCGCAGGGTGATCGATCGCCTCGCGGACTGGCTCGGCCCGGGCTTCTCGTTGTCGCTGTTCGCCGGCGAGCCGTTCCTCCATCAGGACATCTTCGACGTGCTCGCGCACGCGCACGCGCGCGGCGCGGTGACGTCGGTGACGACCAACGCGACGCTGCTCGGCACCAAGAAGCAGGCGGGCCGGGTGGTGGAGTCGGGCCTCGACTTCATGGCCGTCTCGCTCGACGCCGACGACGCGGAGATCCACGACCGCTCGCGCGGCAAGCCGGGCGCGTTCGTCCAAGCGATGCGCGGGCTCGACGCGGTGCTCGAGGCGCGCGAGGCGGCCGGCGCGAAGAAGCCGGTGGTCTGGGTCAACTCGATCGTGATGAAGGACAACCTCGCGTCGCTGCTCGCGCTGAGCGATCGGGTCAAGGAGCGGGGCATCGAGGGCCACACGTTCCAGCCGATCGCGTCGACCACGTTCTTCCAAGGCATCAAGGACGACGGCGCCCGCTGGTTCGAGCGGAGCCCGCTCTGGCCCGACACGGCCGAGGTGATCGCGTTCGTCGACGAGCTCGAGCGCCGCGCGTCCGACGGTTATCCGATCCAGAGCTCGGCGCGAGACTTCGCGAAGTGGCGCGCGTACTTCCGCGATCCGATCGCGTTCAGTCACGCGGAGAGCTGCGAGAACGAGCTGAGCTCGATGCTCGTGACGCACGACGGTCACGTGAAGATGTGCCCCAACGTCCGCGAGGCGTTCGGGCACATCCTCGACGACGACCTCGGCGCGATGTGGGGATCGCCGGCGTCGGAGCGCGCGCGCGCGCACGTCACCGAGTGCGACTCGCAGTGCAAGATCCTCGCGAACAACAAGGAAGACTTCTTCTTCTGATCCGTGGAGAACGGCGAGGACACGACGGGGGCCACCACCGCCGCCAACGCGCGCTGGTTCTCTCGCGAGGACGCGTTCCGCTATCTCGACGTCGACGCGGACAACCGCGAGCGCGTGCGGCTCCTGCTCTCGGGCTTGGCCGACGGAACGTCGCGCGGACGGCTCCTCGACGTGGGCTGCGGTGACGGACGGATCGCCGAGCGGATCGCGAGGCTCGGCTACGAGGTTACCGGGCTCGACGCGAGCCGAGAGAACGCCGAGCTCGCGCGGACACGCGGCATCGACGCGCTGGTCGGCGACGCAGCGGATGCGCTGCGGTTCGCGGACGGCGCGTTCGCGACGGTGGTGGCGGGGGAGATCGTCGAGCACCTCGTCGACGCGCAGTCGTTCCTCCGCGAGGCGGCGCGCGTGCTCGCGCCGGGGGGGCGGCTCGTGGTGACGACACCGAACCTTGCGCATCTGCCGGACCGGCTCCGCTTCGTCCTCGGCAAGGCGCCCATGCAGACGCAGCCGCTCCACCCGTTCCTCAAGCTGCACATCCGTCCGTTCGCGCCCGACACCCTGCGCGCGTCGCTCGTCGAGGCGGGCTTCGCGGTGGATCGCATCGAGAGCACGATGGTGGTGTTCGCGCGCGATCCGCGGGACGAGGATCGGGTTCGGCTCAAGTCACGGACCATCGCGCGGCTGTTTCCGAGCCTCGGGAGCACGCTCATCGCGTGGGCTCGCAAGCGGTAGGCGCTCATCCTCGTGGACGAGTGCGAATACGTGCACGTGTACGAGGACGAAGGAGGACGTCGACGAGCACGCAGCGCTAGAGCTGGAGCATGTAGCGCTATAGCCGTAGGTGGTCGTCGCTCTCGGCGAGCGCGTCGAGGGTGAGGGAGGGGAGGCCGATCACGATCGGGTTCTTGCTCCCCGCGCGGAGGTCGGGCTCGTTCACCTCGATCAGCTCGAGCCGCATCGTCGGGCCGAGGCGCTCGCCCAGCTCCGCGAGCACGGCGGCCGAGGCGGCGGCGCGAGCGGCGTCGTCGAGGTCGGGATCGTGGCTGAGCTCCACGGTCAGCGCGTCTTGCTCGGTCTGGCGGAAGCGGAACCAGCGCAATTCGGGGTGCGCCTCCATCACCGAGATCACGCGAAACGGATCGTGGACCACGCCATCGGGGGTGCGGATGCAGTCGATGCG
>JBFWYI010000023.1:0-59834 GCA_050186575.1 Sandaracinaceae bacterium | reverse complement strand
CGGCCCGCTGGAGCGCAAACGGCCGGGGTGCGAGATGGCTCGGCGCGTCGAGGATCAGCTGGCTGTGCCATGGGCGGAAGCCGTGGGCGGTGAGGAACCGGAGCTCCTGGAGCCTCCGCGGGAGCTCGCGCAACGGATCGAAGTAGGCGGTGACCGGCACTCCGCTCGAGCCGCTCGAGCGGCGGGCCATGAGGCCGTCGCGGCTCCGGGTGAGGAGCCGATCCTCGTGATCGCGGAGCGCGGCCTTGTCGAGGAGCGGCACCTCGCGGAGGTCGTCGAGCGAGAGCCGGTCGATCCGCCCCGCGACCGACGCGAGCGCGTCGCGATAGTAGGGCGAGCTCGCGGACGCATCGCGCACGAGGGCGCGGAGCCGCCGCGTGACGAGCGCCTGGAGCGCCGCGGGGGGCAGCCACTGCGCGCCGAGCACCTGCGGCAGCACGGAGAAGCCCGCGGTGGCGTACGCGCGAGCCTTGGCGAGCGGGCCTCGCGCGTGGGGATCGGGTCCGAGCTCGGCGGGCGGCACGCGACGAACGTAGCGCAGTCGGCGGAACGTCGACGAGCGATCGGGGACGACGGATCGTGGGCGAACGATCGAGGACGAGCATTGACGTTGCGAGCGCCGAGCGCCTACGAATGCGCCCATGTCTCCCGCTCGTGACGCGGCCGCCGTCCGCTCCGCCGTGCGCCGCGCGATGGCCGCGCGCACGCCCGACAAGCCGGCGATCGGCGCCTACCACGTCGATCGTCCCTCCATGCTCGAGCGCGTGCGCACGCTGCTCGCGCTCGCCCCGAAGGGTCGGGTGCTGTTCGTCGGCGATGACGATCTCACGAGCGTCGCGCTCCACCACCTCGGCGTTCGAAACATCACCGTCGTCGATCTCGATCCGGAGGTCCTCGCGGCGATCGACACCGAGACGCGCGGCCGCGTGCGCACGGTGGAGTTCGATCTCCGCGGCACCTACGAGGGACGCTGGCCCCGCGTCGGACGCGGCTTCGCGCTGTTCTCGACCGATCCGCCGTACACGCGCGACGCGCTCCGCGTGTTCACCGCGGTGGGCCTGCGCGCGCTCGACGAGGGCGGGGCCGGCTACGTCGTCTATCCCGCCGAGGCGCCGCGCGGCTCGAGCGTGAGGGAGCCCGACGAGCTGGCGCGCGCGCTCCAGGGCTTCATCACCGCCAACGGGTCGATCCTCGTCGACGTGCGCGCGCGGTCGCAACGATCTTTCCATGGTACGGTCTCGAGCGCGCTCGTCTTGCGCCGGATCGACAAGCGCAAGGTGCTCCTCGACGACCTCTCCGATCCGGCCGAGTTCTATCTGCCGCGGCGCGGCCGGAAACGCCGCAGATAGGCGCCCATCCGCTCGTCGATCTCCTCGTCTTGCAGTCCAAACTGCGCCGGGGCGTAGCGATGCGGGCGCGCGCGATGCCGAGCCCGACTCCGCTCGAGCCAGGCCTCGAGCGGCGTCGCGTCCGGCGCGCGCCACGCGTCGCCGGCGTGCGCGAGGATCCGTCGGCACACCTCGAGCGTCGCGCCGGTGAGCTCCTCGTAGGTCACGTCGAGGAAGCGCTCGTCGCCGATCCGATCGCGTTGCTCGAGGATCCGCTCGGCCAGCGCCGCGGTCGTCTCGAGCACCTCACGACCGAGCACGTCGAGCGCGATCGAGCTCGAGAACGCGCGAGCGCGGAGCGCCGCCCAGCTCGCGGCGGACGGGATCGCCTCGCGAGGATCGCGGTGGAGGTGGACGAAGCGCGCGTCGGGATAGACCTCCAGGAGCGCCTCCAGATGATAGAGATGAAAAGGCGCCTTGACGACCCAGCGCGGGGTCGGCCAACGCCACGAGAGCAGCTGGAGCATGCGCCGGTGCATGCGGTAGCCGGGCCGGAGGTCCGTCTCTTGCCACCACCTCTGGTATGCCTCGCCGGACGGGATGAGCGGGTTCAGGAGCGCGGGGTCGAGCAGGTAGCCGCACTCCTCGGGGTGATGGGCGCCGGTCGGGTGCAGCGCACCGAGCTCGGGCAAGAGCGAGCGTCCGATCGCGAGGTCTGCGCGCGCGAGCGCGATACGCGGATCGACGCGGCGCAGCCGGGCGTCGGGCGGCGGGGTAGGACGCCGCAGCTGCCAGAGCTCCGGCGCGCGCAGGCGAGGGTGTTGGTGCAAGAGGCCGTGCAGGAACGTGGTGCCGCTCCGGGGGAAGCCGACGATGACGAGCGGCGCGCGCACCTCGGTCGCAGCGATGGCGGGGCGCCGGGTGAACCACCGCTGGACGCGAAGCCGCGTGGTCAGGGAGGCGACGGCGTGTCGACGCAGGGTCGCGCGACCCGCGTCGCTGAGCGACGGGTCGCTCCGCGCGGAGTCGAGCAGCCGTCGGAGCGGCTCCGCGTAGTCGTCGTCTCCGAGATCGTCGAGGCGCGCCGCGCTCTCTGCGTCTTCGATCACCGACGCGGGGTCGAGAGGGCCGGCGGGACGTCGGAGCGCGCGCGCGAGCCGAACGGTGAGCGGGATCCGCGCGGCGTCGAACGTGTAGGCCATGCTAGTCCCCTGGAACCGCGCAAACGTGATGAAGGCCGGAGGTCATTCGGGCTTCACGATTCCAAGCGACTTAGCCGTTCGAGCTCGAGCCGTCCGGATCCTCGAGCCCGAGCTGGCGCGACAGCCGCTTCGCGAAGTCGCGCGCTGCGTGGTGTCCGGCCGTCTTGAGGAGCTCGTTGCGTGCCGCGACCTCGAGGATGACACCCATGTTGCGCCCGGGGCGCACGGGGATGCGCAGCTTCGGGATCTCGACGCCGAGGATCACCTCGCTCATCGGATCGAGGCCGAGCCGGTCGTACGACTCGTCGGGCACCCACGGCGTGAGCTCGGCGACGAGATCGACGACCGCCTCGTCCCACACGCTCGTCGAGCCGAAGAGGTCGCGCACGTTGAGGATCCCGAGCCCGCGGATCTCCAGGTGGTGCTTGAGGAGCGGTGCCGGCGCCGCCATCACTTGGTTGTTCGGCAGACGGGTGAGCCAGACCTGATCGTCGGCGACGAGCCGATGGCCGCGCTCGACGAGGAACAGCGCACATTCGCTCTTTCCGATCCCGCTCTGCCCCAGCAACAGCGTGCCGATGCCGTGCACCTCGACCATCACGCCGTGCCGTTGCTCGCGCGGGGCGAGCAGGCGATCGAGCGCCTGGTGAATCGCAACGATCGTTGCGGACGAGCGCGGCTCGGCCACCACGAGCGGCGTCGCCGTCCGCTCCGCTGCCTTCACCAGCTCGGGCACGGGGACCGCGGCGCGGGTGATGATCACGACGCTCAGGCCGAGCTCGAAGAAGCGACCGAGCCGCTCCTCGCGGACCGAGGGCTCCAGCGCATGAAGGAAGCTCAGCTCCGTCTCGCCGAGGATCTGGACGCGCGTCCCCACGATGCCGTGCGCGTGGCCGGCGAGCACGAGGCCCGACTTCTGGATCCGCGGGTGATCGATGGCGCGATCGAGACCGGCCCGCCCGGCGACCACGCGCGTGATCGTGCGGACCCCATCGTGGTCGAGGAGCGCGCGCACGGTCGATCGGGTGATCGGAGGGATGCTCTCGAGCGCCACCCGGCGATGCTACTGCCACCGTGCGCGCTCTGCCCGACAAACGCGTCCGGATCCGGCGCGGCTGGACGGAGTGCTGTACACCGTTCGGCGTGGGGTTCGCCCGCCGCTCTGCGATCGCCGCCGTGAGCCTCGGGCTCCTCGCCGCGGCGCCGGCGCGCGCGCAGTGGACCGAGGAGCTGCACGTACCGGCGGCGACGCACCCCGCGCCGAGCGGCGCGCCGACCGCGATCGTGCACGCGCCGCGCGAGCTCGACGGATCCGCGCCCATCCACGTGGTGGTGTTCCTCCACGGCTGGAGCGGCTGCGCGCGCGTGCTCGCCTACCCCGGGCAGGTCCGCTGCCACGCGCGCGACCGCGAGCACGAGGGCTGGGATCTCATCGGCCGCTTCGACGAGGCGCACGTCAACGCGTTATTCATCATCCCGCAGCTCGCGTACGAGGTGCGCGACGGGAGCGCGGGCCGTCTGCTCGAGCCCGGCCACTTCCGGGTGCTGCTCGATCAGATCCTCGACGGCGCGCGGCGCGCGCATCCGTTCGACGGGACGCTCGCGCGGGTGACGCTGCTCGCGCACAGCGCCGGGTATGAGAGCGCGCTCGCGGTGCTCTCGCGCGGCGGTGTGGAGCGCGAGCTGCGCGACGTGGTGCTGTTCGATGCGCTCTACCGGGGCCACCAACCGTTCGGCGAGTGGGCCCTCGGCGCGCCGGAGCGCCGCCTCGTGTCGCTGCACACCGGCAACGGCCGACCGGTGCGGCAGTGCGAGCTGCTCGTCGCCTTGGTGCGGCGCGGGATGCCGCCGTCCGAGGTGGTCGTCGACCCGCCGCCGAACGCGCGGTTCGCGCGAGGCCGCGTGATCGTCGGCCGCTCCCCCGCGCCGCACGGCGAGGTGCCGGCGCGACACCTGGCGGAGATCCTGCGCGCCTTTGCGGAGCGAGACGGCGCGAGGTGACGTCGGACTCGGACACGGAATCGGATTCGGAATCGGACACGGAATCGGAATCGGAATCGGAATCGGACACGGAATCGGAATCGGACACGGAATCGGAATCGGACACGGAATCGGAATCGGACTGGGGTCAGCAAGCGAAGTAGACCCGCTGGACCGTCGCGATCCCGGGTCTCGCTCCGGGGCCGCGATCTCGTACAATCGCCTGACCGATGGCGCAGCCGCTCCAAGTGGTGGTGGTGACCGGGATGAGCGGGGCCGGGCGCAGCAGCGCGCTCCGGGTCCTCGAGGATCTCGGGTACTACTGCGTCGACAACCTCCCGCCGGCCCTCGCCCGGTCGCTGGCCGAGCTCGTCGAGGGCGACATTTCGCGGGTGGGGCTCGGCATCGACGTGCGCACGGGTGCGTTCCTCGAGAGCGCGATCGAGGCGCTCGACGGGCTCGCCGAGCGCGGGCACGACCCCGAGGTGCTGTTCCTCGACTGCAACGACGACGTCCTGGTGCGCCGGTTCAGCGAGACGCGGCGGCCCCACCCGCTCGCCCCCGACGGCGACGTGCTCGAGGGGATCCGCGCGGAGCGCGAGCGGTTGGGCGATCTCCGGGCGCGCGCGCGGCACGTGATCGACACCACCGCGTCGAGCGTGCACGAGCTGCGACGCGCGCTGATCGACTACATCGCGCGCGGCGGTGGCGAGCCGCGAATGGCGATCCGCGTGGTCTCGTTCGGCTTCAAGTACGGCATCCCGGTCGACGCCGACCTCGTGTTCGACCTCCGCTATCTGCCGAACCCTCACTTCGTGCCGGAGCTGCGGCAGAAGACGGGGCTCGAGGCGGACGTCGCGGACTACGTGCTCGAGTCCGAGGCATCGCAAGAATTCTTGCGGGACCTGGAGAACCTCCTCGCACACGCGCTGCCTCGCTACGAGCGCGAGGGCAAGGCGTACCTCACGATCGCCATCGGCTGCACCGGCGGCCGGCATCGCAGCGTGGCGATGGCCGAGGTGATCGGCCGTTGGCTTCGCCAGGAAGGGCGCGACGCGGTGAGCGCGCACCGGGACGTGGCGCGCGGAGAGGCCGGGCGACGCGAGATGGAGCGCGGTGACGTCGAGCGGGGGAGCGAGCCGGGAGACCAGGCGCGATGAGCGCGGCGTGCGAGCGGCGCGACGTCGAGGTGATCAACGAGCGCGGCCTGCACGCGCGCGCGGCGACCAAGCTCGTCCACCTCGCGTCGCAGTTCACCTCCGAGGTCACGCTCATCAAGGACGCGCAGCGCGCGAACGCCAAGAGCGTGATGGGCGTGCTGTTGCTCTGCGGCGCGAAGGGCTCGCGCCTGTCCGTCGAGGCGATCGGCCCCGACTCGGAGCGCGCGCTCGACGCGATCGTGGAGCTGTTCGCGTCTCGCTTCGGCGAGGAGGCGTGAGCGCGGACCGGCCATCGCTGAGGCAGGTGCTCACCGGGATCGCGGCCTCGCCAGGCATCGCGATCGGCAAGGTCGTGGTGTTCGATCGGAACGCCGTGCCGGTGCGGCGACGGCACGTGGACGGCGCCGCGGTCGACGGTGAGGTCGCCCGCCTCGAAGCCGCGGTGGCGGCGGCTCGGCAGGAGATCGAGCTCGCGATGGAGACGCTCCCCGCCGAGGCGGGGGCCGATCATCGGCTGCTCCTCGAGACGCAGCGGCTCATGCTCTCGGACGCGCTGTTGCTCGACAATTCGCGTTGCACGATTCGCGACGAGCGGGTCGGCGCCGAGTGGGCGCTCCGGCAGACCGTCGACGCGATGCGCGCGCGCCTCCACGCTGCCCCCGAGGCGTATTTCCGCGAGCGCGCCGACGATGTGGGCGCGGTCGGCGAGTACCTCCTGCGCGTGCTCACCGGCGCGTCGCGATCGTTGCCGACGATCAGCGAGCCCGCGATCGTCGTCGCGCGTGACATCAGCCCCGCCGAGGCGGCCCAGCTCCTCAACAAGAGCGTGCTGGGCATCGTCACCGCGTCCGGCACCGCGAGCGGGCACACCGCGATCCTCGCGCGGGCGCTCGAGGTCCCCGCGTTGGTCGGCGTACGCGAGGTGACGCGCTCGGTCGGGCCGGGCGAGATGCTCATCCTCGACGCGCTGCGCGGAGAGGCGACGGTGCTCCCCGACGACGACGAGCTCGCGGACGCCGTGCAGCGCGCGGAGCGGTTTCAGCGGTTCCGTGGCCGGCTCCGCGACTCGGAGCGCCGCGCCGCGCAGACGTCGGATGGCGTCCGGATCTCGCTCCTCGCGAACGTGGACCTCGAGCTCGACGTCGCGATGGCGAGCGGGGAGGGCGCGGACGGGATCGGGCTCTACCGCACCGAGTTTCTCTATCTCGATCGCAGCGTGCCTCCCTCGGAGGAGGAGCAGCTCGCGACGTACCGTCGGGTCGCGCGCAAGTTCGCGCCGCGCTCCGTCACGTTCCGCACGTTCGATCTCGGGGCCGACAAGATGCCTGGCGCGATGCGACGTGGGCCGGGATCGCCGCTCGGGCTCCGCGCGCTCCGCATCGCGTTCGAGCAGCCCGAGCTGTTGGTCACTCAGCTTCGCGCGCTCCTCCGCGCGTCGGTCGAGGGGAACCTCCGCGTCATGTTCCCGATGGTCGCGGGCGTCGCGGATCTCCGTCGTGCGCGGGTGCTCTTCGAGCGGGCGCGCGCCGATCTCGACGCCGAAGGCTCGGCGTACGGGCCGATCACGATCGGCGCGATGCTCGAGGTGCCGTCCGCGATCCTGATGGCGGATCAGCTCGCGAAGGAGTGCGACTTCTTCAGCCTCGGCACGAACGATCTCACGCAGTACACGCTCGCGGTGGACCGCAACGATCCTCGCGTCGCCCACCTCGCGTCGCCGCTCGAGCCGGCGGTGCTGCGCCTCGTGGAGAGCGCGC
This sequence comes from Sandaracinaceae bacterium, assembly GCA_050186575.1. Taxonomy (GTDB): domain Bacteria; phylum Myxococcota_A; class Polyangia; order Polyangiales; family Sandaracinaceae; genus JAUHXR01. The sequence continues at coordinate 52,407 of JBFWYI010000023.1, read as the reverse complement.
GCCGCGTCGCCGCCGCGCATGGCGTGGACCTCAGCGTGTGCGGAGACCTCGCCGCCGACCCGGTCGGCGTTCCGATCCTGCTCGGTCTCGGGCTCACGCGGCTCTCGATGCCGATGGCCGCGATACCCCTCGTCCGCGAGGTCGTCTCGCGTCTCGACGCGAGCGAGCTCGTCGCGCTGGCCAACGAGGCGCTCGGATGCGCGACGGCGAGCGACGTCGAGCGGCTGGTCGCCGAGCGCCTGGGCGACACGCTCGGCGATCTGTTCGAGGGCGAGGGGATCGAGCTCCCGCGGTGACCGTCAGCGTCGGTAGACGGTGACGCCGCGCACCTCGGTGACCGCGCCGGTGAGCGACACGCGGACGAAGCCCTCGAACGCGTCCGGGCCCGTCGCGCGGAGCAGGATGGCGTCCGAGCCGAGGTCGGGGATATCGCGGGGGAGATCGGGGTCGAGCTCGATCGGCTCGCCGTCGCGCAGGTCCAGCCGCGCGAGGGTGAGGGTCGCTCCGCAGCGGTTGACGATCGAGACCGCGACGTCGTCGGTGTCGAAGCGGGCCTCGGAATCGATCTCGACGCAGCTGGAGAGCGGAAGCAACGTTGGGGGGCCTTCGCGAACGTCGACGTCGACGTCGAGCGGGATCGACCGACGTTCCCCGTCGCGGGCCTGGAGCCGGACCCACGGCCGGCCGTCGTCGACCGGGACGCTGGTGGAGAAGCCGCCCAGGTCGTTCGCCGGCGCGGTGCGCGCGGGACCGATCGCGAACCCGCCGAGCGCCCACAGCGTGGCGCCGGGCTCGACCGCGTCCGCGCTGGCGTCGAGGTTCACGCTGCCCATGCCCGGCACGCCCACCGGACCGTTGACGACGATGTTCGCGAGATTGGGCGGCTCGATGTCCGGCGGATCCGGGACGGGGGTCGCGACGCAACCCGCGAGCGCGAGGGCGGCGACCGCGGCGAGCCAGCCGAGCGTCTCACGCAAGGTTCGTTGATGCTGCACGCGACCTCCGCCCTTCCTCGGTCAGCCGATGCGATCGCTCAGCAGCTCGCTCCGTCGGGCACGCACTCGTAGCCCATCGAGCAAGCTTCGCAGTGGCGCCCCGCCGCGCAACCGCTCGCGCGGCAGTCGTCGCTCGGCGCGGGCACGCAGCAGACCTGCTCGACCACCGGTCCGCCGGCGGGCTGGCAGGAGAGCGGCGAGCCCACGGTCCCCGCCGGGCAGCCGAGGCCTTCGCTCACCGGGCCGTACTCCGCGCACACGTTCGCCGGGTCGGCGGCCTCGCAGGGCGTGGTCGGCGCGCTCGTCGCGACACAGCAGATCTCTTCGACGACCGGTCCGCCCGCGACGCTGCACGAGAGCGCGGCGTCACCGGTGGTGCCCGCCGGGCAACCGAAGCCTTCGCTCACCGGACCGTAGGGCGCGCAGGTGTGGCCGGCCGCTTCGCACGCCGACACGGTCGGGGTCGCGGTCGCTGCGCAGCAGATCTCCTCCGCCGCGGGGTTGCAGCTGAGCTCGATGCCCATCGTGCCGGCCGGACACCCGATGCCGGGCACACCCGCCGGTCCGAACGGCGCGCAGACGTGGCCGGCCGCGGTGCAGGGGTTGCTCGGCGTTCCGATCGCGTCGTCGCAGCAGACCGCTTCGGACATCGTCCCGCCGCTCGAGCAGGAGAGATCCGCGCGCACGTTCGCGCTCGGACACGACGTGCCCGCGGCCGACGCGCATCGCAGGCCCGCGATCTCGCACGGCGAGCCGCAGTCGGGATCGGGCGAGGGGCACCACGCGTCGCAGACGCCGTCGCCGTAGAGCCCGTGATCGGCGCACGCGTCGCCCGCGTAGCGACCTTCGGACTGGGCGCGCCGGAGCTCCTCGCGGCTCGCGCCATCCAGCGTGGAGCAGGCGGAGAGGAGGGCCAGCGAGCAGACGGCGAGATGGGCGATCCGGATCGTACGGCCGGACAGGTCGGACTGAGTCATGGTCAAGCTCCCGTTGGGGTGTGCACCAAGCTCAGCAGGATGCGATCCACGCACGTTCGTGGAAATCACGCGATCTCGATATGTTGGATGTGCTCCATTCCGCTCCATATCGAGCTGATGCTCCAGTTTATGCTTGCGCGCGGCGGTCGGACCGACCAACGTGACCCGCGATGGCGTGGCTCAGCGCGGGGGCGATGCTGCAGCGCCGGTACGAGGTGATCGGCCCGCTCGGCCGAGGGGGGAGCGCGGCGGCGTACCGCGTCCGGGATCGTCTCTTCGAGACGGAGGTCGCGCTCAAGCTCGTCCACGGCGACGATCCGAGGCTCACGCGCGCGCTGCGCGACGAGTTCGCGCGGCTCGCTCGGCTCGCTCACCCTCATCTCGCGCAGCTGTTCGACCTCGGCGCCCACGAGGGCCAGCTCTTCTACACCGCGGCGTTGATCGACGGGCGGCCTCTGTGCGAGGGCGACGCGGAGACCGACGAGGCGTCCCGACGGCGCGCGCTGATCGGGGCGCTGCGCGCGCTCGCGTTCCTCCACGCGCTCGGGTTGCGCCACGGAGATGTGAAGGCATCCAACATCGTCGTCGCGCCGGACGGGCGCGGCGTCCTCCTCGATCTCGGGTGCGCGCGTCCGTTCGGCCCAGGGATCGAGGGGCAGGTGTCCGGCACTCCGGGATACATCGCACCGGAGCTCCTCGAAGCACGCGCGGCGGATGCGCGGGCGGACCTCTACGCGGTCGGGGTCACGCTCCGCCGGGTACTGCCGCGCGCGCTCTCCGACGACGTGCAGTTAGCACGGTTCGTAGACGAGCTGACGAGGGCCGATCCGAGCGAGCGCCCCGGCGACGTCGGCGCGGTGCTGGAGGCGCTGGGGGACCGCGCGCCGCTCGCGATCGCGTGGCCGCGCGCGCCGCGGCTCGTCGGTCGGGAGGCGGAGCTCGAGCGCTTCGATGCGTCGCACCACATGCTCCGAGCTCGCATGACGGGCCCGCGCGTCCTCGCGATCCGCGGTCCCGACGGGATCGGCAAGAGTCACCTCGCGCGCGAGCTGAAGTGGCGCGCGCAGCTCGACGCGACCGCCCTCGAAGGCGACGCGCGCTCCCCGCGAGCCGTGCGCGCGTTGCTCGCCGCGGCGTCGGGACGCGAGGTGCGGAACGTCGAGGACGTCGCCCTCGCGGTGGACGAGCTCGCCGAGGGACCGCCGATCTGGTTGGTCCTCGACGACGCGGATCGGCTCGACGCGGAGGAGGCGGACGCTCTCGCGCAGGTGGTGCGCTGCATCCCCGCCGACGGCGCGCTCGGGGTCGCGGTCACCGAGCGGAGCGCGACGGTGGCGGCGGGGGTCGTGCTGGCGCTCGGTCCGCTCGAGCCCGCCGCGGTCGAGGAGTGGGCGGGACCTGCCCTCCGCGCCGAGCTGCGCGATGAGGCGTTCCGCGCGACCGGTGGCCACCCGGCGCACGTCGCGCGTCTGCTCGCGGATGCGTCGGGCGCGGTCGAGCGCGCGCACCTCACCGCGCTCGCGCGGCGCCGCGAGCCGAGCGTGGAGAAGCAGATCGGTAGCGTGCAAGGGCCCTTGCGTCGGGCGCTCGGCCTCGTGGCGGCGGGCGGCGGGCTGGACGACGAGCTCGCGGCGCGGCTCGCGATCACGGAGGACGACTCGGCGGCGCTCGTGACGGCGGGTTGGCTCGCGCGTGCGCCGAGCGGTCTCCGCCTCGCGCGGCCGGCCGAGGGGCCGTCCATCGTGCGCGCGATGGGGAGCGAGCCGCTCCACGCGACGCTCGCGGACGCGCTCGGCGACGGACCGGCGCGCACCTACCACCTCGCGATGGCGGGGCGGGTCGAGGACGCCGAGCGCGCGTTCGGCGAGCGTCTCGATCGCGTCCGCGCCGCCCCGAGTCTGTTTCGTCACGCCGCCCGCGCGCTCGCGCCCATCGCGCGCGAGCCGGCCACGTGGGTCGCGGCGATCGAGGTGGTGCTCGACGCCGAAGGCCCCGGCGAGGCGCGCGCGCTCATCGCCGCGCGCCTCCGCGCACGTCCCGACGCCGAGGACCGGGTCGCCCTCCGCACCCTGGCGGCGAAATGTTACTTGCGAAGTGGAGACGGTCGGCGCGCGCTCCAGCTCGCGCGGCGCGCGGGGGACGGTCTCGGCGCAGCGGACGCGCGCTCGCGCGCGGAGCGACAGCTCGGCGATGCTCGATCCGCGCTCGCGACGGCGCTCCATGCGCTCTCGCGCGCGGACGGGGCGCCCCCGACGGTGCGCGGTGCGCTCCACGAGGACGCGGGCATCGCGGCGAGCTTGCTCGGAGAGCTCGACGAGGCGCAGCCGCACCTCACCGAGGCGGAGCGGCTGGTCACCGATCCACGCGCCCGCGTCCGCGTGGCGAGCTATCTCTCGATCCACGCGCTGCGCCGGGGCGACGTCGACGAGGCGGTAGCCCGGTCCGAGCGGGCGCTGCATCTCGCGGAGGAGCACGGCTTCGCGGATCAGATCGCGAGCGCGTGCGCCAACCTCGGGGCGGCGCGACAGCAGCGCGGAGAGTGGGGCGTCGCCCTCGATGCGTACGCTCGGGCGCTCCGGCTCGCGGTCGCGCTCGGCAAGCGCTCGAGCGAGCTCGCGGCGCGCTTCAACGTGGCGAACCTGCACGCCGCGATCGGGCTCTTCGCGCGCGCGCGCGGCGCGCTCGACGATCTCGAGGGGCGCGACGGCGGCGCCGCCTACGGCGGTGCGATCGCGCTGGTGCGCGCGGAGATCGCGCTCGCGGAGCGAGACGACGAAGCGTGCGAGGATGCGATCGGCCGCGCGCGCGTCGCGTTCGACGCGGCGGACACGGCGCGCGAGCGAGCCGAGCTCTCGCTGCTCGAGGCCAGGCACGCGCTGGATCGCGGTGAGCTCGATACGGCGCTCGCGGTCCTGAGCCGCCGGTGGCCCGCCGCGATCGAGAGCTCGGAGCTCGGCGATCGGCGCGCGAGCGTCCGCGCCGCGCTCGAGCTGGCCCGCGGCGATCTCGCGGCCGCGTTGGCGATCGCGAGCGCGCCGCTGTCGGATCGGTCGCCCGCGCCGATCGTCGCCGAGCGCGCCACGATCGAAGCGCGGATCCACGACGCGAGGGGCGACGCGCCGGCGACCGAGCGCGCCGAGGAACGCGCGCGGCGCGCGTGGGCCGCGATCGCGGACACGCTCCCCGTCGCGCTCCGCGGTGCGTTCGAGCGACACCCCGACCGTCGCGGGCTGCGCGCGGCGAAGCCCATCGAGCCGGCGCCCGTCCGCGTCGCTCCGGGGGGGCTCCACTGGTTGGTCGAGATCAACCGTCGCCTCAACGCCGAGCTCGACGCCGACGCGGTGCTCGAGCACGCGCTCGACGCCGCGATCGCGAGCACGGGGGCGGAGCGCGGCTTCGTGCTCGTCCCGAGCCCGAGCGAGGGCTTCCGCGTCGCGTGCGCGCGTCGCCTCACCGCGGCGCAGCTCGCCGACGACACGCACGCGTTCAGCCGCTCGATCGCGGAGCGCGTCGTGGCGGGCGATGCCCCGGTGCTCGCCACCGACGCGTTCGCCGATCCGCGGTTCGCGACCGAGGCGTCGGTGCACGCGATGCGGTTGCGCTCGGTGCTCTGCCTCCCCATCCGAGCGGGCGAGAGGATCGAGGGCGCGCTCTATCTCGACCATCGCCTGCTCGCCGGACAGTTCCGCGCCGACGACCTCGGGCTCCTCGCCGCGTTCGCCGATCAGGTCGGCATCGCGCTCCGCAACGCGCGCCAGCGCGAGGCGCTCTACCGCCGCACCGCGGAGCTCGAGCGGCGCACGGCCGAGCTGGAGAGCGCGCAGCGGCGCGCGGAGCTGCACGTCGCCGAGCAGGCGCTCGAGATCGAGCGGCTCGAGGGCGCGCTCGCCGCCTCGCGCCAGAGCCTCGAGCTCCGGTACGCCTACGACGCGATCGTCGGCCGCAGCGCGCCGATGCGATCGCTCCTCGCGCAGGTGGATCGCTTGGTGGAGAGCCCGGCGAGCGTCTTGGTACGCGGCGAGAGCGGCACTGGCAAGGAGCTCGTGGCGCGCGCGCTCCACTTCAATGGACCCCGCAAAGAACGTGGCTTCGTCGCGGTGAGCTGCGCTGCGATCCCCGAGTCGCTGCTCGAGGCGGAGCTGTTCGGTCACGTCGCGGGTGCGTTCACCTCGGCCGATCGCGAGCGGGTCGGCCTGCTCTCCCGCGCGGACGGAGGGACGCTGTTCCTCGACGAGATCGCCGAGCTGCCGCTCTCGATGCAAGCCAAGCTGCTTCGCGTCCTCCAGGAGCGCCGCGTTCGACCGGTCGGCGCGAGCGAGGAGATCGAGGTGGACTTCCGCCTCGTGGCGGCGACGCATCGCGATCTGCGCGCGCTCGTGGAGGCGGGTCGCTTCCGCGAGGACCTCTACTACCGCGTCGCGGTCGTCGAGCTGACCGTGCCGCCCTTGCGTGAGCGGGTCCAGGATGTGCCGCTCCTCGTGCGCCACGTGCTCGACGGTCTCGCGCGGGCGGAGGGTCGCGAGCCTCCGCGCGTCGCGCGGTCCGCCCTCGAGCGGCTCACCCGTCATCCGTGGCCGGGCAACGTGCGGGAGCTCGTCAACGTGATGACTCGCGCCTACGTGCTCGGCGCACAGGACCGCGTGAGCGCGGACGACCTCGAGCTCGCTCCGCCGACCAAGCGGCGCGCGCGGAGCCGCGCGGAGTACGACGCCGAAGAGCAGGAGCGGATCCTCCGTGCCTTGGACGACACCCGTTGGAACGTCCGCGCCGCGTGTCGCCAGCTCGGGATGCCGAGCAACACGCTCTACCGGCGCCTCCAGCGCTACGGCATCGAGCGTCCGGAGCGCTGAGCGCTCAGAACGGCGCGCGTCGAGCGAGGCGCGCGACGAACCATGCGGCGAGGCGCGGGGACAGGCGCGCGAGCCAGTCGATCAGGCGGTAGTCCATCCCGACGAGGACCCGCGGTGGGCCCCGCCGAACCGCCACCATGAACGCGTCCTGGACGCGCCGCATCGACACCGCGCGCCGGGCGAGGAACGCGGCCTCCGCGTCGCGCTGCGCAGGATCGACCGCGCGACCGCGACGGACGAGCGCGGTGTCGACGGGGCCGGGGAGGAACAGGGTGACCCCGATCGTCGAGCCCGCGAGCTCCGCGCGCATCTGGCGCTCCGATGTGGGTGTGGCCCGCCGCGCGGGCAACCGCGATCACTCGCCGAAGAGCGCCGCGATCGCGTCCGCGCGCTGAAACCCGCTGATGCGTTGGAGCTCGACGCCCCGTTCGTCCAGCGCGATCAGCGTCGGGACCTCGAGGATCTCGCCGAGCGTGCTCGTCCCCGCCAGCACGAGCTCCTCCGGGTCGTAGCCGAGCGGGAAGGGCGGCTCGAGCGCCTGCTCGTACGCCCCGACCAGCAAGCGCGCGCTCGGCTCGACGTCGACCCCGACGAGCGTGACGTCCGGGTGCGCCTCCGCGAACTCGCGGAGCGGGTGCAACAACATTTGCGATGTCCCATCGAACGTCGCGATCAGCACGAGGAGCACGCGCCGGCCGCGGAGATCACCCACCTCGAGGAACGTGCCGTCGGCGCGCCGCAGGCTGAGCTCGATCGATCCTTCGACCGGGGGGACCCCCATGCCTTCGTCGCCCGACGTGTCGTCGCTCCGGCCGATCGCGGGTCCATCGTCGCGTCCCGTCGACGTCTCGCCGCCGCCGCACGCGCCGAGCGCGAGCGCGCTCGCGAGGTAGACCGCCCGCATCGCGCGGCAGCCTACCAGCGGCGACATACGGATCGAAGGACGCACGCTCCGCACTTCTGCTCGTCGCGCCGACTCGGACACTGGCGGCTCACTCCCAAATGGCAGATCGCGAAGTCGTACTTCACGGGATCGGACGCATCCAGCTTCCTCAGCGACGCGGTGATCTCCTCGGCGGTGCGCCACGAGGCGTCGGCGCGATCGGTCAGCCGGAGGTTCTGCGCGATGCGTTGCACGTGGGTGTCCACCGGGATGAGGAGCGCGCTCGCCGGCACGGGCCAGATCCCGACGTCGACCCCGTCGGCGGGCCGGCACATCCAGCGTAGATACAGCAAGAGTCGTTTGCATGCGCTCCCGCGCCGCGGATCGGGGACGAGGTGCGCCAGCCCGCGATCCGGCGCCGGGCCGCGCAGCGCGTCGGCGAACCGCGAGAGGCCTTCCTTCAGCTCACCGGCCTCCTCGAGGCGAGCGCCGAACGCCGCGCCGAGGCTCCCCTCGCGCCGCCGGAGCGCGCGCGCGTTCCACAGCACGGTGGCGAGGTGCTCGCCGCGCCAGGTGCGATGCCGCCAGTCGGCGAGGCCGCGCAAAAGCGTGGGGCGCCGCATCCCCGCGAGGGTGCGCGCGGGCGCCGGGTGCAGCGGCGCGAGCGCGCGATCGACATTGCGCAAGATGACCTGCACCTGTCCGAACGCGACCAACGCGGCCACCAAGCCCGCGACCTCGCGGTCGTGCGGATCCTCGTAGCGATGGACGAACGACACCGGGTCGGTCGCGCGCCGCGCCGCCGCGTCGTGGCTCGTGAGGAGCGCGTCGAGGGCGGCCTTCATACGTACTTCGCGAATCGGCGCTCGAACGCGCCGAGCGCCTCGTCGTCTTTGAGCGCCGCGCCCGCCTCGATCGTGTCCGCGTTGGCGCGGACGATCCCGTGGTCGTGGAGCGCGAGGAGCGCGTTCTCGAGCTTGGGCTTGGCGACCGACTCCGCGAGCGAGATCTCGCCGGCGAGGAACCGACGGTGCCCGCGCGACAAGGCCTGCTTGAGCCAGTCTTTCTTCTTGATCGATCCCCCGCGCGCGAGCGGCTCGCACTGCCGCACGGCGAGACGGTAGGCCTCGAAGTACGAGCGCACCATGTGCGCGTACACGGGGAGGAGCGAGCCCTCCACCGGTCGCAGCGTGCCGTCGTCGCCGCGCTCGATCTCTCTGGCGTCCATCATCGTCGCGAGCGCGTCGTCGAAGATCTGATCGAACGTCGCGTCGGCGCGGTACATGAACTCGTACTTGAAGAGGCGCGAGAGGCGCTCGACCCGTTCGCAGAGAGCCTTCTCCTCGATCGGACCGCGCTCCGCCTCGAGCGCGTTCGCGATCAGCGCGCTCGGCACGAAGAAGTGGAGCACGGTGTTCTTGTGGTACTCGAGCGCGAGCCGACGCTCGTTGAGCACGGTGTGGACGCGCTCGCCGTCGGCGGTCACCGACTCGATCAGCTTCGCGTCGACGAACAGCGCGAGCGCCTCGTCGACCGTCTGGGAGTCGAGGAGGAGGCTCGTCACGTCCTCGCGGGCCGCGCGGCTCGGGGGCGCGACGATCTGGGTCTCGCTCCGCACGAGCTGATGCGCGATCCGCGCGCCCAAGCGCTGGAGGGCCGCGAGGACCTGCGCGCAGCGGCCGAGCAGCTCCTCGTGCGTCCAGCCGCGACGCGCGTCGCTCAACAGCGCGGTGGCGACGAGCGCCGCGGGGGTGACCATCGTCGCGCGATCGATCTCGTACGTCATGCGGTGCGCGACGCGGTTGATGAGGGCGCGTCGCTCGGGCGGGCGGAGCTCGCGCGGGTCCTCGCCGTCGCGCCGGTTCTTGCGCACGCTCGCCGCCTCGGTCACGAGGTCTTCGAGCACCGACAGGCTCCCGAACTGCACGTAGAGGCGTCCGTAGCGCGAGCGCAGAACGCGCGGCGTCTTGAGGAGCCCGCCCACCGTCTCGGGCTGCTTCTCCGCGCCCGCCTGCTCCTCGGAATACGCGCGCTGCTCGACGATGCGCTCGTAGCCGATCGAGACCGGCACGAACGTCAACGAGGTCTGCTTGAGCGAGAGGCCCGCGTCGACGACCATCGACACCAGCCCGAGCTTCGGCGGTAGGAGCTTGCCGGTGCGCGAGCGGCCGCCCTCCATGAAGAACTCGACGTTGAACCCCTCGGCGAGCACCTTGCGGAGGTACGCGGCGACGAGCGCGGAATAGAGCTTGCGCCCGCTGAACGAGCGGCGGATGAAGAACGCGCCGGCGCGCCGGAGGAACCAGCCGAGCGGGAAGAACGAGAGGTTGTCGCCCGCCGCGATCAGCGGGGTCGACACCCCCGCCCGCGCGAGCACGAAGCTCAGCACGAGGTAGTCGACGTGGCTCTTGTGCGAGGGAAGGAACACGAGCGGCCCTCGCCGCGCGGCCTCGCGCACCCTCTCGAGGCCCTCCTGATCGACCTCGAGCCCGTCGTAGATGCGCGAGAACACGTACCCGAGCACCGCCTCGAAGAGGCCGATCATGTTCGGGTCCATCATCGCCGCGAGCCGTCGCAGCTCGCTGTCCGCGTGCCGCACGATCTCCGCGATCGGCTTCTCCTGCTCGCGCGACGCCATCTCGAGGTGCTTGCGCACGCGCGGCGATCGCAAGAGCTCTTCACGGATCCGGCTCGGCGTCTTCTTCGCGGGACCTTGCACGATCTCGCGCTCGCGCTCGATGCGCCGGAGGATGGCGTAACGGATGCGGTCGGCCGCCTCGCCATCGGTGAGGTGCTGGTGCTCGGCGAGGAACGCCTGCACGTCGAACGGCTCGCCGCTCCGCAGCTGAGCGTTCCGGAAGTTGAAGAGGAAGCGCAGGAGGACCCGCAGGCGTCCCGGCCACTCGCTCGGGCCGAACAAGAGATCGAGCAGCGACGCGCGCCGGTTGGGGGGTCGCACCGTCCACACGAACACCTGCGGCATCAGGAGGATCGGCCGGTCGACCTTGCGCTGCTGCTCGACCACCGTGCGGATGAGATCGACGTCGAGGCCCTGGCCGGTGGGCGGCTCACCGAACGAGGGAGGGCGCCGGAGGAAGAGGAGCCCGGACTCTTGATCCTGGACGACCTTCGCGAACGCCTCCTCCTGCGGGATCTGCCGCCGGAACCGGAGGCGCCGCCCCCCGCGGCCGAACGGCTCGAGGATCCAGAGCCCCAGATCGTTCACGAACCGCACGAGCGGCAACCGAAAGCGCTTGATCAGGTAGTCGAGACAGAGGAAGTCGAGCACCGAGATCGAGCGCATGACGTACACGACGATCCCGCGCGCCGCCGCCTCGCGGACCCGGGCGCTCCAGGCGTCGTCGACGCGCATGTGTCGAAAGAACCGCGTATACAGCCAGCGCAGGAGGCGGTTCGGCTCGAAGCTCGGCGTGTCGGGTTGCTCGAGCGTCGAGAGGCCCGGCGCCTCGACGTCTCCCCCCGCACGGGGGCTCGCCTCGCCGGGCGCACGCGGCGGCTCCGGATCCGCTCGGGCCGGCTCGGGGGCGGGGGCGCTCATGACCCAGACGCGCCACGGTAGCACTCGGGACCCACGGTGCGAGTCCGCTTGACAGCTCCGGCACCCACCGCTACATCACGCCGCCCATCGAGCCGAGGGGGTCGTCCGACGTCCTCAGAGCACGTGGCTTTCCTAGGCGTTTTGTGATGCAGACTCAGTCCCTTCAAGCCCACCAGGTCGAGCGCAACTGGCACGTGGTCGACGCCACCGATCAGCCGCTCGGGCGCCTGGCCTCGCAGATCGCGATGGTCCTCCGCGGCAAGCACCGCCCGTCGTTCACGCCGAACGCCGACACCGGCGACTTCGTGATCGTGATCAACGCGGAGCGCGTCAAGCTCACCGGGGACAAGCTCAACCAGAAGATGTACGTCCGCCACTCCGCCATCCCGGGCGGGTTCAAGGCCGAGCCGTACAAGCACTTGCTCGCGCGCAGGCCCGAGGTCGCGATCGACCAGGCCGTCCGAGGGATGCTCCCGAAGACGAAGCTGGGCCGCAAGATGCGCAGCAAGCTCAAGGTCTACGCGGGTCCGAACCACCCGCACGCGGCGCAGAAGCCAACCGCTCTGACGGTGGGCACGCCTTCGAGGAACGCCTGAGATGCCCCAGCCCACGATCCACGGCCGCCCCTACGGGACCGGCAAGCGCAAGAACGCGATCGCCCGCGTCTTTCTGAGCCCCGGTGAGGGCGCAGTGACGATCAATGGCCGCGAGTTCGACAACTACTTCCCCCGCGAGACGCTGCGGATGGTCGTCCAGCAGCCGTTCGACGTGCTCGAGCTGCGCGGCAAGTACGACGTCGCGGTGACGGTGTGCGGCGGCGGCATCTCGGCCCAGGCCGAGGCGGTGCGTCACGGGATCTCCCGCGCGCTCCTCAACGTCGACTCCGAGCATCGCGGGCCGCTCAAGCGGGCGGGCTTCTTGACGCGCGACGCGCGCAAGAAGGAGCGCAAGAAGCCGGGTCAGCCGGGCGCGCGCAAGAAGTTCCAGTACTCCAAGCGCTGAGCGCTTCGGGGACGGCCGTGGCCTCATCGAGGCGTGCAGCTCGGCGTGAACGCGCTATGGCTGGCGGGCACTCATGACCCACACGTCAGTTCGGGCCAGCGTCGTCGGCGCGACCGGATACACGGGCGGCGAGCTCGTCCGGCTTCTCCGCGGGCACCCGCACGTCGAGCTCGGCTCGCTGGTCGGCCATCGGAGCGCTGGGGCCCCCGTCGCGGAGGCGCTGCCGTCGCTGGCCGGCCTCGTGTCGGGGACGATCCAGTCGTTCGACGCGGACCGCATCGCCGGCGAGTCCGAGGTCGCGTTCTGCGGGCTCCCCCACGGCGCCAGCGCCGAGGCGGTCGACGCCCTCCGTGCGCGCGGGGTGAAGGTCTTCGACCTCTCGGCGGACTTCCGGCTGCGCAACGTGGATCTGTATCAAGAATGGTATGGCGCTCACCCGAAGCCCGAGCGGTTGGGGGAGGCGGTGTACGGGCTGGTCGAGCGCCATCGCCACGCGCTTCGGGCGGCCGATCTGGTCGCGGTTCCCGGATGCTATCCGACCGCGAGCATCATCCCCGTCGCACCCATCGCGTCGCGCGTATCACTTCAGACTCCGATCATCATCGATGCCAAGAGTGGGGTATCGGGCGCGGGACGCGACGCCAAGCCTCGCACGCACTTCTCGGAGACGGCGGAGGGCTTCCGCGCCTACGCGATCGCCGGCCGACATCGTCACACCCCCGAGATCGAGCAGGAGCTCGCCCTCGCCGCAGGGCGAGCCCAGCCGATCGTGTTCAGCCCCCACCTCGTCCCGATGATCCGCGGGATCCTCGCGACCGCCTACCTCACCGCGGATCGACCGCTGGATCCCGTCGAGTGCACCGCGTGGGCGCGCGAAGACTATGCGGGCTCGCCATCCGTGCACGTTCTCGATCCTGATACGTATCCCGATACCGCTTGGGTGCGTGGATCGAATCGACTCCTCCTCTCCTACACGCAGGACGCGCGCTCCGGGATGATCGTGGCTCAGGGCGCGCTCGACAACCTGGTCAAGGGCGCGGCGGGTCAGGCGATCCAGGCGATGAACGTGCGGTTCGGTTGGGACGAGGGCGCGGGTCTCACGAGCGCGGCGACCTGGCCCTGAGATGCGCGTCCTCCACGTCAGCGATCTCCACGTGAGCGTGCCGCTCGGCCGCATGCCGGCGACCGGTTGGAGTCGCCCCAAGCGGCTCCTCGGCGGGTTCAACCTCGCTCTGCGACGGCATCGACTGTTCGAGCATGCCGAGGAAAAGATTCGTGATCTCGCTCGGCTCGCCGACGAACAGCGGATCGATCTCGTGATCTGCACGGGGGATTACACCGCCCTCGGTACCGGGATCGAGCTGGCCGCGGCGCGTCGGGCGATCGAGCCGCTGCTGCACCGGCCCGCCGGGTTCGTGACGGTGCCGGGCAACCACGACGTGTACGTCGAGGACTCGCTCGGCCTCTTCGAGCAGCACTTCGGCGACCTCCTGACGACCGATGCACCCGAGCTCCAGCGCGATGGTGTCTGGCCGCTCGTTAGGTTCATTGGTGATACGGTAGCGGTCGTCGCGGTGAGCTCCGCGCGCCCGAATCCTCAGCTCTGGCGGTCCAGCGGGCGGATCCCCGCCCCTCAGCTCGAGGGCCTCGAGGATGTCCTCTCCGATCCCCGGCTGCGCGGACGGTTCGTCTTCGTGATCACCCACTACGCGCCTCGGCTCGCGAACGGCAAGCCGGACCACTACACCCACGGGCTCGTCAACGCGGATGAGCTCCTCCGCTCCGTATCGAAGGTGAGCCATGGTGCGCTCCTCCATGGTCACGTTCACCGGTGCTATCGCCTGAGGGTCCCGGGCGTCGGCATCCCGCTCGTCGGAGCGGGCAGCACCACCCAAGCGGGGAGCGAAGGGCTCTGGGTCTTCGAGCTCGAGGGGACCGAGGCGCAGATCCAGCGAGGACGGTTCACCGACGGAGCGTACCGGCTCGACCCTCCCGAGCCGCTCTGACGGTTCTTTGCCGACATGTAGGGAGAGATGCGACTCTGAGCTCGGAGGTTCCCGATGCTCCAGCGAGTCGAAGTCATCCCTGGTCACCGGCGCCACCTCAGGCGCGCCGTGACGCTCGACGTGGACGTGATCGCGCCGGCGTGGAGCGCTCGGCGCAAGCACCGGGCGCTCGACGTCTCTCCGGAGGGGATCCGCCTCGCCGCCGGCACCCGTCTGCCCGTCGACTCGCACGTGGTCGTCTCGTTCACGCCGCCCGGCTGGTGGATCCACGGTGAGCTGAGCCTCTTCGCGCGCGTCCGCTCGAGCGAGCCGCGCGACGGTCGGCGTCCCGCGTGGTTCGGCCTGTCGTTCGAGGACATGCCGCGCGGCGCCGCCCGTGAGATCGAGCGCGCGCTCGTCGGAGTGCCTCCGCCGCTCCCGCGACGGCGCCCGAGGACCGAGCTCGTCTGGGTCGATCGGCTGATGACCTGGGAGGAAGACCTCGGCGATCGCGTCAACGTGTTCGAGGTGAGCGAGGCGCTGATGCCGCTGTTCGACGGGATGTTCGAGCCCACCGCGCTCGCCCCGCTCCTCAGCGCGTGACTCAGTCCTTCTGCAGGTAGGCGATCGTCCGCACGAGGTCGACGACCTTCTCGCGCTGCTCCGGCGTCAGGTTCAAGAAGCGCACGCCGATCCCGGGGTTGGGGTTGTCGCCGTCGGCACGGATCTCGTTGATCCACATCACGACCCCCTCGAGCTTGAGCATCTCGCCGTCCGCCAGACCGAACCGCAGCCGCAGGCGCGTCCCCTTCTCCGGCGGGGTATCGGTGCGGATGAAGATGCCCATCTCGCTGATGTTCGTGATGTACGAGAACAGGAAGTTCTCCCCGCTCGAGTAGTCGACGCTGAGCTCCGTAAAGAAGCGCTCGTGCTCGCGGCGCTCCGCCCCCCCGTCCGCCTCTGCCATCCGCACTCCCTACCACCGGGCGGGCGCCGCGCAACAAGCTGGGGCGGTGCGCCACGCGATCGATGCGCGCGCGATACCCGATCCGGCGCGGTGCTAGCGCACGGTGATCGAGCCGGCGCGCGCTCGGTTCTCGCCGTCGCTCGGGCCGCTGTTGATCGTGAGGCGAGTATCGCCCGCGTAGAACCCGAGATAGAACGTGAGGCTGCCCCGCGCGTAGTTGGCGGGTACCCGCAGCTCCTGCCGGTCCACCACGATGTCGCCCGCTTCCCAGAGGCGCACGGGATAGTGCCCGTCGACCGGCTCGTGATCCCCGTGGATGCGCTGTCCGGGCCCGTCGACGTGGAGGAAGATCTGGTAGTTGCCGCCGACCGGCGCGGTGACCCGGAAGTACCAGGTGACGGTGAACGCCTCACCGGGGCCCACGTAGCCCTCGTGCGGGAGCTCGAGGTCGTAGCCGAGGAGGGTCACGCGGTCGTCGAAGTTGACGGTGACCGGGAACTGGATCCGCGGCGGCTCGTCCAGCACCGCATCGGCCAGGTAATTCTGGTTGTCGCGGCCTTCGATGGGCCGGTTCGTCGCGAGGATCATCCGCTCGCTGCGGGCGTCGGCGACGAACAGGTGGCTCCCGTGGGCCCGCCGATAGCCCCGGTTGAGCGAGGCGAGGTCGTCGGCGCGGAAGGCCGCCCACACTCGGCCATCCTGACCGAGGAACTGGAGCAGCTCCGCCTCGGTCGCCAGCTCCACGATGTCGCCCTCGGCGTAGTAGGCCGCCGCGCGGCCACCCACCCGGAACTCCCCGAGCGGCTCGCCGGCCGACGCGAGGTCGTTGTAGGTGTCGTAGACCTCGCGCGGGGAGAAGTGGGTACTGAGCGCCGGCTGGTAGATCAGGGAGGTGAACAGCCCCACCAGCACGCCGGTGATGAGGATCGGCAGCGTGCGCTGCTCGCCGAGCGAGCTGAACCCGAACAGCCCGAAGCGGCCGACCAAGATCGCGAGCCACACCCCGATCGGGAGCAGCACGAGCACGCGGCCCACCTTGATCGCGAGCGACGTGGTCCGCAGCGCCACCGCGAGCGAGTCGGGCGCGACCCAGCACGCGAGACCGAACGAGACGAGCGCGGTGATCGCGAGCCCGCTGAGCACGATCCACACGCGGAACGCCATCCCGCGCTGCCACTGGGCCCGCAACATCTCGTGCGGGATCCCGAGCGCGATCAACGGCCACAGCCCGCGCACGGGGCTCTGTCGGAAGCTCTCGCGGATGCCGCGCAGCTCCGCGCGTAGCGGCTCGTGCGCCTCGCTCGGATCCACCCCGAGCCCGAGCGCGACGGTCAGCGCGAACAGCCCGAGCACCGCCGCCCACCCGATGCGCATGTCGACGAACGGCACCTCGCCCGAGTACATCGACGCGAACGCGCCCATGAGGTTGAGGTTGGCGGGGACCTCGAGGCCCTCGAGCGGCAGACCCTCGACCGGCCCGCTCGGGTACTCCCCGTAGTCGCGGATGATCAGCCCGACCATGAGGAAGCCGACGATGGCCGCGACCGGCCAGCCCTTGCCGCTGCGCTCCACGTCGCGGAGGAGCAGCGCGACGAGGATGGCGGCGCCGCCGAGCGCGAGGAAGCCGGTCGTTCCGTAGCGCGCGTTGAAGAGGGTCTGCGCCGTCGCGGCCAGCGCGATCCACGAAACGGTGGCGAGCCGGAGCGCGCGCTCTTCCGGATGGGCGACGCGGCCCGCGTCTCGACCTGGCTCGTTCGGGGGGCTCGCCAGCATCTGCGCGAACGCGACCGGGAGCAGCCCGCTCCACGGCGCGAACGAGTGGAACAGGCGCTCGATCGCGACCTCCCAGGTCGGCGGATCTCCACCGCGCGGGACGCCGCCCGTCCAGTATCCGAAGCCCTCGTAGTCCGCGTAGACCGCGTAGATGCACCCCGCGAGGACGAGGCCCGCGATCCCGAGGACCCCCGCAGCGATCCTTGCACGGTTTACGTCCAGCCAAGGCCGGGCGAGCTCGCCGCGGGCGATGGTCGCGACGCTGACCGCGAGCAACGGCGGCGCGACGCCCGTGAGGGCGCCGTTCGCCAGGGTGGCGAGCCCCGCGCTCAGCACGAGCCCGGCGAGCCAGAGCCCGCGGCGGAGGTTCTGGGCGCGCGCATCGAGCCGCAGATCGGCCGGCACGAACACCGCGCTCATCGCGCACAGGAACACCCCAGCCGACGCGGCGAACCCTGGCGTCGCGCCGAGCATCTCGCGCGCGTTGAGGAGGAACAGCGGGCTCGTGCCCGCGATGACGGCAGCCCACCATCCGGCGCGGCGCCCCGCAAACCTCGCTGCGGTGATCCCCGCGAGGAGCGCCGCGACGAGACCGGCGAGCCCGATCGGAAAGCGCCCCGCCCACTCGTGGATTCCGAACATCCGGAACCCGAGGCCCACCAGCCACACCGGGAGGACCGGGCGCTCGACCGAGTCGACCTCACCGACCGCGAGCTGGCGCGCGAGGTCGGCCGCGCTGAGCTCCCACGGATCCCAGATCCCGAACGACGAGAGCCGCGCGAACGTCAGGACCAAGAGCGTGGACGCGGCCGCGAGGACCACATAGCGCCCCATCTGGCGGCTCGACGTCACGGCGGGCGCGACCTTAACCCCAGATACTTGCGTCGTCGACCTGGGCGCGCGCGGATCCGAGCGTCATGGTGAGCCGAGGTGCGGGCCCTGCGAACGCTCTCCCCGACGTTCGGATCGATGCCCCGGCGCGCCTGGCCGTTGGTGGTCGGCTGGTGCGGCTTCGCGGGCGGGCTCATCGCGCTCGCCCTCTACGCCGCGCTGACCCGCGAGCTCGACGCCCGGGTCTTCTTGGCCGCGGCGGTGTGCGGTGGCTTGAGCGCCGTCAGCGTGGACCTCGGCCGGCGCAACGCCCCCGAGCAGCCGGCGCTCGGTGCGCTGTCCTACTCGGTGCTGGCGGCGATGACGTGTCCCGTGCTCACGGGGCTCGTCGTGCTGCCCTTCGAAGCACGGAGCACGACGGCGGGCGAGGCGCTCGGTGTCCTCGTGGTGCTCGCGCTCGTCGGCCAAGCCGTCGCTATCCCACTAGGTTTCGGGCTCGGGTTGATCTACGCCGGCGCCGTTCGGGTGGGGGTCGCGCTCGAGGACCGCGCTACGCAGGGCTCGGTCGACGTCCTCGTCGCGCTGCTCAGCGTCGCGACCGTGGGTGTCGGCGCGACGGTCGCGCTCACGTACGCCTCGGGCCATCACGCTCGCGACGAGGCGATGACGTCGCTCGGCGTCGGCGTCGTGGCCATCGGCGTGCTCGGCGCCACCTTCGGCGTCGCTCGGCTCGCGGTCCGCCGCGCGCTCGTGCGCCGCGCGGCGGAGGGTGAGCTCACTGGCTGGGCCGTCCGCGATGCCGACGAGCTCGACGTCCCCGACGAGCTCCCGCGCCTCTTCCCGATCGGAACCGCGAGCCGCGTCCTCGTCACCACCGACGCCCACGCCGCCGGCCCGTTCCGGACCCGGGATGCCGAGGTTCCGGTCGCCTGGGTGTGAGCGTTCGACAGCGCAAGGCTCCTTCCAGCGCGGGACCGTCGGCGCGGTCGCGTCGAGCTTCGAGCCCGAGGTACTACGCGACCACGACGTCGGGACGCACCGCGACCCGGTCAGTCGAGGGCGGCGTCGTCGTCGCCAGCCGGCGGGTCTCGTGGCTCGAGGGCTTCGGCGGCCGCGCCGGCCGGCGCGGTGACGGGGATGGCGGCGAGCTCCTCGGTGAGGTCGCGGGCGCGCTGGCGGTACGCGCCGAGGCTGCGGGCCGGCATCATGCGACCGGGGCCGTTGAGCTCGACGGAGGGGTCGACCCAGCGGCCGTGGTGCTTGAGGCCGAAGTGGAGGTGCGGTCCCGTCGAGCGCCCGGTCGTGCCGACGTAGCCAATCAACTGACGTTGCTCCACGGCCTGGTTCATCGCGAGGCCCGGCGCGAAGCGGGAGAGGTGAGCGTACGCGGACTCGAAGCCGCCGTCGTGGCGCAACGTGACGAGGTTGCCGTTCGGTCCGCGCGGCCCGACCGAGGTGACGACCCCGTCCGCCGCCGCCCAGACCGGCGTGCCGCTCCCCGCCGCGTAGTCGATCCCGTTGTGCGGCACGATGCGCCGCAGGATGGGGTGCATGCGCCGCGGATCGAACGGCGAGCTGATGTGATCGTAACGGAGCGGCGTGCGGAGCCATCCGCCGTGGAGCGCGCGGCCGCTCGCGTCGTAGAACTCGCCGCGCCCTTCGCGGAGCTCGTACCAGAACGCGCGCCGCTCGCCGAGGCGTTGGCCGCGCACCTCGATCGCGTGGACGGTGCCGTAGCGCAGGAGCTGCCCCTCGACGCGCTCCTCGTCGACGATGATCCGGAAGGTGTCCCCCGCGCGCGTGTCGGTGCTGAAGTTGACCTCGCGCTCGAACGCCTCGACGAACGTTCCTACGAGGGTGCGACCGAGGCCCGCGCGCTCGAGCGCCGCGCCGAGCGACGCCTGCACGGTGCCGCCGCGCCGGATCCGAATGCGCTCGATCGGGACCTCGATCTGGCGCCCGTGGAGCGCGCCCGCGGCGTCGCGGTTCACCTCGTAGATCTGCGTCGACGACGCGCGGTACTCGAAGCGCTCGAGGCGGCCATCCGCGTCGCGCTCGACGGTGAGCTCGTCGGTCGGTCGGCAGCGGCGGAAGTCCATCACCCCGTCGAGCGCGGAGACCAACGCGTCGGCCTCCGCGCCGGTGCACCCCGCCCCCACGAGAGCGGGGCGAAACCCCCGCGCCGCCCCGAAGCGCGCGACGACCCGCAGCGAGCCGTCGGGGGCGAGCGTCTCTTCGGGGGCTTCCTCCGTGGGCGCCGCGGTCACCGCCTCCGGCTCCGGCTCGGGCGGCTTCTCCAGGATCTCGCGCGGCAGCGCGTGCGCGCGGAACGCCTCTTCGTCGAGCGGCTCCGGTTCCGGCTCGCCGCTCAGCACGTCCGGGACGATGAAGAGCCCCACGATCGCGCTCACGATCGCGATCGACCCGACGATCCCCACGGCCAGCCGCCGCGTCCGGCTGGCGCGGACCTCGTTGCGCAAGAGCGGGATGCCGACCGACGGGAGCGGCCGGTGGGAGCTCTCGTCGGAGGCTCGCGACATCCGGCCGAGCCTGACAGCCGCCCCCATGCCGCGCAATTGGGCCCGCGGGTGGCCGCCTCGACCGCAGGATCCATTGCGGTGTGCGACTAGGACGGAATCGGAATCGAAAACGGAATCGGAAACGGAATCGGAATCGGAATCGGAAACGGAATCGGAATCGGAAACGGAATCGGAAACGGAATCGGAAACGGAATCGGAATCGGAATCGGAATCGGAATCGGAATCGGAATCGGAATCGGAATCGGAATCGGCAGATCGCTATTCGCCTTGCTCTCGCGTCAGCGGCGCGGACGCCCCTCGTCTCCCCTCCGGTCGCTGGATCGGATCTCAGCCCGGCCTCGCGGAGGCCGAGACCACCTACGCGTCGAACATGCCGATCGACCAGCGCAGCGTGTCGCGATCGATGTTGTGGCCCGAGTGCACGATCACGACCTTCTTCCGCGCGAGGTCACCCCGGATTTTGTACGCCGCCGCGTAGGCCGCCGCCGACGCACCCTCCACCGCGTTGTGGGTCGCCTCGAACGCGGTGCGCACGGCCTCCTTCATCTCGTCCTCGCTCACCAGCACGAGGCGATCGATCTGGCCCTTCACGATCTCGAACGGCAGCTCGAACGCCATGCGCGTCGCGAGCCCATCCGCGAACGTGTCTGCGTTCTCGAGCTCCACGAGCTTGCCCGCCTCGAGGCTCTTCGCCAGCGCGCACGCGCGCTCCGCCTGCACGCCGATGATCTGCACGTCCGGCTTCAGCGTGCGCAGCGCGATCACCGTCCCGCTGATCAAGCTGCCGCCGCCGATCGGCACGATGATCGCGTCGAGGTCGGGGAGGTCCTCCGCGACCTCCATCGCGTACGTTCCCACCCCCGCGATGAGGAGCGGCTCGTCCGCGGGGTGCACGTAGCGCAGCAGCTCGTTGCGCGCGTGCGCCTCCGCCTCGATGCGCGCCTCGTCGAAGTCGCGGCCGTGGATCACGACCTCGCCGCCGTGCGCGTCCATCAGCATGTTCTTGTCGGGGTTGTTGCCCTTGGGGACGTAGATCACCGCGCGCGAGCCGAACGCGCGCGCCGCCCACGCGAGGCTCAGGCCGTGGTTGCCCCGGGTCGCCGCGATCACCCCGCGCGC
This sequence comes from Sandaracinaceae bacterium, assembly GCA_050186575.1. Taxonomy (GTDB): domain Bacteria; phylum Myxococcota_A; class Polyangia; order Polyangiales; family Sandaracinaceae; genus JAUHXR01. The sequence continues at coordinate 30,926 of JBFWYI010000023.1, read as the reverse complement.
GCGCTGGGTGTCGGTGAGGTTGGCGAACAGGTTCACGCCGCCGCGCACCTTGAAGGCCCCGATCGGCAGGTGGTTCTCGTGCTTCACGTACGCGTCGAACCCGAAGCGCGCGCTCAAGAGGCTGTACCGATAGAGCGGCGTGCGGGGGAGGTGGCGGTGCACGACCGGCCACGCGCGCAGGATCTCTTGGAATTTGACGGGCATCGAAGGTCGCGGAGGATAGCACCGCGCCGCCCGGATGACGGCTCCGCCTGCGCACCCTCGCTCTCCGAGACACTCGGCAGTGAGCCTTGACACGCCATGGGGCGGGCGGTAAAGCCCGCCTTCGCATTGCAGGCACGTAGCTCAGTGGGAGAGCACTACCTTGACACGGTAGGGGTCGGCGGTTCAATCCCGCCCGTGCCTACTCGCGCCGCCCGCGCTCCACGCCGGCGCTCGGCGGGTCACGACGAAGCCATGCGCTCATGATGGCGCGTCCGAGGTGCGCGAGAGCGCACGTCGTTGAGCTCTCCCCGCACGCCGAGATTCGATGTATGAATCGAGGTCACGGGATCACGCTGCATCGCATGAGCGAGCAGCGCTATCGCGGTCCGACGGGAGCTCGTCCGTCGATGCCGCAAGTCGAAGGGTACGCACCCTTCTCGCTGGAGGTAGTTGGTTATCGGTAAGCGTCGCTTCGATCTGCGTCGGCATCAGTTCTCGGGCCCGCGCACCAATGATCGCATTCGAGTGCCCGAGGTGAGGGTGATCGGCGCGGACGGCTCGATGCTCGGCATCATGGCCACGTCCGACGCTCGTCGACTCGCGCAAGAGGCTCATCTCGACCTCGTCGAAGTCAACCCCAAGGCCGCACCGCCGGTCTGCAAGGTGATGGACTTCGGCAAGTTCAAGTACGAGGAGTCCAAGAAGAAGCGCCAGGCGCGCAAGGCGCAGGTCCAGGTCGAGCTCAAGGAGGTCAAGCTCCGCCCGAAGACGGACGAGCACGACCTCGACTTCAAGGTGAAGCACGCGCGTCGGTTCCTCGAAGAGGGGAACAAGGTGAAGATCACCTGCCGCTTCCGCGGACGCGAGATCACGCACCCCGAGACGGCGCGCCGCCAGCTCGATCACGTGATGGAGCTCTGCCAGGACGTCGGTCAGCTCGAGCAGCCCGCCCGGATGGAGGGCCGCACCATGACCTGCATCATCGCCCCGCGTCAGGAGATCCGCGCGCGCGTCGCGGCACAGGCGGCGCACGCCGCGAAGCAGGCGACCCGTACGGTGACGGCGACCACCCACTCGAGCGACGAGGACGCCGCGGCGGGCTGAGCCGAGCGTCCGTCCCGCGTCCCGCCCCTCGCTCGACGAGCTGTGGGACCGGGACGGGCGGCCCACACATTCACTTGACGACGGGCGATCCGCCTGCCATGACGCCGGTCCCCGCGAGGGACCGCGTGCGCGCTGGTCCCCGCGTCCCCAAGGGAGTTGTCAGATGCCGAAGATGAAGACCCATAGTGGCGCGAAGAAGCGAGTGCGCGTCACGGGCACGGGCAAGGTTCGCCGTGGCAAGGCCTGCAAGAGCCACCGCATGGCGGGCAAGAACAAGCGGCGCCTCCGTCGTCTCCGCAAGAACGACACCGCGTGCGCCGCCGACCAGCCGGAGCTCCTCCGCCTTCTCTGTGCGGGAGGCTGACCGATGCCCAGAGCGAAACGTGGGTTCAAGGCGCGTCGCCGTCGCAACCGCGTGCTGAAGCACGCACGTGGCTTTTACAGCGCGCGCAGCCGCATCTGGGGTGACGCGGTGGAGCAGGTCCGCCGCGCGTGGCGCGAGTCGCTGTTCGGCCGTCGCCGGAAGAAGCGCGACTTCCGCCGCCTGTGGATCATCCGCATCAACGCGGCCGCGCGTCTGCACGGCCTGAGCTACAGCAAGCTCATGAGCGGGCTCAAGAAGGCCGAGGTCGGCCTCGACCGGAAGATCCTCGCCGATCTCGCGCTCCGCGATCCGGGCGGCTTTAAGGCCGTCGTCGACGCGGTGGGATAGCCGAGCGAGCGAGGACGGGAAGCCCCGGCGACGGGGGAGACGTGGGACGCGCGCTGGGCGAACGCCGAGCGCGCGTTTCGTGCATTCGGGGTTCGGGTTTTCGAGATCCATGGGTCGAGCGGAGCAGGAGGAGTCATGGCCGACGGAGCGTCGGATGCGCTGGTGGAGTTCGAGGGAGGCCTCGCGCGGGTCGAGTCCGGCTTCGCGGCGTCGTTCTCGGGCGCGACGAGCGAGCAGTCCCTCCGCGACGCGAACGCGAAGATCGCGGGGCCGTCCGGCGAGCTCACGCTGCTCCTCAAGCTCATGCCGCGCTTGCCTGGCGAGCGCCGCAAGGAGCTGGGGCAGCGCGCCAACGCGGTGAAGAAGCAGGTGCAGGAGGCGTTCGACGCGCGCCTCGCCGCGATCGCGCGCGCCGAGCGTGAGGCGGAGCTCACCGGCCCGCCGCTCGACGTCACGTTGCCCGGTCGCCACGCGCGGCGAGGGCGCCTCCACCCGATCACCCGCACGATCCACGACGTCACCGACGTGTTCGTCGCGCTCGGCTTCGATGTCGAGGACGCGCCGGAGATCGACGGCGCGGAGAACAACTTCGATCGCCTCGGCTTCCCGCCGGATCACCCGGCGACGGACATGCAAGACAGCTTCTTCATCCGGAGCGAGGGTGAGCACGAGCGGCCCGCGCTGCTCCGGACGCACACCACCACGATCCAGGTCCACCAGATGCTCTCGCGTCGTCCGCCGCTCGCCGTGATCTGTCCGGGCGCGGTGTACCGGCGCGACGACGACGCGACGCACTCGCCGATGTTCGCGCAGATCGATGGCTTCGCGGTCGACGAGGGCCTCACGTTCGCGCACCTCAAGGGCGTGCTCACCGCGTTCGTGCGCCGTTTGTTCGGCGACGCGGTGCCGGTCCGCTTCCGTCCGTCGTACTTCCCGTTCGTCGAGCCGGGCGGTGAGCTCGACATGGGCTGCGTCTTCTGCACGCCGTGGGTCGATCCCGAAGCGAGCGCGAGCTGCCGCGTCTGCAAGGGCACGGGTTGGATGGAGATCCTCGGCTGCGGGATGATCCACCCGGTCGTGCTCGAGGCGGTGAGCCTCGATCCGCGTCGCTACAGCGGCTTCGCGTTCGGCATGGGGATCGATCGCATCGCGATGCTCCGCTACGGCGTGCCGAACATCCGGCTCCTCTACGAGAACGACGCGCGCTTCCTCGGGCAGCTCTAGGACCTCGGACGAACGATGAAAGCCTCCTACCGTTGGTTGAAGGAGCTCTCCGGCGTGGACGCGTCGGCGAGCGAGATGGCGGCGCGCCTCACCGCGCTCGGCCTCGAGGTCGAGGACACCGAGCGATTCGGGTTCGGGCTCGATCACGTCGTGATCGCCGAGGTCCGCGCCGTCGATCGCGTCGAGGGCAAGGACAAGCTCTCGCTCGTGACCGTCTTCGACGGCGACGGAGAGCGCAAGGTCATTTGCGGCGCTCCGAACGTCCCCGGCCCGGGCGGTCGCGTGGTGCTCGCCAAGCCGGGCGCCACGCTGCCGGGCGGGATGACGATCGCCGAGCGCGACGTCGGCGGCGTCCGCTCGGCCGGCATGCTGTGCAGCGAGACCGAGCTCGAGATCGGCACGAGCGGCGGCGGGATCCTGGTCCTTCAGAACGTGGATCCCGGCCGGCCCGGTCAGCTCGCGAGCGAGGCGCTCGGCCTCGAGGATCACGTCTTCGAGATCGGGCTGACCCCGAACCGACCCGACTGCCTCGGCCACATCGGGCTCGCGCGCGAGGTCGCGCTCGCGTGGGGCGCCCCGTTCCGCGTGCCGAGCCCCGGCTACCCGAGCCGCTTCGTCTCGACGCCGAGCGGCGAATCGACCGACGACGAGCTCGCCTTGCTCGACGGCCCCGAGGTTCCGTCGATCGACACGCTCACCCTCGTCGACGCGCGCCCCGGCGTGCCGATGCGCGTGCCGGTGCGCTTGCTCGCGCCGGAACGCTGCCCCCGCTACGCGGCGGGGATCGTCCAGGGCGTGAACGCGGTGCCGTCGCCGTTCTGGCTGCGCTATCGGCTGCACGTGCTCGGCCTGCGTTCGATCGACGCGGTGGTCGACGCAACCAACCTTGTGCTCTTCGAGATCGGCCACCCGATCCACGCGTTCGATCTCGCGCGCGTGCGTGGCCCTGAGATCGTCGTGCGCCTCGCGACCGAGGGCGAGACGATGGCGACCCTCGACGGCGTCACGCGCACCTTCACGGCCGACGATCTGTTGATCTGCGACGGTGGCGGTCCGGTCGCGGTGGCGGGCGTGATGGGCGGCGCCGACTCCGAGATCCGTGCGGAGACGCGCGACGTGCTGATCGAGGTGGCCTACTTCGATCCGCGATCGATCCGCCGCACGAGCCGGCGCCTCGGGCTGCATACGGACTCCTCGCACCGCTTCGAGCGCGGCGTGGATCCGAACGCGGTGCCGTGGGCGATGCGGCGCGCGGTCACGCTCCTCTGTACGCTCGCGGGCGGCGCCGCGGTGCCGAACGTGCGCGACGCGTACCCGGAGCCCATCCGCGCGCGCTCGATCGAGCTCGCGCCGACGCGGGTGGGAGCGTTCCTCGGCGTCGCCGTCGAAGAGGCGAAGGTGCGCGATCATCTGGAGGCGGTCGGCTGCTCGATCTCGCCCGCGCTCGACGGCGGCTGGCGGGTGAGCGCACCGACCCACCGCCCCGACCTCGGCCGGCCCGAGGATCTGATCGAGGAGGTCGCGCGCGCGATGGGGTACGACGCGATCCCGACCGAGCTCCCGCGCCTCAAGCCCTCGGGCCGCGGCGCGGCGGAGCACCTGCGCGCGGCGCGTCGCCTGCGCGAGGCGGCGGCGGCGACCGGCCTGCTCGAGGCGGTCAACTACTCGTTCGTCTCGAAGGCCGACCTCGCCCACGCGCGCGTGCCGACCGACGGCGTGGAGCTCCTCAACCCGTTGAGCGAGGAGCGATCGGTGATGCGCACCTCGCTCCTCCCCGGGATGCTCGCCGCGCTCGCTCGCGCGCTGCGTCATCAGGCGCGCTCCGCCGCGCTCTTCGAGCTGGCCCGCGTGTTCGAGCGCGCGCCCGGCGAGCGTCTGCCGAAGGAGCGCTACGAGCTCGGCATCGCGCTCGCCGGCGAGCGCGTCGAGCACGTCGGCGCGCAGGGCGACTACGACTACTTCGACGTGAAGGGCGCGCTCTCGTCGGTGCTCGAGGCGGCGTTCGGCCTCGCGATGGAGACTCGTCCGCCGACGAGCGTCGATCCGTCGCTCCATCCGCGGCGGTCCGCCGACGTCTACCTAGTGGGGCTCGATGCCCCGGTGGGGCAGGTCGGCGAGGTCCACCCCGACATCACCGAGGGCCTCGGCATGGATCGCCGCGCGATGTTCGCGCGCGTCGCGCTCGAGCCGCTGCTCGCCGCCATCCGCGCGCGGGGTGACGCGAAGTCGTCGGGCTTGCCGCGCTTCCCGTCGAGCAGCCGCGACGTCGCGCTGCGCGTCCCGCGCGCGATGCCCGCTGCGGACGTCGAGGCGGCGCTCCGCGCGAGCGGCGAGCCGCTGATGGAGCGCGTCGAGCTCTTCGACGTCTACGAGGGCGCGGCCCTCGAGGGCGACAAGAGCCTCGCCTACCGGATCATCTATCGCGATCCGGACGCGACGCTCACCGATCGCCGCGTCGAGGAGGCCCACAGGCGGGTCGTCGGTGCGGCCACCGCGGCGCTCGGCGTGTCCGTTCGCGCCTGAGCTAGCCCCGCCGGGCGGGCGGCCGCGGAATCGCGCATGCGGTTGAGATCCCTCGGGTTTCGTGGTTACCTAGTCCGCGCCTGGAGGGTGCTCGATGACCAAGGCCGAGATCGTCGACAGCGTGTACGAGCGGGTCGGTGGCTTCTCCAAGAAGGAGGCTGCCGAGGTCGTCGAGTCGGTCTTCGACACGATGAAGGAAGTCCTCGCACGCGGTGAGAAGATCAAGATCTCGGGCTTCGGCAACTTCGTCGTGCGGCGCAAGAAGGAGCGCGTCGGTCGCAACCCGCAGACCGGTGCGCCGATCCCGATCTCCGCGCGTCGCGTGCTCACGTTCAAGCCGAGCCAGGTCCTCAAGGGCATCCTCAACCCGCACCGCATCGGGCTCGACGACGAGGGCGACGACGACGACGACGACGACGAGGTCCCGGCCGGCGCCCGCCCGGCGGGCGATCTGGTCCGCGACGACTACCCGCGCTGATCGCCGCAGTCGATCTCCTAGAGGAATCGGTGACGCGCGCTCCGTCGGCGTCGCGTGACGTCTTTGCGCGCGCACGCAGCGGCGACGTCTTTGCGCGCGCCGGGAAATGCGTACTATGGCCCGCTCATGAGCCCCCCCCGGCCGCTCCCCGACAAGCTCTTCTTCCGCATCGGTGAGGTCGCGGACATCGTCGGGGTGAAGCCGCACGTCCTGCGCTACTGGGAGGCGGAGTTCGGGGTGCTGCGGCCGATGAAGACGCGCGGCGCGCATCGCCAATATCGGCGGCGCGACGTCGAGCTCGCGATGCGCATCAAGCAGCTCCTGCACGACGAGGGCTACACGATCGCGGGGGCGCGCCAGAAGATGCGCGAGCTCGGCGAGGATCGTCAGAGCGTCCCGCCCGCCCCGAAGGCGAGCCGCGAGGTCGCGCTCCGCGCTGCGCTGCTCGGCGCGCGCGAGGAGCTCGTCGAGCTCCTCGAGAAGCTCGATCGCGTCGACCGTCGCTACGCGATCGAGGCGGAGGCGCCGAGCGAGGTCACGATCCACCGCGCGGTGCCCGCGCCCGCGTCGCGCCGTCCGACGACCAAGGAGCGGTGATTCCGCTTGCGAGCCTCGGTGGCCGGGCTACTCTCGCGCCTCCTTTTCCGGGGCGTAGCGCAGCCTGGTTAGCGCACCATACTGGGGGTGTGGGGGTCGCTGGTTCGAATCCAGTCGCCCCGATCGGACGCCCGCGGTCCCCCCAGGACCGCGGGCAGCTTCTTTTCCGTGGGACGAATCGTGACCGAACGTCCGCTGATCCTCCTCTCGAACGACGACGGCGTAGGGGCGAGGGGCATCGTGGCGCTTCGCGACGCGCTCGTGTCGATCGCCGACGTCGTCACGGTCGCGCCCGCCACCGAGCAGAGCGCGGGGAGTCACTCGCTGACCCTGCATCGCCCGCTCCGGCATCGGACGTTCGACGAGGCGACCCACAGCGTCGACGGCACGCCGGCCGACTGCATCTACGTGGCGCTCTATCGCGAGCGGTTCCTCCCGCGCTGGCCCGACCTCGTGGTGAGCGGGATCAACCACGGCTACAACCTCGGCACCGACGTCTACTACTCGGGCACCGTGGCAGCGGCGCGCGAGGCAGCCCTGCGCGGCATCCCGTCGATCGCGTTCTCTTGCGCGTACAAGGGGCACTTCGACGCAGCGGCGGAGGTCGCGCAGCGGGTGGTGGCGCGCGCGCTGGTCACCCCGGGCCGCGAGGAGGGCGAGCGCGGGGCGCTCCTCAACGTGAACTTCCCGCCCGACGCGAGCTACCGCGGCATCCGCGCGACGCGGCTCGGCCGGCGCATCTATCACGACGAGGTCGACGTCCGGCAGGACCCGCGCGGCCGCGAGTACTTCTGGATCGGCGGGCCCAAAGCGCATCACGAGCCGATGGAAGGCTCTGACACCGAGGCGGTCGACGAGGGCTGGGTGTCCATTACGCCGCTCCGCCTCGACACCACGGAGCCGAGCGATCTCGGGCTCGCCGCGTGGGTGGCCGCGGTAGCGATCGAGGACGAAGACGAGGCCGCGGCCGGTGCGCCTCGCGAGGAAGAAAAGGTGACATCCACATGAGGGACCGGACATGACGGACGCGCGCATCGAGCGGATCCGCGCCCACATTCGCGACGTCCCGGACTTCCCGAAACCGGGGATCCTGTTCAAGGACATCACCCCGCTCCTCGCCACCCCGCCCGTGTTCGCGGAGGTCCTCGACGCGTTCGAGGAGCACTTCGCCGCGGAGCGGCCCGACGCGGTGGTGGGGATCGAGTCGCGCGGCTTCATCTTCGGCGCCGTGCTCGCCGCGCGGATGCGCCTGCCGTTCGTCCCTGCGCGAAAGCCGGGAAAGCTCCCGGCGGCGACCGATCGGGTCGAGTACTCGCTCGAGTACGGCACCGACGCGATCGAGATGCACGTCGACGCGCTGAACGAAGGGCAACGCGTCGTGCTGATCGACGATCTGATCGCGACCGGAGGCACCGCGGCGGCCGCGCTCGAGCTGATCCGTCGCCGAGGCGCGACTCCGGTGGGCGCCGGGTTCGTGATCGAGCTCTCGTTCCTCGAGGGCCGCGCGAAGATGGGCGACGTGCCCGTCCACTCGCTCCTCACCTACTGAGGCTCTCCGAAGACCGTCGGGGGCCTCTGCGACGAGACCCCCCGGTTTGTCCCGCCAGGGCGACCTCGCGTACGCTGTCGTCATGCGCCGCGGCGGGCTGTGTGGCCTCGGGTTTCTGTTGATCGCGTGCGCGTCGGGCGGTGGGGACCTCGACGCGGGGGGCGGACGGCGCGACTCGACCGTCGTCGTCGACGCGGGGGGCGTCCCCTGCACGGCGGCGTCCGAGTGCGACGACGGCGACCTCTGTAACGGCGTCGAGACGTGCGCGGCGGGCCACTGCGCGCCGGGCATCCCCGTCGACTGCGACGACGCCATCGCGTGCACCACCGACGCCTGCGCGAGCGACGGGACGTGCAGCCACACCGCGGACGACGCCGCATGCACCGAGCCCGGCGCGATCTGTGACCTCGCGACGGGCTGCGCGGTGCCGCCGCCATGCGAGGCCGACGAAGACTGCGACGACGGGCTCTACTGCAACGGCGCGGAGACGTGTGACCCGGCGACCGGCTGTCGCTCCGGCGCGGCGCCCTCGTGCGACGACATGCTCACGTGCACGATGGACAGCTGCGACGGCGCGACCGACGCGTGCGTCCACGCGCCGAACGACGTGCTCTGCAACAACGGCCTCGCGTGCGACGGCCAGGAGACGTGCGATCCGAGCGTCGCCGGACCGGGGAGCGGATGCGTGGGCGGCGCGCCGCCGGACTGCGACGACATGGTCGCGTGCACCGCCGACGCGTGCACCGAGCCGATGGGCCTGTGCATCCACTCGGGCACCGACTCGGACGGGGATGGCCACGTCGCGATGGGGTGCCTCATGGGTGACGACTGCGACGACGCGCGCGGCAACGTGCACCCCGGCGCTCCCGAGCTCTGCGACGGGCTCGACAACGACTGCAGCACCATGGCGGACGACGGCCCCTCCATGAGCTGCGTGCTCGGCTCGGGCCCGTTCGGGTGTACCACCGCGTGCAGCACGAGCGGGATGCAGTCATGCACGGCGAGTTGCACGCTCGGGCTCTGCGTCGCGGCGACCGAGACCTGCAACGACTGCGACGACACCGGCGACGGGCTCATCGACGAGGGCCTCACGTGCCGGCGCGGGACGACGAGCGGCTGCACCACGGCATGCATGACCGCGGGGACCCGTACCTGCAACGCGACGTGCAGTGGATATTCGGCGTGCGTCGCGGCGGCGGAGGTGTGCGGCAACGCGTGCGACGACGACGGCAACGGCGTCGCGGACGACGGGTGCCCGCCGCCGAACGACGCGTGCTCGGGAGCGCTCACGCTGAGCGGCGCCACCGGTACGCGCAGCGATCCGTTCGACGGCTCCACCGCGACCGTCACGGACTGCGCGACGAGCGGCGGGCGTGACATCTGGTACCGACTCACCGTGCCGACGCGCTCGGTCCTCTATCTCGACACGTTCGGCTCGACGTTCGACACGAAGATCTCGATCCGCACGGCGTGTGGCGGGAGCGTCGTCCAGTGCGAGGACGACGACTGCGGTTTGCTCCAGGAGCAGCTCGTGCGCGATGTCGCGGCCGGCACCTACTACATCGCCGTCCACGCGTACTCGGCCGGCACCACGAGCGGCACCGTGTCCCTCCGCTGGCAGCTCCTCACGGCGGGCAACGGCACCGCGACGCGCTTCACGACCAACGGCGCGTACGGCGGAACGACCGCGGGCGCCAGCGTCACCTCCGGCACGTGCGGCGGGACGGGCCCCGAGAACCTCCACTACTTCACGATGTGTCCTTCGCTCAGCCGCACGGTGACCGCGACGACGTGCAGCGCGGCGTCCTACGACACGGTGCTCTACCTCCGCGGTGGAGGCGACGCCGCGATCGCGTGCAACGACGACACATGCGGACTCCAGTCCACGATCACCGGCGCGGTGACGGGGCCCGGGGTGTACGGCGTGTACGTCGACGGCTACGGCGCTGGTGCGGGCACGTACACGGTCACCGTCTCGGGGCTCTGAGCTGGGCTCGGCGGAGAGTCGCGGGTGACGGCGGTCTACGGGGTGACGGCGAGCGACCCGGACGGTCGATGGTGACGGCGGACGGTCGACGGCCGACGGTCGACGGCGGAACGGTCGACGGGTGACAGCGGAACGGTCGACGGTGAGGTCGACGGTGAGGCTCGACGGTGAGGCTCGACGGTGAGGCTCGACGGGTGACGGCGAACGGGGCGCGTCGACGACCGACCGTCGGGGCGGCTTCGCGGCGTCGCCGCGAGGGCGGCGAGGCGAGATAGAGTAGGGCGCGTGGCCACGTCCGCGTCACGCCCGCTCGACGCCGCGCTCGCCGCCGAGCTCGTCCGCTTCGAGCGCGCGGCGGTGCGCGTGTGGACCATCGTCGTGTTCGTGATGATGCTCAGCGCGATCGCGTACGCGGGCGCGGTCCAGCCGCTCGTCGGGCTCGGCATGACGGTGGTCAGCGCCATCTTCGTCGGATGGTACGTGTGGCTCGGCTGGCGCCTCGGTCGCGGCCCGGCGGGGGCCGGCCTCGAAGCGGCCATCGTCGTCGCGGAGGTCGCGTTCCCCTGGCTCTCGCTCGGCGTGCTCGTGCTCGCGCGGGGCGCCGACTACGCGATCGGCAGCTGGCTCCCGCCCATGCTGTTCTGCGGAAACCTCGTGTCGAACGCCGTCCAGATGCGGCCGCATCGCGCGATCGCGAACGGCATCGGTAGCGCGCTCCTCTACGTGCTCGCGTACTTCCTTTGGATGCGCGTCGAGCTGCCGTCCAGCGTCGGCGACGCGTTGCTCTATGGCGTGCCGACCCAGCTCACCCGCGCGGTGTCGCTGCTCGCGGGCGGCATCGCGGCGGCGGCGGCGGCGCGCGCGCTGCGCAACATGATCAACCGGGCCGGGGTGCTCAGCCGACAGCGCGATCTGTTCGGCAAGTACCGCCTCGAGCACAAGCTCGCGTCGGGCGGCATGGGCACCGTGCACGAGGCGGTGTACTGCCCCGAGGGCGGGTTCGAGCGCCGCGTCGCGGTGAAGCGCATCCACCCGCACCTCGCCGAGATCGCGAAGTTCGTCGAGGCGTTCCGCCGCGAGGCCGAGCTCAGCGCGCGCCTCCTTCATCCGAACATCGTCCAGGTGATGGACTTCGGCCGCGTCGAGGATCGCTACTTCCTCAGCATGGAGTTCGTCGACGGCGCGCCGCTCGCCGATCTCATGGCGCGCGCGCGTCACGCCGGGCGCACGCTCTCGTGCGCGCTCGTCGGGTACCTCGCGGCGGAGATGCTCGCGGGCCTCGACTACGCGCACCGCGGAGCGGTCGGCGCCGACGGCCACCCGCTCCGCGTGGTGCATCGCGACGTCTGTCCACAGAACGTGCTCATCTCCAACCGTGGTCACGTGAAGATCAGCGACTTCGGCGTAGCGCGCGCGCTCGAGGACGGAGGCAGCGCGCTCACCCAGAGCTTCGTCGGCCACGTCGGCTACGTCGCCCCCGAGCAAGCCGGCGGCGAGCACGAGATCGACGAGCGCGCCGACCTCTTCCCGCTCGGCGTGATCCTGTGGGAGCTGCTCGCAGGCCGTCCGCTCTTCGCGCGCCGCTCGTCCGGCGCGACGATCCACGCCGTCCTCACGGCCGAGCTGCCGGACCTCGCCTCGCTGCGGCCGGATCTCGATCCCGCGTGGGTCGCCCTCGTCACCCGCGCGCTCGAGCGGGACCCCGACGCGCGCTGGCGTTCCGCGCGCGACATGAGCGCCGCGCTGCTCGCCCTCGACGGGGTCGACGCGGTGCGTGGCGCGCGCGAGCTCGTCGAGCTCTTCGATCTTCCCGCCGCGCCGGCCGAGCCGGACGCAGGGTAGGCGCGTTCACATCACGACGGCGGCGTTCGGGACGAGGCCGTCGTTCACCGCCGCCTCGAACGCGGCGGGATCCACGAACGCGGCCCGGAGCGTTCCGTCGCCCTGGGTCGGCAGGACGAGGAACCGCGCGGTCACCCCGGCCGCCGTCAGCGCTTCTTCGACCAGCTCGAGCGGTTCGTTCATGCACCACTCGTCGCGCTGCGTGAGCTCGCAGACGTACCGCGCGCCGCCGTGCTCGAACGACACGGTCACCGTCGCGCCGGGCTCGTCCTCGCCGAGCGCGCTCCGCGTCTCCTCGATCCCCGTCGGCGCGAACGCGTGGCGCGACGCCTCCGAGAGCTCCTCGAGCAGCCGTGCGTAGCTCCCCTCGGCCGCGAACTCGCTCGTCTCGAACGCGACGTCCTCGAGCGCCGCGTACACGTAGAGGCGCCGCGGCGTGCGCGTCCATGCCTCTTGCACCGCTGCGAGCACCGCGGCCCGCGCTGGCCCGTCGTGGCCGCGCAGCCAACCCGCGCGGTCGAGCGCCTCGACGTACGCCTCGGCGCTGCCGAGCGCGGTGAGCCGCCGCGCGTGTCGGTCGACGCCGGCGTCCCAGGTCTCGGGGTCTTGGCTCAGGAGGCTCCGCACGGTGCGAAAGGTGTAGTCGGCTGGCGCGCCCCTGTACAGGTTCTGGCCCGTCGGCGCGCGCTTTGGCGCTCCGGCGCGCGAGCGGGTAGGCTCGCCGACGCGCGTTTTTCGCGGGTCCCCGCGGCGGCGCGCCCCACGTCGAGACGCGACCTTGTCCGAGACCCCGAGCCGCTCCGGTCCCCCGACCGCCCCCGCCGAGGGCCGGATCTCCATCGGCGTGATGGGAGCCGGATCCATCGGCTGCTACCTCGCCGGCAAGCTCCTCGTCGCCGACGCCGCCGACGTCGTCCTCGTGGGTCGGCCGCGGCTCGCGCGCGACATCGCCGTGAGCGGCCTCGTCGTCCGCGGCGTGGCGGGCGAGGGCGCGGTCGCCCCCGAGCGCGTCCGGTTCGAGACCGAGCCCGGAGCGCTCTCCGCCTGCGACGCCGTGCTCGTCTGCGTGAAGAGCGCCCAGACCGCCGAGGTCTCGACCGCGCTCAAGCCGATCCTCCGGCGCGACGCGCTCGTGGTGAGCATGCAAAATGGGTTGCGCAACGCGGAGCGCCTCGCCGAGCGCTTCACCGAGGGCCGCGTCGTCCCGGCCGTCGTCGGCTTCAACGTGGTCAACAAGGGCGGCGGCGTCTTCCACTCCGGGATGAGCGGCCCCTTGATCCTCGAGCGCCGCCCGCACCCCGCGTTCGCGCCCACCGTCGCCGCGCTGCGCGCCACCGGCCTACCGGTCGAGGTCCTCGACGACCTCGCGCCCGAGCAGTGGACCAAGCTCCTCGTCAACCTGAACAACGCGATCAGCGCGCTCTCCGGGGCGCCCACGCAGCGACTCTTGCTGGATCCAGGCTATCGCCGCGCGGTCGCTCTCGTCATCGAGGAGGCGCTCTCCGTCCTCAAGGCGGCCAAGGTGCAGCCCGCCAAGCTCCGCGGCGTGCCGGTCGCGATGATGCCGCTCGTCCTCCGCATGCCGACCCCGCTCGTCCGGCTCGTCACGCGGGCCCAGATGAAGGTCGACCCCGAGGCGCGCTCCTCGATGTGGGAAGATCTCACCCAGGGCCGCCCCACCGAGGTCGACTACCTCAACGGCGAGATCGTCCGCCTCGCCGAGCGCGTCGGCGTCGACGCCCCTGTCAACCGCCGCATCGTCGACCTGATCCACGACGCGGAGGACAGCCGCGCCGGCTCCCCGCGGATGGACGCGCCGTCGCTTCTCGCGGTCTTGCGCGCGGGCGGCTGACCGGCGCTCACGGCATCGCGAGATAGACCGCGAGGCTCATCGTGGCGCCCGCCGTCGCGATCACGTAGTCGTTGGCGCCGTCTTCGTCGAAGTCGGCGATCGCGCCCGAAGAGGGTTGGTCCGGCGTCGGGATCGTGAAGGACGGCTGCACCGTTCCATCGCCGCTGCCTCGCATGATTTGGACGACGTCATTCTGGTTGACGCCTACCACGAGGTCGGCGTGCGCGTCGCCATCGAGGTCGCCGATCGCCCAGATGTCCGGTTCGCCGAACGGCGACGTCTGCGTGACCGTCGTGCCGACGCCGGCGGCGAACCCGGTCGCGTTGCCGAGCAGGATGCACACCGCGTTGTTGGTCTGGCTGGTCACCACCGCGTCGAGCCGACCGTCGTGGTTGAGGTCGCCCATCACGAGGGTCGTCCCGTGGATACAGCCGGTGCTCGTCGTCGTCGCGGCCGCGAACCCGCCGGACGCCTGACCGAGGAACAGGGCCAGGGTGGCGTCCGACAGTCGGTTCGGGTTCGTGATCACGAAGTCGGTCCGTCCGTCTCCGTTCGCGTCGAGCACCGCGGGGATGAGCGCCTGCGAACCGTTGGAGGAAAACAACGTTGCGGTCGCGAACGTGCGCCCCGCAGCCCCGTAGAGGACGGCGACGTTGTTCGTGTTGTCCAAGACGGTTCCGGCGACGATGTCCGGCCGCGCATCTCCGTTGAGGTTGCCCACCGCCACCCCGGCCACCTGCGGGTTGACGACACCGGTCGGACCCATCGCGACGTGGCCGGCCCCGTCGCCCCAGAGCACCCGGACGCCGTTCGTGGAGTGCGTCATCACCACGTCGAGCGATCCGTCCGCGTCAGCGTCGGCGACTACGAAATATCCGGGGCTCGGGTCCGTCGCCATGGTCCACGGAGTCTGGAAGGTCCCGTCGCCGCGCCCGAGGATTACGGCGAGCGTCGTCATGTTGCGCGTGACGAGGTCCGCGTGTCCGTCGCCGTTCATGTCGGCGACGCGCACCGCGTTGCCGTTGGCGAGCCCGAGCGTGAGCGACGGCGTCGTCCCGAAGCAGAGCGTCGGCTCGGCCTCGACGCGCCCGTTGCCGCACGCCGGCGGGCCCGCGTCGGGCGGGGGGCCGGCGTCGAGCATGCCCGCGTCCACGCCAGGCGGCCCGGCGTCCATCGCGCCCGCGTCCATCCGCCCCGCGTCCGTCCTCCCTGCGTCGAGCGCACCCGCGTCGGTCGCCGCGTCGACCGAACTACCGCATACGAAGTTGACGCAGCTCTGTCCGCTCGGACATGCGTGCGTGTCGTCGCACGAGAGCCCGTCCGGCACCGTGATCCCGCAACCGGCGAGCGCGGCGGGACAAGCCGTCATGCACGCGACCAGGAACCTCATCCGATGTCGAGTCACAGCGACCACCTCAGCTCCAGCCGACGAAGGTCGAACGCCACGTGGTCGGACCGCGATCCGGCCGCGATCCCCCACACGATCCCCGCGATCGCGCCGACCACCCCGACGCAGAGCAGCGTGATGCCGACGCCCTCGAGCGCTTCGCCCTCGGACGCCCTCGCGGCGGCCTCGGTGTAGAACGTCGGGGGCCGCGCGTTCTCCACCGCGCTCCGGTCCGACTCCGCCACGCCGATCAAGATCGCCCCCGCGATCGCGAACGCCGCGCCGAACCCGACGACCACCCACGGCGCCGGATCGATGCTCGTCGGCTCCGGTGTCGCGTAGGAAGGGGCGCGCGGCCGGGTCGGCGGAGGCTCGCTCGAGGTGATCGAGGACCGCAGGATCGCGACGCGTGCCTCGACCTGCGAGCGATGCGGCGAGTCGCTCGGCGAGTCGCGGAGGTACGCCTCGAACGCCTCCAGCGCCTCGCGCCTCCGCTCGAGCCGCGCCGCGGTCTCGCCGATGTTGTAGAGCAACACGGGTTGATGGCTCAGCTCGTAGGCGAGCCGGAAGTCGGTCAGCGCGTCCTCGAAGCGACCCGCGTCGAACGCGAGCCGACCCGCTTCGAAGCGCGCGCGCGCCTCGGCGTCACCGCCCTCTTGCGCGTGCGCGATCGAGCACAGGAGCGTGCATGCGATCGCGATCGCGATTCGGCTGGGGGCTACTGAACACACCTCACGCTCGGCCAGTCGCGCTGACGTCTCACGCATGTCGTCCCTCGTTGGTGCAGAACCTACGCCGCTCCGACGACGCACGAATCCCCCGTCCCGGGGATCAGCGACCGACCGGGCGACCGACACCGGCCTGCGCGACGACCGGCGGAGGTGTGGATCGCAACGCGCGATGACGCGGAGCGTCGAGCACTCCCGGCCCGATTCGAACGGGCGACCTTCGGCTTAGGAAGCCGCTGCTCTATCCGACTGAGCTACGGGAGCGTGGGCTTCGTATAGCACGCTCCGCGCGGCCTCGTTTGACAGCGGAGAGCCCGGTGGTAGGACCGCGCATGCTCGAGATCACCAGCATCGTGGCGCGCGAGATCCTCGATTCGCGGGGCAACCCGACGCTCGAGGTCGAGGTCGAGGTCGACGGGGCCGTGGCGGGGCGGGCCGCCGTTCCGTCGGGGGCGTCGACGGGGGAGCACGAGGCGCTCGAGCTCCGGGACAAGGACGCCGATCGCTACGGCGGCAAGGGCGTGATGAAGGCGGTGGAGAACGTCGTCGCGCAGATCGCGCCGGAGATCCTCGGCCGCGACGCGCTCGGGCAGCAGAGCATCGACCGCGCGATGATCGAGCTCGACGGGACGCAGGCGAAGTCGAAGCTGGGGGCCAACGCGATCCTCGGGGTGTCGATGGCGACGTGCCGCGCGGCGGCGAACGCGCTCGGGCTGCCGCTTTGGCGCTATCTCGGCGGCGCGCAAGCCTGCGTGTTGCCGACACCGCTGATGAACATCCTCAACGGCGGCGCGCACGCGGACAACGGGCTCGAGATCCAAGAGTTCATGATCGTGCCGCAAGGGTTCGAGTCGTTCCGCGAGGCGCTCCGCGCCGGCGTGGAGACGTTCCATACGCTGAAGAAGATCTTGTCGGCGCGCGGGCTCGCGACGAGCGTGGGCGACGAGGGCGGCTTCGCGCCGCGGCTCGACAACAACGAGGCGGCGCTCGCGGTGGTGCTCGAGGCGATCGAGAAGGCGGGCTACCGGCCCGGCGAGGACATCGCGATCGCGCTCGACTGCGCGGCCTCCGAGTTCTACGACAAGGACAAGAAGATGTACACGTTCGATCGCAAGCCGATCACCGGCGAGGAGCTCGTGGCGAAGTACGCGGCGTACGCCGAGAAGTATCCGCTGGTGAGCATCGAGGACGGCGCGGCGGAGGACGACTGGGAGACGTGGGCGCAGCTCACGCAGACGATGGGCGACGACATGCAGCTCGTCGGTGACGATCTCTTCGTGACGAACGTGACGCGCCTCTCGCGCGGCATCGAGGAGGACATCGCGAACGCGATCCTCATCAAGGTGAACCAGATCGGGAGCATCACCGAGACGCTCGACGCGATCCGGATGGCGACCCACGGCGGCTTCGCGTCGGTGATCTCGCACCGCTCGGGCGAGACCGAGGACACGTTCATCGCCGACTTGGCGGTCGCGACGGGGGCGGGGCAGATCAAGACGGGCAGCGCGTCGCGCTCCGACCGCGTGGCGAAGTACAACCAGCTCCTGCGCATCGAGGAGCAGCTCGGCGTCGGCGCGCGCTTCTACGGCACGCTCGACTGAGCTCCCGGGTCAGCCGGAGCGGCGCGAGCGGATGACGTCGATGAGGGGCTCGATCCCCTCGCGCCGATCGAACGGGGTGAAGCCGCAGCCGGCTTCGTACGCCTCGGCGAGGACGCTCTGCCCGTAGGGGAGGTCGGCGCCCCACAGCGCGATGACGATCTGGCCGCCGAGCTTGGCGAGGGTGAGGGCGAGCTCGCTCGGCTCGATGGCCGGGAAGTCGCTGCCGTCGATGAGCACGAAGCCCGGCTTGATCTGCGCGACGCGCGTCCGGAGCAGCTCGGGATCGCCGATCACGAGCGGGGTCATCGCCTGCGGGCCGACGACGGCGCGGAGCTGATCGGCGAGGCGCGCCGAACCGGCGAGCACGTAGACGGGGAGCACCTCGTCCGAGAGGTGGAGGTTCTGCGTGACCTCGTCGTTCCGGCTCGCGCGCCGCGGCACCTGTGGAGCGGAGCCGCCGAGCATGTGCTCGAGGTGGGTCACGACGGTGTTCGCCTCGTCGTCGCCGAGGCGGTCCGCGAGGTTCTTCTTCAGCGGCCCGCGCGCGAGGGCGAGCGCTTGCTCGGCGTTGCCAGGGAGCGCCCCGCCGCCGGCGCTGATCGCCTCGAAGAAGACGGTCGACGCCGTGGAGGGGTGGAGGACTCCCTCCAGGGTCTCGCGGATCAGACGGATCTCCGGGGCCTCGCGGCTCACCCGACCACGCTACCACGGAGGGGCGGGGCCTCCCCAAGTTCGCCGAGCGCAGCGACGCGAAGCGGAGCGAAGCGCCCGTGCCCCTGCCCCTGCCCGCGCCCGGCGCCCGTACCGGATCGAGATCGCACAGAGCGTTGCGATGGGACCGACGTACCCCGCCGCGACCTCTTCGCGGGTAAGGGCAGGGGCATGGGCAAGGGGAAGGGGAACGCCCTTTTGGCGTTTAGATGCGATCGAGGAAGCCGAGGTCGTACTGCCCGGCGCGCATCGACTCGTGGTTCAGCGCCTTCCGCAAGAGGCGCAGGTTCGTGACGAGCGGGGCCAAGTGGATCTCCGCGAGGATGCGGTCGAGCATCAGCAGCGCGTCGTGGCGGTTGGGCGCGTAGGTCGTCACCGACGCCACCAGGGGATCGTACGCGCCGTGGATCGTGGAACCGATCTTGACGCCCGATTCGATGCGCACCTTGCCCGGCGGGGCGGGCGGCCAGCGGGCCGAGGTCACCGAGCTCTCGAACGGCTTCTGCGTGTTCGGGTCGGTCGCCGCGTCGATGCGCGCGAGGAGCGCGCTGCCCGACATCTGGGCGCGCTCGAGGGACGTGGGCAGCTTGGCGCCGCTCGCGAGCTCGAGCTGGATCTCGACGAGGTCGAGGCCGGCGCACATCTCGACGGTGGCGCTCTCGACCTGGAGGCCGGGGGTGAAGCCGACGAAGTAAAAAGCGTTGTCGGCATCGAGGACGAACTGGCAGCTCCCGATGCCGATGCACCCGATCTGGGCGGTGATGCTGACCGCCGCTTCGAACAGCGCGCCGCGCACCGCGTCGCCGTCGTGGAGTTGCTCGAGAGCCATCGCCGGCGCCTCGGACAACAGGCGTCGGCCGCCCCGGGCGAGGCTCACGTCGTACTCGCCGAGCGCGGCGACGTCGGTGCCGTCGGACGCCACCACCACCTCGACGACGCGCGCGCGATCGACGTGCGCCTCGAGGATCAGGCCGCGCTGCATGCCGCGCTCGTCCACGCTCGCGAGCGCGGCCTCGAGCGCCTCCGCGTCTTCGCAGGGCCACGGCGCTCGATCCTCGGCGGTGCCACGCGCCGGGAGGAGCGCGACCGGATAGCCGATGCGCTCGGCGTCCTCGCGCGCCTCGTCGGCGGAGCGGATCGGGCGCTCGCTGGTCGAGAGGGTGCGGACGGAGTGCTCGACCGCGTGCGCGAGCACGGCGATCCGGTCGAGGGATGCCTCGAGCGACGCGGCGGTCGGTCCGATGAACGTGAGGCCGGCCGCTTCGACGTCGGCGGCCAGCTCCGCGCGCTGCGAGAGCGGCGCGTACCCGGGATGGATCCCGAGCGCGCCTTTCTCCTTCGCGATCGCGATGAGCGCGGCGGTGTTGCGGTAGGCGGTCGGGTCGTCGCCGATCTCGACGGGCTCGTCGCACGCCTCGACGTGCGGCGCGTCGTGATCGCCCTTGATGTGGACCCCGACCGTCTCGACCCCGAGGCGGCGGCACGTGCGACCGATGCGCGAGGCGACCTCGCCGTGGGCCGCGATGAGGATGCGTTCCAGCAAAGCGCGGCGAGCGTACACCGAGACGCCGATCGGTCGAGCGGGCGGCGTCGATCGCGCGGAGGTGCGGCTTGACCCGGCGCCTCGATCGCGCACGGTCGCGCGCATGCCGGTCATCGTGCGCACCCGCGGCTGCCCGTCCCCCGCGATCAAGCCGTCGACGGTGCGCGCGCGCGCGGAGCGGATGCTCGGCGCGCTGCGCATGGAGGACGCCGAGCTGAGCGTGCTCCTCTGCGACGACGCGGTGATCCACGCGCTGAACCGCGATCACCGAAAGAAGGACCGGCCGACCGACGTGCTCGCGTTCTCGATGCGCGAGGGGGTCGGCGGCGAGCTCCACCCTCAGCTGCTCGGCGACGTCGTGATCTCATTGCCCACCGCGCGGCGACAGGCGACGGCGGCGGGGCGCTCGACGTCGGCCGAGGTCACCTTCCTGCTCGCGCACGGCCTGCTCCACCTGCTCGGTTTCGATCACCGCACCGCCGCGGAGGAGCGCCGGATGAACGCGCGCGCGGACGCTCTCTGCGCCGCTGCGCGGGGCGCACGACGATCGCCCTGAATTGCCCGTCCGTTCGGCCCTTGCGGCAGACGATCCCGCGAAATGCTTGAGATTCTCGGCGCCGACTCCGAATTCCGGGCGAAAATCGGGTTTGGCTCGGCGAATTTCGCTTGTCAGGCCCGGATCGTCGGGGCATAGATGCCCGCCGAACGCCCGGAGCCCCAAAAAACGGGGGTCCCGTGAGTTCCAGAGCGAGTCTTCACAGGGAGGAGAACCCCATGAGTGGTACTGGCAAGCGGATGACCAAGGCCGCGATCATGACCGAGCTGGCCGAGGGTACGGAGCTGACCAAGAAGCAGGTCGGCGCGGTGTTCGAGCGCCTTCAGCAGATGATCAAGCGCGAGCTGGGCCGTCGTGGCCCCGGCGAGTTCGTGATCCCCGACATGCTCAAGCTCAAGGTGCGCAAGACGCCGGCGCGCAAGGGCGTGACCGTGCGTATCCCGTCCACCGGCGAGACGATCGTCAAGGACTTCCCGGCCTCGAAGAAGCTTCGGGCGACCCCGCTCAAGAAGCTCAAGGACCTCGTCCTCTAGGCGCTCGCCGCCGACCTGCCGCGAGGCAGACGGCCCAGCGAATCGGGGTTCGACGACCTGGTCGTTACGGCGACCTCCGTCGTCTCGAAATCCAAGCTTGGCTGAGCTTTTGAGGGCCCATCCCTCACGCCGAAGGCGCGTCGCCACGAGCGACGCGCCTTTTTGCGTTCACCTCGCGACTACGGGCCGGGCGGCGGACTAGGGGGCGGAGGAGGAGCCTCCGGCGCGGGCGGAGCAACCTCCGTCGGCGTACCACCGCCCGGCGGCGTCGGGGCCGGCGGCGTCGGGGCCGGCGCCGACCCGCCCGCCTGTGCCGCGCGCCGGGCCGCCTCGCGTTCGCGCGCGCGTGCGCGGTCGACCATGTACTGGCGCGACACGTTGAGGAGCTGGCGCATCTCCGCGAGCTGGAGATCCACCGAGCCATCGACGTGGTCGTCCTCCGCCTCGAGGGTCGCCGCGCTCAGCACCCGACCGAGGCCGAGGAGGCCGGCGACGGGGGCGAACTGGGTGCGCAGCTGGTTCCAATAGTCCGCCGCGCCGCCCGCCTGGCTGGCGTCCTCGTAGCCCCAGCGCGTGCGCGCCCCCACCACGTCGTTGGGGAGCTGGCGCATCGCGAGGCGCAGCTCCGTAGGGATCATCGTGATCGGCGCGGTGCCCGCCCGCTGGCTCGCTTGCGCGTAGGCGCGCGCGCCCTCGATCTCGAGGCTGAGGCCCTCGCCCTCCTCCATCGAGAGGAGCGCGTCGGCCGGATGCTCGGGCGCCGGCGCCTCCTCGCCCTCGGGCGGCGGCTCGCTCGGCTGCTCCTCGGCAGCCCGGTTGCGCGCCACGGCGAGGACGCGCGCGAGATCTTCAGGCCGGCAGATCACGAAGTGGCGCGGACCGATCAGCGCGATGATCCGCTCCGTCTCGTCCCGGTCGTGCCACGGCGCGACCTCGACGCCGCGCTGGGTCGTCCACTCGATCGGCTGCCCGCTCGCGACCGCGAGCCGCGCCGCGGCTTGGCGGATCGTGGACTGATCGCCGCTCGCGCGGCCCGCGATGATCAACCGGCTGCGCTGGAGGTTCGGCGTCGCGAGGAGCAGGCGATCGAGATCGTCGAGCGGGTCGATGCCGCTGCCATCGAGGAGCGCCTGCCAGTCGGGGAGCACCGCGAGGAGCTCGCGCACGTCGCCCGCGAGCGGCGACTCGCGGAGCCGCGCGACGTCCAATCGCAAGGCGATCTGCGCGCCGGCGGGGAGGAACGCGACGCCGCGGCCCGTGCCCGGCCGGTCGCCCGCCTGATCGCCCGTCTCGCCGCTGCCGTCCTCGCTCGCGACCTCGGGCGGGTCCGGTTCGCGCCGTCGGCGACGCCCTGCGTCGGGCGGTCCCGCGTCCTCGGGGACGCCGCCGTCCAGCGCCGCGCCCGGGCCGGTTCCCGCCGGATCGCTGGGGTCGTTCGCGGTCGCCGCCGCCTCCGCGCCCTCGGCGACCTCGACCGCCTCGGTGAGGCCGAACTCCACCTCGAGCGGCATCTCGAACTCGAACGGGAGGTCGGGGACGCTCGTCGAGTAGAGCACGTACGCGAACAGCGCCGCGTGCGCGAGCAGCGAGAGCGCGATCGCGGCCGCGTCGAGCCGGCGGTCGATCATCGTCGTGCGCCCTCTTTGGGGCCATCGGGTTGACGCGGCGCGCCGTCCGTGAAATCTCGCGCACCGCGATGCGCGCGCGGCCCACCACGACCGCCCTCCTGATGGCGCTCGCCTTCTCCGTCGGATGCGGCGGCGAGGACGAGACGCCCGACGCCGGTCCCCCCGACGCGGCGAGCGAGGCGCCGAGCGATCCGGGCGACGCCGGGGTCGACGCCGGTCACGACGCGGGCCCGCCTCGTCCGCCCGCGCGCATCTTCGCCCGTCGATACGTCTCGAAGATCCGCGACCGTCCCGACCGGGAGGCGTTTCGAATCGGGTATCTCCGAGCGGGCGCGATCATGCAGGCGACCACCGGCGAGCCCGTGCGCACGGACGATCCACGCTGCCGCGGCGGCTGGTACGAGCTTACGACGGGGGGGTTCGTCTGCAACGGGCGTGACGTGATCGCGTTCTGGGGGCGCCGACTTCCGGCCGTGCAGGGTGCGCAGCCGGACCGGAGCGCCCCGCTGCCGTACCGGTATGGACGGACCCGAGGCAACGACATTCCGATGTACCGCCGGCCGCCGACCGACGAGGAGGCCGCACAGTACGAGGGCTTCCGCATCCCAGGCCTCACCCCGGAGCCGGGCGAGGAGGGGGCGGAGGGCGGCTCCAGCGAGGCGGGCGACGCCGCGTCGGAGGCCGTCACCCCCACCGCGACGGCGGGCTCGGCGCCGGGTGTGACCGCGGCCAGCGCGTCGGCGGCCAGCGGATCTCCCGAGGGTGGCGGCGACGACGATCCCGCCGAGGAGGCCGAGGAGGAGCCGATCACCCTCGCGTCGCTGGCCGGCGATCGCAACAGCGTCCTGATCACGCGGATGGTGAGCGGCTGGATCGTGAGCCTCGACCGCGACTTTCGCGCCGGGCAGTACCGCCGTCGCTACTGGCGGACCGTCAACAACGGTTTCATCCCTTACCGCGCGGTCGGCGACGTGTCGTGGCCGGACTTCCGCGGCGTGCCCCTCGGCGATCTCACGCAGCTGCCCGTCGGATACGTGATGGGGAGCAACGAAGCGTTCTTCGTGCGGACCGCCGACGGGCGCGCGCGCCGCGGCGGCGCGGCCGAGTCGCGGACCCGTCTCACCATCGTGGGCGAGGAGACGATCGGCGGGACGCCGTACTACGTCGGCGCGAACGGGCGGCTCTATCGCGAGCAAGACGTCCGTCGCATCGGCCCCGCGCGCCGGCCGCGACAGGTGGGCGAGCACGACAAGTGGATCGAGGTGAACCTCAGCGAGCAGTACGTCGTCGCCTACGAGGGCGATACACCGGTGTACGTCACGTTGACGTCGACCGGCCGCGCGTACCACCCCGACGACCCGGACTCGAACTTCCTCACGCCCACCGGCACGTACCGCATCCGCGCGAAGCACCTCGCGGCGACGATGGACGGAGACACCGCGGCGGACGGCCCGTACTCGATCCACGACGTGCCGTACGTGATGTACTTCCAGCTCGCGTACGCGCTCCACGGTGCGTTCTGGCACCGCGCGTTCGGCTATCCGCGAAGCCACGGCTGCGTGAACCTCGCGCCGCGCGACGCGCAGTGGATCTTCAACTGGAGCGACCCCTACGTGCCGCAGGGCTGGCACGGTGCGTATCCGACCGAGGATCACCCGGGCACCTGGGTCTGGATCCACGGCGAGACGCCGGGGTCTGGCTCGCGCTGATCGAGCGCTCTAGCGGTCGCAGGGGAAGCGGAAGCCGAACTCCCCGCTCGACTCGAACTCGTCGCAGATCGCCTCGAAGCCCTCGGGCGGGGCGACGTCGCGATAGAGGCAGTACCCGGTCGTCATGTTCGGCGCCGACTCCATCCCGTCGGGGCACATGTAGACGAGCGCGACGGGCGTCCACGAGAAGCCGATGACGCCGTAGTCGGCGAGGTACTGGCAGTACCGCCGCGCGCTGTTTGGTCGCGCCATCACCGTGCGCATGCATGCGCCGTAGTCGCCGGCCGCCGAGAGGGTCATCCCGCTCGGGCACACGTAGCCGGTGCACGTGGACGGATCGCGCGCGGGCGGGCCGGCGTCGGGGGGCGGCCCCGCGTCCTGGCCGGGCAGGACACCACCGTCCACCCGCA
Organism: Sandaracinaceae bacterium; assembly: GCA_050186575.1. GTDB lineage: Bacteria > Myxococcota_A > Polyangia > Polyangiales > Sandaracinaceae > JAUHXR01. The sequence goes on along the minus strand of JBFWYI010000023.1, from coordinate 6,048 downwards.
ACGGCGGGGGCGATCCTGCGTCCTCCTCATTGCCGCCGCGCGCACAGCCGGGGGCCGCCATCGCGCAGGCGATCCACGCGAGGAGGAGCGCGCCAGCGTTCCGCGAGCGGGTCGTCCCCATGACCTCGCGAACACGGTGACGGGTTCGGCGTCCGACTTCAATCGGAAGCCGCCGGCCGCGTCCGCCGCGCGACCTATCAGTGGCCTTGCAGCGCGCGCAACAGGGCTTGACCCTGTCCACCCGCCCGGCGCGCGACCTGCGCCTGCACCGGGCGCCCGATCTTCACGAACGCCGCCCGCTCCGCCGACGTCGGGGTGTGCACCTCGATGCCGTGGCGCGCGAGGTTCTTCAGGAGGATCGGCTCCATCCGCCGCACCTGCTCGCGGCCATCCACCGTGATCTCCGCCGGCACGCTCGTGAGCACGGCCTGCAGATCCTCCGGCAGCCCGTCGAACCAGCTCTTGCTGTAGACGACGATGCCCGGCTGATAGCTGTGCTGGCTGACGTTCAGGTGGTGCGCCGCCTGATACCAGCTCGTCGCGAATGCGAAGAGAGGCGTGTTGTCGAAGCCGTCGACCACCCCGGTCTGCAAGCTCGTCAGCACGTTCGTCACGTCGATCGCCTGCGGGCTTGCGCCGAACGCGCGGTACGTCGCGAGGTGGACCTCGGACTCCTGCGAGCGCATGCGCAGCCCGTTCAAGTCCGACGGCTGACGGATCGGTCGCTCGCGCGTGAACCACGAGCGGAAGCCGTTCTCCGCCCACAGCCCGAACACGAAGCCGCGGCGCGCGAGCGCCTGCGTCACGATGCCGCGCGCCGGTCCATCGAGCGCCGCGTCCGCGCTCGCGTAGTCCTCGAAGAGGTAGGGCGACTCGATGACGTCGAGCTCGCGCACCAACGTGCCGAGCGCGGCCGTCGATCCGCCGAACGCCTGGATGCTCCCCTGCGCGGTCCGGCGCACGAGCGCCTTCTCGCCGCCCAAAGAGCCGCCCATGAACATCTGCACGCGGATGCGCCCGCCGCTCTCCTGCTCGATGTGCGTCTTCAAACGCCGGAGCTGCTTCTCCCAGGGCGTCCCCTCGGGGGCGACCGTCGCCAACCGCATGCGGATGGAGCTGTCCTCCTGCGCCGACGCGGGTCGGCCTCCCGGCACGAGCAGCACGAGGCTGCACAGCACGGTCGAGAAGAAGGTGAGGGTGAGCAAGAGTCGCTTACTGAGCATGCATCCTCCGAGCGGACGGATGGGGGGCGGGCTGTCGACGGTTCGGTTCGGGCGGCTATTCAGGTGCGGTTCGGGTCCGCCGCGGATCCGAGGAGGATCACTCGAAGAGCTCGTCGGCCTGCTCGAGGAGCTCGCGCGCGAGCCGCTGCTCGATGCGGTTCTCGGGAGCGGCCTCGGGCAACGCCTCGGGGTCGGCGTCGATCGCCATCTGGAGGTGCTCGACGAACGACGCACGGTCCTGGCGCTTCACCGAGAGGTTCTCGGCGTAGAGCACGTGGGTGCCCACGTAGGCGGGCGCGCGGCGGATGCTCTCGTCGAAGTGCTGCTGCGAGCGATCCAGATCGCCGCCCGCGTACGACGGGGCGATCGCGAAGAACGCGCCGAAGTAGCGATCGGGGCCCGCGAAGAAGTAGTAGCGGTCGAGCTCCATGCAGCGCGTCATGACAGCGCGGATTTCGTCCTTGTAGGACAGCACGGTGGCGAAGCCATCGAGGCGCGCCCAGCGACCGAGGTTCGACGCGCGCCAGTAGAGCGCGGGCACGGCGTTCGCTTGCAGCAGCGACACCGCTTCCGTGATCGGCTCCTGCGCGCGCATGCGCGCCGCGAACTCCGGGCTCAACGCCACGAGCGCGCGATCGGCCGCGCGGATCCCGCGCTGATAGGTCTCGAGCATCGCGTCGGGGTTGCTCCAACGCTGGTGTCCGTGCGCGAGGAAGTAATAGCCGCGCGAGAGCTTCACCCACGTGTCGGCGTCGTTCGCGTTCATCGCGATCGCCTGCTCCCACGCCGTGATCGCGGCTTGCACCTGCGCCTCTTCGTCGCGGTGGGTCCACGCCTCGTCGCCCTGAGCGATCAGCTGCTCGGCGTTCTGGCTCGTCTCCGAGCCCTGCGTGGTCTGTTGGGTGTCCTCGCTCTCGTCCCACGCGGACTGGTAGGAGCCGCCGCACGCGGAAAGCGCGAGAGCGAGCGTGAGAGATCGAAGCAGCGTACGGCGCTCGATGCGTCGCATGGTTCCCTCCAACGCCGCCCGCCGCTCGTGATCGGGGGAGGGCAGCGGTGAAGCGCTTTACCGGTCCGACAAACCACTGTCAACGCTCGGATGGGGCCGAGGTTTCGGCGCGAAGCCCGCCGCCCGGTGCCCTAGACCCTCGCGACGGAGATCACGATGGGTTCAGCGTCGATGATCGGACGCGAGATTGGCCGTCGGCGGGACGAGGCGATGTCGGAGTATCGTCGAGGAGCGACGAGGGTCGAGATCGGGTTCGAGGGCGTCGATCAACCCGTCGCGATCTCCGTCGCGAGGGTCTAGACCCTCGCGGCCGTCGGGTTCGAGGGCGTCGATCCACCGGTCGCGATCTCGGTCGCGAGGGTCTAGAGTCGACGTCGTGCGCCGTCTTCTGGTCCGGATCGCGTTCCTCTCGGCGGGTGTCGCGGTCGCCGCCGGGCCCACCCGCGCGTCGGCGCAGGCGCTCTATCGCGGCCCACACCCCGTCGATCTCGAGGGTCACTGGCACATGGAGGACGGCGAGCACCGGCACGAGGAGCTCCCGGTCGGCCGCGCCCCATTCGGCGAGGTCGACGGGATCCTGATCTTCCTCGGCGACCCGCTCGCGTACGGCTACGACGGGGAGGTCTGGACGTTCGCCGGAGCCCACCCGCTGCCGGGAGGCGTCTCCGGGTACTGCGGGATCGCGCGGCCCCACCGGCACGAGTTCGCGCCGGACGGAGCGTTCCGCCGCAACGACGATGGAAGCTACGCGTACATCGGCGCGATGCGCGGTGGGCTCGCGATGGTCGAGCCCGTCCGCCTGAGCCCGCCCGAGCCGGTGATCCCTGCGCCGCCGCCGCTCGCGCGCGGGACGTTCTACTTCGGCGGCTGCCTCGCCGAGCTCGCGCCGGGCGTGCGGGGAGGCTCCGTGGTGAGCGCGCTGTCCGGGTGCACGCCCAGCCGCTTCTCCGCGCGTACCCCCTCGGGCGGGGGACCCGCGACGATGGTGGGCGACGACTCGCCCGGCTACTTCGACGGGCGCTACGGCCGCGTGAGGGGCCGCGATGCGCGTGCGCCCGTACGTCCGCGGACGCCCGCCTCGAACTGAGCGCGGGCGCGTTCTCTCGCTGCGCGTGCCGGCCAACCTGGTAGAGTCGCCGGGCTCATGGCGAAGAAAGACAAGCTCCGCCTGGACCCGGAGTCGCTGCGAGGGCTCCTCGAGGACGGCGGCTGGCCCTGCGACCGCATCAGCGAGGACACGTGGCGCAGCCGCTTCCGTGGCCGTCAAGCTTCGTTTCCATTCTTCGTGCGCATCGACCCGGCGGGGTTCCTCTGCTTCGCGATCGTGCCCTACCTGAAGAGCCCCGAGGGCACGGGCGCCGCGAAGCTCTACGACCGCCTGCTCCAGCTCAACCAGTCGCTCCTGATGGCGAAGTTCTCGATCGATGACGACCTCGATGTCGTCCTGTCCGTCGAATATCCCTGTCAGCTGCTCGATCGGAGCGAGTTCGACGACGCGCTGGACGTGCTGTCGTTCTACGCGGACAAGCACTACGAGGAGCTCGACGGGCTGACGAAGGCCTGACCACCCCCGCCTCCGTCGTCTGCGGGTCCTCACGGTACCCGAGCGGGCGGCGGCTCCACGGGGCGGGCGACTCGATGCGGCTCGGTCGGGGCGCGAGGCCCCGGGGATCCGAGCGCTTGCCGCGACCTTGCCCCTGTGATAACCCCCGCCCGGAATCACTCGAGGCAATGCCTGGGTGGGCCTTTCGGGGCCTGCCTTTTTTTTCGTCTCGATCTCCGAGTCCGCGCACCGAATCCCCATGACCACCCCCGACATCACCACGATCCACGCGATCATCGAGCCAGTGTGCCGCGCACACGGGGTCGAGCTCGTGCAGGTCGTGTCCGCCACCGAGCACGGCAGCGCGGTGCTCCGGGTGATCATCGATCGGGAGGGCAGCGAGGCCGGACCGGGCGCCGGCGTGAGCCTCGCCGACTGCCAGGCGGTCAGCCGCGATCTCGGCCCCGCGTTGGATGTGCACGACGTGGTCGCGGGCCGCTACCGGCTGGAGGTCTCCTCGCCGGGGCTCGATCGACCGCTCGTCAAGGAGAGTGACTTCGTACGCTTCGCGGGTCGCGAAGTGAAGATCAAGACGCGCGAGCCTCGTCCGGATGGGCGTGGGGGAGAGCGTCGGAGCTTTTCGGGAACGCTGCTCGGGATCGACGACAGCGCGGCCGACGGAGCCATGGTGCGGCTCGAGTGCGAGGGGGCTGAGCTCCACGTGCCCTTCACCGAGATCGCGAAAGCCAATGTCGTCCACAGGTTCGATTGAACTCACAGTCACTTTCGAGAACAGGACCGGGGCCTGGAGCGGGCTGCCGATCGGAGAGGTACCGGCCATGCAGCAGGAAATGTCGCTGCAGAACATCATCGACCAGGTGAGCAAGGAAAAGGGCATCGACGCCGATGTCCTCGTGGAGACGATGGAGCAAGCCATCGTGACCGCAGCCAAGCGCACCTTCGGGGTGAACCGCGAGCTCGAAGCCCACTTCAACCACGATACGGGGAACGTGGACCTCTACCAGTTCATGACCGTGGTGGAGGAGGTGGACGATCCCGAGCGAGAGATCTCGCTGGCCGATGCGCGTCGATATGGGTTCGACGACGTCGAGATCAACCAGGACCTCGGCTTCCAAATCTTCTACCTCGCCACCGACGCGGACGAGGCGCGCAAGCAAGATCGGCAGTACGGCGATCTGCTCGGCCTCCAGCAGCACCGGCGCGGCTTCGGTCGCATCGCGGCGCAGACGGCGAAGCAGGTGATCATCCAGCGCGTCCGCGATGCGGAGCGCGAGCTCATCTTCAACGAGTACAAGGACCGCAAGGGCGAGCTGATCACGGGCATCGTCCGCCGCTTCGAGCGCGGCTCGAACATCATCGTCGACCTCGGCCGAACCGAGGCGATCTTGCCGACGCGCGAGCAGACGCCGCGCGAGAGCTATCGCCCGGGCGACCGCATCGTGGCGCTCCTCAAGGACATCGACCGCGAGGCGCGCGGGCCGCAGCTCATCTTGAGCCGCACCGACGTCGGGCTCCTCGTGAAGCTGTTCGAGATGGAGGTCCCCGAGATCTACGAGGGCATCGTCTCGATCGTGCACGCGGCCCGCGAGCCGGGCGCGCGCAGCAAGATCGCGGTCACGAGCCGCGACAACGACGTCGATCCGGTCGGCGCGTGCGTCGGCATGAAGGGCTCGCGCGTCCAGGCGGTCGTGCAGGAGCTCCGCGGCGAGAAGATCGACATCGTCCCGTACGATCGCGATCCGGCCCGCTTCGTCTGCAACGCGATCGCGCCGGCCGAGGTCAGCCGCGTGATCATCGACGAGGTCCATCGCTCGATGGAGCTCATCGTGCCGGACGCCAAGCTCGCGCTCGCGATCGGTCGCCGCGGTCAGAACGTGAAGCTCGCGAGCCAGCTCACCAGCTGGAAGCTCGACATCATCGACGAGTCGACCTTCCGCCAGATGGAGGAGCAGGCGCTCGCGGAGATCGCGCGCATCCCGAGCCTCGACGAGGAGACGGTCAAGAGCTTCTACAAGCTCGGCTTCCGCAACCTCGACGAGGTCTCGGAGGCACCGGACGAGGAGCTGATCACCGTCGATGGGATCGGCTCGCCGGAGCGCGCCGACGCGGTCCGCAAGGAAGCGGTCAAGGCGATGGAGAACCATCGTCGCGAGCGCATCGTGGAGGCCAAGCATCGTCCCGAGGCGCTCACCGACCGCGAGCACATGCTGCTCGCGCGCACCGTGACCGACCGCATCGTGTCGGCGCTCGAG
>JBFWYI010000022.1:0-113861 GCA_050186575.1 Sandaracinaceae bacterium | reverse complement strand
CGATTCCGATCCCGACACCGACTCCGAATCCGACTCCGACTCCGAATCCGATTCCGATTCCGACTCCGATTCCGACTCCGATTCCGACTCCGATTCCGACTCCGATTCCGATTCCGATTCCGATTCCGATTCCGATTCCGATTCCGATTCCGATTCCGATTCCGATTCCGAGTCCGATTCCGATTCCGAGTCCGAGTCCGAGTCCGAGTCCGATTCCGACTCCGACTCCGACTCCGACTCCGACTCCGACTCCGATTCCGATTCCGATTCCGAGTCCGACTCCGAATCCGATTCAGACCCCGACGCCGAATCCGCCTCCTCTCCCCCGCCCGCCCCCTCGTTCTCCGACGAGCGCACCGCGCGCGATCTCGCCCTCGATGAGATCGTCGAGCGCGCCGCCCTGCGTCCCCCCGCTCCGTCCTCTCACGTCGATCGCATCGGCCCAGGCGCTCGCTCCGCTCCCCCCGGGATCGTTACGCAAGACACCTTGCGCGAGATGATCCCCATCGATCACGCGCACGCGGTCGTTCGCGCCAGCTCGACCCCGCCGACGCCGCGGTCGCGGCGCGTGGCGGAGCTCGGGCGGACGCTCCGCGACCCCGAGGACGACGACGAGCTCGATCCGAGCGCGACGCTGCGCGAGGCCGACTTCGACGACGAGCTCACCGTGCGCGAGGGACGTTTCTCCCTGCCCGGCTCGGACCGCCCGAGCCTCGAGCGTTGGAGCCCCGCCGCGCCCCCCTCTCGCGCACCGTCGGTCGCTCCGCCGGGTCTCGCGTGGGCCGCGAAGGGGCCGGAGTCCGATCGGCCGCCCGCCCTCGAGGAGCACGCGAAGACCCAGCTCGACAGCGGCCGCCCCGAGGGGCCGGCCAAGGCGCTCGAGCTCGCGCGCCTCGCGCTCTTGGGGGAACCGGATCGCGTGTCGACCCTGCGCGTCGCCCACCGCGCCGCCGTCGAGCTCTCCCGGCCGCGTGCCGTCCGAGCGCTCGGCGGGCTCCTCGGCCTCATCGACCCGAGCGTCGCGCCGAGCGAGGACGAGCCCCTGCGCGCCACGCCGGCCGAGGTCGACGCGTGGTCGTTCGATCCGAGCTGGGCGGTGAACCGCGAGATCTGGGACCAGCTGTTCGTGCACGCGCTCCCGGTCGTCCGCACCGTCGTCGATCGCGAGCTCCAGCCCAACGACCGCGTCACCCGCGTCGCGACGACCCCGGTGTCACGCGCGTTCGTCGCCGCGCTCGAGGCCCTCCACCGCGACGACCTGCCGCTCTTCTATTACGCGCGCGCCGAGGTCGCGACGCTCGAGCTCTTCGCGACGTCGCCCCCGACGATCTACGGCGCAGGGCGATTTGCGATGAGCGACCCGGAGCTCCGCTTCGCGCTCGGTCGCGCGATCCACCTCAGCCGGCCGGAGCATATCCTCCTCGCGACGCTGCCCGAGGACCGGGCGACCCAGCTCGCGGAAGCGGTGGTGGGCGCGTTCGGCGCCCCCGGCTCCGCCTCGATCTCGCGCGAAGCGGCCGCGATGGTGGCGGAGCTGTGGGCGACGATCCCGGCTCGCGGTCAGTCGCAGATCCGCGAGCTCCTCATGAGCACGGAGCGCTGGACGCGCGTGGCGGAGACCCGCGACTCCGTGCTGGCCACCGGCGATCGGGCCGGGCTGCTCGCGGCCGGCGACGTGGCGGCTGCGTTTCGCGGCGTGCTCGACGGGCCGATCGCGTCCGAAGACGACTTGCGCGATGCGTTACGCGATCAGCCGCGCGCTCGCGCTCTCGCGCGCTTCGTGTTCGAGCACCTGATGAGCTAGCTGAGCCGCGGGGCTCAGTTACCAGGGACGCACGGCGGTACGTCGCCGATGCACTGGTAGTCGACGAAGTCCTGCCCCGGCGTCGGGCTGAGGCGACACTCCTGGACGCCGTCCTCGTCGCGCGCGCAGACGTTGAGGCACCCGTTGCACACGTCGATCGGGTACGTGAACTCGGGCGAGATCACGACGGCGTCGCCCGACGTACGACCCACCGCTTGGATCGAGAGGACCACCGTCACGTCGCCCGCCGCGCGGAGCGCCTCGAGATAGCCGGTCGGGAAGATCTCCGCCGTGGCCAGCGCCTCGCCGGCCGTCGCGCCGTCCGAGCTCGGGATCACGATGCTGTTGGCGGGCACCGCGTACTCGCTCGTGAGCCCTCCGATCGAGGTGGGCGCGCTCGTGCTGTCGAGCGTCTCGATGTAGAACTGCTCGACGTGGATGAGGTTCGGGTTCGCCATCGGAGGGCCGGAGGTTCCGTCGTTGCCGATGTCGAGCAGGTTGTTGAGCACGCGGAACGTCGCGAAGTAACCCCGCCCGTAGCTGACGTCGTAGGTGCCCCGCGTGAGCGCGGGGTTGCCGACCGTGTAGGCGCCCTGGTCGTCGGGGGCAACGATATTTCCGATCACCAGGCCGGTGTTTCCCGGCGCGCACCCGACGAGGATGACGACCAAGAGAGCCCAACTGAGGTTGCTACGTCGCGCCATACCGGGGGTGCCTCCGTCGGATCATCCTACCGGTCCTCGGACACGCCTCCAAATAACCGTTCCAGCTGTGCGATCGGCACGGTGCGCACCTCGACGCACCCCGGCGCCCCCGGGACGATGTACCGCACGCGATCCCCGGCCCGCTTCTTGTCGACCCGCAGATGAGGCGCGAGCCGAGGCCCGGTCCGCGACGCGAGGTCCGTCGGGAGCTCGAACCGCGCGAGCAGGTTCGCGAGCCTCGCTCGGTGCTCGTCGGCGCGCGCGTCCCCCAGCGCCGCCGCGACGTCGAAGGCGGCGAGCATCCCGAGCCCGACCGCCTGGCCGTGCCCGAGCCCCGCGTACCCGTCCGCCGCCTCGAGCGCATGACCGACGGTGTGCCCGAGGTTGAGGAGCCGTCGCGCGCCCTGCTCGCGCTCGTCGCTCGCGACGATCCGGATCTTCAGCGATACCGAGGCGCGGATCGCCGCGTCGAGCGCCTCGGGCTCGCGCGCCATCAGCGCCTCGGCGTCCCGTTCGAGCGCGGCCACCGCGTCGTCGGAGTCGAGCCACGCCGCCTTGATCACCTCGGCGAACCCCGCCGACAGCTGCTCGCGCGGCAGCGTATCGAGCGCCGAGAGCTCGGCGTGCACCGCGCTCGGCTGATGGAACGCGCCGATGAGGTTCTTGCCCTCCGGACGATCGAAACCCGTCTTGCCTCCGACCGACGCGTCGACCATCGCGAGGAGCGACGTCGGGAACGTGACGAACCGGACGCCGCGCAGGTACGTCGCGGCGGCGAACCCCGTGAGGTCGCCGATCACGCCACCTCCCACTCCGACGAGCACGGCGTCGCGGTCGAGCTCCCGCGCGAGCGCCGCGCTCCAGATGGAATCGACCTCGGTCCAGCTCTTGTGGGCCTCCCCGGGGGGCAGGATCACGTGCGATGCTCCATCGAGCGTCTCGCCCAGCCGTCGGGCGCGCTCGGCGACGTTCGAGTCGCTGACGATCAACCAGCCGGTCGGCGGCGCGAGGTCGGCCGCCCAGTCGCCGCGCGCCTCGGATCGGATCTCGACGCGGTAGGTCCGCTCGCCGAGCGGGACGACGAGCGCCCGCGCGTCGATCCGCGCGCGGCACTCGCCGACCACCGCCGACACGTCGCGGTCGGTCGACACCACCGCGTGGCACTCCGCGTACGCCGCGCGTCGCCGACCGATCAGCGACGCCAGCGCCTCCGCCGGATCGCGACCGCCGAGCAACGGGCGCCCTTCCCCGCTCCCCACCCGCCGCGCGAGCACGTCCAACGGCGCGCTCAGCGTGAGCAGCTCCCCGCGCTCGAGCAGCCCACGCCGCATCGCGTCGTCGGTGACGGTCCCGCCGCCGAGCGCCACGACGCCGGCGGTCTCATCGAGCACCGCGCTCAGCACCTCGCGCTCCAACGCGCGGAACTCCGGCTCGCCGCGCTCCCTGAAGATGCGCGTCACGCTCGCCCCCGCCGTCGCCTCGATGCGCGCGTCGAGATCGACGAACCGCGCCCCGAGCGCGCTGGCGAGCGCGCGTCCGACGGTGGTCTTGCCCGACCCCATCGGTCCCGAGAGGAAGACCCAGCCCATCGCCGGCAGCCTATCGCACCGCCGGCGCCGACGACGGACCCACGATCAGCGTCGGAGCGCCTCCGCCCGGTTCACGATCCGCGGCGTCAGGAAGATGAGCAGCTCGTTCCGCGTGTCCCGCACCCGGCGGCGCTGGAACAAGACGCCGAGGATCGGGATGTCGCCGAAGAACGGGATCTGATCGATGTTGCGGCCGGTGTTCCGCTGGTAGATGCCGCCGATGACCGCGGTGTGGCTGTCTTCGATGAGCAACTCGGTCTCCGCCTCGCGCTTGAGGATCGTCGGGTCACCGCGGGCCGAGGTCCGGGTGAAGTCCGGCTCGTCGCGGGTGAGCTTGACGTGCATCGAGACCGATCCGTCCGCCGTCACGTGCGGCGTGACGCGCAGCTCGAGCTTCGCCTCTTGGAACGCGGTCTGCACACCTTGGGCGCTGATCTGCGAGTACGGGATCAACGTGCCTTGCGCGATGTGCGCCTCGTGATTGTCGAGGGTGAGGATGCGCGGCGAGCTGATGATGCGCACGACGCCGGTCGCCTCCGCCGCGCTCAGACGCACGTTGAGGTTGACCGTACCGCCGAGCGATCCGAGCGTGATCCCGAGCGCGCCGCCGCTGCCGGTGCTCGTCGTCGCCGGGAGGTTCACCGCGAAGTTGGGCGTCGCCACGTTGCCGGTGAACGGGGACAATCCCTGCTCCGGGGTGTTCGCGTCGTAGTTGCCGCCCGTCACCCCGACGTTGGCCGGGAAGATGAGCCCGGTCGGGTTGCCCGTCGCGGTCGACGCGAGGACGTTGCCACCCCACTGGATGCCGACGTCGCGCACGTACTGGCTCGTCGCTTCCACGATGCGCGCCTCGACGAGGACCTGCGGCGTCTGCGTGTCGAGCGTGCGGATCAGCTCCTCGATCTCGTCGAGGTTCTCGATCGTGTCGCGGACGATGAGGACGTTGGTGCGCTCGTCGACCGACACCGACCCGCGGCTCGTCAAGAGCTCCTGCACGCGCGGCGAGAGGTCGTTGGCCGTCGCGTAGCTGACGGGGATGAGCCGCGTCTCGAGCGGAGCGAGGTCGACCTCCTGCTTCTGCCGCGCGATGGCGAGCTCGCGCTCCTTCTCGAGCGTCTCGAGCGGCGCGACCCGGATGAGGTTTCCGCGCCGGACCATGCCGAGGCCCTTGGCCTGGAGGATCACGTCGAGCGCCTGGTCCCACGGCACGTTCCGCATGCGGATGGTGACGCTGCCGCTCACCTCGTCGCTGGTGACGATGTTCACCCCGCCGACCTCGGCGAGCATGCGCAAGATGTTGTGCACATCCGCGTTGTGGAAGTCGAGGTCGATCCGACGACCGCGATAGCGCTGGGTGCCGCGCGCGCGCCCGATCTGCATCGGCACGTCGGTGAGGAACGCGGCGACCTGATCGGGATCGATCTCGTCGCCGTCCTCGCCCTCGGCCGCCGCGTCCGCCCACGCCTCGCGCGCGATCGTGCGGGTGCGCGGCCGCGCCTCGCGCGTGCCGTTCGAGCTGAAGAGCCAGACGATGCGATTGCCCTCACGGATCGCGGTGCCCTGCGCGCCGTCCTCGCGCTCCACCTCGATCGTCGCGCGGCCCGCCTCGGAGCGGACGCGCACCGTGTGGACGAGCGCACCGTCGCCGTGCGAGCTGAGCTCGGCAGGGACGCCGCGGCCGATCCGCGCGCCAGGGATGGTGAGCCGCGCCGGGCCGCTGCCGCTCCGAAGCGTGCGGAACTCGGTCGCGCTGGACAGCTCGACGACCACGCGGTCGCGACCGTCGCGACGCTCGACGTGCACGCGCCGCACCTCGACCGGACCGCCGCTCGGCGCCTCGGCGCGCGTCGGCTCGGACGCGGTGGGACGCGCGAGGGACAGCTCGATGCGGCCCGGCATCGCACGCACGCGGTGGGTGGCCGGCGCGCTCAGCCGCAGCTGGAGGCGGACCCCGGTCGACGTCGCGCTGCTCGCGCTCGTACCGACGAGGGCGGCCTGACCCTCGACGTCGAGGCCGTCGTCGGGAATGCGCGCGCCCTCGACCTCGATGGTCACCGAGCGTCCGTCGTCACTCGCGCGGACGCGGTATCGGGGCTCGTCGAAGTTGCCCGTCAAGACGACCTGCGCACGTTGCGCGTCGCCACTCACCCGGAGCCCGCGCACCAGCGCGTCGGACTGAGACGTTTCCTGCGCGTGCGCGAGGGGGCTGACTGCCCCCATCACGAGCGTGACTGCGAGAAACAAGCTTCGGCTCTGTCGCATGAGCTCCCCTTCGAGACGGACCGCGATCGAATCTTCGAATGCGCGCTCCGACGATGGCAAAAAAGCGACGCGTGGTTTGTCGACGGCACGCGGTTCGGCCTTGGTTGCGGCGCCGGCGGCGGCGGCCGGGAGACGGGGAGAGGGGGAGACGATGTGTGCGTCGGCTACACCGCCGCAACGATCGACAAAGGAAAAGGAGCTTCTCTCCCTCTCCGGGTCTCCTCGTCTTCCGGTAAAGAAAGCGCGGCCGTGCCACCGCGCGCAGAGGCGTCAGGGGACGACGGTGCGGACGCCTTCGGTCGTCAGCTCGTCGGCCTCGTCGCGCAGCGGGATGATCCGGGTGAGCGGCGGCCGGTTCGGCGCCGTCGGATCCTCACGCGTGAGCACGACCTCGCCGGGACGGATGCGCTCGACCCGCCAGTTCAACGTCACCGCGAGCTCCTCGGTGCCGCCCGCCTGGACGACCTCGCTCCGCCCGAGGTACGTGCCTCGACGCACCGTGTGTCCTACGCCGGCGCGGTCGACGAGCATCGCGCGCGCGTCGGCGACGCCCGTCACGATCGCGATGAGTCGCATCTCGTCGATGCCGGTGTCCGGCATCACGACGGTGCGGCCGACCGTGTCGCCGCCGAGCGGCGCCTGAGCTTCGAACGTCGCCGCGTAGTTGCGGAACGGATCGCGATTGGTGTCTGCCTCCGCGAAGTCCTCGTCCCGGTAGGTGGGAGCCGGCGTGCCCGCGTCCAGCGCCGCGCTCGGATCCGATCCGGGTGTGACGGGCGGCTGGGCTGGCTGACCGGTGCCGCGACCGACTTGGATCGGCTCATCGTCGCAGCCGACCAGGGTGACACTCGAGAGAGCGCCGAGGGCGAGACAGATCGCGAGGCGCGCGTGCTTGCCCATGTCAGCCTCCCGTCCCCGCGGCGGGAGCCGCCGCCGTCGGGTCGGTCTGGTCGTTTTCGTCGGGTCGCCGGAACGTCGTCGCGAGCACGTCGACGTCGATCCGCACCTCTTCGCCCTCGACCTGCGGCTGGCTGAGGTGGATGTCCTCCATGCTGATCAGGCGATCGAGTCGGCTCACGTTGTAGAAGAAACGCGCGAGCTGGTGGTAGCGGCCGGTCAACCGTAGACCGACCGGGAGCTTGACGTAGTGCTCCACGACCTCTTCGGGCCGCGGCTCGACCAGTCGGATCGACAGGCCGCTGAGCTCCGCGAGGCGGTTCAAGTCTTGGAGGAACGACGCCGTCTCGGCCTCGGCGGGGAGCGCGCGCAGGTTCGCGCGGTCGAGCCCCTCGCGCTGCCCGAGCTCCTCCCGGAGCCTCACGTACTCCGCGTTGCGCTCCTGCGCCGCCGACATCTGCGACTGCAACGTGACGTACTGGTTGCGCGCCTGCTCGAGGTCGTCGGTGACGCTCATGTGGAACGCGAAGTAGTAGATGATGGCGATCACGGCGACGAGGCCGACGCCGATCCCCGCCTTTGCCGCCGCCGGCAGCTTGGCGAACGCCTGATCCGAGGAAGCCTTCTGTGCGGGGGCAGCCATCAGTACATCACCCGGCAGTTCAGCTCGAAGTTGATGACCGGGAGGTGCGTCGATGGATCCTCGGCGCCCTCCGTCTTGACCAGCTCGATGCGCGCGAACTGCTCGCTCAGCGTCAACCGACGCAGGAACTCCGCCACGTCCTCATTCGTCTTCCCCGCGCCGCGGATCGTGCAGTCGCGATCCTCTTCGGTGAACTCCGTCAACCAGAGGCGCCGCGTGTCCCACGACGTGTTGACGCCGGCGAGCGGGTTCTGTCGACGCAGCTCCTCGAGGCGCGCGGGATCGACGGTCGGACCGCCTCCCACGCTGAGGATCCGCGAGATCTCCATGAGCACCGCCGTCGGCCCGTAGCGCGCGCGCTGGAGGTCGTTGACGACCTGCTCCAGCTCGCGGCTCCGCTCGAGCTCGCCGCGGACCTCCTCGATGTTCGCCGACTGCTGCTCGAGCTGCGTGATCTCGTTCTGTAGCGCCTGGTTCTGCGCCTGCTGGCTGTTCAACGCGCTCTGCTTGTTGAGGTACACGAACGTCACCACGATCGCGGTGATCGCGGCGACCACGAGGTAGCCGATGATCCACCCCTGCGTGCCCCCCGACGCGACCGCGGCGCCTTGCTTGCGGCTGCCGGGGAGGAGATTGATCCGAATCATCCGCGCTTCTCCCGGTCTTTGCGGAGCGCCAACCCGAGCGCGACGGTCGCCTGCGACGCGCGCGCGGAGAGGAGCGCGGGATCCACCCGCTTGCCTTCGGGCACCGCCATGCGGAGCGGCTCCAGCCGCTCGACCGGCACGCGGCATCGCTGCTCGATCGCATCGAGCAACGCACGGATGTTTGCGGTGCCACCGCTGACGAGCACGCGGCCGACCTCACCGCCCCCGCTCGTCGCGAGGTAGAAGTCGAGCGAGCGCTGGATCTCGCCCGCGAGCTGATCGACCACCTGGGTGATGATCTCCGGCACTTCGCGGGGGACGAGGCCGCGACCGTCGCCACCGCACTTGTAGGCCTCCGCCTCCTCGTGGCTGATGCCGAGCGCGCGCTGGATCTCTTCGGTGATGTGCTGTCCACCGTTGCCGATGTCGCGGGTGAACGACGTCGTGCCCTCGGCCAGGATGTTGAGCGTAGTGAGCGACGCGCCCACGTGGATGAGCACGATCGTCTGCTCGGTCGGCGCGGGCCCGTAGGCCGCTTCGAACGCGTTCTGCACGCTGAACGCGTCGAGATCGACGACCCTCGGCTTGAGCTTCGCCTCCAGCGCGAGGTTGGTGAGATCGTTGATCTCCTCCTTCTTCGCGGCGACGAGCAGCACGTCCATCTGCCCCTGGTCGGCGCGCTGGTTCAGCACGTTCCAGTCGATCTGCACCTCGGCGAGATCGAACGGGATGTGCTGCTCGGCTTCCCAGTTGATCTGCTCTTCGAGCTCGGCGGTCGTCATGAAGGGCATCGTGATCTTCTTGATGATCACGGAGTGCCCGCTGACCCTCAGCGCGACGTCGCGGCGCTTGGCCTTATGGAAGAGCTTGCTGAGCCCCTCCACGACGGCCCCGGTGTTCATGATGTGACCGTCGACGATCGTCTCGCTCGGGAGCGGGTGGTACCCGAAGCCGACGAGGGCTCGGGCACCGCCACGCTTCTCCTTGAGCTCGGCGACC
The DNA here is from genome assembly GCA_050186575.1 of Sandaracinaceae bacterium. Taxonomy (GTDB): domain Bacteria; phylum Myxococcota_A; class Polyangia; order Polyangiales; family Sandaracinaceae; genus JAUHXR01. Next base: position 104,316 of record JBFWYI010000022.1, on the reverse strand, counting down.
TTGATCGAGCTGGACCCGATGTCGACCCCGACCAGATTGTTGCCCTCGGACATCCTCTAACGACTCCGCGTCACAGGATGACACCATCCTCCGTACGATTCCTCTTTCCTGCACAACGGCGCGCGAGGCCGGAATTCCGGGGGCTGGCGTGGTCTGGCGGGCACCCGCGAGAGAAAAAAAACGCGACTACTCTTCTTCGCCGAACACGCGGACGCGATCGCCGAGGCTCAGATCGAGCGCGCGAAGGATCTTGCGCTTGGTGTCCATCCGACACCCGTAGCCCTTCTCGACGCGATCGATGGTGAGCACCGAGAGGCCGGCGCGGCGCGCGAGCTCGGCCTTCGACATCATGCGCTCCACGCGCATCTTGCGGACGTTGTTGGGCCGCCGACCTGCGGTGCCCGCCGTCGACTTGGCGCGCGCCTTCGGCTTGGCCTCCGCAGGCTTGGCCTCCGCAGGCTTGGCCTCCGCAGGCTCGGAATCCGCTGGCTCGGAATCCGCTGGCTCGGAATCCGCTGGCTCGGAATCCGTCGGCACGGAGCGCTCGGCGCTCGGCTTCGCCGCGTCCGACGTAGAGCCGGCCGACTCGGCGCGGACCTCCTTCGCGGCGACGTGCTCGGTGGTCTCCATGCGCGTGTCTTCACCGCGAGGCTCACGACCCGACGGCTCGACGGGCGTCTTCTGTGCGACGCTCATCGGCTGCCCGCTTCGGCGAGGCCGGTCCCGACCCCTCGCGGGAGGGAACCACTCGTGTTCGCAACCCTCATTCGCCGCCCTTGGATGCCCGAACGGTATGGGCACGGGCCCGCGGATCGTCAAGAAATAGAGGCTAAATATCGATTAATTATGCATAACTTATACGCAACTGCCGGGGGAAACGAAGGGGTGCGGAGATCCCTCGACGATCCGTCGGTTGCGCGGTGACGCGTCCGATCCTAGACCGTCGCCCCGATGGGGAGCTCGGCGCCACCCGCGCCGTCGCCGGCCCGCCGAACGCTCATCCGATGACAGCTCGCCTCGCCGCCGTCGTGGTCGTGCTGGTGTGCCTCGCACACGCCGGAGTGGCGTGCGCGCAGCTCGAGCACACGGTCCGGTCGGGACAGTCGCTGGCCCGCATCGCCCGCCGCTACGACGTCTCGGTCGCGAACCTCGCGGCGGCGAACAACCTCGGCCGCGCCGCGGCGCTGCGACCCGGTCAGGTCCTTCGGATCCCGGAGACCGGCGTGCACTACGTCGGACGTGGAGAAGCGCTCGCGACGATCGCGCGCGAGCACGGCTGCTCGGTCGCGGAGCTGCGCCAGATCAACCATCTGCGCTCGGACAGCCTGCGCCTCGGCCAACGGCTCGAGCTTCCCGGGTTCGACTCGGTCCAGCAGCGCGCCCGCGCGGAGCGGCAGTGGGGCCGGCCCCGCAGCCCGGGCGTGGTGAGCTTCTATCGGCGCTCCATGGATCGACGGCTGCGCGTGCGCCTGGTCGATCAGCGCGGCCGAGCCCGTCGGGTCGCGGTGCGTCGCCTGCAGGAGCTCATGCGCTCCGCCGACTCTCGCCGCCTGGGCCCGTCCCCACCGCAGCGCCTCCTCGAGATCGTCGCGCGCCTCTCGGATCACTTCGGCGGCCGCGAGATCACGATCGTGAGCGGCTACCGTGCGGCGGGCGGCGACACCCGTACGGAGAGCCGGCACGTGCGCGGGCACGCGCTCGACATCCGGGTTCGCGGCGTCCCGAACACGGAGCTCCGCGACTACGTGCGGACCACGTTCAATCACGTGGGGGTAGGCTTCTACCCCCGCAGCCACTTCATCCACGTGGATGTGCGCGACCGCGATGCCTATTGGGTGGACTGGTCGGGTCCGGGGGAGAGCGCCGAGTACCAACGCCGAGGCGAGTCCGCGCCAGGCGACGCGACCGACGCGGAGGTCCAGAGCACGGGGTTCGGCCGCGGCGAGCACGCCGACTCCGACGACGGCGGCAACGGCGACGACGGCGATGTCGGCGACGACGACGGGGACGACGCTTCGTCCGGTTGACCCACCCCGCCGGCCTGCCCCTCGCATCGCTGTGCCGCCCCCGAGTCGGGGTGTGCCGTCTCGCGCCTGCGGCGTGGCGTTCAGTGCCGATGCGAGCCCGGAGTGCCGTCTTGTGCAAGGGTGTAGCCCGTGGCACCGTCTGGCTCATGACCGAGGACGTCGAGCGGTTCGAGCGCGCCTTCGCGGCCGGTCGCTTCGACGAGGCCGAGCGCGCGCTCGGAGACGGCGGCGCCCACCTCCTCCGTGCCCGCCTCGCGATCGCACGTGGCGCGGCCACCGTGGCGCTCCAGCAATCGGAGCTCGCGCTGCGCGAGGCCGCCGACGCGGACTCGCCCGCGGACGCCGCACGGGCCCGGGCAGCGCGCGCCGACGTGCACGCCTGGCTCGGCCACGCCGACGCGGCGGCGGAGGCGTGGGCGGTCGTCGAGGATCCCAGCGCTCCGCCGCTCGCCCGCGCCCAAGCGAGCCGAGCGCTCGGGGCCGTCGCCGGCGCGGCGGGCGACACCGAAGGCGCGCTCCGACGCTTCGACGAAGCGATCGGACACCTCCGCGAACGGGACGCGCCGAGCGAGCACCTCGCGGGCGCGTACCTCGACGCGGCCGAGGCCCTGCTCGACCGCGACGGCCCCGTCGATCCTTCCGCGGCGGCCGCGCGCATCGCCGAAGCGCGCGATCACATCGAGTCGAACACCTTCGAGGTGCTGCGACCGCGGCTCGCGGTGCTCGCGGCGCGCGCCCGTGGCGCGACCGGCGACTCCGATGGCGCGCTCGGCGATCTCGACAGGCTCGCGTCGCAGCTCGCCTCGCCCGACCTCCAGTGGCGCGCGCTCGCCGCGTCCGCGAAGCTGCACGAGGAGCGGGGCGCCGAGTTCCTGGCGCGCCGCGGCTACGAGCAGGCGGTCGAGGTGCTCGAGTCGATCGCGACCGCCCTCCCCCGCGAGCACCGCGACGCGTTCTGGCGCAACGGGCGACGCCAGCTCGTGCGGCTGCGCGCGGCGGGTCGCGAGGGGCCGCGCAAGGGCCACGTCCCGGTCGCCGATCCGTTCGCCGACGGCCGGCTCGCGCGCCTCCTCGAGATCCTCAAGCGCCTCGCGTCCGAGGTGGACGTCGATCGGCTGCTCGAGCGCATCACCGACTGCGCGATCGAGCTGAGCGGGGCCGAGCGCGGCTTCGTGCTGCTCACCGGAGACGACGGCGGGCTCCTCGCGCACACCGTCCGCGACGCGGCGAGCCCCGACGATCCGCACGTCGCGTTCAGCCGTTCGATCGCGGAAGCCGTATTGATCGACGGAGATCCGATCCTGACCGTCGACGCCCGCCACGACGCGCGGCTCAGCGAGTACGTGTCGGTCCACAAGCTCATGCTGAAGTCCGTCGCGTGCCTCCCGATCCGTGGCCGCTCCGGCACGGCGGGGGTGCTGTACCTCGAGCATCGACTCCGCAAGGGTCGTTTCGGCGAGTCCGACCTCGATCTTCTGCTCGCGTTCGCCGACCAGGCGGCCATCGCGCTGGAGAATGCGCGCCTCTTGCGCTCGCTCGAGGAGCGGCGCGACGAGCTCGCCCAGGCCAACGAGGATCTCGGGCGCGCCAACGAAGAGATCGAGCGGCTGCTCGACGCACGCACGGTCGAGCGCGACGAGGCGCGGAGCGAGCTCTCTCGCGCGCGCGAGGCGCTCCGCGAAGCCAACGACCACCACGGGATCGTCGGACGCTCCGATCGCATGCGCCGCGTGTTCGCGGTGATCGATCGCGTGCGTGACGCCGACGTGCCCGTCGTCATCCAGGGCGAGAGCGGCACCGGCAAGGAGCTCATCGCGCGCGCGATCCACTTCGGCGGCCGTCGCGCCAACGAGCCGTTCGTCGCGCTCAACTGCGCGGCGGTGCCCGAGTCGCTCCTCGAGAGCGAGCTGTTCGGCCACGTGCGCGGCGCGTTCACCGGAGCGGATCGCGATCGGAACGGGGTCATCGTACAGGCGTCGGGCGGAACGCTGTTCCTCGACGAGGTGGGCGACATGCCCGCCAAGATGCAAGTCGATCTGCTCCGCGTGCTGCAGGAGGGCCGCGTGCGCCCGGTCGGCGGCGAGAACGAGATCGAGGTCGACGTGCGCGTGATCGCGGCGTCGAACAAGTCGCTCACCGACCTGGTCGCGCAAGGCGAGTTCCGCGAGGATCTCTTTTACCGGCTCAACGTCGTCGAGGTCTGGCTGCCCGCGCTCCGCGATCGCCCCGACGACATCCCGCTCCTCTGCGATCACTTCCTCGCGCTGTTCGCGAAGCGCGACAAGGCGCCGCCCAAGCGCATCTCGCGCCAAGCGGTCACGCGCATCCTCTCGCACCCGCTCCCCGGCAACGTGCGTCAGCTCGAGCACCTCCTCCTGAACGCGTGGGTGATGGCGGAGGGCGACGTGATCGACGCCGACGATCTCGCGCTCTCCGATGAGGGAGTCGTGCTGCGCATGCCGCCGCGGCTGGATCGCGCGTTGTCGGACGGTAGCGACGCGCGCGTGAGGGCCCCGGACGAGGCGCCGCCCGCGTCGGTGGGTGAGTTCAAGGACCAGGAGAAGTCGCGCATCCTCGAGGCGCTCGAGACGCACAACTGGAACCGCGTGCGCGCGGCGAAGGCGCTCGGGATCGCACGCCGCACCTTCTATCGGCGCCTCCGCGAGTACGGGATCCTGTGAGCCGCCCTCGGCTGGGGATCGCGCGCGGGGCGGACTACAGTACGGCCGTGGCTGGCTCGCCCGCTCCGCGCCCCATCCGCGTCAAGCACACGCTGGCGCTCGCCGCGATGGTCGCCGCCTGCGCGCTCGTCCTCGTCGGTTGCCCGCGACAGCCGGACGCGCCTCCGCCGGGGATGGGGACGCCGTGCGAGCAGCTCGAGGACTGCAACCCCACCGCGAGCTGCGGCCTCCTCACGCAGTGCGTCGACGGCTTCTGCGAGGAAACCAGCTCGCTCGTGCGACCGTGTCCGGGCGTCGGCGAGCCGCTCCGGCAGTAGCCCTGTGGACGGTCAAGAGTCCTTGTCGCCGTCCTGCGCGAGCCGCCGCTCGAGCTCGCTCACGTAGTCGCCCGTCGGACCGGGCTTGGGACGCTGGGTCGGATCCTTGCGCGCCGAGTCACCCAACAGCACGACCGGGCGATCCTTCACCGACTCCTCGTTGAATCCGTCGAGCACGAGGTCGCCCGGATCGCTCGCCCCGACGTGCATGCCGCCGCTGTCGGTCGTGTCCTCGTACTCGCGGTATCCCCCCGCCTCGTAGTCCGTCACGTCGATCGGGAGCAGCTCATCCTCCTCGAGACCGTCGGGCGGCACGCTGAGGAGCTCGAGGTCGTCGAGCAGCTCGTTCTCGTCGATCGCGGGCAGCTCCTCGGACACGGGGCCCCACACGCGCCGCGACTCGGAGTCGGGGACCACCTCGAGGCGCGGCTTGATCTCCGCCTCCACCATCGCGAGCTCCTCCTCACGGATGCGCTCCGCCGGCGCCACGCTCAGGAAGTAGCGCGCCACCGCGCGCGGACCGATCAGCATGGAGTGCCGCATCGCGAACTCTTCGAGGTACGTCGCGAGGTGGGCCGCGCTCGGCACTCGCGCCGCGCGATCGCGCGTCAACGCGCTTCGCACGATCTCCTCGAGCTCCACCGGGTAGCCGGGCACGCGCGTGCTCGGGTGCGGCGCGTCGTGCTCCACCACGGAGGTCATGATCTCGACGTCCGTCCCGCGGAAGAGGCGCGTGCCGGTCGTGAGCTCGAACAGCACGACGCCGAGGGCGAACACGTCGGCGCGCTTGTCGAGCGGTCGACCGCGCACTTGCTCGGGCGCCATGTAGGCGAACGTCCCGCGCACGGCGCCGGCCTCGGTGTCCTTGCGCGCGCTCGTCGCGGCGACGCCGAAGTCCATCAGCTTCCCGACGCCGTCGCGCGTCAGCATGATGTTGTGCGGCGTCACGTCGCGGTGGACGATCCTGAGCGGCCTCCCCGCGCGATCGGTGCGCTCGTGCGCGTGGTGCAGCGCCTCGCACGCCTGGAGGACGATCGCGAGGGCGACGTTCATCGGCATCACCGAGCCGGACTTCGCGCCCATCCGCCAGAGGTCGGCCACGGTGAGCCCCTCGACGTGCTCCATCGCGATGAACCAGTAGCCGTCCGCGAACCCGACGTCGTAGACCTGCGGGATGTTCGGGTGGGACAGCTGCGAGAGCAGCCGCGCCTCGTCGAGGAACATGCGCAAGGGCCGCTCCTGCTCGGCGAAGTGACTGAAGAGGCGCTTCAGCACCACGTCGCGGAAGAAGCCACCCTCGCCCCACTGGCGCGCCAAGAAGATCTCCGCCATTCCGCCGGCGGCGATCTTGCGGACGAGGTCGTAGTTGCTCAGGCGCGCGCTCACGCGGATCCCCGGGGCCGGAGGGTAGCAGACGGGCGCGAAAGTCTTGCAGGATCGCCGCGCTCCAACGCACAGGCCCCGGGGCGGAGGCAGGCGGCCGGTGTATGCTCGACCCCGATGATCGTCCTACGCGCGAAGAGCCGTGCCGTCTTCGCCACCCTCTTCGCGACCGGGATGGCCCTGCTCTTCGCGGCGTGCGGTTCCTCGCACTCCGGCGATGGCGGGGTCACCGGCTTCGGCGCCGCATGCTCCGGCGATATGTCCTGCCCTCCGGGCCTCGCGTGCGTGACGGATCCGCGCTTTCCTGACGGATACTGCACGCAGACTTGCAGTGGCGAGTGCCCGCCCGGCGCGATCTGTGTCGATCGGACGGCGCCCGCGCTGTGCCTCGCCGAGTGCTCGGCGGCGGCCGATTGTCGGAGCGGATACCAGTGCTGGCGTGGCGCGTGCGAGCCGCTGTGCAACGTGGACGCGGACTGCGGGCTCGGCGGCGCGTGCCGCGGCGATCACTTCTGCGCCGGCGCGATGTGCACGACGAGCGCGGAGTGCGGCCCCGGACAGGTCTGCCGCGCCTCGCAGTGCGTCGAGGGCGTCGGTGACGGCGGGCTCCTCCTCGGGCCTGGCAGCCCCTGCACCGCGCACGGGGAGTGCCAGAGCGGCGTGTGCCTGCCGGAAGCGCTCGGTGGAATCTGCACGATCCGTTGCACGCGCGGCAGCGAGTGCGCGGGCTTCGGGTTCGAGCCGTCGTGCTCCGCGCCGCTCTTGGACATGAACGGCGATGGCACGGTCGACGCCGCGCCACAGGTGTGTGTGTCGGGGCCGATGGACTCGCTCGGGCTCGGACAGATCTGCACGAGCGACGACGGCTGCTCGGGTCGGCTCTGCCAGGAAGGGCAGTGCACGTTCGTCTGCGCGAGCGACGACGAGTGTCTGCTCGGTCAGAGCTGCGTGAGCCTCGCGCGCCAGGGGCTCGCCGGCGCGACGTACATGGGCTGCGGCTGGCCGCCGGTCGGCACCGGATCGGTGACCACGCTCGAGCTCGGCGAGGCGATCGTGGATCCCGGCGGCTTCGAGCGGCTCGACATCGCGGTCCCGTGGGACGCGGTCAGCATCACCCTGGAGGCCGAGGATCTGGACGCGCCGGCCGCGCCCGGCGTGACCCCGCACGACATCGCGTTCTTCGAGGTCGTGGATCCGAACGGCGTCCGCATCTTCGACCTCGCGCAGATCGCGATGCTCGTGCCGCAGCCGATCCAGTGGCTCCCGAGCGACACGAGCGAGTCGGCGACCATGCTCATCCCGAACTCGACGCCGGACCGCATCCAGTTCGTGCGCGCGCTGCACACGTTCAACCTCGGCGCGTTCCCCAACTTCACGGGCGACGCGATGCCGGTGCGCCTCCGCGTGGTGGCGCGCATCAAGCGCGCGCCCGGCGGTGTGCTGAACGCGGGCCGCATCTCGCTGAACGTCCACATCCTGCCCGGCGTCGACGCGGGGCTCAACGCCGCGACGGCGCCTTCGAACTCGCGATTGCAAGCGGGCTTGTCGCGACTCGGCACGATCTACGCGGAGGCCGGGATCGCGATCGATCAGGTCCGCTATGCCGACCTGCCGAACGACGCGGCGCTGCAGGTCATCGACTCGACCGACGGCCCGGACAGCGAGCTGTCGGCGCTGTTTCGGTACGGCGGCTCGACGCTGGGTGGCCAGGCCGTCGACGTGTTCCTGGTGCGCGCGGTCAACGGCGGCGGCGGCGGCGGCGCGACGCTCGGGGTCGCGGGCGGGATCCCCGGCCCCGCGGAGATCCACGGCAGCCGGCACAGCGGCGTCGTCATCGCATGGAACACGATCGGCGGCGGCTCGAGCGGCCAACAGGTCCTCGGCCACGTGCTCGCGCACGAGATCGGCCACTACCTCGGCCTGTTCCACGTCACCGAGCGGGTGCCGCCGTGCGCGGCCGGACAGACCATGGGGTGCGCGCCGTTCGGCGGCGGCGACCAGCTGGCGGACACGACGCTCGGGGACACCACGAACCTCATGCACTGGGTCGTCCAGGGCGCGGGGTCGAACACGCGGCTGAGCATGGGACAACGCTTCGTGCTTCGTGCGGCTGCCCTCGTCCGACCGTGATGGGCGCGCTCGACGGAAAGCACGTGGTGGTCCTCGGGGGCGGGCGCGGCGTCGGTCGCGCCGAGGCGCTCGCGTGCGCGCGCGAAGGGGCGAGCGTCGTGGTCAACGACCTCGGCTGCGACCCCCAGGGAGCGGGCAGCGATCCGTCGGTCGCGCGCGAGGTCGCGCACGAGATCGAGGCGATGGGCGGCCGCGCGCTCCCGGACGCGAGCGACATCGCGACGCCGGGCGCGGTCGGCGCGATCCTCTCGCGCGCGACGAGCGCGTTCGGACCCGTGGACGCGGTCGTGTCCGCCGCGGGCGCCGTGCTCTCGCGCACCGTGCTCAAGATGGACGACGCGATCCTCGATCGGGTCATGGAGATCCACGTACGCGCGAGCTTCGCGCTCGTCCGCGCGAGCGCGCGCGCGTTCATCGACGCGGGACGCCCCGGCGCCATCCTGCTCCACACGGCGCCGATCGGGTTTTTCGGCGGCGTCCGTCAGTCGGCGCTGGCCGCCGCGAGCGGCGCCACCGCCGCCCTCGTCCGATGCGCCGCGATCGAGCTACGTAAACATGACGTGCGGGTCAACGCCATCGCGCCCACCGCGCGCACGCGGACCACCGAGGACACCCCGTTGTTCACCGGCATCGCGGCGAACTCGATGTCGCCCGACTTCGTCGCGCCGGTCGCCGTCCACCTGATCAGCGACGCGGCGCGCGAGGTGAGCGGCGAGGTGATCGGCGTCGCCGGCGCGCGCATCTACGCGCTCGGCGGCCGCGAGACGCCGGGCTGGTTCACCGGCGGCGCCCCCGCCACCCAGGCCGAGCTGGCCGCGGGTCTCGCCGAGGCGCTCCGCTCCTAGGGCGTCCGAGACACCTCACCCGAGGTCGATGATGACGACGCCGCGCTTGGGCTCGTCGTCATCGTGCGTCTTCTGCTTCTGCGGGAGCGGATCGTTCGGCAGCGGGAGCTCCTGGTGGGGAGCGTCACGCTGGATCTTCTCCTGCTCTTCGCGGCGGCGAATCTGGACGCTGATGAACGGAGGCAGCCTGGCTCGGCTCCATCTCCTCCCACGCGCGGGGAACGGCGTCAGTCTAGTCACTCGTAGGGGGGGATCAACGAACCGTACGACCGGGGTACCGGGTCCGATCTAGGGCGGAGCGATCGGAGACGCGAGCCGTGATCAACGGCAAGCCAACCTCCGGGTTCCCGAGCGCGACCATTCCATCGTTCGTGGCGTAGGTCCAGCGAGCAGCGCCGGACATCGTCGCCCGCTCACGTTATGCTCGCGCGGTGCTGCGCTCGCGGATCGCGCTCGGCGGCGTGCTGCTCGCCGCCCTGATCAGCCCGGCCGCGGCCCGCGCCCAGCTCGACTTCGACCCCGACTCCGGGGCCTGGAACTCCGTCACCCGGCTCGTTCGGTACACGCAAGGTCGCGAAATCGCTACGGTGATCCCCGATCGTCTGGACGTCGGCACCCTCACCCCGAACGACTCGCTCCTGATACTGGAGCCGCGTCACGGCCTGCCGCCCGCGGAGCTCACCGCGTTCCTGCGCGCCGGCGGGCGCGCTTGCCTGGCCGACGATTACGGAGCGGGGATGAGCCTCCTCGACGTCTTTCGGATCGGGCGCGGCGAGCCGAACCGGGAGATCGCCATGCGCCTCCGAGGCAACCCCGAGCTCCTCGTCGCGCGGCCCGCGAGCAACCACCGCCTCACCCAGCGCGTCGACGCGCTCGTGAGCAATCACCCGACGGTCGTGTACCACCAGACGCTGACTCCGATCTTCGAGCTCGCCCCCGGCGAGGCGCTCGTCCTCGCGGGCGCGGTCGGCGACGGGCGCCTCGTCGTGCTGTCGGACCCGAGCGTCCTCATCGACAACATGCAGGAGCTCCGCGGCAACCAGCGCTTCGCGGAGAACCTCGTCGAGTACCTCACCGAGGGACGCACCGGCACGCTCTACGTGCTCGGGCCCGAGGCGCGCCTGGTCGGTCGCTTCGGAGAGCCGGGCGCCGACCGTCCGCTGCACGAGCTCACGAGCGCGCTCGAGTCGCTCGCGAGCCTCGATCTGCCGCCGCCCGCGCTCCGCATCGCGAGCCTCGCGCTCCTCGCCATCGCCGGCATCCTGGCCGTCGGCGCGCTGCCGCGTCGCTCGCCGTATCGGAACGAGCGGATGTTCGCGCGGCCACCTTCGCAGGGCGGATTCGTGGGCCGGGTCGAGTTCTTCGGGACGAAGAAAGTGAGCCTCCTCCAGCCGCTCATGGTCTACAAGTTCGAGTTGGAAGAGGAGATCCTCCGGCGCCTCGGCCTGCGTGAGCGAACGCTGCTCCGCGACGTGCTCGCCGTGTTGACCCAGCGCGGGATGAGTGAAACCGACATCTCGAAGGTGCGTGAGTTGATGCTCGAGCTGGACCACCTCCACTCGTCGATGGACAAGCCGGCGGCGCCCCCCACGATCAGCGCGGCGCGCTTCCGTGAGCTGGTGAGCGCCGGGGAAGCCGTGTTGCAGTCTCTCGAGCCGGCCCGGAGCGCGGCGTGACGGCGGCCGCGATCATCGAGCCGGCGACCCTCGCCACCGTGGCGGGGAGCTGCCAGCGCGTGATCGAAGAGGTCCAGCGCGTCTACGTCGGACCTCGCGACACGCCGGAGCTCCTGCTCGTCTCGCTGCTCGCGCGCGGCCACGCGCTGCTCGAGGGCGTGCCGGGGGTCGCCAAGACGACGCTGTGCAAGGCGTTCGCGTCGACGCTCGGGTGCGAGTTCCGCCGGATCCAGTTCACGCCGGATCTCTTGCCCGCGGACATCACCGGCACCTACGTGCTCTCGCCCAAGGAAGGCACATTCACGCTGCGCGAGGGACCGATCTTCGCCAACGTGGTGCTCGGCGACGAGATCAACCGCGCGCCGGCGAAGACGCAGAGCGCGCTCCTCGAGGCGATGCAGGAGTCGCAGGCGACGATCGAAGGCGACACGCGCGCCCTCCCCTCGCCGTTCATCGTCCTCGCCACGCAGAACCCGGTGGAGCAGGCGGGGACCTACCCGCTGCCCGAGGCGCAGATCGATCGCTTCCTCGTCCGCGTGATGATCGGCTACCCGAACGCGGCGGACGAGAAAGGTATCTTGCGCCGCTTCACCGACGGCACCCCGCAGGCGCGCCCGGTCCTCATCCCCGAACAGATCCTCGCGATGCAGCAGCTCGTCGATCGCGTGCACGTCGAGGACTCGATCCTCGACTACGTCGTCCGGCTCGCGGAGTTCACGCGTGAGCACGCGCGCCTCTTCCTCGGCGCCTCGCCCCGCGCCTCGCTCGCGCTCATCCGCGCCGCCCGCGCGCGCGCGCTCGTCGAGGGGCGCGGGCACGTCCTGCCCGACGACATCAAGCGCCTCGCGGTCAGCGTGATCGCGCACCGGCTCGTGCTCACGCCGGAGGCGGAGATGGAGGGCACGGCCACCGACTCCATCGTGCGCCAAGCGCTCGATCAGGTGCCGCACCGCCGCGAAGGGCGCTGATGCTCCCGATCCCGACGCGCAGCGCGTACGTGACCGCCGTGGGCGCGGTGCTCGCGCTTGTGATCGGGACGCTCCTCAGCAGCTGGCCCGCCACCGTGCTCGGCGGGACGGTGCTCCTCCTCTTCGCGACCGGCCTCGCGCTCACCATGCCGCTCGGGCGACGGGTGCGGCGCCACCGGCTCGAGTTCGCGTGGTGGCTGGCGCACGCGGAGCCCGGCTCGGGCGGCGGTGCGGTGGTGCCCGGCAAGCCGTTCGAGGTGAAGTGCTTCATGCGGCACCGTGGAGCGATGCACGTGTCGTTGCGGACGATGCGCCCGCTCGCGCCGGGGGGTGCCACGCTCCACGAGGACGACGGGACCTCCCTCGAGCTCGGACCGAACGCGCGCACCGAGTTCTCGTTCCGCCTCACCGCCCCCGCGGTCGGACGGGTCGTGTTGCACGGCCTCGCCGTCACCCTCCCCGGCCCGCTCGGCCTGTTCGAGCTGCCGCTCTATTTCCCGAACCCGCTCGTCATCAAGGTGTTGCCTCGCGCCGCGCTCAAGACGCGCGCCGCGCCGCGCACGATCACCGGGCTCCCCGTCGAAAGGAGCGGGGCGAGCCTCCTCGCGGCGGCGGGGAGCGGGACCGAGCTCCGCGAGCTCCGCCAGCTGCGACCTGGCGATCCGTTCAAGGCGATCGCGTGGAAGGCGAGCGCGCGATCCGGGCGCCTCATGGTTCGCGAGGTCGAGCAGGAGGTGCAGGAGACGCGCTACGTCATCCTCGACGTGAGCGGGACGATGCGCGGAGGCGAGCCCGGCCGCCGCAAGTTGGATTTCGCCGTCGAAGCCGCCGCCTCGGAGGCGCGACGCACGCTCGACGCGGGGGACCGCATCGGGATCGTGACGGTCGACGGACGGCTCCTCTCGCATCTCTTGCCCGACGACGGTCGGCCGCAGCTGCTGCGTGCGTTCGAGACGTTGCTCCACGCGATCGAGGCGGTGGATGACGACTTGACCGACATCGACGACGACGAGGTCGCGGCGGTGGTGGGCCGCTACGTGCGCCAGCAGGACGGCGTCGACTTCTCGCGCGGCGCCACCGCGTGGAACGTCCCGATGCTCGTGCGCCACGTCGAAGCGGCGCTGGCCGAGACCGAGGACAAGGTGCCCATCCGCGCGAGCACCGACGCGGGCGTCACGCTGCGGCGCTTCTGTCGCGTGCGCGGGATCCCGCTGCCCTACCGCCCCGATCCGCGCGACGCGCTGAAGGGGCCGGGCCTCGCGCAGGCGCTCCGCGAGGCGGGCGGACGCAGCCGGACGCCGATGTCGATCGTGATGATCACCGACTTCGACGGCGTCGGCTCGATGGACGAGCTCGAGGCCGCGGTGCGGCTCTTGCGCCTCCACGGTCACGGCGTCTCGTTCATCGTGCCCGACGCGATCTCGTTCTCCGATCCGCGGTTGAGCGTGCGCGCGCCCGACGTGTTCCTCGTCTATTCGCGGACCGAGGAGCGCAGGTTCCGCGAAGCGAGCGAGAAGTTGACACGCCTCGGCGCCGCGGTGATCCGCGCGGGCGCCGGCGACAACCCGGCCATCGTGGTGGCGCGCGCCCAGCGCGCGATGCGGCGGAAGGCGGCGTGAGCGCGCCCGACTGGGAGGATCCGCGGCGCGTGATGAAGCGCCACGGCCTCGCGCCGAAGCGGCGCTTCAGCCAGAACTTCCTCGTCGCGCGGCACGTGGTCGAGGCGATCGTCTCCGCGCTCGAGCTCGCGCCCGGCGATCCGGTGGTCGAGCTGGGACCGGGGCTCGGGACGCTCAGCGCCGCGATCGTGCGGGCCGGCGCGCGCCTCGTCGCGATCGACGCGGACCCCGACATGCTCCGCGTGCTCGGCGAAGAGCTCGGCGCGGTCGACACCGTGTCGATCCGGCACGGCGACGCCGCGACGGTGGACCTCGATGCCCTCGCGGCCGAGCTCGGCGGGCGCGTCGCGTTGGCTGGCAACCTGCCGTACGCGATCACCGGCGCGATCCTCAAGAACCTCACGCAGCACCGCTCCGCGGTCCGGCGCGCGGTGGTGATGGTGCAGCGCGAGGTGCAGGAACGGATGGTCGCGCCCCCCGGATCGCGCACGTACGGGACGTTGTCGGTCTTCCTCCAGGCCTCGTTCGATCTGCGGACCGTCGTGCGCGTTCCGCCGGGCGCGTTCCATCCGCCGCCGAAGGTATGGAGCACGGTCGTCTCCTTGACGCCTCGCGAGGTCCCGCGCGCGGTCGAACGCCCCGCGTTCGTCGCCGTGGTGCGCGCCGCGTTCGGACAACGGCGCAAGACGCTCCGGAACGCGCTGCGCACGCTCGGCGAGCCGGGGGAGGCGGCGCTCCTCGAGAGCGGGATCGATCCGGGGCTCCGCGCCGAGGTGCTGTCGATCGAGGAGCTCGATCGCATCGCGGATCGCTACGAGGCGCGCGGGGGCGCCGCCGCGTGAACGGGCGCGCGATCGCGGGGCTCGTCGCGCTGGCGGTCTCCCTCGGCCTCTCGTCGATCGCGAGCGCACAGGAGCTCGCGGCGGTACGCGACGCCGATCCGATGGAGCTCGCGCGCGTGGTGCGCGAGCTCGGCGATCCGGTGGTGCTCGAACGGCTCGGCGACGCGACGCCGCAGGGCGAGCGGCTGGCCGCCACGCGCGCGGCGAGGTTCCTCCACGCCCCCGAGCTCGCGCTCGAGAGGCTCGCCGAGCTGGCCGCGGGGCGTGACCCGTGGCTCAGCGAGGCCGCCGCCGCGGCGCTCCTCGCGATCGCCGACGCGCTCGATCCGAGCGGGATGGCGCGCCGCGAGCACGGGGCGGCGCCGATCGAGGCCGCGCTGCCTCATCTCGATCGCCTCGTCGCCGACGAGGCCGCGCGGCCCGATCTGCGCGCGGTGGCGGAGCACGTCGCGCGTCAGCTGCGCGCGCTCGCCGTCGACTGAGCCAGGCGCGTCACCGTTTCTCGCGAGGTACGACCGCGCTCACTCCTCGGGCTCGCCGTCGCCCTCCTCCGCGCCCTCGGCCGGCTGCGCCTGATCTTCGGCGCGCGCCTGCGCCTCGAGGAGATCGTTGAGCGAGCCACGGAGCGACATCGGCGTGAACGGCGCGTCGATCACCTCGCGCACCACCTCGCGCCCCGGAGGGCCGCTCAGCGTCACGATCGCGCGCGCGACCGCGATCAGCCCACGCTCGAACGCGTCGTCCTCGACGTCGGCGTGATAGAGCCAGAGGAAGTCCTCGAGCGAGCGCGAGGCGCTGCGATCCGCGAGCGCGGCCAGCGCGTCGGCGATCGGCGCGATGTCGCTCGAGGCGGTCGCCGGATCCGAGAGGTGGGCGACGAGGAGCGGGACCGCGCCGCGCTCGTTCATCCGCGCCGCCGCGCTGGCGAGGGCGCCGACGGGAGGCGCCGTCGTGTCGTCGAGGAACGCCGCGTGGCGGCGGAGCCCGCGCAGCACCGCGTCGCTCCCGAGGGACCGCGCCCCGAGCGAGGCGCACGACGCGGTGTGGAGATCGGAAGGCAAACTGCGATCGTCACACAGCGCGAGGAGGTGCTCGGTCACCGAGGGGTCCTCGAGTGACGCGAGCGCGCGCACCGCGAACGCGCGCGCCGGAACGAGGCGCGCGTCGGTGCTCTGCGCGACCGAGAGGAGCTGCTCCGCGAGTCCGGGCGCCTCGGCGCCGTCGAGGCTCGGCGCGAAGCTCGCGCGGTCGAACACCACCACGCTCGGCGCGCGGCCGGAGTCCTCCGCGCTCCACCCTTCGGCGCCGTTCGACGCGGCGAGCGCGTGGAAGCCGCCCGCGTCGTCGGCGATCACGACGCCGCCGGGCACCGCGCGGGCGCCCACCACGTCGTGGTCGAGCTGGTGCGCCCACCGGACGCGGAGGTCCTCGGGCGCGAGGCCGAACACCATCGAGTAGAACGTCATGTAGACGACGTCGTCCTCGAAGCGCACGGCGCCGCTGTCCCCGGTCGGCGCCCAGGCGAGGCGGATCCGGAACGTCGCGCTGTCGGGCCCGGCCGGCGGATCGTAGGCGGAGCGCCAGAGCGGGGGCGCGCCCGGGAGATCGGCGGTGGGGGGCTCGACCCATCCCACCTCGGCCGGCGCACCGCCGCCGATCTGCGGCGTGACGCGGCCGACCCCGCGCTGGCCGAAGTAGATGCGCCCGCCGTGCACCTCGGCGTGCGAGACGGTGCCCGCGAGCGAGCGCGCGCGTGCGATCTCTTCGCCGGTCGCGGCGTCGATCGCGCTCACGTTCTGGTTGCCCCACGGGACGAGCACGACGTCGCCCGCCACCGTGGGCACCCCGACCGGCGAGTCGAGCTCGTAGTGGGTCGCGATCGCGTCGCCGCGCGTGATGTAGACCTTGGAGATCGCGCCGACCCCCCCGGTCGTGGAGAGGACGAACGCGCCGACGTCGCCGTCGCCACCGCCGCCGACGAGGCCGAGCTGCTCGTCGCCCATGTCGAACGCTCGGCCTCCGTCGCGCGCGCGCCGCCCGACGATGCGGCCGCCTTCGTGGAGCACCACCACGCCGCCGCACACCGCGGGCGCGGAGCGCGGCTCGCTCACCGGCTGACGCCAGAGCTCGCGACGCGCATCGAGGTCGTACGCGTACAGCTCGCCCGCCGAGAGCCCGACCGCGATCGGCGACCCGCTCGGCCGATGGCCGGCGATCCGCGTCGCGACGCTCTCCATCGCGGAAGGTTGGTTGTCGGGATACATCGCGGAGAACGCGCTCGTGTTGGCTCCGCTGCATCCGGGCACGACGAGCCACATCGCGAGCGCCGCGACCGCTCCGCGCCACTCGATCGCAGCGCGCCGTCCTCGGTCCCCCACGGTCCCGCGCACGTCCACTCGCACGTCCTCGTGCCCGTGCTCGTGCACGTCCTCGTACACGCTCGAGGCTCCAGCACCTATCGCAACCCGCGCTGCGTCGCCGGCCACCTCGTCCTGAGGAGCGCCCCGGCACCCGCGAGACGTCAACACTCGCTCGCCCTCGGTCATCGCAGCGCTCATCGCGGCCCTCACTGTGCGATCCTCGGGATGGCTTCCTCGGCCGCGCGGCGGACCTCGGAGTGATCCTCGGGCGGCAGGCTCGCGACGAAGTCCTCGAGGAACGAGCGCACCCCCGGCGTCGCCAGCTCGGTGAGGCGATGGATGATCGCGACCTTCGACCGGTCGGCGAGATCGCGCCGGTGGAGCAGCTCGCTGAGCGCGGGGGTCAGCGCCTCGAACGGCATCGTGCCGACGAGCGCGAGCATGCGATCGACGTCGGACGGCCGCGCGAGCGCCGCGATCGCCATCGCGGCCTCGGGCACCCCGCGCTCGAGCGCGTGGAAGAGCGCGTCGATCGAGCGGACCGCCCCGGTGGATCCGAGACCCTCGGCGGCCGCCGCGCGCACCGTCGGCTCGCTGTCGCCGAGCGCGGTCACGAGCACGCCTTCGTGGCCGGGGGGCAGCGTGGCGAGGATCGCCTGGATCGCCTTGAGCCGGATGTCCGCGCGACGGTGGTGCATCAGATCGAACAGGAGCGGCCCCGCCTCCGGGCGCCCGAGGATCATCAGCGTGTCGACCGCGACGCCGAGGAGCTCCGGCGGCAGCCCGCGCTCGACCCGCTGCACGATCGGCGTGACCGCCCGCGGGCTCCCCGAGAGCCCGAGCGCCTCGAGGCCCGCGCGCACCTCGTCCTGATCGGTCGACGCGAGCTGGGCGAGGGGCCCGCTCAGGTCCGGACCACCCCCGCGTCGCTGCGCCAGCGCGGGCGCGGCGAACGCGAGCCCCGCCACCGCGAGCAGCGTCCCCGCGACCACCGGCGTGGCGCGCATCGTCCATGTCCATCTGAGCATTCGGGCTCCTCCGGGGCGGTTCGTATCGCCAAACCTACGCTCGGATCAACCCGGCTCACGCGAGCGAAGGGCCGAGCTCGATGCGCTGCTCCTCGCACGCGTAGGTGATCGGCGTCAGCCGGATCAACGTGTGGAGGGGCACCGGGAGGTAGGGCACCTCGCTCGGCGGACGGTCCATCAAGTACGCGTAGAGCGCGCGCAAGACGGCTTGATGCGCTACGATGAGCACGTCGCGGCGCTCGCGCTCGAGCTCGATGATCACCGGCTCGAGGCGGTGGAGCACGTCGCGGTACGACTCTCCGCGCGGATATCGATACGTGAGCTTGTTCGCGCGCCGCGCGGCGTGCTCGGCCGGCATCGCCGTACGGATCTCGTCGTAGGTCATCGCGTCGCAGTCGCCCGCGTCGATCTCGTCGAGCGCGCGCCACTCCTCGACCGGCAAACCGAGCGCCGCCGCGGTGGTGCGGGCTCGCAAGAGCGTGCTCGTCCAGACGCGGAGCCGCGTGGGATCCGCGTCGAGCTTCTTCACGTACGCGCCGAGCGCCGACGCGAACGCCTGCCCGTTCGGGCTGAGGCCCGGATCACCGCCGACCCGGTTCTCCTGGTTGAAGAGGCTCTCTCCGTGGCGCGTCAGCCAGATCGATCGCGGGCTGACGTGCAGGTTCATCAAGAAGTAGACGAGGCGCGACGGCAGGTATCCCTGGATGCCCTCGGCCTCCAGGCGTCGGCCCACGTCGATCACCCGGACGTAGCTCCCCTCGTCGTCCCCGAGCGGCTCGTAGGCGCGCGCGTAGTGCTCGATGCGCGCGCGGAAGTCGCGCACCGCCGCCTCCGGATCGACGCCGCTGTAGTCGGGCATGTGGAGCTTCGTCTGCCGGATGTTCGACTCGATCAGCGCCTCGTCCTCGCACACCGACTCGATGAACACGACCTCGAGGCCGTGCGCGTCGAGCCGATCGCGGACCGCGCGCCGCCGATCGCGCGTGGTGTTCGTCGCGTCGTAGATCCCGACCTCGCCGCCCTCCGCGAACCAAAGGAGCATGTCGTCGAGCGCGAGCCGCGCGACCGACTGACGCGCCGCGCGTCCCTCCGGGTTGTCGGGATCGAAGAACTCGTGCGGCATCGCGGTGCCGAGGTGCTCGCGCCGGTAGTTGCCGACGTTGAAGAGCTGGGTGTTGACCCCGCGCCAGCGGAGGTAGCGCTCGAGGCGCCGCGCCATGTGCGTCTTGCCGCGCGCGGGCAGCCCCACCATCACGAGGGCGAGGCGCGCTCGCTCGGAGCTGTCGGAGGCGCTCAAGGCGAGGCAGCTTCGCGGAAGTTGCCCGTCGGCGCCAGCGATGGCACGCAGGTCGGCATGCGCGCGGTGATCTTCATCCTGAGCTTGTTCGCCGCCCTCCTGACCGGATGCCCGCAGGGCAGCGGCCAGCAGGACTTCGGATCGCTCCCGAGCCTGACCAGCGACGACCCGAACGCGGAGGCCGAGCTGCGGGCCGCGCGCGACGCGGCGGAGGCGGGGCACGCGGCGGACGCCGAGCAGCGCTTCCTCGCGTTCATCGAGCATCATCCGAGCGATCCGCTGGTCGTGGTGGCGCGCCTCGGGCTCGGGCGGGTACGGCTCGCCAACGGCGACGTCGAGGGCGCGCTGGCGCAGTTCGACATCGCCGCGCGCGCGAGCGATCGCGCGGTGGCCGACAACGCGCAGCTCTATCGCGGGGTCGCGCTCCACCTCGGGGAGCGCCACACCGAGGCGGTCCAGGCGCTCCGTCCGCTCGCCGGGCGCACCACCGATCCGCGCGACACCGTGCTCCTCCTCCGCACCCTGAGCGCCGCCGCGTCGGCGACCGGCGACTTCGTGGTCGCGGTCTCCGCGCTCGATCGGCTCGCCGGCGCGTCCGTCGACGAAGAGGCGCGCGACGAGGCCCGCTCGCGCATCACCGAGCTCGTGCGCGAGGCGAGCGCCGAGGACGTCCACGCGGCGTACGAGCAGCTCCCGCGCGAGGGCTTCGCGTGGGAGACGGTCGCGGTCCGCGCGATCCGGCTCGCGTTCGACTCCGGCGACATGGCGCGCGTGGCGGCCATGGTGGCGGAGCTGCGGTCGCGCAACGTGCCGATGACGGAGGAGCTCGCCGAGCTCGCGGTCCGCGCCGAGCGCACCGAGCGCGCCGACCCGCGCGTGATCGGCGCCATCCTCCCGCTCACCGGCCGCGGCCGCGAGGTCGGTCAACGCGTCATGCGCGGGTTGATGCTCGCGGCGGGGAACCCTGCCGACGGACCCGAGGATCCGAACGCCCCGCAGCTCGTCTTGCGCGACGACGCGGGCAACCCGGAGCGCGCGGCGCAGGCGGTCGAAGATCTCGTCTCGGAGCACCGCGCGATCGCGATCGTGGGCCCCGTCGAGGGCGCGGCCGCGCGCGCCGCCGCGCAGCGAGCGCAGGATCTCGGCGTGCCGCTGCTCACGCTCGTGCCCGACTCCGAGATCGTGGGGCCGGGTCCGCTCGTGTTCCGCCTCATGTTCAGCCCGGACGAGGAGGCCCGCGCGCTCGTTCAGGCCGCGCGCGCCCGCGGCGCCACGCGCTTCGCGGTCCTCGCGCCCGAGAACGGCTACGGGGCGGCGATGATCGCGGCGTACACCCGCGCCGTCACCGCAGCGGGCGGACAGCTCACCGCGACCGAGCGCTACGCGAACGGCGCGACCTCGTTCGGCGAGGTGGTGCGCCGGCTCGCCCAGCAACCGTTCGACGCGCTGTTCGTGCCCGACTCGTCGCGTCAGCTCCTGTTGCTCGCTCCGGCGCTCGCGGCCGGCGGGCTGATCAGCGCGCGTCCCGGCGCGCCGGCGCCTCGGACCGGGCGCAACATCACGCTCCTCGCCCCGGGCGTCGCGGTCGACGCGCGCCTCGCAGAGAGCGCCGGCCGCTACCTCAGCGGCGCGATCTTCACGTCGGCGTACCACGCGCCGAGCGCGACGGGCGCCGGCGAGGCGTTCGGCCAGGCGTTCCAAGCGCGCTTCGGCGCGGCGCCCGACGTCTACGCGGCATACGGCTACGACGCGTTCCGGATCGTGCGCGGCACGGTGGAGGCGGGCGAGACGACGCGCGATGGCGTCGCACGGCGCCTCGGCGCGAGCGGCGGCCGCGCGACGGTGGGCGCGAGCGGCGGCGTGAGCCCGAGCCGCGGCCCCGCGTCGGCCCCTCGCCTCCTCGAGGTGCAGAACAACGCGTTCGTCGCGATCGCCGCGCCCGGCGCGAGCTGACCCGCTTCCGATCCCGAGACCCACGCGCACGACGTGGCGTTCAACGAACGTTGCGCGAGCGGAGTGAGCGCGATCGCCGCACGGAGCGCGCCGGTCGCCGCGTTCGACTACGCGTATGCCCCGTGCGATCGGTGAGCGACCCACCCTGGGATTCGGACTCGCTACGAGAAGACGGCGTACACCGCCCACGCGGCGACGCACGTGACGCACAGCGCGACGAGGCCGAGGACCGCGAGGATCAGCGGCCGGTTCGACTTCAGCCCGGGGACCGCGCCGGGAGCGAGCGAGCCCTCCGACGGAGGCATCGACGTGTGGAGCGCGGGCGGCGGCGGGGTCGGCGCGGACCCCGCCGGCGGAGCGGCGGCCGCCTCGCTCGACACCGCAACGTTCGCTGCGGGGCTCGGGGCCGCCTCGTCGGACGCGCCCGCCTGCGCGCCGGCCGGGATCGGATCGGGATGCGTGATCGCCGACTCGAGGCTCACCGCGGGCCCGTGGCCGGCCGCCGCGATCGCCGCCTCGAGCTCCGCCTCGGGCCGGTCGGCCCACGCCGAGCAGCCGCCCTCGACCCCGAACGCGTCGAGCGCCGCGTCGACGAGCGCCTTCGGGTCCGCGTAGCGCTCCTCTTTCTTCTTCGCGATCGCCTTCTCGATCACGGCGTGGATCTTCGGCGGCAGACCCTCCGCCACCGTGTGGATCGGCGCCGGCATGCTGCGCACGATCTTCATCAGGATCTCCGCGACGGTCGGCGCCTGGAACGCGACGAAGCCGCTCAGCGCCTCGTAGAGGATCGCGCCGATCGCGAACACGTCCGTGCGGTTGTCGACGTCGGGCAGACCCTTCGCCTGCTCCGGGCTCATGTAGTACGGCGAGCCGAGCGTGGTGCCGAACGCGGTGAGCTTCTGCCCGGTCTCGACCTGGAGCTTCACCGATCCGAAGTCGAGCAGCCGCACGTCGTCGCCGTTCGGCGTAGCACAGACATAGATATTGTCGGGCTTGAGGTCGCGATGGATCACCCCGAACGAGTGCGCGTAGTCGAGCGCCTCCGCGACCTGCGCGAGGATCCGGAGCGCGCGCGCGGGGCGCTGCTTGCCCTCGGTGCGCAGGATCTCGCCGAGCTCCTTGCCGACGAGGAACTCCATCGTGAGGTAGTGCTGCCCGTCGCGCGTCACCCCGAAGTCCTTCACGCGCACGATGTGCGGGTGGTCGAACATGTCCGCCGTCTCGTACTCGCGGTGGAAGCGCTCGACCGCGATCTCGTCCTGTTCGACGTCCGGGTGGAGGACCTTGATCGCGACGCGCTCGCGCGTCTCCGCGTTGCGCGCCTCGTACACCGCACCCATCGCGCCGTCCGCGACGTGGGCGGCCACGATGTAGTTCCCGAGCTGCTCGCCGAGCCGCGGATCGGCCGTCTCGCCGGGCTCGGGGACTCGGATGGTGACGTTGCCGTCGTGCCCGCAGAACGCGATCTCGTCCCCGAACACGCTTCCACAGACCGGGCAGCGCCGTTGCACGCGGCGATGGTAGCCCGGCGCGGCCCGAACGCCCAAGCGCTGCGCGAAGCCGACCGACGGTAGGCTCGCGGGCCCGACCCTGATATCCCTCGCAGCCATGATCCGCGCGCTCGGCCGGCGCTTCGAAGCGTTCTTCGCGAAGGTGACGCCCGACCCGTTCGTCCTCGCGGTGCTGCTCACGTTCGTGGTGTTCGGGCTCGCGTTCGCGATCGAAGGGACGAGCCCGCTCGAGATCGTGCGCGCGTGGCAGAGCGACGCGGGCTTCTTCGGCCTGCTCGCGTTCACGATGCAGATGGTGCTCATCCTGGTGACCGGCCACGCGGTCGCCAGCGCACCCACCGTGCGGCGCGGCGTCCGCTGGCTCGCGTCGATGCCGAAGAGCGGTGCGAGCGGCGCCGCGTTGGTCGCGGCGGTGGCGATGATCGCCGCGCTCCTCAACTGGGGCCTCGGCCTCATCGTCGGCGCGCTCCTCGCGCGCGAGGTCGGCAAGGCGCTCGAGGCGCGCGCGATCCCCGCCCACTACCCGCTGATCGTCGCGGCCGGCTACGCCGGGTTGATGTGCTGGCACGGGGGCCTCTCCGGCACCGCGCCGCTCATGGTCACCAACGAGGCGGACCTCGTCCGCTTCCTCGGCCCCGAGCTCGCCGAGGGGATGGCGCCGCTCCCGTTCGATCACACCGTGTTGACGCTCGGCAACGCGGTCGTGACGGGTGGCCTGGTCGTCCTCGTCCCGCTCGCGTGCTGGCTGCTCTCTCCCGCGCCCGACGAGTGCGCGTCGCGCTCCGCGACGATCGGTGCGGTCGACGAAGCGGACGAGCCACCGCCCCCCGCGAAGGCTTCCGTCCCCGGTTGGCTCGGCCCGGCGCTGTGGGGCATCGCGGCGCTGCTCACGATCTTCCGCGAGCGAGCGTTCGGCGACGCGATCGGATGGTTCGTCCTCGCGGCGGCGGCGCTCGTCGCGGTCGGCGGGTTCGCGATCGCCGAGGTGCGCGTCGAGCGCGGCCTCACCATCCCGGAGCGGCTCGAGCGCTCGGGCGTCGTCGGCGCGCTGCTGGTGTTCGCGCTCGCCGCCGCGTGCGCGCGGTGGCTCTTGGACAACGAGCTCGCGAAGCTCGATCCGAACGCGGTGAGCCTCGCGTTCCTCACCCTCGGTCTCGCGTTGCACGGCAACTTGCGGAGCTACGCGCGCGCGGTCGACGAGGCGGTGCGCGGCGCGGCGGGCATCGTGCTCCAGTTCCCGTTCTACGCCGGGATCATGGGCGTGATGCGCACGACCGGCCTCGCGGCGAGCTTCGCGACGAGCCTCGCGTCGATCGCGCCCGCGTCGCTCTACACCGCGATGACGTTCCTCAGCGCCGGCGTGGTGAACCTGTTCGTGCCGAGCGGCGGCGGACAGTGGGCCGTGCAGGGCCCGATCGCGGTCCGCGCGGCGGAGGCGCTCCACGTCCCGCTGGAGCAGGTGGTGATGGCGGTCGCGTACGGCGACCAGTGGACGAACATGCTCCAGCCGTTCTGGGCGCTGCCGCTCTTGGCGATCACGGGCATCAAGGCGCGCGACATCCTCGGCTACACCACCCTGTTCCTCCTGATCGGCGGGGTGTGGATCGCGGCGTGCCTCATCGTCTGGGCGCGGCTCGGGTAGGGGGTGGGACGCGGGACAAGGAGATTTACCGATTCCGATTCCGATTCCGATTCCGATTCCGATTCCGATTCCGATTCCGTGTCCGATTCCGATTCCGATTCCGTGTCCGATTCCGAGTCCGTGTCCGATTCCGAGTCCGATTCCGAGTCCGATTCCGAGTCCGATTCCGAGTCCGATTCCGTGTCCGATTCCGAGTCCGATTCCGTGTCCGATTCCGATTCCGTGTCCGATTCCGATTCCGTGTCCGATTCCGATTCCGTGTCCGATTCCGATTCCGATTCCGTTTCCGAGTCCGTTTCCCGATTCCGTTTCCGTGTCCGACTCCTTTACCGGCTCCGTCCACGAGCCCGTGGTTTGATACGTTGCCGGGATGCGAGACGCCTCTCTCCTCCTCCTCTCGTGCCTGGCCCTCACCGCGTGCGACGACGGCGTGGGCGCCGATGCCGGGACCCGCACCGATGCAGGGCGGCGCGACGCCGCCGCGCCGTTCGACGCGGGAGGCGAGCGGGACGCGGGGCGCGACGGCGCCGTCGCGACCGACGCGGGCACGCCGTCACCGTGCGGCTTCGACGGCGACCCGAGCGCGCTCGTCGATCTCTCGACGATGTCGGACATCTGGCGGAGCGACTACGACTTCGCCGAGATCTACGACATGCCGGGCCGCGTCCTCAGCGGATGGCGCACCGATCGCTTCGTCTTCGTCAAGTCGGATGACGTGGTCTTGCGCGACTTCGTCCTCGCGCCGACGGCCGGCACCGGGGACTACTACAACATCCGCACCGACGACCGCGAGGCGGGCGCCGGGCTGCTCATCCAGAACGGCACCATCGCGACGACCGGCGCGACCGACGACGGACCGCTCAAGGGGATCGTCATCGCGGTGTCGGGCGTGCACGTCGACGACGTCGAGATCACGGGGAGCCACGACGGGATCTCGATCGGCGCCGACGACGCGCTGGTCGAGAACGTGTGCATCCACGACCTCGCGGAGACGCCGACCGCCCACAACGACGGGATCGAGATCTACGGCGGCTCGCACATCGTCATCCGCAACGCGATCATCGACAACGATCACGGACAGACGTCGGCGATCAACATCACGAACGACTATGGGCCGATCGACGACGTGCTGATCGAGGACAGCCACCTCGCGGGCGGCGGGTACACGATCTACGTGCGCGGCGACGGCGCATCGAGCCCGGCCACGGTGACGAACATCCGGTTCCACAACGTGGTGATCGATCGACCGGGCAGCTACGGAGTCATCAGCTACCAGGACGCGCCGGGTGCGATCGTGGAGTGGGACGTGCGCGACGCGAGCGGGGCAGCGATCCCGATGCCGTGACGACCGCGTCGTTAGGCTTTCTTCCCGGGAGGCGAGGAGAGCGGGAGACGAGGAGAGTGCATCCGCGGTGCGGACGCGGGACAAGGAGATTTACCGACGTCCGATGCCGATTCCGATTCCGATTCCGATTCCGAGTCCGATTCCGAGTCCGAGTCCGAGTCCGAGTCCGATTCCGATTCCGATTCCGATTCCGAGTCCGAGTCCGATTCCGTGTCCGATTCCGTGTCCGATTCCGTGTCCGATTCCGATTCCGAGTCCGAGTCCGAGTCCGAGTCCGAGTCCGATTCTGTGTCCGATTCCGATTCCGATTCGGTGTCCGTTTCCGACTCCCCCTCCCCTACCCTCGCTCCCAGCGGTCCACCGCCCGGTCATGGATCAGCGTGAGCTCTTCCCCCTGCACGGTCCGCACGCGGAAGCACACGCGGCTCCGGCCTCGGTCGAACCAGCGGCCCAACACGATCTCGATCTCCTGGCGCGATCCGTCGTCCGCGAAGAACGCCTCGGGGGCGTACGACCAGCCGATCGCGGCGCGGACGTCGACGCGCACCGAGTCCATCACCGGGTCCCACGACGGGACGTCGATCGCGGCCTCGCGACGTAGCTCGATCACCGCGTGCTCGATGCCGCCGCGCAACCGACGGGTCAGCGAGCCGCGGCGGAGCGTGACCACGAGCATGTACTCCGCGCTCACCCGCCGCACCACGAGCTCGCGCGGCGCCGCGTGGATCGTCATCGAGTACGTCTCGCCGCCCCCGAGCTTGTGCATCCGCGCCGCGACCTCGCTGAGCGTCACGAGCATCTGCGCGCCAGCCACCTTCGCGTCATAGGGCGGCAGCGTCGAGCAGTAGTCGACACACTCGCCCTCGAAGTCGACGAAGCAAACCATCAGGACGCCGCGCCCCCGGTAGAGGAGCCGCCGCAGGATCGGCGTGAACGCGCTCTCGTCGAGATCGCGCGCCGCCTCCTTCGCCCAGCTCCGCTCGCGCGGCTGCGTCACGGGGGCGCCCCCCCGATCGCCGACGACATGAACGCGCGCTCGTCCACCTCCACCGGCGCGCGCTGCGCCGACTCGGCGATGATCTCCGCGACCGCGCGCGCGCGCGCGACGTCGAGCCGCTCCTGCCGCAAGAGATCGATCGCCTCGTCATGCGTCGCCTCCCACGGCGGCTCGATCCGCGTCAGCACGATCGCGTGCCAGCCGAGCGGGCTGCGCACCACCTCGGGCGCGACCCCCGGCGCCTCCATCGCGAGCACCGCCTGCGCGTACGCCCCCTCGGCACCGTCGCCCGCCGCGAGCGGCTCCTCTTCCTCCACGCTCCACTCGAACGGCAACGCGGCGTGCTCGTCGAACGCGAACGCGGTGCCCGCCGGATCCGGGGAGGCCGCGAGCCGCGCGCGCACGGACTCGATCCACTCGTGCGCCTGCGCGTCGATCGCCGACGGCGCGCCCTCCGGCACGTGCGCCCACACGTGCATGCTCCGACGCTGCTCGGGGCGCGAGAAGCGCGATGGCGCCGCCGCGTACGCCGCCTCGAGCTCCGCCTCGTCGATCGCCGACGGCGGGATGCGCGCCTCCACGTCGCGCTCGAGCAGCGCCTGCACCGCCGCGCGCCGCTCCGCACGTCGCGCCTCCGCGTCGTCGAACCCCGCGCGCGCCGCCGCGCGCGCGAGGAGGATCTCGTCCTCGAGCCGACGGAGCGCGACGGTCGGGCTCACCTCGCCGAGCCGCGCGGCCGCTTCCACGTCGGCGAGCCGGATCGGCACGCCGTCGACCGTCGCCACGACGTCGCCGCCGACCACCGCGTCCCCTCGCGCGAGCGGCGGCGCCGCGTCGGGCGGCGCCTCGCTCCCGCATCCGAGCGTCGCGAGGCCGAGCGCGAGGGACAGCGCGCGGACCCTCACTCCCCGACCGTCGGGCGAAGCAGATCCACCCCTGCCCGCATCACGCTCAGCCCCACCACGATCGCCAGGATCGCAGACAGGTAGTCGTGGCTCGCGAGCTCGCTGAGCCCCCATCCCAACGCGCCGAGCGCGCCGAGCACCAACACGAGGCCGGTGCCGTCCCGCAGGATGTGCGCCATCGGCCCCGAATGTACCAGCTCGACCCGCGCGACCGAGATCGCGAAGGTCTCGGCGTCGAGGATCGGACGCGAGATGGCCCCCTCGGGGCGCGGCCCTTGACCCGGGCGGACCTGGCCCGGCAACCTCGTAGCGAGCGTCGTGGCTCCCGAGAGCTCAGTACGGTTCGGGAAGTATTTGCTCACGGGCCGGATCGGCGTCGGTGGGATGGCCGAGGTGTTCAAGGCCAAGCTCTTCGGCGCCGAAGGCTTCGAGCGCATCATCGCGATCAAGCGGATCCTCCCGCACCTCGTGGAGGACGACGACTTCGTCAAGATGTTCGTCGACGAGGCGAAGATCGCGGTGCGCCTCAACCACCCGAACATCGTCGGCATCCAGGACCTCGGGAAGGCCGAGGGCACGCTCTACATCGCGATGGAGTACGTCCTCGGCAAGGACCTCCGCGCGATCTACGACTTCGAGAAAGAGCGCGGCGGCCACGTCCCGATCGGCATCGCGTGCCACATCGTGATGAAGATGTGCGAGGCGCTCCATCACGCGCACTTCGCGACCGGCCCCGAGGGCGAGCCGCTCATGGTGATCCATCGCGACGTCAGCCCACAGAACGTCCTCGTCTCGTTCGACGGCGAGGTGAAGGTGGCGGACTTCGGGCTCGCCAAGGCGCGCGGCCGCATGGTGCAGACGCAGGCCGGCGTCGTGAAAGGCAAGTTGGCGTACATGTCGCCGGAGCAGCTGCGCGGTGACGAGATCGATCACCGCGTCGACGTGTTCGGCCTCGGCATCGTCCTCTACGAGCTCCTGACCGGCGAGCGCCTGTTCCTCGGCCCGAGCGACATGGACACCCTGCGCCGCGTGTACGAGGCGCGCGTCCCGCCGATGCGCGAGCTCAACCCCGAGGTCCTGCCGGAGCTCGAGCAGATCACGCGCCGCGCCTTGGCCAAGGACCGCGACGAGCGCTACTCCACCGCGCTCGAGCTGCACGACGACTTGCAGGCGTTCGTCTATGGCCACGGCGTCTACGCGGCGGGCTCGAGCGTGCGCGAGTACATGCGCGCCGCGTTCGCCCCCAAGGATCCGGTCACCGTCGACTCGCGGCCTCCGATCGCGGTGGAGCACCCGCGCGAGCGGGTCACCGCGCGCCCCGGCCCGCGGCGAGGTGGCTCGTACGAGGCGCTCATTCCTCCGTCCCCCGGCGTGCCGCGCATGCCGTCCGACGTGCTCCGCGCGGAGGCGCTCGACGACGAGCTCGACGCCGCGATCGACGGCATGGACGAGTCGCTCGACGACAGCGTCGACGATCGGAGCGTCGACGACGCGGTGGACGAGCGCGCCCTCGAGGCGGCGCTCGAGAGCGCGCGGGTCGACGAGGAGCTCGAGGCCGCGATCAGCGTCGACGTCCCCTTCGCCGCGTCCGACGATCGCCCGACCGACCGGCCGCCCCCGATGGAGGACGACTCCGTCATCACGCCGTACACGCAGCAGGCGGCGCGCGACGCCCTCGAGGAGTCCGCGCGCGTCGCGACCGCGATCTCGAAGCTCCCCGACTATCCGCACGGCGTCTATCAGGACGAGTACGCGACGGAGCAGCTCGACGCGTACGTTCGACCGCAGAAGTTCGACACGAGCCCCGCGCCGCCGATGCCTCCGAAGGTCACCGACGAGGACACGAACGACAACGGCTGGGACGACGCGACGGTGTTCAACCCGGCCGGGATGCCGCCCCCCGCGTTCCCCGCGGCGGAGCCGCCGATGGTGAGCGAGTCGACGGTGTCGTCGAAGCCGCCGCAGATCCCCGACGAGGTCGAGGACGAGAACGAGTGGGGCGCGGACCGGACGCTGATCGTGGACCCCAAGACCGGCAGCGGCCAGTAGGGTCGCGCTCGCGATCCGCGCGACATCGCGGGTCGGTCGCCGGACCGGTGATCTTCGCCCTCGAGGGCCGCGCGCGGCGCGCGAACGGCCGGCGCTCCTCAGCGCTCGCTCGAGTCGCTACGCTGGCCCGCATGCGACGAGCGTTCCGGTTCCTGGTCGTCGCCCTCGGGCTCGCCCCCCTCGGCTGCGGCGATCCGGCGTCCGGCTCCGACGCGGGGCCGGCGCGACGCGACGCCGGATCGGTCGGGGCGGACGCCGATGTCCGTACCGACGCCGGTGCCGGCGCCGACGCGGCGCGCGTCGACGACGCAGGCCCGCCGTGCGCTCGTCTCGACGGCGGCTCATCCGTCGTGCGCGAGCGCCTCCGCGGCGTCTGGGCGAGCACGCGCGCGGCGTACGAGACGTCCATCCCGTCGTCGCTCGGGCGGCGTGACACGACGATCCTCTACAGCCTTCAGCTCACCACGGATCCGCTCCTCATGTGGGCCGAGGCGCAACGCGACGTGCAGACGATCGAGGAGCTCGCCGCGCTGTTCACGATCGCCCTCGACCACCTCGAGACCCAGACCGAGGCCGTCTTCTTCTACGTGCCGCCGCCGATCGGCACCGGCGCCCGGAGCGAGGTCCTGCCCTTGCCGCGGCCCGCGCGCATGTGGGTCGGAGCGCCCGGCGCGCATCCGATCGGCGGCGAGAGCGTGCTCGACGTCGCGCAGTTCCTCGCGGGGGCCGCGCGGATCGTGCGCATCGCGACGGAGGTCGGCGAAGCGCGCTCCCCCGCGCTCGCCGCGTTCGCCCGCGCGTTCACGCCCGTGATCGTCGACGACACGTACGCTCGATGGATCGATCATCCCGAAGGTTTCGCGGGTCGCTTCCAGCGGCGCGGGTGGGCGTGCAACGAGGGAGCCTGGGGCCACGCCGAGTCCGTCGAGCACCTGATCGCGCGCGCGTACGGCACCGACGCCCTGCCCTCGCCGCCCGCGTCGCCCGTCAGCTACTGCAACGCCGTCACCGACACCGACCTCTGGATCCTCGCGGGCGCGCTCGAGGTGCTCGTCGCGCACCGCCGCGACCCGGAGCTCGTCCCGATGAGCGCCGAGGCGGAGGCGCTCCTCACCACCGAGGCGCAGCGTGGCGCCGCGCTGATCGCGAGCCGCATGAGCGCGACGTCCCCTCCGGGCGCGCCCGGCGAGGGCTTCGACTTCGACAACGGGGCGTTCGACGACCACGCCGACGACGCGTACGCCGGCGACACCGACCCGAGCTTCCCAGGCTACGTGGTCCCGGGCGGCCCCGTCGCGCGGCCGCCCACCCCCGCGCGCGACGTCGGGTGGGATCTCAGCCACGCGCGACGCTGGGTCCACGTCTTCGACAGCTTCCGCCGGTTCGCGGCCGAGGTGGACGCGCCGTTCGAGGGAGAGCGCTTCGTGGCGGGCCTCGCGCGCCAGCTCGCGTTCGGGGCGTCGGTCGGCGCGTGTCCGAACGTCGCGTTCACCAACTACTTCGACGGGACGAACGGGTGGTACCGCGTGAACTACGCCGGCCGCGCCGACTATGGCTTCGCCCCGTGGGCGATGACGGGGGTCGTCGCGCCGTCCGGCTACGGCCTCTGGTCCGACGTCGTGCCGGAGCTCGGCGACCGTGTGGCGTGCGCGTTCGCGGCGCTCGACACGTACGACGACGCCGATCCCGCCGACGCGCGGCTGTTGGTGGCGGCGCTGCCGTCGCTCTTGCCGTACGGCGTTCCCGAGCGGTACTGCGGTTGGTGAGCCGGCGCCCGGCCCCGGCCCCCGAAACGGACTCGGACACGATTCCGATTCCGATTCCGATTCCGATTCCGATTCCGATTCCGATTCCGATTCCGATTCCGAGTCCGAGTCCGAGTCCGATTCCGAGTCCGAGTCCGATTCCGAGTCCGAGTCCGATGCCGAGTCCGAGTCCGATTCCCGGCGGACGCAGCACGGCTCACGGCTCACGGGGAACCGAACTCAGGCGAGGTTGTAGCCCTTGAGCTTCTTGTGGAGCCCCTCGCGGGTGATCCCGAGCGTCCTCGCGGTCTGACTCTTGTTGTTGTCGTTCTCGCGGAGCGCCTCGATGAGGATCCACTTCTCGACCTGGCTCATCATGCTCTTCAGCGAGCCCTTCTTCGGATGCACCTTGTCGAGGATGTTCTCGACCTGACGGATCCGGGGGCTCAGGTGATCCGGCTCGACGAAACCGTCGTTGTCGAGCTGGATGACGAGGCGCTGCACCTCGTTCTCGAGCTCACGCACGTTGCCCGGCCACTTGTACGCGCTCATCAGCTCCATCGCCTGCTGGCTGAAGCCGTTCACCGTGCGGCCGAACTCCTGCGCGTAGCGCTTGAGGAAGTGGCCCGCCAAGAGCGGGATGTCCTCGCGGCGCTCGCGGAGCGGCGGGACGCGGAGCGGGAACACTTTGAGGCGATAGAAGAGGTCCTCACGGAACGCGCCGACGCGCACCTCTTCCTCGAGGTCACGGTTCGTCGCCGCCACGATCCGCACGTCGACCCGCCGCGTGGTGTTGCTGCCGATGGGGCGAATCTCGCCCTCCTGCAGCACGCGCAGCAGCTTGGCTTGCAGGTTGAGCGGCATCTCGCCGACCTCGTCCAAGAACAACGTGCCGCCGTCGGCGAGCTCGAAGAGGCCCTTCTTGTCCTCGTGCGCGCCCGTGAAGCTGCCCTTCTTGTGGCCGAAGAGCTCGCTCTCGAGGAGGTTCTCCGGGAGCGCCGCGCAGTTCTGCGCGACGAAGAGGCGCTCGCGCCGCTCCGACCAGTAGTGGACCGCGCTCGCGATGAGCTCCTTGCCCGTCCCCGTCTCGCCTTCGACGAGCACGGTGACCCGCGTGTTGACGACCTTGCGGAGCTGCTCGAACAGCGCCTTCATCACGTTCGACTCGCCGATGATCCCGTCGAAGCGGCGGTCGTGCTCGCGGCGCTTGAGGAAGTCCGCCTCGTTGCGCTGGCTCTCCTCCGACGCGCGCAGCCGCGCGACGAGCTGCGCGTGGGCGAACGCTTGGCTCGCCGACTGGCTGAGGAGCGCGAGGATCTCGAGGTCGCGCTCGCGGAAGACACCGCTCGCGTCGCGGTTGTCGACCTGCAGCACACCGATGATCTCGTTGTCACCGTGCCAGAGCGGGACGCCGATCGTGCTCTGGATCTGCGCGCCCATGATCGACGCGGTCTCGCCGACGTCGCGCTTGGCGTCCGCCGCCAACACCGCGGCGCGCTCCGCCACCACCTTCTTGAAGACGCTGCGCGTGATCGGCACCGCCTCCGAGTCGCCGCCGCCGCGCACCCGCGTGCCCACCGGGACGTAGCGCGCGGTGCGTCGCCCGCCCGCGCGGCCGCCGGGGCCCTCGAGCTCGCGGAGCGCGACCGTCACGTGCGTCGCGCGCGAGAGGAACGCGAACACCTGGCGCGAGACCACCTCGATCACGTCACCCATGTCGATGCACGAGCCGATCGACTTCTGCGACGCGTAGAGCCGCCGCAACAGCTCACGGTCGCTCCCGACCGACTCCTCCACCTGGGCGAGCTCGTCGACCTTGCGCAAGGAGACGATGCGCGCGTCGTCGGGCTCGTCGCCGAGCATGAAGCGGATGCGGACCGGGCGCTCTTTGTCGCCCAGCACCAGCGTGTCGCCGTCGTGCAGCTCGACCTCGCGCTCGGCCGCCTGGGTGACGTCGATGACGTCGCCGTTGCGATCGACGCGCGTGCCGTTGGTGCTGTGCTGATCACGCACGAGGTACACCGCTCCGGCGAGCACGATCGAAGCGTGCTCTCCGGAGACGTGCCACTCGCCCAACACGAGATCGTTGAGCTCCGAGCGGCCGATGCGGATCTCCTCATCGGCCGTCTCGAAGCGGCGACCCTTGTCCTGACCTTCGAGGATCTCGAGCCGAACCACTCAGTCCACCACCGTTCTGACAGGCTACGCTGCGCTCACCCTCCGCGGGTGCTGAGCCGCGCGCGCACCGCCATCGCGAGCTCCTTGATCTGGTTCCAGCTCGAGCGTCCCTCCTCGACCCCGCGCACGCGCTCGATCTCGGCGACCGCCTCCGGGCTGCCCTCGGTGGCGACCCAGTCGATCGCGTACAGCACGTCGCCGCGGACGGGGACGTTGTTGTGATCGATGTGCTCGATCAGCGCGGTGAGCGCCGCCGCGTTGCCGCGGCCGTAGCGCGCGATCATGTACGCCGCCTTGCGGACCACCATCGGGTTGGAGTCGCCGAGCTTGCCGATGTAGCACTGCAAGTCGTCGTTGCACTCCTGCGCCGTCTCGATCGCGGGGAGAAACTCCTCGAGCCGCTGGCGGACCTCGCTGCCCTCCGGCTCCGCCTCGATGACCGCGCGGTCGCGGCCGACCTCGTCGCGGTTCGCGATCATCACGTGCGCGATGAACGCGACGACGCGGAAGTCGAAGAGCTCCTCGCGGTTCGCCGCGATGCCGTGGAGGAAGTCGAGCAGGCCGACGTCGTAGGTGTGCTGCATCGCCGCGAGCACCTGCGCGCGCGACGTATACGGCGCCTCCGGCGGCCACTCCTCGGGGATGTGGCTGTAGGTGTCCATCAGCGCCTGGCGAAGGCGCGGCGTGTCGGAGTCCTCGCGGTTGATCTGGACGAGCGAGGTCACGCACGAGAGCGCGCGGCTGATCTCGGGGCGCTGCGTCTCGCCGATGTCCGCGGTCGCCATCCCGGTCAGCGGGGTGACCTGGCCGAGAAGAGGATCGATCGACTCGCGGAAGCCGAGCTGACCGAGCGCGTAGCACGCCTCGCCGACCACGACGGTGCGCGGATCCATGTTCGCGCCCGCCTCCGCGTTCGCGTTGCGGACCGCCGTCACGTAGTTGTTCGCGATGCGGTTCGCCTCTTCGTTCTCCCCCGCGAGGAGCTGGGTGAGCGGCTCGAGCGAGGGCCGGCCGATCTGGACGAGGCCCTGCGCACCGACGTCGTTCATCCGCTGATCGGGGCGGTTGTGCGCGAAGAGGAACAGCGCCTTGATCATCGTCGGGACGGCCGCCGGATCGCGGAGCTTCCCGAGCTCCTCGGCCGCCATGATGTTGATGAGGAAGCTCTGATCCTCGTGGATGCGCATCGCGACCGACGTGAGGATCGGCGTGGCGCGGCGATCGCCGAGGTGGCCGAGCGTGCGGATGAAGTGGATCCGCATCCGGTTGTCGACGCCGCGGCTACCCTGCACGCGCTCGAGCGCCGAGCTGATCGCGGTGATCGCGGGCTCCACCTGATCGTCGGGGAGCGTCATCCGCTCGATCGCCTGGGCCGCCGTGATCGCGTGCGTCTCGCTGACCTCCGCGCGCCAGTCGAGCGCCTTGAGGAACGCCGGCATGGCGCGCGGGTCCTGCATCTCGAGGAGGAGGTTCAGGATGCGCTCGCCGTTCTGCGCATCCTCGGGGTGATCGAGGTAGGTCTGGGTCAGCGCGCCGACCGACGCGTTGGCGACGCCCATCGGGCCGGGCACGTCGCGGCCCTCGTCGTTCTGGACCGTCTCGACGCTGCGATCGCCGTCCGCCGCGGCGAGGCGCGACGTGTAGAGGTTCTGCAGGTTCGCGATCGCGTTCTCGCGGCGAACCGGATCGGAGAGCTCCTCGGCCTGCCCGGCCGGATCGTCCGGCTTCGCGTGGCAGCCGACGAAGAGCGCCGACAGAGCGATCGTGGCGGCCCCGAGGAGACGCATGCGAGTCGCGAGCGAAGGTCCGCCGGAGGCGGGCCGGAGCGAAGGGCGGGATGGAATGCGAGCCGCGAGCAAAGGTCCGCCGGAGGCGGGCCGGAGCGAACGGCGGGATGGAATGCGAGCCGCGAGCAAAGGTCCGCCGGAGGCGGGCCGGAGCGAAGGGCGGGATGGAATGCGAGCCGCGAGCAAAGGTCCGCCGGAGGCGGGCCGGAGCGAACGGCGGGATGGATGTCGAGTGTTCATGGGATCCCCCAACGGGAAGGTGTCTGCACGCCGGCCCCGACCGCGACGAGCGGCTCGCGGGGCCGCGAGGAACCGACTGCGCATCAACCGACCTGCGCAACTCGCTCGAACGGGAGCAAGCGGATCACGAGGGCGACCGGATCACGCCCCCGTGCCTCGGTTTTCGAGGCGTGCGGACGATATCGGGCCCCTCCCGCCGAGTCAACGAGACCCCCGCGAGGGGGCGCTCGGCGACGGGGTCAGGTGCCCGCGAGGACGTGCGGCGGCTCGGTCGCCGGCGCGTTCGGATCGAGCTCCCACTCGAGCTGCACCGAGCCCTCGGCCCCGGTAAAGCGGAGCCGGATCCGCTGAGCATCGGGGGCGATCACCGGCTCGCCGTTCGGGTGCCGGGTGGGGAACGCGATCCGGTAGGTATGCCGCTGCGGGTTGACGGTCGGGAAATACACGCGCTCCGCCGCGCCCGGCGATCGCATGCGGTCGATCTCGACCGGTCGGGTCTGTCGGCCCGCTTCGTCGACCAGGAGGACCCGCCACGCGCTGCGCTCGCCCGTCAGGTCGCTCTCGGTGAAGCGGTTGCCCACCATCGTGACGAAGAACCGGTGCCGGTCCTCGGCATCGGAGAGCGAGCTCCGCAAGAGGCGCGTCCGCTCCTCGGTCGTGAGCGAGTAGTCCGACGCGTACCGGACGACGTACGCCCAGCGGAACTCCCAGGACTCGAACGTCGCCGTGACGTGCAACACGTCTTGCAAGCGATCGAACGCGAACTCGTCCGAGCTCCGCGTCCAGTCGCCGTAGATCGAGCCGTAGTCGTCCGGCGTGAACGAGCGCGGCGCGGGGTGGATCGGGAGCTGACGGCCCGCGCAGCCCGCGACCGACAGCGCCACGGATGCCATCGTCATCGAGGCGAGCGTCACCAGGGCGAGCGCCGCCGCGCGCTCGGCCCGCGCGCGTTCAGCGAGCATCGTCGGGCCCCATGAAGTCGCTCCGCCGATAGAGCGCGTCGAAGCGCAGGCCCGCGCCCTCGATCGCCTCGGCCGCGCCCTCTTGGCGATCGACGATCGCGATCACGCCGGCGACCTCGAAGCCGCGATCGCGCAGCTGGGCGACCGCCTTGAGGGTGGAGCCTCCCGTCGTGATGGTGTCCTCGAGCACGGCGACGCGCGCGCCGGCCGGGAGGTGATCGTCGCCCTCGATGAGGCGCTGACTCCCGTGGTCCTTCGCCTCCTTGCGCACGTAGAGCGCGTCGATCGGCGTGCCGTGGAGCGCCGAGGTGAGCGCGACCGACGAGGCGAGGCTGCAGCCGCCGAGCGCGACGCCGGCCACCGCGACGGGCCGCGGCTCGAGGCGGAGCACCCGCTCGAGCATCGCCTCGCCGACGAGGCGGTGGCCCTCGGCGCGGAGCACCGTCTGCTTGCAATCGATGAAGAAGTCGGACTCACGACCGGAAGCGAGCTTGACACGCTTCTTCACGAAGCTGTGGGTCCGCAGGAGCTCGAGGAGTCGGTCCATCGGCCTCTACGCCTCGATCGGATCGGGCCGATCCTTGCGCCGTGCCTTCTGGCGCGGGACCACCGGGATCGTCGGCGCCGGCGGACGGCGACCGCGCCGACGACGGCGGCGCCGCGGCCGCTGGCGGTCCTCCGCGTCCCCCTCGTCCTGCTCGCGCGGCTCGCCGCGCTCTACCCGCTCGGTGCGCCGCTCGGGCTCCGGCTCGCGCCCGCCCGCGTCGCGCGGCTCGGCTCGACGCTCGGTGTGCCGCCGCTCGGCTCCCGCGCGCGAGTCCGCCTCACGCACGTCCGGCTCCCGCGCGTCGCGATCGCGTCGATCCCGCCCGCGCCGCCGCCCGCGACGCCTCCCCGGCGGCCGTTCCCGATCGCTCGGCGCCCCGTCGTTCGGCTCGCGCTCGATCGGTGCGCGCCCGATCGCCGCGCTCTCGATCGGTGCGCCCTCGATCGGCGCGCGCTCGATCGGCGCGCGCTCGATCGACGCAGCGTCGAGCGGCGCGGCCTCGCGCGCCTCGAGGTCGAGCACGTGCTCGGCGGCGATCGCGGCGAGCTCGCCGCGGAGGGTGTCGGCGCGGAGAGTCTCAGCGCGGAGGGCCGCCAGCTCGGAGGGCTCCTCGTCCAGCATCTCGACCGGCATCTCGACCGGCATCGGCGGCGGCCGCTCGGTCGGCGGCTCCTCCGGCTCGTAGGACGCCGCGACGACCTCCGGCCGAACCGCGAGCTGCCCCACGTCGCGCGCGCGCCGGCGCCGGACCGGATCGGGCACCAGCGGCTCGCCGCTCATCCGCACGCGACCGCGGATCTTCGCGCCCTCGTCGATGCTCACCCGCGGCGCGACCGCGTCGCCGACCAGCGTCGCGCTCGCGTCGAGGCGGATCGTCTCGCCGCCTTCCGCGTTGCCCACCAACACCCCGCGCACGGTGATCGCGCGCGCGCGCACGTCGCCCTCCACGCGGCCGTCGGGCTCGATCGCGAGCGCGCCGCCCACCGTCACGGGGCCGACCACGGTGCCCCAGATCGTGAGGTCACCCTCGCACTCGATCGCGCCGTCGAGGCGCAGCCCCGCGGGGAACGACGACGCGCGGGTCACGAGCGGCTCCCTTCCGCGGCTGGCAACTCGAATTCCATCTCGATCCCGCCTTGCAGCGAGCCGCCGTCGTCGATCGCGATGCGCCGCGCGCGCACATCGCCGACCAGCCGCCCGCCCGCGCGCACGGTGACCGCGCCGCGCGCGCGCACGTCGCCGCGGACCTCCCCCTCGACCTCGAGGCTCGCGACGGAGATCGGCGCCGCGATCAGGCCCTCGGGGCCCACGCTCACCGCGGCGTCGACGTCGAGCTCGCCCTCGAGCACGCCGTCGATGCGCAACGAATCCGACTTGCCGCTCAGGCGTCCGTGCACCACGACATCGGGGCCGAACGAGCCATCCATTCGCCGGTGGTTCACGAAATCCTTCCGACCGTTCCGTCCGACCGTCCTTCCGACCCGTTTCTACCGAGCCGTTCCCCGTCGGGCGCCGCGAGACTACCACGGAGACTACGTTGGGCCACAGCAGCGAGCGCCCGCTCGAAGGCATCGATGACTTGCTCGAGCCTTTCTACGCGGCCGAGAAACCGCGCGCCGCGTGGCGCATCGGGACGGAGGCGGAGAAGTTCGGCATCGTGCGCGAGACCGGCGCGCCGATCGCGTTCGACGGCGATCGCGGCGTGCGCGCGGTCCTGCTCGAGCTGCGCGATCGTCACGGTTGGTTCGAGGAGCCGGAGGTCGCGGGAGGCGAGATCATCGCGCTCCGCCGCGGCGACGCGTCGATCACGCTGGAGCCGGGCGGGCAGCTCGAGCTCTCGGGCGCGCCGCTCGCCACCGTCCACCAGACGTGCGCGGAGTTTCGCGGCCACATGTCCGAGCTCCGCGACATCTCGACCGAGCTCGGCATCGCGTGGCTCGGCCTCGGCTTCCACCCGTTCGCGCGTCAAGAAGACCTGCCCTGGGTGCCCAAGCTCCGATACGCGATCATGCGCGACTACCTCCCGACCAAGGGATCGATGGCGCTCGACATGATGCGCCGCACCGCCACCGTGCAGGCGAACCTCGACTACTCGTCGGAGGACGACGCGGTGCGCAAGATGCGCGTCGCGCTCGCGATCTCGCCGATCCTCACCGCGATGTTCGCGAACAGCCCGTTCAGCGAGGGCGCGCTGAACGGCGACCGCTCGCGCCGCGGGCGCGTGTGGATGCACGTGGATCCGGATCGCACCGGGCTGCTCCCGTTCGCGTGGCAGGACGGGTTCGGCTACCAGCGCTACGTCGAGTACGCGCTCGGCGTCCCGATGTTCTTGATCAAGCGGGATGGAAAGCCGATCGCGAACACCGGCCAGACGTTCGCGTCGTTCCTGAAAGAAGGCTTCCAGGGTCACCGCGCGACGATGGACGACTGGAAGATGCACCTGAACACGCTCTTCCCCGACGTGCGCCTCAAGAACATCATCGAGGTCCGCTCGGCCGACTCGCAGCGCACCGCGCTCATCTGTGCGCTGCCCGCCGTGCTCAAGGGCGTGCTGTACGAGGACACCTCGTTGACGGCGGTGGAGACGATGATCGCGGGCCTCACCTACGCGGACGCGAACGCGGCGCGCGAGGACGTGCCGGAGCGCGGCCTCCGCGCGACGATGCGCGGCCGGGAGATGGGCGAGTGGGCGTCCGAGCTCCTCGGCCACGCCGAGGATGGCCTCGCGCGGCTCAGCAACCTCAACCGTCACGGCGAGGACGAGCGCATCCACCTCACCGCGCTCCGGGGTCTGATGGATCGCGGCATGAGCCCGGCCGACGAGCTGCTCGAGGCGATCGACATGACCCAGCCGCTCGGCGGTCAGCTCCTCGAGCACGCGATGGTCTGAGCTCGAGCGCGATTCGCGCCCGCGCGCCAGCTCGGTTCGCCCGCGTGGTTCGTCGTGTCGCGGTGCGTCGTGTCGCGGTGCGTCGTGTCGCCCTGCGACGTGTCGCCCTGCGTCGTGTCGTGGGCGCTTCAGTCGCCGGTCGGCTCGCCCGGGACCTGGTTGACGAGCTCCTTGAGCTCCTTGCCGACCTTGAAGAACGGGAGCCGCTTCGGCGGCACCGGGACCGTCTGCCCCGTGCGCGGGTTGCGACCGTTGTAGGCCTTGTATTCGCGCACCGTGAAGCTGCCGAAGCCGCGGATCTCGATGCCGTCGCCGCGTTCGAGCGACGAGGTCATCGCGTCGAAGATGCAGTTCACGACCTGCTCCGCCCGGCTCTTGGTGATGTTGCTGCGCCGCGCGACCGCGTCGATGAGCTCGGACTTCGTCATCGGTCAGCCTCCCAGAGAGCGACCGAGTATACCGACGACGCAACCGGGTCAAAAGCGATTTCGGGCACTTGCGGCCCGCGAATGCAGTTGAGTTTGGGTCGGGGCTTTGGCATCGTGCGTGCCGAATGAGGGGACCCACCTATGGATCCGAACACCGACCATTCTGACGATCCGTTCGATGTCGCGCAGCCGGCGGCCGACCTGTCCGCCCTGGACGATTCGCCCCCCGATCTGGGCCCGGCGCTCGGCGACGACGAGGCGCTCCGAAAGATGGGGTCCGGGACCTCGATCCTCGCCTGGGTCGCCCTGATCGGCATGATCGTCGGCGTCGGCGCGATCGGCTGGGTCCTGTGGCAGCGGATGCAGGCCGAGGAGCACCGCTGGGACGCCTACAACGAGGCGCAGGAGCAGGCGGCGGATCAGGAAGACTTCCTGCGCCGCATTCGCGAGCTCCTCCCCGACGCGCAGTACGACGACGTCAAGCTGCGGATCCTCGGGAAGATGGAGCAGTATCGCGACGCGGCGTCGGTGCCGGTGATCGCGGCGCAGCTCGACTCGGGCTCGCCCACCGTGGTGACCGCGGCCGCGCACGCGCTGTCCGCGATCGGATCGCCTTCGGCCGACGTGGCGAAGCCGGATCTGATGCGGGCGCTCGAACGCACTCCGTCCGGTCAGCGCGCGCCGATCGTGTGGGCGCTCGCCGTCCTCGGCGAGTCGGCGGCGGCGGACGCGATCATCGCGGAGTTCTCGAGCGGGCGCCTCCAGGGTCAGCCGGGGTTCGATCCGCGCGTGATCAGCGAGGTCCTCGGGCCGGAGCGGCTGTCGTCGAACGACCTCCTCAACCACGACGAGGTCTCGGTCCGCACCCTCACCGCGAGCGCGCTCGCCGAGTCGGCGTCGCCCGACGTCATCGATCCGCTGAGCCGCATGGCGGACTTCGAGCTCGCGCGCCCGGAGCCCGATCAAAACGTGTTGCGATCGATCGCGTCGGGCCTCGGCCGCGCCGGCGATCAGCGCGCGGGGACGCCGCTCTTCCACATCCTCGAGGCGCAGCCGCGGATGCGCGCGGCGGTGCTCGACGCGCTCCGTCGCACCACCGGCGCTCCGGGGATCACCGCGCTGCTCGGCTCGGCGCACGACGACGACATCAAGCTCGAGCTCGTGCGGATGCTCGCGGCGAGCCACGACCCGCAGGCGGCCGAGCCGCTGGCCACGTTCATCGACTCGGAGAACGAGCAGCTGCGTCAGGAGGCGGCGTTCGGTCTCGCGGAGCTCGGCGATCAGCGGGCCGTCCCGGGGTTGCTCCGCATCGCGCAGGGCCTCGATCTCCAGGTCGCGCGCGAGGCGCTCTCGAAGATCCA
Organism: Sandaracinaceae bacterium; assembly: GCA_050186575.1. Taxonomy (GTDB): domain Bacteria; phylum Myxococcota_A; class Polyangia; order Polyangiales; family Sandaracinaceae; genus JAUHXR01. The sequence continues at coordinate 62,603 of JBFWYI010000022.1, read as the reverse complement.
GGCGCTCCGCGCGCCGTCGGCGGCGGACACGCTGTCCGAGATGCTCCGCGACGAGCGGTTCCTCTCGCGTCGCGCGAACATCCTCCGCGCGCTCGGGACCACCGGCAATACGGCGGCGGGCCCCGCGATCGAGCATGAGCTCGAGGGCGACGACGTCGCGGCGGCGGCAGCGGCGCTCGCCGACCTCGACTACGACCCGGCGTATGACCGGCTCGCTCGTATGATCCCGCGCGGCGACACCGACTTCTCCGTCCCGTCGGTCGCCAACGAGACCGCCTTCATGAACCGCACCGCGGCGGTGCGCGCGCTCGGTCGCTACGGCCGGCCGGACGTCGCGGAGGCGTTCATGACGATCATCGAGGATCCCCTCGACGACCGGCGCCTGCGCCACGACGCCGGCCTCGCGCTCGGCGCCATCGCGAGCGAAGAGGTCCTCCAGCAGATCATCGCGAAGGTCCAGGACGCGAACCTCGACGAGGTCGCGAAGCGCTACTACGTGAGCTCGCTCTGGCAGCGCGCGTCCGCCGAGGTCGCGGCTCCGCTGATGGATCTGATCGCGAACTCCGAGACGCCGCCGGACGTTCGGCGCGCCGCCGCGCTCGCGGTCGGCTACGCCGCGCCGCCGAGCCTCGACGATCGCGTGCATCAGTTCCTCGAGGAGGAGTCCACGCGGCGCGAGGCGGCGTTCATGATCGTCCTCGGAGGCTCGGAGGCGAACGCGCGTGCGCTCCTCAACGCGCTCGCGGGCGACGAAGAGCTCCAGCAGGTCATCCTCTACAGCATCCGCGACGACGAGAGCAACGCGTTCAACCTCGTGACCTCGCGCAACTTCGAGAGCGGCGAGGTGTGGCGACGCCTCGCGGTGGCCGACATCCTCAACGAGGGCGAGGGCGACAACCGCCACGGCTACGTGTGGAACCATATCATCCTCCGCCTCAAGGCGGGTTGGGATGGAGTGGACGGGCTGAACCCGCGTCAGATCCGCGAGCAGCTCTGGAACGGGTTGCGCGGTGAGGATCCGGGCCGGCGCACGCTCAGCGCGAAGGTGCTGGCGTCGATGGACGAGCGCGGCCTGTTGATGAGCGCGCGCGATCAGGGCGGCGCGGGCGCAGACGAGGCGCGCGAGCAGCTCCGTCGGATGAACAACCCCGAAGCCAACGACGCCAACCGCGCCGAGTAGTCGTGCCCAACCACCGGGCACCGTGAGGGACACACCGTGAGCGACGACCGGCCCGCGAGCGCTCGCTCGCCGGGCACGCTCGCGGTGCACGGGGGCGCGCCCGAGAAGTACCCGCACGACGCGTTGACGGTCCCGATCGTCCAGACGGCGACCTACACGTTCCGCGACACCGCGGAGCTCCGCGACTTCTTCGAGGGTCGCGTCCAGCGCGAGGAGTACGGACGCTACGGCAACCCGACCGTGCACGCGCTCGAGCGGCAGCTCGCGGCGCTCGAGGGCACCGAAGACGCGGCCGCCTTCGCGAGCGGGATGGCGGCCGTCACCACGGCGATCCTGGCGTTCGTGAAGCGCGGCTCGCACGTCGTGCTGTTCAGCGACTGCTACCGTCGCACGCGGCAGTTCGTCTCGGGCGTCCTCTCGCGCTTCGGGGTCGAGCACACCCTCGTACCTCCGGCCGACCTCGCGGCGTTGGAGGCGGCGCTCCGGCCCGAGACGCGGCTGGTGGTGAGCGAGGCGCCCACGAACCCGTACAACAACGTGGTCGACATCGCCGCCCTCGCCGCGATCTGTAAGCCCCGACGCGTGCGCACGCTGATCGACGCCACGTTCGCGACGCCGATCAACCTGCGCCCCGCCGAGCATGGGATCGATCTCGTCGTGCACTCCGCGACGAAGTACCTGGCCGGGCACAACGACGTGCTGGCCGGTCTCGTCGCCGGATCGAGCGCGCACGTCTCGTTGATCCGCGAGATGCGCCACGTGCTGGGCGGCGTGCTCGACCCGCACGCGAGCTTCCTGGTGAGCCGCGGCCTCAAGACGCTCGCGCTGCGCGTCGCGCGGAGCAACGACACCGCGTTGGCGCTCGCGCGCACGCTCGAGGGCCACGACAAGGTCGCGCGGGTCTACTACGCGGGGCTGCCCTCGCATCCGCATCACGAGGTGGCGGCGCGGCAGATGAGCGGCTTCGGCGGCGTCGTCACGTTCGAGCTCGCGGGTGACCTCGCGATGGGCACGCGCTTCGTCGACGCCTGCCGCATCGCGAAGATCGCGCCGAGCCTCGGCGGCGCCGAGAGCCTCGTCGAGCAGCCCGCGTTGATGAGCTACTACGAGCTCTCGACCGAGGAGCGCGCCGCGATCGGGATCTCCGACGCGCTCATCCGCTATGCGGTCGGGCTCGAGGATCCCGACGAGCTCATCGCCGACGTGCTGCGCGCGCTCGACGCCGCCTGACGAGCGGCGACGAGCCGCCGCCTCGAGCCGGCTCGGGTTCCTCCGCCCCGACGCGGTGCTCGCGATCGTGCTCATCACCGACGAAGAGGACTGCTCGGCGGCCGACCCCGATATCTTCAACTTCACCTCGTCGCGCTATCCCGAGGGGCCAAACGAGCGTTGCTATCTACACCCGGAGGCGCTCCAGAGGATCAGCCGCTATGTCGACGGCTTCCTCGCCACGCGTGCGCCCTACCGGCCGGGTCGCGTTCTCCGTGATCGGCGGCGTGCCAGTCGAGGTCACCGGCGCCGCGCCGAGCCAGATCCTCGCACACCCCGAGATGGCGATCCGCATCGACCCCTCGTCCGGCCTCCCGGCCTTCGCGTGCCGGTCGGCGATGGGCGCCGCGTTTCCCTCGCGCCGCATGGTCGAGGTCGCGGACGGTCTCGCCGCGCGCGGCGCGCATGTCTCCGTCCGCAGCATCTGCGAGGACGACTACGGCGACTCCGCCGCCGCGATCGTGGAGACGATCGCGCGCGCGGCGCGGCCCGGCTGCGACTGATCAGCTCGTTCGCGCGCGGAGCAGCGCAACTCCGCGCAGCCCGTCGGCCTCGTCACGCTCGAATGCGATCCACGCGTCCGATGGCGCGCCCTTCAACGCCGCCGCCCCGTCCACGCGTGCGACCTCGAGCCTTCGCTCGGGCGCGAGCGGGACGGAACGATTGTGCGCCCACGCGAGCGCATCGTCGGAGTCGATCGGCGCGCCTCCTTCGTCGAGCCAGACGCGGACGGGCGGCGCCTCGATCGTCCCGTAGCGCGAAGCGAGCTCGGGGGCGACGTCGAGGAGCGGCGCCAGGGCGAACGGACGCTCGGCGAGGCGCGGGTGCGGGAGCGAGAGCCCCGGCGCGTCGACGGCCCCGCCGCTCCAATGGAGGAGGTCGAGATCGATCGTGCGCGGCCCCCACCGCTCACGCCGCACGCGGCCGAGCCGCCGCTCGATGTCCAGCGCGAGCTCGAGGAGCTCGTCGGGCGCGAGCTCCGTCTCGATCCGAGCCGCCGCATTGAGGAAATCGGGTTGCGGAGGACCGACGGGCGCCGTCACGTAGAGCCGCGAGCGCGCGACGACGCGCACGCGCTCGGCGAGCAACCGCAGCGCCGCGACGAGGTACGCCTCGCGCGAGCCAAGGTTGGCGCCCAAGCCGACGACGAACACGCCGGGAGGATAGACTGCGCCCCCCGGGAGGACCCATGCCGCGTTGTCCGATCGCTCGATCGTTGCTCGTTCTCGCCCTCGTCGCGCTCCCCCTCGCGGGGTGCGAGCCCGACTCCCCCCCACCCCCTGGCGCCCAGGACGGCCCGCCGGTCCGGGTCGTCGCCGTCGACTGGCTCGGGCGCGGCAACCTGTACGCCGCGCGGGCCACCGAGGAGCGCGGCGAGTTCACCCGCGTCGAGTACGCGGACGGCGATCACGAGTGGGTGGAGCGCGAGCGCCTCCAGCCGTGGCCGAACCTCGATGGGCGACAGGTCCAGTACTACACGGGCACGCGCGCGGTCGACGTGACGGTGCTCGAGACCCGGGACGCGCTCTTCCATGTCCGGCTCGGCGACGGCGGCGACACGTGGATCAGCGCGGACATGCTGTACCGGCTCGACTCCACCGCGACCCCGCCGCCGCCGCCCCCTCCGCCTCCCGAGGCGCGCGGGTTCCCGGTGCGGCCCGCGGTGGAGCCGTCCACGATCGTTGCGGGCCGCTACGTGCTCGCATACTGGATGGACGGAACGCAGGTGAACACCGCGCGCCCTTGGCTCGCGCGCGTCCGCGATCGATCGGCCGAGCGGGTGCACCTCCTCTACCTCGACGGCACCGAGGCGGACGTGCCCGCGGACGCGATCGTACGGGTGTTCGACGAGCCGGTCGCGTCCCCGCGAATCGGCGAGCGGTACTGGATCGCCGACGCGCACGCGGTGGGGACCGTCCTCGAGCTTCGAGCGGGCCTCACCAAGGTCCGCGCGGGCGAGGAGGAGCGCTGGCTCGACGAGCTGACCGTCCTCGCGGCGTGTCCGCGCATCGACGCGAGCCAGCTCTCGGAGGGGACGCACGTCGACGCGCTGTGGTCGGGGACGGACCTCTATCACGCAACGGTCGTTTCAGTCGCCGGCGCCGCGGTCACGCTCGCGTGGTTCGACGGCTCGGCTCCGAGTGAGGTGCCGATCGACTCCGTGGTCGAGATCTGGTGACGCGTCAGGGCAGGATCAGCGCCCAGAGATCGTCGAGGACGTCTCCATCCTGGATCCCGCCGTAGACCAGCAGCCTCCTCTCCACGTAGTCGTAGGCGGTGGAGTGGAACGTGCGCCCGACCGGGCGCTCGGGGCCGTCGGCGTCGACCATCGCAAACGTCGCGGTGGGCATTACGCGATTGCCGTCCCAGGTCACGCGGAAGACGTCGGGGCTCACCGAGTATCCGAAGTCGTCCGACCCCCCGAAGAGCAGGTACGCCTCCGGGATCACGCGACGACCGGCCATCGTCGCGCTCGGCGCCGGGATGGCCGTCACGGTGTGGCCGTACACCGCCGGCGCGGCTGGCGCGGTGACCAGCGTCCAGGAGTCGGGCGTGCCGGTGTAGGGGAAGCACGCGCGCAGGTACTGCACGCGGTTCGTCGGAGTGCCGGTGGCGTCATGCCCGCCGATCAGGAACGTGTGCTCATAGTCGTCCGGAACCATCGGGTCGGACAGCTGCACCGCGGCCGACCACACCGTAGCCCTACCGGCGTTCATCAACGCGGCGTCGCGCCAAAAGCAGTCCGTCCACTGCGTCCGATCTTGCACCGTGCACTGGAGCACGTACGTGTGACTGTCGATGCCGCCGAGCGTCTCGCCGCCCGCGAACGCGACGACGTTGCCCAGCTCGCCCGCGTTGCCACGACACTGACCGCGGAACACGGCGTGGCCCTCGTGCGGTGGCGGATTGGCGCCCGCGCCCGGATTGAAGTCGTAGCGCTCCCACTGCCCGTCCGCCCACCGCGCGCGGTAGGGCTCCATCGACGCGAGCGTCCCGAGACCGGTCGCGGCGTCGGCGCGTCCGCCCACGACGAAGACCTCGTACGAGTCGAACGCGCTCGACGCGTCGAAGGAGAAGCCCCATCGCGCGCCGGGCGGATTGCCGGCGAGCGGGAGGATCGAAAACCTCATTCCGTCGTACGCCCACGCGTCGGCCACGCCGGTCGGCGGCTCATCGATGCCGGTGCGCCCGCCGTAGAGCACGACGCCGGGCACCCCCTCGCGATCTGCCGCCACGCCCTGGTGCATCGGAGGTGGCATGTCGACGAGGTGTCCGGTGATCGGTCGCGTGAGCTCGGCGCCGACATCGAACGTGTCGAAGCGCGGGTTGAGCTCGTCGAACCCGCGCGAGATGAGGATCGGGTTCGGGTCGAACGGAGCGCGCGACACGGGCTGGATGGTCGGCGCGGGAGGCGGGTCGGCCACGAGGGCGTCGATGGTGCCCGTGTCGAGGTCCACGCGCAGCGTGTCGGTCTCGATGACCGGACCCATCGCGCCGAGCGACGACACCCCGCCCACGAGGTAGACGGTCCGTCCGTTCACCACCGCCGCGGCGCCGAATCGCCCGGCGGGCAGCGACCAGCTCGCCGGCGTGAACCCGGCCGAGATGTCGTGCAGGTCGAGCACGAAGACCTCGGTCAACCCGTTGATGCCGCTCGCGGAGAGCTCCGCGCCGCCCGCGAGGTAGAGGAGATGGTTCGCGCGATCCTCGAACATCGTAGGCAACGCGGCGCCCGCGCCGGGGCGGCTCGCGTCGGTGAGCTCCCAGCGGTCGTTGTCCTCGACGTGAAGCACGAAAAGGTCGTTCTCTACGACTTGGGTCGTCATCTCCGAGCCGGTCACGCCGCCGTAGAACACGAACGCCTCTTCGTCTTCGGCGAGGTGGACGGGCACCGCGATGATCGCGTCCCGTGGCGTCGGCGCACCGCTCGTCGACACCTCTCCCCACGCCTCGCTCCCCTGCGGGCCCGCGAGCGAGAGCGTCCACAGCGTGTTGACGCGCATGTCGTCGCCGCTCGTCACCGGGATGCGCCCGCCGTACACGAGGATCCGGTCGCGCGCGGGATCCGACAGGATGAGGTTGCCGAACGCGTTCGGTGCCGCGCCCTGCGTGCCCTGCATGCGGACCCAGCGGCCCATCTCGGAGCCGCGGGGGAGCTGATACTCAAAGAGCCCGAGGTCGGTCTCGCGCGTCGACGCGCGCCAGAGCATCCGCTGGCGCTGCGTATCGAACGCGAGGGATCCCCCTCCTCCTTGGCGGCCGCGCGGGGGAAGGAGGAGCTCCCAGCGCGGGCGCACCGTGTCGTCGATGAGGACCGCGGGTCCCACCGCCCGCGTGGTGGTCAGCGAGCCGTCGCTGAACGTCACCTCGAGGGTCACCTCGTCCCCCACCGCGAAGCGCGCCGCATCGAGCGTGATCGACGCCGCGGTCGCGCCCGTGATCGGCATTCCGTTCTTCGACCACGCGAACAACGTCTGGACCGCGTCGCCGTTCGGATCGAACGAAGGTCCGACGATCGCGCTCAGCGCGTCGCCTACCGCGGGCCGGTAGTCAGAGAACCCGACGCCGCTCGCGACCGGCGGCAAAGGATCGGTGGGCCGTCCCGCGTCCCCTCCGTCGGGGAGCGCCGCGTCGGGCACCTCGCCGTCCCGGAGCACACGCGCGTCCGGGCCCGCATCGCGACGCGTCAGGTAGTGGTCCGGGTCCACCGCACAGGTGCATCCCGCCAGCGCGCTCGAGACGGACAGCGAGAGCGCGAAAACGATCGAACGACGCACCATCGTAAGCTCCCCCAACGCACCCGTGGAGGTCCGGGCGCCGCGCGTCGAGCTTATCAAAGGTGGCGCGGACGGTGCTCGCCGCCGCGCCTCGCGCCGTCTAGTCCGCTGGGAGAACGAGCGAACCTCGAACCGCTCAGTGACGGTGCTCGCGGCTCAGCCCGGGGTGCGATGGATCGCCCGGCTCGTGCCGCGGGTTCTCGGTGATGTACGTCCCGTCCTTGCCCGGGATCGACATGAGCGTCTCTTTGTCGAAGATGAAGTCGGCGCGCGACGCCGACGCGGGCACATGCACGCCCGTGTCCATGCGGATCGCGTCGCACGGACACGCCTCGACGCAGTAGCCGCAGAAGATGCAGCGGAGCTCGTCGATCACGAACACGCGCGGGAAGCGCTCGTAGCCGTAGCGGGCGTCGTCGGGCTCGTACTCGGCCGGCTCGATGTAGATGCACTGCGCGGGGCACGCGGTGCTGCAGCAGAGGCACGCGACGCAGCGCGGCGAGCCGTCGCTGCGATGGGTGAGCCGATGCACGCCGCGGAAGCGCTCCGGATAGTCGCGCACCTCGTCCGGGTAGCGGACGGTCGCGATGACCTTGTTCTCTTCCTTGCTGAACGTGTTCTTGAAGAAGCGTCCGATCGTCACCGCGAGGCCCTTGGCTGCCTCGGGGAAGTAGGCTTGCTCGGCCAGCGTGCGCTTCGGCTTGTTGATCTTGTAGGCCATCGTCGTTCTCAGCCGATCACCAGGATGCCCACACCCGTCAACACGATGTTCACGAGCGAGAGGGGCAGGATGATCTTCCAACAGAGCTGCATGATCTGGTCGTAGCGGAAGCGCGGCAGCGTCCAGCGCACCTGCATCATCAGGAACACGAACACCGCCGTCTTGAGGCAGAACGCCAGCACGCCGATCAGCACGACCGCGCCGTGCCAGAGCGGGAGCACGCCCATCCACTCGCCGAAGTGGAAGCCGTCCTGATGGAGGAGCGGCACGTGCCAGCCGCCGAAGAACAGCGTGACGATGAGGGCCGAGCTCGTGATGTGCTCGATGAACTCACCGGTCATGAACATGCCGAACTTGAACCCCGAGTACTCGAGGAAGTAGCCGGCGACGATCTCGCTCTCGCCTTCGGGCGCGTCGAACGGGACGCGCTTCATCTCCGCGATCGCCGCGAAGAAGAAGAGGATGAGCGCGAGCGGCTGGAGGAACACGCCCCAGACGTGATCGACCTGCCACTGCACCATGCGGTCGAGGAGCAGCGTGTTGTAGATCATGAAACAGCCGACGAGCGTGAGGCCGAGCGTCACCTCGTAGCTGACCATCTGGCTCGCGGCGCGGAGGCCTCCGAGCAAGGAGTACTTGTTGTCGGACGAGTAGCCCGCGATCGCGGCGCCGACGATGCCGGTGCCCGCGATGGCGAACATGTAGAGGATGCCGACGTTGATGCTCGCCACCTGGAGTGGGATGACGGTGCCCTCGATGCCCGCACCGACCGGCAGCGAGCTGAAGAGGTAGCGGATCGGGTCGCCCTCGGGGCCCCAGTGGAGGTCCGGGCCGAATGGGATGACCGCGAACGTCGCGAGCGCGGGGATGAGCGCGATGATCGGCGCGATCGAGTGGAGGAACTTGTCCGCGCGCGGCGGGACGAAGTCCTCCTTGAAGAACATCTTCAGCGAGTCGACGGCCGGATGGATGAGGCCGAACACCGTGAGGTGACCGCGCTTGTCCACGCTGTGATGGACGACCCACGCCGCGCCGCGGTGGAACACGAAGACCACGACGCCGAGGAACGCGAGCCAGAAGTACACCGAGACGGACATGGGGAGCGGGCCCGGGCTCACGTAGTCGACGCCGTGCTGCCACCAGAAGTAGCCGCCACCCGCCGCCGCGGCGGCGGCGAACACGAGACCGAGCCACGCCATCGCCTGCGCGCCCTGCGTCGCCGGTCCCTTGATGAACTCCGCGATCGTGAGCTTGTCCTTGAACGTGATCCCGGTGAGGAACACGGCCACGCCGCCGAGCTGGGTGAGCCCGCTGACGATCGAGATGAGGTGGTAGTGCCACGGGTTGTCGAGCCAGAAGAGCTCGATGAACGGGCCCACCACCGGGATCACGGCGTACACCATCGATCCCGGCGCGAGCTCCGCGTCGTAGAACTGACCGAACGCCATGTAGACGGGCGTGATCGAGATGCTGAGCCCCATGCCGGCCACGACGAGCCCGAGCCCAGCCGGAACGACGAAGCTCCACAGCATCATCGGGAGCGGGATGCCGCCGCGCACCGGGCCGACCCGGTCCTGCATCATCGCGCTCTGCCGACGCTCCGCCCAGACGAGGAGCGGCGCGACGCCGAGGAGCAGCGAGAGCACGAAGACGATCTTGAGGAGCGTCGAGATGACGAGGATGAGCATCGAGGTCACTCCGCCGGAGGCGCGGCCGCCTCGGTGCTGGTCGTCGCGGGGAGGGTCTTGGGCATCGCGCGCTGGACGTCGGCCAGCCGCTTCCAATCCATCTCCCAGCCGAGGTGCTGGCCGATCTCGACCAGCGTGAGCCACGCGGGCTGGATGTCGCCGGGCGCCCGCACCGCCGCCTTGAACGACTGCGCGCGGCCCTGGAAGTTGACGAACGTCCCCGCCGACTCCGCCACGCTCGCGACGGGGATGACCACCGACGCGCTCGAGGTGAGCGCGCCCGCGTTGGCCGTCAAGTTCACGTGCGCCGCCGTGCCGACGCCCTCGCTCGCGAGGTTCGCGAGCGGCGCGAGCTCCGCCTCGGTGAGCGACGTGTCGGGGCCGAGCGAGAGGACGGCGCTGATGGTGCCGGCCTCGATGTCCTCGACGAGCTGCTCCATCGAGCGCGGGTCGCCGTGCGCGACCGCGATGGCTCCCGCGCGGTTCGGGTTGTGATCGGTGTGGCGGAGGATGTCGTCGCCCTTCCACGGCGCCTTCGCGGTCAGGTACACGTGCTCCGCGCCGAAGCGCTCCTTGGCCAGCCGCGCGAGCACGAAGTTGTCCTCGCTCGCGTGCTGCGCGCTGAGGACGACGCCGAGCTTGCCGCGCTCGACCTTTTCGAGGACGCGCGCCGCCGCCCGCACCGCGTCACCGCGACTGACCTCGTTGAGCTTGCCGGCCGCGCGTACCCGCCCCGACAAGACGCGGTCCTCGTGGAACCGCTTGTAGGTCATCATTCCGTCGTCGCACATCCAGTACTTGTTGACTTCGAGGTTGTCGCGCGGGCGAAGGCGATAGACGCGCTCGTAGCGCGGGTCGTAGTCGACCCAGGTGTTGCAGCCCGTCGCGCAGCCGGTGCACACGCCCTTGGCACCCTTGAGGAACCAGACGCGCGCCTTGAAGCGGAAGTCGCGGCTCGTGAGCGCGCCGACCGGGCAGACGTGCTCGGTCATCAGCGTGTAGTCGTTGTCGAGCTGGCGGCCGGGGCTGAGCGTGATCTCGTTGAGGTTGCCCCGCTCGCGCATGTCGAGGACGTGGTCCTTGGCGACCTCGTCGCAGAAGCGGATGCAGCGCGTGCACATGATGCAGCGCTCGGCGTCGTAGACGATCGTCGGCCCGAACCGGACGCCCTTGGGCTTGTGGACCGGCTCCGTCTCCTTGCGCTTCAGCTTCGTCTGCGAGGTGAGCCAGTAGTCTTGCAGCTTGCACTCGCCGGCCTGATCGCAGATCGGGCAGTCGACGGGGTGGTTGAGGAGCAGGAACTCCTGCGTGGTCTCCTGGGCTTTGAGCGCGTTCGGGCTCTTCGCGAAGACCTCCATGCCGTCGGCCGCCATCTGCTGGCACGCGGGCTGGAGCTTCGGCTTGGTGGCCGGGAGGTACTCCTTCTTCTTCGCATCCCACTTCAGGATGGGGAGCGCCATGGGGCGCTCGGCCTTGATCTCCACGAGGCACATCCGGCAGTTCGCCGCGACCGTGAGGCCGGGATGCCAGCAGTAGTGTGGGATCTCGATCCCCTGGCGGTACGCCGCCTGGATGATGGTGTCCCCCGGTTCGAAGGGGATCTCGTGACCGTCGAGCTTGAAGGTGGGCATCAGAAGTCTACCTGCGGAAGTTTACCTGCGGACCTGCCTGCGGACCGCTACCGGTCGCACTCGCCGCCGATCATGTTGATCGAGCCGAACGTCGGGATGATGTCCGCGATCATGTCGCCGACGAGCATCCCCTTGACCGCTTCGAGGTTGTACCAGCACGGCGGACGGCAGCGGACGCGGTAGGGCGTGCCGGAGCCGTCGGAGACGATGTAGAAGCCGAGCTCGCCGTTGCCGCCCTCGGTGTAGCTATAGACCGCGCCCTTCGGCGGCTTGAGGCCCTCCATCACGAGCTTGAAGTGCGCGATGGTGCCCTCGATCGTGTTGTAGACGTCCGGCTTCTCGGGCAGCGCGAAGCGGACGTCCTCCGCCATGACGGGGCCGTCCGTCGGCATCTGCTCGAGCGCCTGGCGGATGATCTTGATCGACTGCCGGAGCTCCTCGAAGCGGCAGACGAAGCGATCGTAGTTGTCGCCGTCGTGGCCGACCGGGACGTCGAAGTCGAAGCGGTCGTAGAACATGTACGGCTTCGCCTTGCGGACGTCGTAGTCGACGCCGGTCGAGCGCAGGACCACCCCGGTGCAGCCCATCGCGATCGCGCGCTCCTGGCTGAGCCCGCCGATCCCCTGGGTGCGATCGAGGAAGATGCGGTTCTTCATGACGAGCCCCTCGGACTCGATCATCGCGTGCTCGATCTCGGGGAGCGTGCCGAGGACGGACTCCTTGAAGCCCGAGGTCGGTGGCTTCGCCATCCCCCCGATGCGGCCGAAGCTGTGGGTGAGGCGGGCCCCGGTCTCCTGCTCGAGGATGTCCCACACCCAGTCGCGCACCTTGATGAGCCAGAGGAACGGGGTGAACGCGCCCAGCTCCATGAGCGTCGCGCCGTTGCACGTGAGGTGATCGCTGACGCGCGCCAGCTCGCCGAGCACCGTTCGGTAGTACGTGCAGCGCTCGGGGACCTCGAGGCCGATCAGCTTCTCGACGGCGAGCGCGAAGCCGACGTTGTTGAGCATCGGCGAGACGTAGTTCAGGCGATCCGCGTACGGGAACACCTGCGACCACGTCCCGCGCTCGCAGCTCTTCTCGAAGCCGCGATGGAGGTAGCCGGGCTGGACGTCGACGTCCATGACCGTCTCGCCGTCGAGCTCGAGGACCATGCGGATGGTCCCGTGCATCGCCGGGTGCGACGGACCCATGTTGAGGCGCATCGGCTCGGCCGGCAGCTCGAGCGTGCCCTCGTCATCGAGCTCTTCGTAGTTCGGTTCCATGACGCGTCACTCCCCGCCATCCGCGGCGTCGTCGCCGCCTGGTTCCCCACCGCCGCCGCTCAGCGTCTTGCGCTGTCCGACCTGCACACCGATCGCGGGCGAGACGGGGATGTCGCTCTCGCCGTCGTTCAGGCGCGCCACCCAGTCGATGCGGCCCCACGGCTGTCCCTCGTCGGCTCCGAACGGCGCGAGCTTCTCGGTCCCTTCGACGTCGCGGTAGGGCACGAGCGGCTGCGTCTGCGCGATCGGGTAGTCCTTGCGGAGCGGGTACCCCTCGAATTCCGGGTACATGAGGATGCGGCGCAGGTCCGGGTGTCCGTCGAAGCGGATCCCGAACATGTCGAACACCTCGCGCTCCGCCCAGTCGGCGCCGACCCAGAGGTCCGCGCAGGTCGGCACGTTCTCGCCGTCGCGCACGCGCGTCTTCAGTCGGACGCGGTGGTTGTGCTTCATCGAGCGGACGATCACGAGCACGTCGAAGCGCGGCGTCTCGGGCTCGCGCTCGGGGTAGTCGACGGCGGTGAGGTCGATGAAGTGGTCCATCGCCATCTGCGGATCGTCGCGGAGGAACGTCAACGCCGCTTTCCACGTCGAAGGCGCCACGGTCGCCTCGTCGTCGCCGCGGAAGTCCGAGGTCTCGAGGATCTTGTCGCCCAGCTCCTGCTTGAGCCGGTCGAGGACTTTCTTGCTCATCCGATCGTCTTCCTTCTGCGCGGACCCCGGCTCGGTTCTCGAGCGGCTCGGCTCTCGAGCGACTCGGTTCTCGAGCGGCTCGGCTCTCGAGCGACTCGGCTCTCGAGCGACTCGGCTCTTTAGCGACTCAGTTCTCGAGCTTGTGAGGCTCCTTCTCGGCCGTCAGCTCGCCCGCGATCACCGCGCGGGCCCGCTCGGCGCTCTCGCGCTCGAGCTCCTGCATCCGCTCGACGCCGAACTCCACCGTCGACGCCTTCTTCTTGAGCTGCGCGAGCTCTGGGAGATGCCGCGGCGGCACGACGAGCGGGCCATCCTTGCCGGCCTGGATCTTCTCTTGGAGCAGCATCAGCCCGTCGAACACCGCCTCGGGGCGGGGCGGGCACCCGGGCACGAACACGTCGACGGGGATGATCTTGTCGATGCCCGGGACCGTCGTGTAGTTGTCGTAGAAGCCGCCGCACGACGCGCACGTGCCGAACGCGAGCACCCACTTCGGGTCGGTCATCTGCTCGTAGATGCGGCGGAGCGCTGGCGCCTGGCGCTGGCTCACCGTGCCGACCACCCAGAGCAAGTCCGCTTGCCGGGGGCTGAAGCGCGGCGCCTCGGCGCCGAAGCGCGCCATGTCGTAGCGCGGCCCGGCCACGCTCATGAACTCCATCCCGCAGCACGCCGTGACGAACGGGTACTGGAACAGCGAGTACTTTCGCGCCCAGCTCAACAGATCGTTGAAGCGGGTCGTGACGAAGCCGGAGTCGAGGCCGCCGATGACCTCCTTCACCGTTCCCATTCGAGCGCTCCCTTCTTCCACGCGTAGGCGAGCGTGACCACGAGGACGATGATGAACAGGACCATCTCGACGAGCCCGAACCAGCCGAAGTCGCGGAAGCGCGAGGCCCACGGGTAGAGGAACACCGCCTCGATGTCGAAGACGACGAACAGGATGGCGGTGAGATAGAACTTGACGCTGAGGCGCACGTGCCGCGCGCCGTCGGACTCCGAGCCGGACTCGTAGGGGATCAGCTTTTCCTCGGTCGGCTTGCTCGGACCGAGCACGGTGGTCAGCACGAACAGCGCCACCGGGACGATCACTGCGATGCTCAACATCATGAGCACCGGCAGATACACGTAGAACATCGCTCCTCCCACGGGGTGAGGGACCGGGGGGGTTGTAGTTCCCCCGTTCGGGAGAGTCAACGGAATCAGGACGCCCGAAAACTCACGTCTTTTCAGACGTCTCCGCCGCCTTCTCGGCGCTCTTCTCAGGGGTCTTGTCGGGGCTCAGCGCGGCCAGCTTCGAGCGGAGCTCCTTGACCTCCTGACGGAGCGCCTCGACGGCGTCCGAGAGGGCCGACACCTGGGGCGGGCTGGCGATGTGGGCGCCGAGATCCCGCGCCGATTCACGGGCCGCGCGCCGCACCCGCCCGTCGAGGTCGCCCTCGGCCAAGCGGGTGAGCGTGGAGCGCCCGGCCGGGTCGCGGAGACCCACGATCAGGCGGGCCACCGCGATCCGCACGTTCGGATCGAGGTCCTCGAGCTGATCCTCGGCGACCTCCCGGATCAGGCGGAGCGTCGGCGGGTCGGAGGTGACCTCACGCATCTCGGCGAGCGAGCCGACGATCGTCCGGCGCGCCGTGCTCGGCGTGGTGATGTCTCGGAGCGCCTCGAGGAGCGGAGCGATCGCGGCCGGATCGCGCAGCTTGGCGAGGCCCTCGGCGGCGCCTCCGATCACTACCTCTCCCCAGCTCCCGCGATCCTCCTTCACGGACCGCGCGAGGCGGGGCAGCGCGCGGGTGTCGCGCGTGAGCCCGAGCGAGCGGCGCAGCCCGGCTTCCACGAGGTAGCTCGGGTCGCCCCGATCGATCCACGCGATCAGCCGATCGGCCGACTCCGGCGTCCGGTACTCGCCGTGCGCCGCGGCGACGGCCCGGCGCACGCGCGCGTCGCCATCGCCGATCCCCTTCTCGAGCGCGGCGAACGCCGCGTCGGTCCGGTGCTTGCCCAGCGCGCCCGCCGCCTCGGCGCGCACGCCGAAGAACGGATCGGTGCTCAGCGCCCGCTCGAGCGCCACCACGACGCGCGGCTCGCTCTTGCCGGCGAGCGCGCGCGCGGCCAGCCAACGCGCCCTCGCCTCCTCCGCGTCGTGCAGCTGATTGATCAGGAGCGTGGTCGAGAGATCGAGCTTGAGCGTGCCGGGCGCGCTCATCCGCGGATCGACGATCACCCGCACCGGCGAGGACGGGCACGCGAGCGCGAACGTCTCCTCGCGGCGCGTGACGTCGAGGATCTGCGCGCGCGATCCTTCCGCCGTCACCACCGTCACCGGCAGCCGCAGGTGATAGAGATCGTGATCCGTCTTGCCCTGGGTCTGGCGGACCGTGACGCGCAGCGCGCCGTCGGAGTGCTCGGCGCTCACCGCGAGCTTCGGGTGACCCGCGCGGGCCGTCCACTGGAAGAACAGCTCCTCGAGGCTGCGTCCGGTCGCGTCCTCCATCGCACGGAGGAAGTCGCGCGTCTCGACCCCGCCACCGCGGTGGCGCTCGAGATAGAAGCGCAAGCCGCGGAAGAAGACATCTTCGCCCAGGTGCTCGCGGAGCGCATGCAGGACGAGCCCGCCCTTCTGGTAGAGGTGGCGATCGAAGATGTCGATCGGCGCCGCCCAGGTCTTCTCGACGATCGGGCGCGCGTAGCGACCGCCGTACTCGGAGAGATAGAGGTCGAGATCCATCTCGAGGCTGTAGAGATAGTCGTCCGGCCCGTCGTGGTGCTCTTTCCAGACGTGCTCCATGTACGTCGCGAAGCCCTCGTTGAGCCACGCGTGGCTCCAGTCGCGGCAGGTGACGAGATCGCCGAACCACTGGTGCGCGAGCTCGTGCGCGATCAGCGAGTCCACGTCGGTGTCGAGGGCGGCCCGCTCGTCGACCAGCGCTCGCTCGAAGAGCGTCGTCGCGCTCGTGTTCTCCATCCCGCCGAAGATGAAGTCCGCCACCACGACCTGGGCGTACTTGTCCCAAGGAAACGGCGTTGCGAGCCGCTGCGAGAAGGCGCGGACCATCTCCTTGGTGCGGCCGAACGAGCGCTCGATCATCGAGCCCTTGCCCTTGGGCACGTAGTACGAGAGCGGCAGGCCATCGAGGTCGTCGTGCGCCTCGTCGAACTCGCCGGCCGCCAGGGTCACGAGGTAGGCCGGGTGCGGATCGGCCTGCACCCAATGGAAGCGCGTGCCCGCCGCGGTGTCGGCGCGCTCCGCGAGCACTCCGTTGCTCAGCGCGAACCAGCCCTTGGGCACCTCGACCTTGAGGTCGGTCAACATACGTTGACCCGGATGATCCTGACAGGGGAACCAGTGACGGCCGTCTTGGTCCTGGCACTGGCTCCACACCTGGCGCGGCCGATCGGGACGCGACGCGTCGGGTGCGGTGAAGTAGAGGCCGCGCTGCGGGAAGGCGCGGTAGCGGACGCGCACCTCGGCCACGCCGCCGTCCAGCACGTCCGAGAGATCGAGCCGGAGCTTCTCCGCGTCGTACTCGTAGGCGGCGCTCGCCCACCCGGTGTCGGTCCGCCGCTCGACCGCGAGCAGCTCGAACGCGATCGCGTCGAGCTCGGCCCATCGCGCGGCCGGATCGATGCGGCGGAGCTGGAGGATCGCGGTTCCGTCGACGCGCTTCGCTTCGTGGTCGAGGCCGACCTCGAGGCTCAGCCGATCCAGGGAGAACTCGCGCCCACGCGGCCACTGCGGCCGGTCGTTGGGGAGGCGGAAGCCGGAGGGGCCGGCGCCCCGGTGCGCGTGGGCGCACCCGTGTCGATGCAGCATGGCCTGGGTGCTATCGCAGCCGGCTCAACAAACGCAAGGGTCGGCCGTTTTCGAGGAGCGTGAACCTTCGCAACCTCGCCGTTTTCGCGTGTTCGTTCGCACTCTGCGCCGCCTCGTCGGCGGCCGCCTACACGCTCAAGCGCACGCCGTCCGGCCAGGCGATCCGCTGGGGGGTCGACCGGGTCACCGTGGAGGTGCACCGCTCGTTCGCCGAACGGGTCGGGAGCGAGGAGAGCCTCGCGGGCGCCGCAATGGCGGCCGACGCCTGGCGCGGCCTCGGCGGACCGGACCTCGTCCTCTCTCGCTCGATCGCGCGCGGCGCCTACCGGCCGCTGGAGCGCGGGACCCAGATCGTCGTCCCCGAGAGCTGGGAGCACGCGCCGCAGCTCCTGATGGTCACCGCCACGAGCTACTCGGAGTCGACCGGACGGATCGTCGACGCCGACATCCTCGTGAACCCCGCGCACGACTTCGCGCTGCTCGGAGAGGGCGCCGAGGGCTCGAGCGAGGAGCGACGCTACGACGTGGGCGCGGTGCTGACCCACGAGATGGGCCACGTGCTCGGCCTCGGCGAGTCGGACGCGGATCCGCTCGCCACGATGTGGCCGCGCATCGGACGCGGCGACGTCCATCAGCGGAGCGTCGAGCTCGACGACGAAGAGGGCATCGACGCGCAGTACGCGTCGAGCACGCTCCTCGCGCCGGCGTCCGGGTGCGGCGGCGCGCGCATCGCGATGGGTCGAGCGCCCCGCGCCGCGTGGTGGATGATCGTCGCCGCGGTGATGACGGGTGTGCTCTACCTCGCGTGGCGTCGCCGCAACGAGCGCGGCGTCGCGCTGCGCGGCACCGGCCGCTCCCCCGCCGCCCCGGCCGCCGGCTTCGCGTTCGCCGGCGCAGTCGTCGCGCTGCTCGCCCCCGCGTGGGCCACCCATGCGGAGCTCGACGCGCCCGACTCCGTGCGCGCTGCGCGCGCGTTCGCCGCGAACCGACGACCGGCTCCCGAGCGTCAGGCCGTCCTCGACGCGGCGCTCCGCGATGCGTCACCGAGCGTGCGGCGCGCCGCCCTGCTCGGCGCCCTCGCCGACCCGCATCACGAGGACGCGGGCCGCGTCGCGCGCGCGATCGACGACGCGGACCCGCGCGTCGCCCGCCTCGCCCGGGAGGCCTGGCAACGAAGCATGCGATCTGCACCGACCGTGAGCGCGTGGAGCGAAGAGGCGTTCGCCCCGTTCGAGGCCGGCGCCCACGTCGCGGTGGTCCGCGCCGCGCGCGCCGAGCGCGACGACGACGGCAACGTGTCTACCGTGCTCGAGATGGGCGACGGGCAGCTCCGAATCCCGGGCGGCTGCGACGGCGGCGTGTGTACCCGCTACGGAGAGACCCCGCTGCCCCAGCCGGGCGACACGCTGATCGTCGCCGACCTGCACGCGTGGGCGTACCTCGATGGCGACGTCGCCTTCGGCGGCTGGCTCGGCGAGGCGGTAGCCGTGCGCGTCGACGAACGCTGACCCCTCGCGCCTTCCCTGCCCGACGCCGTCGTCTCGATCGGGCTCGCCGCGTTCGGGCTCTGTGACGGATGTGTGGTAGAGCGGCCCGTCATGCTTCGCCGCGCCCTCCCCTTTGTGTTGACCCTCGCGATCGTCGCGAGCCCGGCCGCCGCACAGACCGACCCCGAGCCGGAGAGCAAGCCGCTCGTCGAGCGCATCGACGAGGGGTTCGGGAAGTACGTCGTCGGACCGCTCGCCGCGGTGCTCTTCTTCGACGTCGTGTTCTGGGACAACGACGACCCGGCGTACGCGGACACCAACATCGCGATCCGCTGGCTCGCGCAAGGATCGTTGGCGGGCGGCGATCACCGTCACACCAGCGTGCCGATCGTCGTGCTCTGGCTCGTGCTCGGCGCGCTGTTCTTCACGCTCCGGTTCGGCTTCATCAACCTCCGCGGCTTCTGGCACGCGGTGATGATCACGTCGGGCAAGTACGACCGACACGATCACAAGGGGGAGGTGAGCCACTTCCAGGCGCTCTCGAGCGCGCTCTCCGCCACCGTCGGGCTCGGCAACATCGCCGGCGTCGCGATCGCGGTGAGCACCGGCGGGCCCGGCGCGGTGTTCTGGATGATCGTGGCCGGCTTCCTCGGGATGAGCAGCAAGTTCACCGAGTGCACGCTCGGCATGATGTACCGGACGATCGACGCGGACGGCCGCGTGCTCGGCGGCCCGATGCGCTACCTGAGCGACGGGCTCGCCGAGATCAAGCGCGGGACGCTCGGCAAGGTCCTCGCCGGCGTGTTCGCGGTGATGTGCATCGGCGGATCGTTCGGCGGCGGCAACATGTTCCAGGCGAACCAGGCGTTCGCGCAGACCGCGCGGGTGGTCCCGTGGCTCGCCGACAAGAGCTGGCTGTTCGGCATTGTCGTCGCAGCGCTCGTCGGGCTCGTCATCCTCGGCGGCATCAAGCGCATCGGTCAGGTGGCCGGCGCGATCGTGCCCGTCATGTGCGTCATCTACCTCGTCGCGGGCCTCGCGATCCTCGCCGTCAACGCCGCACAGATCCCGCACGCGTTCGGGGTGATCTTCGAGTCCGCGTTCACCGCTCAAGCGGGGATCGGCGGCGTGATCGGCGTCCTCGTCACCGGCTTCCAGCGCGCCGCGTTCTCGAACGAAGCGGGCATCGGGTCGGCCTCCATCGCGCACTCGGCCGCGACCACCGACGAGCCGATCAGCGAGGGCCTCGTCGCGCTCCTCGAGCCGTTCATCGACACCATCGTGATCTGCACCATGACCGGCCTCGTGGTGGTGGTGAGCGGCGAGTACCTCCATGTGCCCGAGGGCGACAGCTCGACCATGCGCGGCGTGCTCATGACCTCGGCCGCGTTCGAGTCCGTGTTCTCGTGGTTCCCCTACCTCTTGGCGATCGCCGTATTCCTCTTCGCGTTCTCGACGATGATCAGCTGGAGCTACTACGGCGAGCGATCGATGGTGTACCTGTTCGGCGATCGCGCCTCGTTGGCCTATCGGATCCTGTTCCTCTGCTTCACCGTGCTCGGCTCGGTCCTCACGCTCGGCAGCGTGATGGACTTCAGCGACCTCATGATCCTCGGCATGGCGTTCCCCAACATCCTCGGGCTCCTCCTCCTGCAGGGGCAGGTCGCCGATCGCCTCCGGGACTATTGGGCTCGCTACAAGTCCGGCGCGCTCTTGCGCTCCGCCAAGGCCCCCGCGAAGTCCTGAGCCGCGGCCTTCCATCGCGGCCGGAGAATTCGGGCGCGATCTCCGATCGCCGACGCGCGCGGCCCGCCTTGACCCGCCCGCTCGCCGTTCCGCATCATGGGATCTCGCCTCCGGCGCCACGATGGATCCGCAAAAGACGAGCCCCGCCGCCAACGTCCCATGCCGTCATTGCGGTGAGCCGCATCCTCAGTCGTTCTCCCACTGCCCGAACACCGGACGCTCGCTGACGAGCGGCCGCGCGCTCGTGGGGCGCGTGATCGCGGATCGCTATCGCATCCTCGCGCTGATCGGCGAAGGCGGGATGGGCGCCGTGTACGTCGCCGAGCACCTTCTCGTCGGTCGCAAGGTCGCGGTGAAGCGACTCCACCCCGAGCTCGCGAGCGACGAGAAGGCGATCGCACGCCTGCGTCGCGAGGCGCGCGCGGCTGGCGCGACGGGACACGAGAACGTCGTCGAGGTGCTCGACCTCGGCTACGCGGACGACGGCGCGCCGTTCCTCGTGATGGAGTACCTCCGCGGGCAGAGCCTCGCGCAGATCCTCCAGCTCGAGGGCAAGCTCCCCGTCACGCGCGCGTGCCACATCGCCGGACAGGTGCTGAGCGCGCTCGAGGCCGTGCACACGCGCGGCATCGTCCATCGCGATCTGAAGCCCGACAACATCCTTCTCACACGACGGCGAGGCGATCCCGACTTCGTGAAGGTCGTCGACTTCGGGATCAGCAAGGTGCGCGCGGACGAGGGCGAGCCCGAGCTCAGCCTGACCCGCACCGGAGTGATGCTCGGGACGCCGTTCTACATGAGCCCTGAGCAGGCGCGCGGGATGAAGGCGCTCGACCACCGCGTGGATCTCTACGCGACCGGCGTGATCCTCTACGAGGCGCTCGGCGGACGGTTGCCCTTCGAGGGCGAGAACTATCACCAGCTTCTGCAATGTATCTTGACGGGCAAGCACCCGCCGATCGCGACGCTGCGCGTCGACCTCGACCCCGGCCTCGCCGCCGCGATCGAGCGCGCGATCGCGTTGGATCCGGACGACCGGTACCAGTCGGCCAGCGAGATGCTCAAGGCGTTGATGCCCTACGGCGCGAAGGAGTCGCATGGCAACGAGGGCGGCGGACGCCTGCCGAGCGAGCCACCGTCCGCGTTCGAGCAACCCTCCGGGCCGCGGCTCACCCCGCTCATGGCGACGGAGCGCGCGCCCGAGGCGTTGCTCCCGAACGGGGGCCGCGCGTCCTCGACCCCCGCGCCGCGCGGGCTCGCCCCGCGGCCCCGCAACATGGGGGGCGAGCCTCGACCGTTCGAGGCGCGCTCGGACGACTGGCGCGACGAGGGGTCGGCGGGGGTCGCCGAGCCCGCCGCAACGTATGTTCCGCAACGCTTCACGAGCCCGGCGGGCGGGCTCGAGCGTCCGACGCCGGGCGAGCTCGGCATCACCCGGGCGGAGGAAGGCGCCACCCCCACCGCGGTGAAGGGCTCGCTCGTCCTCTGCGTCATCGACTTCCTGCGCGAGCTGAATCCGCAAGCGTTGACGGGCGTGCTCCGACGCCTCGACGGCGAGGTCAACGATCGCATCGGCACGGTTCGACTCCCGATGGCGTGGCTCAGCCTCTCGGACTTCTGCGAGCTGCTCCTCTCGGCGGAACGCGAGCTCGGATCATCCGACGGCTCGCTCACCGTGAAGATGGGCCGCGCCGTCGCGGACCGCGAGCTCTCGACGACGCATCGCCTGTTCATGCGTTCGGCCACGCCGGCGATGGCGGTCGAGCGCCTGCCGCGCCTCTTCCGCACCTACCACTCGACCGGCGAGATCTGCGTCGAGCGCGCGAGCGGCAGCTACCGGATCCTGACCGACGGCATCGAGCCCGACGCGCTCTCGCACGCGCTCCTGTTCGGCGGGTTCTGTCAGCGGATGATCGAGCTCGCGGGCGGCCAGGATGTCCGCGCGTCGGTCGTCGCCTGCCGCGGCAGCGGCGACCCCGCGACGATCACCGCCCTTCGTTGGAAGTAGAGCCGCCTCGCGGAGGCGCGGCGGCAGACTGCATCGCGCCGAGCTCGCGGCTGCGCTGCGTCGCGCTCTCGACCGCGTTGATCAGCGTCGTGCGGAGCCCCCCCGCCTCGAGCGTGTGGAGCCCCGCGATCGCGGTTCCGCCCGGGCTCGTGACCATGTCCTTCAGCCGCCCGGGGTGCTCGCCGGTCTCGAGCAGGAGCTTCGCGGAGCCGAGCACCGTCTGCGCGGCGAGGAGCTGCGCGGAGTCGCGGTGGAGACCCACCTTCACGCCCGCGTCGGAGAGCGCCTCGATGATCAAGAAGATGTACGCGGGCCCCGATCCCGAGAGCCCCGTCACCGCGTCGAGCAGCGTCTCGTCGAGCACCACCGTCACGCCCACCGAGTCGAAGATGCGCTTGGTCTTTTCGACGTCCGCGTCGGTCGCGTGCGTCCCCGGCGCGATCGCGGTGGCGCCCGCGTCGACGAGGGCGGGCGTGTTGGGCATCGTGCGCACGACGCGCGCACCCTCGGGGAGCGCCGCTTCGATCGTGCTCGCCGAGACGCCCGCCGCGATCGACACCACGAGCGCGTCCTTGCGCATGGCACCGGCCACCGCTGGGAGCACGCGGCCGAACACCTGCGGCTTGATCGACAGCACGATGACGTCCGCCGCTTCGCACGCCTTCTTGACGTCTCCGGTCGCCACCACGCCGTGGCGTCGCGCGAGCTCCTCGAGGCGCGGTGGACGCACGTCCATCGCGATCACGTCCTCGGGCCGATACGCGCCGGCGCGGAGGAGGCCGTCGATCAGCGCCCCGGCCATGTTGCCGGCGCCGATGAACGCGATGGTGGATCCGTCGTGCCGCGTCGTCTGGTTACCGCTCACGCCGTCGAGCATGTGCCCATCTCGCAGAGACCGGTACAGCAGTCTGTGAGATTCACGCACGACTCGCCGGGCATCCGGCACTGGCAGGTCTCGTCCTCGCCGCAGGTCATGTCGCCGCAGCAGTCGGAGTCGGCGCGACAGCGGTTCGTCTGTCCCGCGCAGCACACGGTCGGTCCCATCGCCTCCTGGCGGCGGCAGTTGAGGCGACCGCAGCACGCGCCGAGCATCGTCGGATCGCAGTTCTCGGTCTCGCGCGCGCAGCCCTGACCATCGACGCACGAGCCGGCCGCGCAGATGTAGCCGTCGCCGCAGCACTCGATGTCACGGTCGCAGAGACCGTCCTCGGTGATGCACTCGCACTCGCCGTCCTGACAGCGCATGCGACCGCAACAGTCGCCATCGTCGTCGCACGCCGTCGATCCACCCGAGCAACACTGGTTGACCGGCGGCGCCATCGGCTCGGTGCGGGTCGGGCTGCACGCGAGGCCGGCGCAGCACTCGCTCGCGGTCATGCACATCGAGCCACCCTCGTTGCACATCTCCGGCGCGGTACGGCACTGGAAGCGCTGGCAGGTGAGGCCGTCGCAGCACTCGCTCGAGTCGAGGCAGAAGCTGTTCTCGCGCGAGCACGAGCAGCTCCCGCCGCTGCACGACATGAAGCCGCAGCAATCGAGCGAGTTCTCGCACATCCCGCCGTCACCCATGCAGCAGCGCGGGATGAGCGGCGCCGGCCGACACACCGACCCGCTGCAGCACTCCTGACCCGGCAGGAGCCCGCCGAGGAGGCACGTGAGGCTCGGGCCGCGGCACGTCGAGCACTCGCCGAACTGGCAGTGGAGCTCGCCGGCGCAGACCTCCTCGCTGCCGCCGAGATCGCAGCACATCATGCCGTCCATCCCGCAGTCGCTCGGGACCATGTTGCAGATCCCGCTCGGCACCATGCGCCGGTCGCAGGCGAGGCCGGTGTCGCACGTCCCGCGCGGTCCGCACGGCGCGCCCATGAACCCGGTGTCGGTCGGCCGCAGACACGTGCCACCGACGCAGACGAGCCCGCCCTCGCAGTCGGTCGGGCTCCCGCTCACCGGATCGGGGCAACACGCGTTGTCGATGCGACCGCACGCGGTGGCGGGATCGATGTTGCGGCAGAGCCCGGTCATCACCTCGCAGCCGAGCGAGCCGAGGCACGGGCTCGCTCCGTCGCAGCACGGCATCCCATCCATCCCGCAGCCCTCGCACATGCCCTCGTTGCACACGAGGCCGGACCGACAGACGAACCCCGTGCAACACACGCCGCCCGCGCCGCCGCAGCCCGCCTCCCCCGGCAGGTCCGTGTCGGGGTTGAGGCACGCGCCGCCGCTGCACACGAGGCCCGTACAACAGTCGCCGGAGCCCGTGCACGCGGCGCTCCGCGGAGCGCAACACGCGTTGCCCTCGCAGCTCAGCCCACGGCAGCAGTCGGCGGACCGCTCACAGCGCGCCCCGCCTCCCGCCGCCACGCAGCAGATGTCGCCCGATCCGCAGCTCAACCCGAGCTCGCAGACGCGACCGGTGCAGCACGCCGCGTTGGTCGCCCCGCACCGCCCGCCCGTCGGCGTGCTCCCGTCGCGGCCCATCACCGAGCCGTCCATCCCGGTGCCCGCGTCCTCGGTCGGGTTGCCCGCGCACGCGAGCATCGAGAGGGCGGCCAGCGCGAGCAGCCAGCGGCGCGCGCGGAAGGAGGAAAGGGCCGAACGCACGACAGAAGGCATGGTCATCATGCTAATCGGCCGCCCGATCGATTCCTAGCGGACTGCGGCACGCCCGGCTCCTTGCCCAGGCCCGTGTCCCTCGCCCGGGCGCCGGCTCGCGTCCGCCCTTCGCCCGATGCGCGCGATGGCGCCTTCAGGCGCCGAGGCGATCCGCCCGCTCTCGCGACCTTGCGGTGCTAGAGAGCCATCGCGAGCCCGCGCGATGATGACGTCTCCCCATGACCGCCTAGCCGACGCGATCGAGGCGTGGCGTCGGGACGAAGCGCGCGCGCGCTGCGAGCGCTGGGTCGGCGAGCCGGACGCGTCGAGCGAAGCCGACATCCAGCGCACCCACGCGCGGCTCCGCTCGCGACAGGCGCAGGACCTCTTGGCGGAGATCCGCGAGCGCGCGGAGATCGAGTCGTCGCGCCTCGATGCGCTCGAGCGGGGGCTCGCGGAAGCGATCGCGGCGCCGGCGCGGACCAGACAGCGTGAGAAGGAGCGCGCGTTGGCGGAGGCGCGCCGGCCTTACGACTCCGACCACTACCCGGCGTCCGAGCTCGTCGCGCGCCTCGAGCGCGATCCTCGGCCGCTCCACCGCGCCGCGATGGCGGCCGCGCTGGACGGCTTTTGGCGCGACGTCGCGGAGCGCCGCGCCGAGCACGCGGAAGAGGCGCCGCTCGAGGCCGCGAGCTCGACCGAGCTCGAGCGCGCAAGGAACGTGATCGAGGACACCCACGGGGTCTGGAACGAGCTGTCGGCGCGCGCCGCCCACGCCGAGCGCGTCGAGCTCGCGCACTGGAGCGATCTCGCGTTCGTCGCCCGCGCGGCGCGATGGGACGACGCCGCGAAGCCGAACGAGCGGTGGCGCCGCGCGTCCACGATGCTCGCGGAGCTCGCCTTCATCGAAGCGCTCGGCCGGGCCGCCCGCGTGCTCCCGCGCAGACCCGGGCCGCTCGAGCGCGGGTGCGGCGTCGCGATCGTCGAGCCCGCCCGCGCGATCCGGATCGGCCCAGGCCTCGAGCGCGGGTTGGCGAGCGAGCGCGCAGCGCTGATCGCGCTCGGCAGGACGAGCGTCGCCGCGCTCGCCCACCCCGGGTTGCCCCCCGAGCTCGCCCGCCCCGCTCCGGACGGGATCGCAGGCACGATCGGCGCGCTGTGTGCGCACGTGTCGGCCGACCTTCGGGTGTCGGCCCGCTACGACGGGATGACGACGCGCGAGCGGCGCGAGCTCTCGGAGCGCACCCGGCTGCTCGAGCTGTGGGAGCTCCGCACCGCCGCGGCGGTCCTGACGATCCGGGCCGAGCGAGACGTGCGCGGCCGTCGGGAGGCCGCGCGATCGATCCTCACCGCGGCGTTCGGCTGCGAGGTCGACGACGGGCTGGCCGGCGCGCTCTCGTGGTCGTTCGGTGCGCTCGACCGGTTCCGGAGCGGGGTCGCGGCCGTCGATCTCTTCGCGGCCTTCCGCGAGCGCTTCGACGAGGACTTCTGGCGCAACCCGCGCGCCGCCGAGCTCATCCTCCACGCCGCGGAGCGCGGAGCCGCGCTCTCCCAGGACGCCTGGCTGAAGGAGATCGCAGCCGGGCCGACCCCGATCGCGGAGCGGCTGGCCGAAGGCCTGTAAGCTCGGAGTCACCGTGCCGATCCTCGCGCCAAGGGGTAGGCTGCCGGATCGATGCAGGAGCTCTACGAGGCGCGGAGGCGCCGGTTCCTCGAGTCGATGGGTCCGCGCGCGGTCGCCGTGATCCCGTCCGCCCCCGTGGCGGTGCGGAACAACGACGTCGAGCACGAGTACCGCCAGGACTCGGACTTCTTCTACCTCACCGGCCTCGACGAGCCGGAGTCGGTGCTGATCCTCAGCACCGCGCACCCGGACCAGCGGACCGTGCTCTTCGTCCGCCCGCGCAACCCCGAGCGCGAGATTTGGGACGGCCCGCGCGCTGGCGTCGAGGGCGCCAAGGCCGACTTCGGCGCCGACGTCGCGTTCGACGTGAAGGACTACGAGCGGAAGCTCCCCGACTACCTCGCGGGCGCCGATACCGTGTTCTTCCGGCCTGGGCTCGACCGCGCCCACGACGACAAGCTCTTTCGCGGGATGGACATGGCGCGCCGTCGTCACCGCAACCGCACCGCGTTCCCCACCGCGATCGTCGATCCCGGCACGCGCCTCCACGAGCATCGCCTCATCAAGTCCGACGAGGAGGTCGCGATCATGCGCCGCGCCGCCGAGGTGAGCGAGCGTGCACACCGCGCGGCGCTGCGCCTCGCCGCGCCCGGTCGCTACGAGTTCGAGGTCGAGGCGGAGATCCTGGGCATCTTCCGCGCCGCGGGCTGCGAGCGGCCCGCCTATGGACCGATCGTCGGCTCAGGACCCAACGCGACGATCCTCCATCACCGAAAGAACGACCGGCGCATGGAGGACGGCGACCTCCTGTTGATCGACGCGGGATGCGAGCTCGAGTACTACGCGAGCGACGTCACGCGCACGTTCCCCGTCAACGGACGTTTCACCCGTGCACAACGCGCGATCTACGACCTCGTGCTGAAGGCGGAGCGCACCTGCGTCGCCGCGGCCAAGCCGGGTGCCGACCTCGACGCGATCCACGAGCTCGCGGTCCGCGTGCTCACCGAAGGCCTCGTCGCCCTCGGCCTGGTCACGGGTCCGCTCGACGAAGCGATCGCCGAGGAGCGCTACAAGCCGTTCTACATGCACCGCACCTCGCACTGGCTCGGCATGGACGTGCACGACGTCGGCCTCTACTACGTCGACGGGAAGCCGCGCCCCCTCGAGCCGGGGATGGTGTTCACCATCGAACCGGGCCTCTACATCGGGGTCGACGCCGACGTCGATCCCGCCTACCGCGGCATCGGCGTTCGCATCGAGGACGACATCCTCGTCACCGAGGCGGGCCGCGAGAACCTGACCGAATCGATCCCGAGCGACCCCGACGAGATCGAGTCGCTGATGTCCACCGCGGCCGCGGCCGAGTAGCGCGGTAGAGGATCCGCGCGACGTCCGAGCTGGACCCGGTCGTGTACGTGGACGAGCGCGTGCACGAGCGGTGCACGTGCACGGAGTGCTGACACCTACGGACGCTCGCCGAAGATGGCGGTGCCGACGCGGACGATCGTCGCGCCCTCCTCCACCGCCACCTCGAGGTCCGCGCTCATCCCCATCGACAGCTCACGCAACGCATGTTGCGAGGCGAGCTCGGCGAGTCGGGCGAAGTAGCGGCGGTTCGTCTCCGCCTCGTTCTCGAGCGGTGGCACCGTCATGAGCCCGCGGAGATCGAGCTCGGCCCGCGCGCGGATCGCGTCGAGGAGCGCGGGTAGCTCGGGCTCGGTGCACCCCGACTTCTGTGCCTCACCGGCCAGGCTGACCTGCGCGAGCACCGGCAGCGGCGCGCCCACCACGCGGTCGGCGAGCGCGTCGGCGAGGCGCGGGGTGTCGACCGTCTCGACCACCGCGCGGAGCGGCGCCACGTACTTTGCTTTATTGCGCTGAAGGTTTCCGATGAGGTGCCAGCGCAGCTCGCTCAGCTCGGCGAGCTCGGCCGCTTTGGTCTGGAGCTCCTGCACGTAGTTCTCGCCGAACGCGCGCTGGCCGAGCGCGTACACCTCACGCACCGCCGACGCGGGGTGGCGCTTCGATACGGCCACGAGGGCCACGGATCCCTCGGGGCGCCTCGCCTTCGCGCACGCCGCGGCGATGCGCTCGTGCACCCGCGCGAGGCGCTCCCTGTAGGCGCTCACGGGAAGCTCTCCAGCACACGGTGGCGGACGAGGAGCTGCACCGTCTCGCAGGTCGGGAGCCCCACGACGTTCGTGTACGAGCCGTCGATGCGATCGATCAGCCCCGACCCGATGCCCTGCACCGCGTAGGCGCCCGCCTTGTCGCGGCCCTCCCCCGTCGCGACGTACGCGTCGATCGTGACCGCGTCCATCGCGACGAAGCGCACGCGCGTCGACACGGACCGCACCTCGCGCGCCTCTCCACCGCGCGCGAGCGCGACACCCGTCAACACTTCGTGCCATCGTCCGGACAGCGAGCGGAGCATTTCCTGCGCGTCGTCGTCGTCCAGCGGCTTGTTCAGCGCTCGCCCGTCGATCGTCACGACGGTGTCCGCGCCGAGCACCCACGCGTCCGGCCGACGCGCCGACACCTCGCGTGCCTTCTCGCGCGCCAGTCGCTCGACCAACGCGGCCGGCGCCTCGCCGTCCAGCACCGCCTCGTCGACCGCGCTCGGCTCGACCTCGAACGAGACGCCGAGCGTCGCGAGCAGCTCGGCGCGGCGTGGGGAAGCCGACGCGAGGACGATCATGCGGCGCCCCCGCGCTCCTCCAGATAGCGTTTGAACCGCTTCACGTAGGTGCGGCTGACGTGCGCGGCGTCGAGATGGAGGAACTTCGCCACCTCGGTCACGAACCCGCGCACGTAGACCGGCGCGGGGAGCGAGGAGAAGTCGTCTTTCTCGATCGCCTCGAGGTAGTTGAGCCCGACCTTCGTGCGTTGGCTGATCCGCTTGAGCTCGATGCCCTGCGACTCGCGCACCTGGCGGATCAGCGGACCGCTGAAGTCGGTGTCCGGCGTGATCACGGGCGGCGGCGGAAGGTCGGCGGGGCGTCGCAGCGAGGACGGCTCCTCGTCCTCTTCGTCCTCTTCGATGGGGAACACGCTGAGCTCGTACGGTCGGCGCCGCGCCGGATCGAGCAACACGTCGTACGCTTCTTCGAGGCGCGCGCGCACCACGTCGAGCTCGGCCGGCTCGAACAGCCCGTAACACGCGAGCGCGTGGGCCGCGTAGATCTCCTTGGCGCGCTTGAACGCTCGCCGGACGTCCTCGTCGGTCGCGCCGCGATCCACCTCGAGGAGATCGTGGTGGCTCTCCGGCGGAACCGTGCGCTCGCGTCCGTACGGCGACTTGCCGGCCTCCAGAGCGAGCAGACGCCGCGCGATTTTCTCGAGGCTCTTGGCGGACTTGCTCCCCGGGCTCTCGACGAGCAGCAGCCGCCGGTTGCGCACGCAGCTCCACACCGTGTCGTCGTAGTCGACGTGGCCGAGGTACTCGATCGCGATCCCGAGCCGGCGTCGCGCCGCCGTGCGCATCGCGTCGCCGAGCTCGAGGTCCGCGCGCAGTCGGGTCTGGTTCAGCACCACCGCCGGCGAGAACGCGAGCATCCAGTCGCGCACGTGATCCGCATACGGGTCGCCGTCCTCCTCGAGGCGCCGCCACAGGTCGAGCGCGGGCGGCGCGCCGCCCATCGCGCGCAGGCGATCCAGGAGGTGGCGTCGCGTGCGCGGATCGGCGACGCGCGTGCGCAGGTAACGCGCGAAGAGATGGCGGAGGAACCGGTACGTGTTCTCGATCGCGGTGGGCTCGGGCAGCGTGACGAACAGCGCGAGGTCCGCCGCGAGGTGGAAGTCGAGCAGCGTCGGCGCGATCCCACTCCCTAGATCCACGACCACGTAGTCCGCCTCGAGCTCGTCGATCCGCTCGCGCAGCTTCGCGCGTCGCACCCGGCGAGGCGTGCCCGCCGCCGCTTCGTCGAGCCCCGCGTGATAGAGCTTGAGCCCGAGCACGCTCGTGTCGAGCACCACCGGCCCGCTGCGAGGCGCGTTGGGGTCGCCATGGGGGCGCGTCACGCCGAGCACGGTGTGGAGGTTCGCGCCGACCTCCTCGGCGTCGACGAGGATCACCCGCCGTCCGATCGACGCGAGATAGACCGCGAGGTTGGCGGCGATCACGCTCTTGCCGGCCCCGCCTTTGGCCCCCGCCACCGAGATCACGCGTCGCGGACGCGCGGGCAGCCCGGGGTGGGTGAGCTCGTCCTCCTCGTCGTCGGGATCGCGGAAGAGGCTCAGCTCTTCGGAGACCGAGCCGAGGTCCTTGGGATCGGGGATGCGCCGCTCGGACATCGGGGAGCCGGCGGGATATCAGCGCGGGCCCTCGGTCGCAACGCGGCGGGCGGAGCGGTCACTCGGCGGCGTCGTCGACCGCGTTGAGGAACGGCTCCCACTCGCGGAAGCGGCGCCGCTGCGCGGCGAGGGTCAGGGCCATGCTCCAGCTCGGGCGGACCGGGTGCTTGAGGAGGCGCATCCCCAGCTCGTCGAGCGTCCAGCGTCCCTTGCGCAGGTTGCAGGGCCGGCACGAGGTCACGAGGTTCTCCCACGTCGAGCGACCGCCGCGGGAGCGCGGGACAACGTGATCGAGGTTGAGCTCCTTGAGCCCGGGCCGCACCGCGCAGTACTGGCACGTATAGTTGTCACGCATATAGACGTGGCGGCGCGACAATCTGAGCGGGGCGCGCGGGACCCGGTTGTACGCGTGGAGCAGGATCACCCGCGGCACGCACACCCGTCCGCGCGGGGTGCCGATCGCCTCGTCGTCGTCGGAGGGTCGACGCGCCGCCCACTCGGCGTAGTCGTGGGGCTCGTACGCGGCGTCGAGCGCGCGCGCGCGACCGTCGAACAGCATCGAGAAGCCCTGCTTGGCGTCGGTGATCCGGACCGGCTGATAGCTCCGGTTCAACACGAGGACGGGCGAGCGCAGCCCGGTCCGGAGCTTCGGCCCGAGGTTCATGACGCGCCTATCGTCTCCGCCGCTCGCGAGCGGGTCAGGTAGCGAACCGGGCGGCTCCCGCTGTCCACGCTCGGGAGGATAGCCGCATCCGCGCTCCCCCCCAACCCGCCTCCGCGCAAGGCGGGTAACCCCGCACGCTCGGTGACCGATGCCCCTCGCATGTCACGTTCCTGCGTCCTCCGCCGCGATCGCCTGGCGATCGTTTCTCCTTCGTTCGGCGGCGCGCTGCTCGCGCTCGCCCTCTCCGGCTGCCTCGGGGCACCGCCGCACAAGCCGCTCGGCGACGCGTCGGTCGACGCCGGATCGCCGCCGCTCGGCGTTCTCTCGGTCATGGTGGAGGACCGACGCGGCGAGCCCTGGCCGGACCTCGCGATGCCGAGGCGACCGCGGATCGCGGTGACCCTCACCGCGCCGATCGAGTCCCCGATCGACGCCGTGTACCTCCTCCGCGGCGCGCCGGACGAGGACCTCGTCGAAGACGCGGAGACCGCCCCCTTGCGCGTCGCGAACCGGGAGCGCAGCGTCCCCATCGCGGTGGAATCACAAGACTCCTTGCTGATGATCGAACCGGTGGAGCGGCTCGCGCGCGGGGAGCCCCTCACGCTGCTGTTCCCGCGCTGGACCCGCGCCCGCGACAGCGCGGAGCACCTCGACGCGCCGTTCGCGCACGCGCTCGCGGTCAGCGAGGCCGCCGAGGCGGGGACCGAGGCCCTCTCGAGCTGGCCTCCCGACGGAGCCGGCGCGGTGAGCCCGGACGTCGGCGAGCTGTGGCTCGCGCTCGACGGCCCGCTCGAGAACCCGAGCGCGATCGTCGTGCGTTCCGGTCCGGTCCCGCTCGCGGCGTCCGCGCGCGGGATCGAGTGCGGACCGCTCGGCTGGGAGAACGCGCGGACGTGCATCGCCGTCGCGCTCCTCGAACCGCTCCTCCCTGGGCGCGATCACGCGCTCGAGCTCGGCGTGGACGCGCTCGACGCGACGGGTGGCGCGGTGGGCCCCTGGTCCGCGCGGTTCACCACCGCGTGGGAGCCCGACCGCGACGCGCCGAGCACCGACGCGGCCGCCTGCGCGATCGACGAGATCCCCCTCGAGGTCGGGTGCGCGCTCATCGACGAGTCGTCGCTCACGCTCCGCGTGCAGGCCGACGAGCCGGTCCGCGCGGAGCTGTCCCTCGCCGGCCGCGAGCTCCATCGGCTCGCGCCGCGCGGCGAAGCGGAGCTCGAGGTCGTGGGCCTGCCGGCGGCCAGCCCCTTCGACGGGACCCTCGTCCTGACGGACCTCGCGGGCAACACGCTCGAAGCGGAGGTCGCGCTCGAGACGACCGAGCCGCTCCTCGCGCTCTCGATCTCCGAGGTGCGCAGCGATCCGGCAGGCGCCGAGCCTCACCAGGAGTACGTCGAGGTACTAAACTACGGCGCCGTGCCGGTGGACCTCTTCGGATGCTCGCTCTCGGACCGCGCCGATGCGCTCGGCGACGTGATCGAACGGTCGTTCGTGCTGATGCCCGGCCAACGCGCGTTGCTCGTGGGCGACCGGTTCGATCCGGAGGACGACGCGGATCCACCCGTCCCGCCGGGCGTCGCGCTCCTTCGCATGGGGACCTCGCTCGCGTCGGGAGGGCTCTCGAACGCGGGCGAGCCGCTCTACCTGCGCGACGAGGTCGGCCGACGCCTCTCCGCCGTGCCCGCGCTCGCGACCGGCGAGGGCGCCTGCCTCCTCCGCCTCGGCACCGGCCGCTCCGCGAGCCTCGAGTCGTTCGTCATCGCGCCGTGCACCCCCGGACGCGACTGAGCGAGCGATGACCGAGTCGCTCCCGTTCGTCGTTCCCACCGCGCCTCGTGAAGACGTCTTGCAAGGTACGGTGCGCGAGCTCCGGTTCGCGAGCGCGGACGGTCGCTTCGCCGTGATCGTCATCGAGCGCGAGGCGGCCGACGATCTCGTGAGCGTGGTCGGCGACGTCGCCAAGCTCGGCCCCGGCGAGGACGCGCGCTTCCGAGGGCGCTGGGAGGAGCACCCGCGCTTCGGGCGACGGTTCCGCGCGCTCGGTTGGACGCCGGTGCTCCCGACCAGCAAGAAAGGGATCGTCCGCTACCTCGGCTCGGGCTTGGTCCCCGGCATCGGGCCGGCGTTGGCCGAGCGCCTCGTGAAGTCGTTCGGCGAGCGCACCCTCGACGTGATCGCGACGCAGAGCGCGAAGCTCCGGGAGGTGCCGGGGATCGGAAAGAAGCGCGCCGACGCGATCTCCGAAGCGGTGCGCAGCCGCCGCGCCGACGCGGAGAGCCTCTCGTTCCTCCACGCGCTCGGCCTCGGGCCCGCGCTCTCCCGTAAGCTCTTATCGAAGTACGGGGAGCGGACGGTCGGCACGCTGCGCGAGGATCCCTATCTCGCGGCCGAGGAGGTCGCGGGGATCGGGTTCCTCACCGCCGACCGCATCGGCCACGCGGTCGGGATCGGGCGCGACGATCCGCGCCGCGCGGCAGGCGCGGTGCTCCACAAGCTCGCTCGCGCGGTGGACGACGGTCACGTCTTCTTGCCGAGGGACGAGCTCCGCGACGCGGTGAGGCGCCTCGAAGTCCCGCTCGATCTCATCGATCCCGCGATCGACGTCCTCGCCGCGCGGGAGATGGTCGTCCTCGAGGAAGACCGCGTCTACGCGCCGCCGCTCCACCGCGCGGAGGTCGCGGTGGCCAAGCGCCTGCGCGAGCTCGACCGGCCCCGCTCGGCTCGCGGCGACGTCAGCAAGATCCCGCTGCCGGACTTCCTCTCGGAGCAGCAACGTGAAGCGGTGCGATCCTCGTTGACACAGGGACTGATGGTGCTCACCGGCGGTCCGGGCACCGGGAAGACCACGACGATCGACGCGATCGTCCGCGCGCACGAGGCGCTCGGCCTGCGGGTGGTGCTCTGCGCGCCGACCGGACGCGCGGCCAAGCGGATGACCGAAGCGAGCGGACGCGAGGCGCGCACCATCCATCGCCTCCTGGAGTGGAGCCCGGCCAAGGGATCGTTCTCCCGCGACGCGAACAGCCCGATCGAAGCCGACCTCGTGCTCGTCGACGAAGCGTCCATGCTCGATCTCCCGCTCGGTCGAGCGCTCCTCGACGCGGTCGCCCCGAGCGCGAGCCTCACCCTCGTCGGCGACGTCGATCAGCTCCCCCCGATCGGCGCCGGCCATGTGCTGCGCGAGGTGATCCGCTCCGAGGCCATCGCGGTGGTGCGCCTCGCGGTGGTGTTCCGCCAGGCGCAGCGCTCCGCGATCGTGCGCGGGGCTCACGCGATCCAATCGGGGCGCGTCCCCGAGCCGACCGGCAAGGACGAGCGCGGCGATGGCGACCTCTTCGTCGTGCGCGCGCCGGAGCCCGACGTCGCGATCGATCGCCTGCGCGCCACCCTCGCGCGGATCCCCGAGGCGTACGGTCTCGACCCGTTGCGCGACGTGCAGATCCTCGTCCCGATGCGCCGCGGCCCGCTCGGCACCAAGAACCTCAACGAGGTCCTCCAAGCCGCGCTCAACCCTGGCGCGGGTCCCGCCGGCGCGTTCCGACCGGGCGACAAGGTCATGCAGCTCCGCAACGACTACGAGCGCGAGGTGTTCAACGGCGACATCGGCTGGGTGCAGCGCATCGAGGCCGGCATCACCTACGTGCGCTTCGACTCCGGCGTGCGGAGCTACCCGACCGAGGCGCTCGACGCGCTGACGCTGGCGTACGCGTCGACCGTCCACAAGGCGCAGGGCTCGGAGTTCCCCGCCGTGATCGTGCTCCTCACGGGCGCGCACCACGTCTTGCTCTCGCGATCGCTGTTCTACACCGCGGTCACCCGCGCAAAAAAGCTCGTGGTCGTGATCGGCGATCCCAAGGCGATGGCCCGCGCGGCCAAGACGACCCGCGACACGAGCAGCCACTCGCGGCTCGCCGAACGCCTGCGCAGCGATTCGTAGCGATTCGTGGCGACAACGGGGCGCGCGCCCCCGCGCTCCACCAGGCGCTCGTGGAGCTCGAGCCGGTCGTCTCGAATGTCACCCTCGTCGAGCGGCGAGCGTTGACTTGCGGTCGTGAGCGAGCCGCTGAAGAACGCGAGGGTCTAGCCGTCGATCGCGGCCAGGACCCCGTCGTGGAACGCCGGGCGGAAGCCTTCGATCATCTGGTTCGCGCGCGAGGGACAGATTCGGTTCGTGAGGAGCGCGACGGTCACCTGCGATTCCGGATCGAAGAACAACGACGTACCCGGCAAGCCGAGCTGACCGAACGTCCCCGGGCCCATGCGCCGCCCGCACGCCGGAGGATCGCCGCTCACCCGCGCGATCCCGTAGCGCTCGGTGCCCGTGGCGTCCGGGGTGAGCGCCTCGCGCAGCACCTCGCTCCGCATCAGCTCCGAGCCATCGCCCCACGCGCTCGCGAGGCGCGAGCCGAGCCGCGCGAGCGCGCTCGCCGTCGCGAACAACCCCGCGTGCCCCGCGACCCCACCGTAGGCCCACGCGTTCTCGTCCTGCACCTCGCCGACCATGAGGCGCCCACGAAACCCGCACCGCTCGGTCGGGGCCGCGCGCGCGGCGAACGCGGCGCGGCGATCCCCCATCAGCGCCCCCGGATACATCAGCGACTCACCGAGCCCGAGCGGACCCGCGACCTCCGCCGCCACGACATCGGCGAGCGACGCGCCGTACGCCTTGGCGAGCGCGGCCCCCGCGACCAGGTACCCGAGATCGCTGACCACGTGCGTCCCGCGCTTGCCCTCCGCGTCGCGCCGCGCCGCCTCGCTCAAGAGCCACCGCCGCGCCGCCACGGAGCCCGGGTCGTGCGGCACGTCGAGGTACAGCCCACCCCACGCCGCGAGCCCGCCGCGATGCTCGAGGAGCATGCGCAGCGTGACCTCGCCGAGGATCCCGCCGCGCACATGGGGGAGGAGCGCCTCCACCTGCGCCTCGAGGTCGACGAGCCCGGCCTCGTGGGCGCGGAGCGCGGCGACACCCACCACCGAGCGGGTGATCGCCCCGAGGTCGAACATCGTGTCCTCGGCGATCTTGCCGCCCGCGTTGGGCTCGCGCGTTCCTGCCGCCGCGCAGGCCTCGTGTTCTTCGCCGTTCTCGCGCCACACGATCGCGGCGACGGCGCCCGGGAAGACGCGGCCCGATACCCCCGCCGCGAGCAACCGCGCGGCGTGGGCCCGAACCCTGCCCCGCGGGTTGAGCGCCACGATCGATCAATATCGGGGCGCCGCAGTGGCGTAAACGACGAAGTCGAGAAAAGCGCCGAGCGCTCCTCGGTTCGGGGCATTCTCGGGCCGATGCCGCGAGGGCCCGAGTCTTCCATCGACGTCCGCACGCTGCCGCGCGCGCTCGCCACGCCGCCGCCGCTCCGCGGTCGGCTGCGCGTCGAGATCGAGGACTTCCGCGTCGACGAGACGATCCCGTACGAGCCGTCCGGCGAGGGCGAGCACCTGTTCGTCCACTTCGAGAAGCGCGATCTGACGACGCCGGACGCCGTCCGCCGCATCGCGCAAGCGCTCGGCGTCAACCCGAAGGACGCAGGGTGGGCGGGCCTCAAAGATCGACGCGCGGTCACGCGCCAGTGGGCGAGCTTCCATCGCGCCGACGCCGACGCGGCGCGCGCGTTGAGCGTCGACGCGGTCACGATCCTCGACGCGCGCCCGCACGGACACAAGCTCCGCACCGGCCATGTGCGCGCCAATCGTTTTGCGCTCGTAGTGCGTGGCGCGGTCGACATCGAGGCAACGCAACGCGCGTTGACCCAGCTCGAGGCGCGCGGCGTGCCCAACTACTTCGGCGAGCAGCGGTTCGGCCGCTTCGGTGACAACGCACGGCGCGCCCACGCGTGGCTCGTCGGTGGTCAGCGCGGACCTCGGGCCCGGCATGAGCGCAAGCTCCTCGTGTCCTCGCTCCAGTCCGCGATCTTCAACGAGCTGTTGGCCGACCGCGTCGCCGCGAACACGTATGGCGCCGCGCAGGCGGGCGACCTCCTCCAGAAGGAGGACAGCGGCGGGCTGTTCGTCTGCACCGACGCGGCGATCGACGGCGCGCGGGCCGACGCGTTCGAGGTCTCGCCGACGGGCCCGATGTTTGGCCCGAAGATGCGCTGGCCCGAGGGCGACGTGCGAACGCGGGAGGAGGCCGCGCTCGCCCGGTGGGGCCTCGATGCGTCGGGGCTCGATGACCTGAAGACGCTGGGCCCCGGCACGCGCCGCCCCTATCGCACCCGCGTGAAGGACGCCCGCGTCGAGCCTCACCCCGAAGGTGCGACCGTCCACCTCACTCTGGACTCGGGGGTCTACGCCACGGTGGTGATGCGCGAGCTCCTCGCGGAGCCCTGAGGCCCTCCCGCGCGCTCGCTCCGACCCGCAGCCGTCCCTTGCGCAGGAGGGGTTTCTGCGTCAAGTCGACGGGCGATTACGGCGAAATCTCTGCGCTAGTCGCGCGTTGTCGCACGCGCTCGCCGATCCCCGCGACCCGGCCGCACCGCCTCTCTCGCTTTTCAGGAGACCTCGTGGACATTCAGGAACGCTTGACCGCCTTCGCCATGCTCGGCGCCGAGTGGGTCATGTGGTTGCTCGTCGTGCTCTCGGTGATCGTCCTCGCGATCGTCCTCGAGCGCGCGTACTACATGTTCGCCACCCGCGACGACATCGCGAGCCTCAAGGCGGCGCTGCTGAAGCTGCTCGGCAACGACGACCTCGAGGGCGCGAAGAAGCGTCTCAAGGCGAGCAAGTCGTTCGAAGCCCGCATCGTCCTGTCGGGCCTCGACGGCGCGCGCGACGGCGCGGCGAGCGCGGAGGAGCGCATGCAGGGCGAGGCCGGCATGAGCAAGCTCGCGATGGAGCGCAACCTCGCTTTCGTCGGTACGGTCGGCAACAACGCGCCGTTCATCGGGCTGCTCGGCACCGTCATCGGCGTCATCCGCGCGTTCCACGAGCTCGACGTGAGCCAGGGTCAGGTCTCGGCGGGCCTCATGGCGCAGATCGGTGAGGCGCTCGTCGCCACCGCGATAGGCCTCCTCGTCGCGCTGCCCGCGGTCGCGTTCTTCAACCTCTTCATGCGGATGATCAAAGCCCGCATCGCGCGCGGCGACGCCCTCGGCCACGACGTCCTCGCGCACCTCAAGAGCCAGCGCCTCAAGCCGGCCGGCCCCTTCCGCACGCCCGACGACGGCGACGAGGAGCCGAAAGACACGAAGACCGCCAAGGCGAGCAAGCCGTCGAAGGACGAGGGCTGAGCCATGGCCGCCATCCAGAAGGACGACGACGAGATCATCACCGAGATCAACGTCACCCCGTTGGTCGACATCGTGCTCGTGCTGCTGATCATCCTGATGGTCACCGCGAGCTACATTGTCAGCAAGTCCATCCCGATGGAGCTCCCGGACGCGGTGACGGGCGACCCGGGGCAGACCCCGCGTCAGCTCACCGTGTCGGTCGACGAAGAAGGACAGGTCTTCGTCGACGCGGAGCCCGTGTCCTGGGAGCGACTGGGGACCTTGGCGCAGCAGTTCGCTCGCGAGGAGTCCGAACCGCGAGCCGTCATCGCGGCGGACCGGCGGGTGAGCCACGGCGAGTTCATCCGGGTCGTGGACACGCTGCGCGTCGCCGGGATCACGCACTACGCGATCAACGTGAATCCCCAGGATCTCCAGCACACCGACGACGATTAGCGCCTCCGCGCTGGCGCTTCGGCCAGAGAAGCCTCACATCGGTCAGGGCTCTCGATGTCTTCGTCGTTCGCTGCATACCCGGCGCCGGTCCGCAGCGCCCCGCCAGCCCCCGTCCCGCTGCTCCCGCTGCTGGCGTTCAGCCTCCTCGCGCACGTCCTGATCTGGCTCGGGCTCACGCTCCTTCCGTCGATCGAGGACATGCTCGCGCACGAGCAGCCACCGGTGGAGATCACGGTCCTACCCCCGCCGCCGCCGGTGGAGGAGGAGGTCGTCGAGGAGGAGACCGTCGAGCCGGAGGTCGAGGTGCCCCCTCCCCCGCCCGACCCGGAGCCCGTCCGCGAGCGCACCCCGCGCGTGCGCAACGACGATCCCCCGCCCGAGCCGGACCCCACACCACCGGCGGCGGAGGAAGCGATCGCCGACTTCAGCGGGGAGACGCTGACCAACGACAGCGGCGAGGCCTGGCAGTCGAACGTCGGCAACGGCCAGGCGATGCAAGGTCCGATCGGTCAACCCAACGCGCAGGTCACCGGCCGCCACCGCACCGGCAACCCGAACGGGCGCGTCGGCGGCACCGGAACCGGAGACGAGGGCCCGACCATCGTCCCGGTCAGCGATCTCTCGCGCCGTCCCGGTCCGCCAGCCACTCGCCTCATCGAGCTGCTCCGGGCGAACATGCCGCGCCGCAACCGGGAGCTCGGCCAGGATGGAGACGCGGTCATCCGCATCCGCGTCGGCCCCGATGGACGCGTCGTCCCGCTTGCGATCGTGCGTGAAGACCACGAGGGTCTAGGCGAGGCGTGCCGCCAATCGGTGCGCGAGTCCGGCTCGTGGGATGCCCCGCTCGACCGCAACGGCGACCCGGTGACCACCGTGACGACGTTCCGCTGCACGTTCACGTTGAACTGAGCGCAGGCGCTCTGGCCGCAGGGTCCCGATTCAACGGATTGATCCGTTGCCACAGAACGCCGCATCGGCGATGATGTCGTCCATGCGTCCGGCTGCGCTCGCGGGACTCGCGTGTCTGGTCCTCATGATGTCCTCGCTCGCGGAGGCCCAGGACCCCGACTCCGCGGAGTTCAACCTCATGCGGTACACGCCCGCGCCCGGCCCGTTGAACTACGGCCAGGTCGACGGCGCGCAGACGCCGGGCCACCTCATGGGCTCGGCCGGCCTCGTGCTCGACTACGCGCACCGTCCGTTCGTGCTCTGGAACGCCGACTGCGCGGACGACGGCAGCTGCACGGTCGGCGACGAGCGCGCGACCCTCGTCGAGTACATCGCGGCCGCTCACGTGATGGGCACGCTCCAGCTCTTCGATCGTCTGCAGATCGGCCTCGTGGTCCCCGTCGCTCTCATGAACGGCGACGGCTTCTCCGGCCCGATGACCGGCCGGAACCCGGTCGTGATCCCCGGGGGCCAATCCGTCGCCCTCGCGGATCCGCGCCTCACCCTCAAGGGTCGCTTCCTCACCGAGTCCGGCTTCTCGCTCTCGGCGTCTGCGTTCGTGACCGCGCCGACGGGAGCGCGCGCGACCGCGCGGTCTCAAGCGTTCCTCGGCGACGACCTCCCGATGTTCGGCGGTCAGCTCATCGGCGAGCTCTCGCAAAGCGGCTTCCGCATCTCCGGCAACGTCGGCGGCACGTGGCGTGAAGAAGTGACGTTGCTCTCCACGGTGGTCGGCCCGCAGCTCACGTACGGCGTGGGCATCGGCTACGACATCACGACGCTCGTCGGCATCTTCGGTGAGTTCGTCGGCGCCTCCACGTTCACCTCGCAGATCGACGAGCACTCGCTCGAGTGGCGCGCCGGCGGCACCATTCGCGTCGACGACTTCCAGTTCCAGCTCGCGGGCGGCACCGGCCTGCCCCCGTTCGGCGTCGGCACCCCGATCTTCCGCGCGATCGGCGGCGTACAGTGGGCGCCCATCCGGCTCGACAGCGACGGCGACGGCATCGAGGACGCGGACGACAGCTGCCCGAGCGAGCGGGAGGACGTCGACGGCTACGAGGACGAGGACGGCTGCCCCGAGGCGGACAACGACGGCGACGGTCACGACGACGCGAGCGATCCGTGCCCCGACGAGGCCGAGGACATGGACGGCTTCGAGGACACCGACGGCTGCCCCGACACCGACAACGACGGGGACGGGATCCACGACGGCTATGACTCGTGTCCGGACCAGGCCGAGGACATGGACGGCGACCGCGACGAGGACGGCTGCCCCGACGACGACACCGATCGCGACGGCATCGACGACGCGCAGGACCAGTGTCCGGAGCAGGCCGAAGACTTCGACGGCTTCGGCGACGAGGACGGCTGCCCCGAAGAGGACTTCGACAACGATCAGGTCCCCGACGATCAGGACGCGTGCCCCGACGAGGCCGAGGACCTCGACGGGTTCGAGGACCAGGACGGCTGCCCCGAAGAGGGCACCGCTGCGCCTGCGGAGCACCGACACAGCCGCGGGCGCTGAGCACCCGCTCGCCGAGACCGCGAGCCCGCGCTCGACGCTTTCTTGACCGGAGCGACGGCGAGGCGGTTCATCCGAGGCGATGCTGCGCCGCGCCTCCGTCCTCCTCGCGATCCTCTCTCTCTGCGCCCTCCCCGCCTGCCGGCCTCCGCGACCGGTCGGGACCTCGCTCGGGCAATACGAGGTCCACGGCGACCTCATGGAGTCGACGTGCGGACAGGGCTACCCCGCGACCGATCTCTGGTTCTTCGTGGAGCTGCGCCACGAGCCGGGCGGCATCGGGTACTGGAAGCCGCCGATGGGCTCGATGATCCAGGGCATGCTGGAGCCGCAAGTCGACTTCCACTTCTCGGACCAACGCCAGATCGTCGCGATCGAGCCGGACGAGATCAACGGCGTCATCGGGTGCGCGCTGACGCGCGAGGAGACGGTCGACGGCGAGTTCGGCGGCGAGGCCCCCGA
Organism: Sandaracinaceae bacterium; assembly: GCA_050186575.1. Taxonomy (GTDB): domain Bacteria; phylum Myxococcota_A; class Polyangia; order Polyangiales; family Sandaracinaceae; genus JAUHXR01. Next base: position 20,557 of record JBFWYI010000022.1, on the reverse strand, counting down.
CGCCGGAGTCGCGCTCGGCGACGGCCACTTCGACGCGGCGGACATCATCCGCGTGCGACCGGCGAGCGGCGACTGCAGCGCGCTCTTCGTCGTCAACGGCGGCCCGTTCGACGCCCTCCCCTGCCAGCTCGACTACGCGATGATCGGCGAGCGCGTCGAAGACTGACGCCTCACTCGATCTCTTCGACCTCGTCCAGCGACTCTTCGATCGCCTGCGTCACGGCGAGCTCCTCGCTGGACTGCTCGAGCGCCTCGGCCAACGCGAGCGTCGTCTCCTGCGACGGAGGATCGTTCGGGATGCTGGGACGCTCGAGATCCGACTCGTCGAGCTCTTCGTCGAGCTCCTCGTCGAGGTCGTCGTCGCCCTCCTCGGACGTGGGCTCCGGCCGCTCGGAGCGCGGCACGCTCGGTCGATCGCTGGTCCGCGCCCGTGGGGGACGCGACGCGACGGGCACGGCAGCGGCGTTCGGCCGGCGCTCAGCGAGGATGATCAGGCGCGGCGAGTCGGCTCCGAGGTAGACGCCGGGGTGCGCCTCGCGCCCGCTGACCTCCACGACGCGGAAGCCCTGTTGGTGGAGGATCTGCCCGAGCTCGTGGAGCGCGTACAGCCGCACCGAGTACCTCGCGTCGCGCTGACGACCATCGTCGAGGATCACGTTCCGCTTCACCACGAGGCGGGAGGTGATGTAGTTGATGTGCGTCTCCTCCATCACGACGCAGCCGTCGCCTTCGAACCACAGCAAGTTCGGTTGCCCTTTGATGACGTAGTCGCGGTTGACCACGTCGAGCATGAGGAGACCGCCCGGCTTGAGCGCGTTGTGGAGCCGCTCGACCACGAGGCGATTCGACTCGTCCTCGAAGTACCCGAACGTCGTCCCCCAACAGAGCACCGCGTCGAACGCGCCCTCGAAGGACATCTCGCGCATGTCGGCGTGGAGGAAGTTGATCTTGAAACGATGCTCCTGCGCTTCGTCGGCCGCGCGCGAGAGCATCGGCAACGAGAGATCGAGACCGACGACCACGTACCCACGGCGCGTCAGCTCGACCGCGTGCAACCCGAGCCCGCACCCGACGTCGAGGATCGTCGCCCCGCGCGCCAAGCCGAAGCGTTGCTCGATGAAGTCGCATTGCCGGACGATCACGCGCGGGTGGGGCACCGGCACGGTGCGGAGGTAGTCGTCGTTGAAGAACGCCTCCCACCAGCTCCGCTTCACCTTCTTCGGGCGCTCCGGCTCGGACACCGGCCCGGCCTCCGCGCGGTCGGGCGGTGGAGGCGGCGCCGCGCGATGACCGCCCGGGGGCGGAGGAGGACGCGACGGTCGCTTGGACCCATCGGCGCCCACTTCGCCCTCGTCCTCGAGCTCCTCGCCGAGCGCCTCGACTTCGGACGCGCGCTCCTCGAGCGCGAGCGCCTCCTCCTCGAGCAACGCCTCCGTCTCATCGTCGCTCAGCTCTTCGGCAGGATCGTCGGGCTCGCGATCCTCGACATCGACGTCGAAGTCATCGAGCCCGTCATCGGCGTGCGACTGATAGAGCTCGGGCTCGTCGTCGTCCTCCATCGGCGGAGGCGGCGTCGACCCGGTGCCCACCACGGCCACCACCCTCGACACGACGACCTGCACCGGGGCGATCACCTTGACAGCCTCGGACGCGCCGTTCGCGCCGTCCGACGGCTTCTCCGGCTCGACCTCGCGCGGGAGCTCACGCAGCGCGGACTCCGGATCCGTCCCGTCGACGAGCCCCGCTCCGTCCGACGCCGCGCTCGAAGCGATGCTCGAAGCGGCCGTCGGCGACGCGTCCATCTCGCGTGGCGACGCCGCCACCACGACGCCCGAGGTCGCGCCGCCCCCTTCGAAGGCCGGCGGCTCGAACGCGGTCGAGTCGTGCGCAGGGCTGGGCTCCTCACCGGAGAGCGTCGGACCATCGGGCGACCAGCCCACATCGTCGCGCAGCTCCCCGGTGCTCGGGGTATCGCGCCAGTCGCGCTCCTCCTCCTCCGAGGCCTCCAGCGGCGGCGGCGGCGGCGGCGGACGCGACGACATCGGACGCGGCGGCGGGGAGCTCCCGAGGCTCACGATCGTCGACGGCGCCTCGAAGTCGTTCGACTCGAGCTCCACGCTCTCCGACGCGGGCTCGAGGATCAGCTCGACCGACGGATCATCCGACGGCCCCGCGGCCGGGCGGATGGTGGGTCCCCCCATCTCGTCGTCCGGCAGCTCCGCCATCACCGTCGCGTCCCCGGGAAGCGGATCCGGGTCCGCGTCGGAGGGGGCTCCGAAGAGGTCGTCGTCGTCGTCGTGCGTCGGGAGAGTCGCGTTGCGCGCCATCTCCTGCAGCGTCGCGCGACCGACGTCCTCCGCGTACGCGGGCATCTCCATCGTCGCGCCGCCGTCGTCGATCGACTCGAGCTCATCGGGCGCGGCGAGCGTCGGACGCGGGACCTCGTCGACCGGTACGCGCAGCGAACGCCGCGTGCGGCGCCGGCGCTTCTTCGTCTTCGGCGAGCCGTCGCTCATCCCACTCCGTGCGCCAGCGCGCGCCCCATCCGGATCGACTGCCCCGCTCGCACCGTCCACTCGAGATCCGCGTGCGGACCGACGAACACGATCGCAGTCGAGCCGAGATGAAACATCCCGAGCTCGTCACCGCGCTCGAGCGTGGGTCGCTCCCCCGCCGCGTAACGGACGGTGGTCGGCCCGCGCCCGACGTTCGTCATGATCGATGCGTCGAACGCGACGCTGATCCGCCCTACGCCGATCGCGCCCACCATCACCGTGGCGACCTCGCCGTGCTCCGCGTTCTCCTGGAAGATCGCCACGCGCTCGTTGCGCGCGAAGAGGCCCGGATAGTTCGCGAGCCCGAAGGCGTTCACCGGCAAGAGAGTACCCCCGACATGCCGCACCGTGTGCACGCTTCCCGTCACCGGCGCGTGCACGCGATGATAGTCCCGCGGCGAGAGGTACACGATGGCGAAACGCCCGCCTTCGAAGCGCGCCGCATCGCTCGCGTCACCCAGGAGCTGCGTCGCGGAGTACTCGCTGCCCTTGACGAAGAAGCGCCCGTCCGGCCGCACCTCGCCCGCGTCCTCGACCCGGCCATCCGCCGGCGACACCAGGGTCCGCGCGTCGCCCTCGATCGGCCGCTGCCCCGGCTTCAGACGTCGCGTGAAGAACTCGTCGAACGTGCGAAACCCGTCGATCGGCACGTCCGCCTCGTTCAGGTCGACGTCGTAGGCGCGCACGTACAGGCCGACCGCGCCGGCGAGGACGCGCCGGCCGGTCGCCCGGGATGCGAGGCCGCCCATCCCTCGGCTGAGCTGCTTGCGCGGCAGCCACTCGAGGGTGCGGGCGGCGAGCTGGGAGACGAGAGTGGGCATGACGGTTCGGTCGCCAGCCCCACCCCCCCGAACCCGACGAACCGGCCTGCCTGGCGCAAGACGGCTTGCCACGAACTCCCCGGAGGCCCACGGGCCGGGCCTCCGTCGGAGGGCGGTTCAGCTGGCCGTCGATGCTACTCGAGCGCCGTCGGACAGGTCAATCGGATCAATCGGTTACGAGCGTCAGACGTCGTACGTGAGCATGAACTCCATCGGCGTCGGCCGGAGCCGGATGGGGTCGACCTCGTGCTCGCGCTTGAACGACACCCACTCGTCGATCACGTCCTTCGTGAAGACGTCGCCCTGGAGCAGGAACTCGTGGTCACGCTCGAGCGCGGTGAGCGCCCCGTCGAGGGAGCCCGGCACGTGCGGCACGCCCTTGAGCTCCTCGGGGCTCAGCGAGTAAAGGTCCTTGTCGAGGGGATCGCCCGGGTCGAGCTTGCGGCGGATGCCGTCGAGACCGGCCATGAGCATCGCGGTGAACGCGAGGTACGGGTTGCCGGACGGGTCGGGGAAGCGGACCTCGATGCGCTTGGCCTTCGGCGACGCCGAGTACATCGGGATGCGGATCGACGCGCTGCGGTTCCGGCTGCTGTACGCCAAGTTGACGGGCGCCTCGTAGCCAGGGACGAGCCGTCGATAGCTGTTGTACGTCGGATTCGTGAGCGCGCAGATCGCCGGCGCGTGCTCGAGGATGCCGCCGATGTAGTGGAGCGCCATCTCGCTGAGGCCGGCGTAGCGGTCACCCGCGAAGAGCGGCTTGCCGTCCTTCCAGATCGACTGATGGCAGTGCATCCCCGATCCGTTGTCGCCGAACAGCGGCTTGGGCATGAACGTCGCCGTCTTGCCGGCTTGCCGCGCGCTGTTCTTCACCACGTACTTGAACCACAGGAGCTGATCGGCCATCGGGGTCAGCCGGTCGTACTTCATGTCGATCTCGCACTGACCGGCCGTCGCCACCTCGTGATGGTGGACCTCCACCTCGATGCCGACCGAGGTGAGGGTCTCGCACGTCGTGTTGCGCCAGTCGACGAGCGTGTCGACGGGCGACACGGGGAAGTAGCCGCCCTTGTAGCGGATCTTGTGGCCGAGGTTCGGACCCTCGTCGCGGCCCGAGTTCCACACCGCCTCGACGCTGTCGATCTCGAAGAACGAGCCCTGCGGCGCGAGGTCGAAGCGGACGTCGTCGAACACGAAGAACTCGGCCTCCGGCCCGAAGTAGATGGTGTCGCCGATCCCCGTCTGCTTGAGATAGCTCTCCGCCTTGCGCGCGATGTAGCGCGGATCGCGGCGGTAGGGCTCCTTCGTGATCGGATCGTGGATGTCGCAGATGAGGACCAGCGTCGGCGCCTCGCTGAACGGATCCATCTGCGCGGTGCTCGCGTCGGGCACGACCAGCATGTCGGACGCGTTGATCGGCTGATAGCCGCGGATCGAGCTGCCATCGAAGCCGAACCCGTCCTCGAAGCTCTCCTCCTCGAGGCGGTGGATCGGCACGCTCGTGTGCTGCCAGACACCCGGCAGGTCGATGAACCGGAGGTCCACCATCTTTGCGCCCTTCGCGCGCGCCATCTCGATCACGTTCGCCGGGGTCTTGTCCGCCATCTCGCCATCCTCCCTAGAAGGAGCTCAACTCAATCCATCAACTCGAGCTGCGTCACGAATCAGATCGCGTCGTCGCCGCGCTCGCCGGTCCGGATCCGGACCGCTTCCTCGATCGGGCTGACGAAGATCTTCCCGTCGCCGATGCGGCCCGTCCGTGCGGCGTTCTCGACCGCCTCGATCAGCGGCAGGAGCAGCTCGTCCGGCACGACCACCTCGATCTTCACCTTGGGCACGAAGTCGACCACGTAGGCCGAGCCTCGATAGACCTCGCGCTTGCCGCCGGTCCGACCGAAGCCCTTGACCTCGGTCACCGTCATCCCCTGTACGCCGATCTCGGAGAGGGCCTCTTTGACCTCGTCCAGCTTGAACGGCTTGATGATCGCTTCGACCTTCTTCATCGCGACGCGGAGTCGTACCGAGGCCATGTTTCGGACACGTTTCGAGCCCGTTTAATGACGCCTCCACCTGGCGCTTTCTCACACGCGGAGCGCGCAGCGAAACCGTGGTACGACACGCCCCCATGCGGCGAGCCACCGTCATCGTGCACGGAGGCGCGGGCAACGTGCCCGAGCCGAGCCGAGCGCTCCACGCCGAAGGATGCACGCGCGCCGCACAGATGGGTCTCGAGGCCGCGCACGGCGTGAACGACGCCACGGCCGCCGCGCTCGCCGCGGTCCTCCACGCGGTGCGCGCGCTCGAAGACGACCCTCGCTACAACGCGGGATACGGCGCGTGCCTGACGGCCGAAGGCACGCTCGAGCTCGACGCGTCGGTGATGCTGGGCGCGGACCTCAGCGTCGGCGCGGTCGCCGCCCTCCCCCCGTTCGCGAACCCGATCCTGATCGCGGACGCGGTACGGCGCGACGGCCGACACGTGATGTACGCGGCCCACGGCGCCGCCCGGTTCGCGCGCGAGGCGGGGTTCGAGCCGTCCGAGCCCGACGCGTTGATCACGGACGCCGCGCGCGAGCGCCTGCGCGACGTGCTCGCGGGCCGCGAGGTCCGCTACTGGGCGGGCAACACCGTCGGCGCGTGCGCGTGGGTCGACGGCAGGCTCGCCGCCGCGACGAGCACCGGCGGCACCGTCGCGAAGCTCCCGGGCCGCATCGGCGACACACCGATCCTCGGCTCGGGCACGTGGGCCGACGACGCGCGCGGCGCGTGCAGCACCACCGGCGTCGGCGAGGCGATCATCCGCTTCGGCCTCGCGCGCGCGGCGTGCGAGCGCCTCGCCGAGGCCGGCGCCGAGCGCGCGGCGCGGAGCACGATCGAGGAGTTCGGCGCGCGCGTGTCGGGCAGCGGCGGCCTCATCCTGATCGACCGCGACGGCACCGCGAGCCAGGCTCGCAACACCGAGACGATGAGCTGGGCCATCGCGCGCACATCGCGCCCGATCGAGTCCGGATACTGAACGAGGAAAGGAAAGATCACATGGCGAACCTCGCCGGCAAGACGCTTTTCATCACGGGCGCGAGCCGCGGTATCGGCAAGGAGATCGGCCTGCGGGCGGCGCGGGACGGCGCCAACGTCGTGATCGCCGCGAAGACGGCCGAGCCGCACCCCAAGCTGGAGGGCACGATCTTCACGGCGGCGGAAGAGATCGTGGCGGCGGGAGGCAAGGCGCTGCCGCTCCAGGTCGACATCCGCTCGGAGGATCAGGTCGAGGCCGCGGTGAAGCGCGCCGTCGACGAGTTCGGCGGCATCGACATCCTCGTCAACAACGCGAGCGCCATCTTCCTCGCCGGCACCACGTCGACGCCGATGAAGCGCTTCGATCTGATGCACCAGATCAACACGCGCGGGACGTTCCTCTCTAGCCAGGCGTGCATCCCGCACCTCGCACGCGCGGCGAACCCGCACATCCTCAACATCTCCCCGCCGCTCAACATGGACGCGAAGTGGTTCGCGCCGCACGTCGCGTACACGATGGCGAAGTACGGCATGAGCATGTGCGTGCTCGGCATGAGCAAGGAGCTCGCGCCCCAGGGCATCGCGGTGAACGCGCTCTGGCCGCGCACCGCGATCGCGACGGCGGCGGTGCAGAACCTCCTCGGCGGTGAGCAGGCCATCCGAGGCAGCCGCAAGCCCGAGATCATGTCCGACGCCGCGCACTACGTGCTCACGCGTCCCTCGAAGGAGGAGACGGGCGGCTTCCTCATCGACGACGAGGTCCTCGCGCGCGCGGGCATCACCGACCTCAGCGGCTACGCCGTCGATCCGGACGCCGAGCTCATCATCGACTTCTTCCTCTGATCCCCCCGACCCACCCTCTCGACTTGAACCTGCGCGCCGAGGTCGAATAGCCTCGCGCGTCACTGGAGGCCCGATGCGAACGCTCCCCACCCTCATGACCCGCGACGCGCTGCTCCTCGCCGCCGCGATCGCGCTCCCCACGCTCGGCGCCTCTTCCGCGGGGTGCGGCGGCGGCACCGACCTCTCTCCTGCCATGCCCGACCCCACCGTCGTCGATCGCTCCGCGGACGACATGGACCTGCCCGAGGCGAGCGGCCCGATGCCCGGCACCGAGGACGACGCCGGCAGCGGCGGCGAGGACGGCGCGGCGAGCACGCCGAGCGTCAGCGCCGGAACGAACACCGCGATCGAGGGCACGACGCCTCGAATCCGCATCGTCGAGCCGCGCGACGGCCAGCAGATCCGCACCGGCAACGTGATGCTGCGCCTGCGCCTCTCCGACTGGGAGCTCGAGCCCACCGGGCGTCACGTGCACGTGATCGTCGACAACGAGCCTTACATCGCGGTACGCGACGTCTCGCAGCCGATCGATCTCAACGCCCTCGTCCAACAGAACCTCGGGCACGAGCTCGCCGAGGGCACGCACGTCGTTCGGGTGTTCCCGAGCCGTGGTCACCATGAGTCGGTCAAGACCGACGGCGCCTTCGCGACGAAGGTCTTCCACTTCCGATCACGTACGCCCGACTTCGAGTTCGACCCCGCGGCCCCGCTCCTGACGTACAGCCGCCCGAAGGGCTGCAACGTCGCGGGCGACCGCGTGCTCCTCGACTTCTACGTGAGCAACACGACGCTCGCCGCGGACGGCAACCGCGTCCACTACGACATCGACGGCCAGGTGCAGGGCGACATCACGACCTGGGTCCCGCACTGGATCGAGGACCTCGGCGTCGGTGAGCACAGCATCCAGCTCCAGCTCCGCGACGCGAACGGCGAGCCGGTCGCGGGGATGTTCAACGACACCACGCGGGTGATCCGGGTCGCCAGCAGCTGCGAATAGCCTCGTAGCTCGGCGACGGACCTCGACTATCCTCGCCGCCGATGGCTGGCATCCTCGACACGGTCAAGGACCTCGATCGCTTACGGCAGATCGTGCAAGTCCTGGTGCGTCACGGCTTCGGCGAGGTCGTGACGCGCGTCGGCCTCGGCTCTCTCGGTGGTGGTAAGGCGTCCAAGGAGAGCCAGGGCGTGTCGCGCGGCGCGCGGCTCCGGCTCGTCGCCACCGATCTCGGTCCGTCGTTCGTGAAGCTCGCGCAGATCCTCTCCACCCGCCCCGACCTCGTCCCCGACGACATCGTCCAAGAGCTGCGGAGCCTCCAGGATCACGTCCCGCCCGTGCCGGTCGCCCAGATCCAGGAGCAGATCCTGGGTGAGCTCGGCGCGCCGGTCGCCGAGATCTTCGCCCAGTTCGACCCGCAGCCGCTCGCCAGCGCGTCGATCGGTCAAGTGCATCGCGCGCGGGTCAACACGCCCGACGGCGAGCGGGAGGTCGTGGTCAAGGTCCAGCGGCCGAACATCAAGCAGACGATCGAGCGCGACATCGAGCTCCTCTATTGGCTCGCCAAGGCGCTCGAGCGCACCGTCGCGGAGTCGCGCACGTACCAACCCGTGCGCCTCGTGGAAGAGTTCGACCGCGCGATCAGCGCCGAGCTCGACTTCACGCTCGAGGCGGACCACGCGACGAAGTTCGCGAAGAACTTCGAGCTGAAGTCCGAAATTCGTTTTCCGTACGTCTACCGGGACTTCTCGGCGCGGCGCGTGCTCACCCTCGAGTACTTCCCCGGCTACAAGATCTACGACGCGATCGAGCACGGGTTCAACGCGGAGAAGATCTGCAAGAACACGCTCGGCCTCATCATCCAGGCGATCTTCGAGGACGGCTTCTTCCACGCCGATCCCCACCCCGGCAACTTCATCATGATGGGCGCGCCGGAGGCGCCGATCCTCGGCGTGATCGATCTCGGCCTGGTCGGTCGCCTCACGCCGCACATGCGGGAGAAGACCGTCGACCTGATGATCGCGGCGGTCCAAGAGGACCACGTCGGCATCGCGGACGCGCTCTGGGCGATCGGCACGCCGAGCCGCAAGGTCGACCGCCGCGCGTTCGACGCCGAGGTCGCTGCGCTCTCCGATCGCTATCTCGGTAAGCAGCTCCAAGAGATGCAGATCTCGCGGCTCATCCAAGACCTCGTCGCGGGCGCCACCCGGTACGGCCTCGAGATCCCTCCCGACTTCTTGCTCGTCGGCAAAGCGCTGATGACCGTCGAGGGCGTCGGCAAACAGATCTATCCGGAGCTCGACGTCTTCGCGGAGATGAAGCCCTACTTCATGCGGCTCCTCTGGGCGCGCTATTCGCCCGAGCGGCTCACGCAAGATCTCGTGCGCACGTTGAGCCGCATCAGCGGCGCGGCGACCGACTTGCCGCTCCAGTCGCAGGAGATCCTCGAGGACCTCCGCCGCGGCAAGCTCGAGCTACGGACCCGCGAGCCGATGCTCCCGATGAGCGTCGACGTGCTCGGCCGACGGGTCTACAGCGGGATGGTCGTGGGCTCGCTCATCGTGAGCGGCGGGCTCTTGCTCGCACAGGAGTCGTACTTCCTCGGCGGCTCGTTCCTATTCTCCGCCGCGGCGTGGGGCTCGCTGCACACGCTCTACTCGATGTGGCTCTCGCGCAAGAAGCGTCAGGGCTGACGCGCCTACTCGGCGTCCGCGCGGGGCTGACCGTTCGAGTCGCTCTTCTGATCTTCGAGCAGGCTCAACCCGATCGCGAACGCACGGCGCGCTCGCTCGAGCAGCTCCGCGTCGCCGGCGATCTTGCCCTCCGCCGCGCTGAGCCGCGCTTCGAGCGCCCGCTGCGCCGCCTCGAGCTCGTCGACCCGCGCCGCGAGCTGCGCGCGCACGCCCTCGAGCGCGGCGAGCTCCTGGCCTTTCACCTGGAGCTCTGATGTCAAGTCCGCGTTCGATGCACGCGAGCGCTCGAGCTCCGACGTGAGCTGATCCCGCTCCGCCGTGAGGTCCTCGACCTGCTCTTCCGCCGCGGCGAGGTTCGTCTCGGTCTCGGCCATCTTGCGCCCGAGGATCGCGAGCTCCTGGCTCTGCTGCTGACGCAGCTCGGTCACCGCGCGATCACGCTCGGCCTCGAGCTCCGTTCGCAACGCGGTGAGCGCCTGCTCCTTGTCGGCGTCACGCTCCTGTCCGAGCCCCGCCAGCGCAGTCGCGAGCTCGCGCGTCGCCTTCGCCTCGTTCGACGCGATCTGCTCGGCGTGCTCGGACGCCAGGCGCTCGAGCTCCGCCGCGTGCGTCGCGCCCGCATCTTCGAGCGCCGCGGTGTGCTCCGCATTGCGCGCCTCGAGCGCGGCCGTGTGCTCCGCGTTGCGCGCCTCGAGCGCATCGTTGTGCGCCGCCTCGAGCTCCGCGATCGCCGTCGCCTTGCTCGCTTCCACGGCCGCTACCGCTTCGTCCCGCGCGCGCTCCGCCTCCGCGACCGCGCTCGCCCGCGCGGCCTCCGCGGCGGTCACCGCCTCCTCCTTCTCGCGCTGCGCAGCGGCGACCGCTTCCTCGCGACGCGCGACCTCGGCGGCGACCTTCTCGTCGCGCTCCACCTCGGCCGCCCGCACCCGATCGTCCGCCTCCGCGCGCGCCTCCGCGACCGCCTCGTCCTTGGCGCGCTCGGCCGCGGCCACCGCCTCGTCGCTCGCCCGCTTCGCCGCGGCCACCGCCTCGTCGCTCGCCCGCTTCGCCGCGGCCACCGCCTCGTCGCGCTCCTGCTTGGCCGCGGCGACCTTCTCGGTGCGGTCCTGCTCCACCACCGCGAGCCGCGCCGATGCCTCCGCAAGCTTATTGTCGCGCTCCTCCTTGGCGGCGGCGAGCGCCGACTTCTCGTCGCTGAGCTCCGCCTCGGCCTTCTTGAGCTTCTCCTCCGTCCGCTCGAGGCGCGCTTTGAAGTCGTCCGAGCGCTTGGCCGCCGCATCCTTGTCCGCGGAGAGCGCAGCGACGCTGTCCTCGAAATCGGCCGCCTTGCGCTCGAGCGCGAGGATCTTGTCCTCGAAGTCCGCGCCCTTGCGTTCGAGAGCCAGATTCTTGTCGCGCAGCTCGAGCACCTGCTTGTCTCGGGCGCTCACCTGATCGCGCAGATCGAGAATCTCTTTGTCCTTGGAGTTCAGCGCTTCGCGCAGATCCAGGAACTCGCGGCTCGAGATTCCTCCGCCTTTCGCGGCCTTGGCTCGAAGCTCGGCGACCTCCTTCTCGAGGCGCTCGACGTCGGCCTGAGCGCGCGCGACCGCGCGCTCCGCCTCCTCGGCCCTGCTCCCCGCCTCCTCGGCGCGGGCATTCGCCGCTTCGAGCTCCGCTGGATCCACTCGCGGGCCAGCATCCTCTGCGGCCGGCTCCGGCTCCGGCTCCGGCTCGGGCTCAGGCTCCGGCGGCGGCGCCACGCTCTTGGGCTTCGCAGCAGGCACGGCACGCGCCGCTTGCTCGTTCAGGGACGCCCGAAGGTCTGCCGGCAGCACGGCGACCGTCGTCGCCTCCGCGTCGTCGTCCATCACCAGGGCGTCGAACGCGCTCTCCGCAAATGCTTCGATCTCGTCGTCGACCTGCTCGATTTCGTCCGCGAGGTCCTCGACGTCCTCGAGCGGGATCTCGACCGCCTCCGACGAGAGGTCGAGCGCCTCGGCAGCCGCCGCCTCGAGCGGGACGAACAGAGCCACCCGCTCGACGAGCTCATCGGGCTCGATGGGCTTGCGAATGTAGTCCTCGGCCCGCGTCCGCAGCTTGCGATGCTGTTCGAAGATCTCCTCGGTGGCCTCGCTCGACAGGATCAAGACCGGGATGCGCTGAGTGTCTCCGCTCTTCTTGAGCTTCTTGCAGACCAGGAACCCGTTCATCTGAGGCAGCTCGATCGTCAGCAGGATGAGATCCGGGCGATCGGCTGTGGCGCGATTCAAACCCTCGTTTCCGTCGTCGACCACGTCGACTTGGGCGCCTCGCGCCTCGAGCTGGCCGCGAACCTGGGCCGCAAAGTCAGGGTCGCTCTCGAAGAAGAGGATGCGCGCTGCCATGGAGGCTCCTTGCAACCCGAGGGACCGGGCGAGCGCGAGGATACGCGGCGCCGTTTGGCGTCGTCAACGGCAAAGCTTACGGGTTTCGGGTGGTTACGCGTCAACCCGACGAGCGTGGATCGATCGTTCTGGTGGGATGAGCCCGCGCGGATCAGCGCTCGGCGAGGCGCGCGCTCGCGGCCAGTCGCAGCAAGGTCCGCGAGTCCAGATCACCCGTGAACGCGTAGGTGAGCCCCTCGTACTCGACGACAGGAACCGTATGTCCGTGCGCCTGCCCGTAGTAGATCCCCTGTCCACCGAGGTTCGTACGCTCGGCGAAGCGATCGACGGGATCGGCCGGCTCGAAGACCATCACGGTCAGCCGCCTTCCTCGGACGGTGTAGTAGAACGCGGCCGCCTGCCTCTCCTGGACGTTCGAGATGCGCGCCCCCACCAGGTGGACGTCGGGGCTCGAGAACTGGACCGGACGCACCGGGAATTCGAGCTTCCCACGGAACCAGCTCGCCACCGTCGTGGGAGGCCCTACCACCTCGGCCGGGTGCTCGCTCGAGTGGCGCCGCACGATCTCTTCGAACAGCGCGCTGGGATCGCTGGCCGACGCCGTCCGCACGGCCAGCGTGTGGTCGCCGACCGGATTGCCACCTTCGCGAGCCGCGATGACCGCCAACGCGACCGCCGCGGCCGCCGCGGGCACCGCGTAGCGCGCCTTCATCGGCAAGAACCGAATGCCCGCGAGCCCGAGCGGCGCCCGAGCGCCCGTGTAGTTGCCCACCGGCGCGGACGGATGGGCCGCCGCACGCGCATTGTCCTCCGCGTCCATCGCCTGCGCGATGCGCGCCGCGAGCCCGCTCGGCGCCGCGGAGGGCGCGCACGCGTCCTTGACCTGCGCCTTGAACGAGCGAGCGAACGCGAGGTGGACACGACACGGCCCGCAGCTCGTGATGTGCTCCTCGAATTCGATCTGCGTATCCGGATCCACCTCGCCGTCGACCCAGGCGTCGACATGGCGACGGAGAACCTCGCAAGAGATCATCCGAGCGCCTCCTTGGACCTTCGATAGGCCTCCAACGAGACCGGCTCGACCGAGGGGCCCTCTTCGACGATGCCGAGATGGACCGCCTGAGAGATCAAGCGACGTTGCATCTGCTTCCGCGCTCGATGCAGCCGCGACATCACGGTGCCGATCGGGCAGCCTACGATCTCGGCGATCTCCTTGTAAGAGAGCTCCTCGAGATCCGCCAAGACGATCATCACGCGGTAGTCCTCGGGCAGCTCATCGAGCGCCTCTTGGATCTCCGCGCCAATCAAGCGACGTTGCGCCTCCGACACGGGGTCGGTGAGCTGCCGCATGGCCTGCCGGCTCATCACGCCGTCGCCGACGGGGCCCGCGTCCTTGCCTTGGAGCACGTTCCGCTCGCGCGTCTTGCGTCGGTACTTGTTGATGAACGTGTTCGTCAGGATCCGGAAGAGCCACGCCTTCATGTTGGTGCCTGGCTCGAACCGGTCGTAGAAGCGATACGCCTTGACGAACGCGTCCTGGACCAGATCCTCCGCATCGGCGGGGCTGCGCGTGTAGCGGAGCGCGGCTCCATAGAGTGCGTCGAGGTGGCGAAGCGCCTCGCGCTCGAACTCCTCACGCCCCGGATGCTGTTGAGTGTGGGCCATCGTGGTCCTTTCGGGCGCTCAACCCCTCCCCGTATCTCCCTATTCCGTTTTGGAGAGGTCGTCTAGAGCCGTCCGCGGAAGCGCGGAACAGCGCGATTTCTCGCGGTTTTTGGCTGAGGCTTAGCGAGCACGGTAATCACCCTCGCTCGGGCGCGCTCGCGATTCGGGGGTGGTTTTGGTCTCACCGGAATCGGTCGCGACCGCGCCCAAGGCCTCGTCTCGCTCGTGATGCAGCTGGACGAGCCGGGTCTCGAGCTCCTCGATGCGCGCTTGAAGGCGGCCGACCTCGCCCTGGAGCGCCTGGACCCGCTCGATCGCGTGTCCGAGGAGACCCTTGATCCGATCGTCGGCGAGGCGCGAGAGCTCGCGCGCGACCTCCTTCGGTGAGCTGAGGCGGTGGCTCGGGTCTTCCTCCCCCTTGCGCACGATCAACCGCCCCATCGGTGCTTCACGGAGGCTCGCGAGGAGGCGTTCACGCTGGTTTTGGATGAGGGCACGGACCGGCCGCGCGCCCTCCGCCGGCGCTGGACCGCCCGCCTTGCGCTCTTGCTCGTAGATGATCTGGGCGAGCGTGGCGTTCGTGAGGTCCTCCTTGGTCGAGTTGTCGACCACTCGGATCTCGTCGCCGTCGCGCACGAACGCCGCGATCTGCTCGAGCGTCACGTAGCGGCTCTCGCGCGTGTCGTAGAGCTTTCGGTTCGCGTAGCGCTTGATAAACCTCGCGCCGTCCGACGAGTCCACCACCACGCGGGACGTTAGTCCCCACAAAGCGCCGTCGCCAGCCGCCCCTCATGCTCGCGGCCAACTCCGCTTGATATGCTCCCCGCATGGCGGACGCGCGCGCCCTCACCCGAGCGTTGGCGATGCGTGTCCGCGCGATCACCGACCCGATGTTGCGCGTTCGCTACCTCGGACACGAGCTGCGCCGTCTCGACGCAGGGCGGGTCTCCGACGTCATCACCGTCGCGGCGCACGGTGCCGAGGCACGCGATCGGGAGCTCGGCTCGCTGCTCCTCGGCATGTGCCTCGCGATCGCGCAGGACGACGACGGCTCGCTGCGCGATGCGGTGGTCCGACGCGCGATCGAGCAGGGTCAACACCAGACCGCCACCTTGCTCCAGCCCAGCCCGGCGATCCGAGAGTCGGAGGAGCCGCTCGCGGTGCCCGACTTCGGACGCGGCCGGCAGATCACGCTCGGTGAGCGCAAGTCGCTGGCGCGCCGACGCGATCGCGACCTGATGGCGCGCGTGCTGCGCGATCCGCATCCCGACGTGATCCGCATCCTGCTCACCAACCCCGCGCTGACGGAGGATCTGGTGGTCCGGCTGTGCGCCCAGCGACCCGTCGCGCCGGAGGTGATGCGCGAGGTGTTCCGACATCCGCGGTGGATCGTCAGCTATCGGGTGCGCCGAGCGATCCTTCGCAACCCGTATTGCCCCCTCGACCTCGCGCTGCAGCTCGCCGCGCATCTGAACGCGCAGGACGCCAGGGAGGTCGTCGAGTCGCCCGAGCTCTCCGCCGCTCTGCGCGACGCGTGTCGCCGCGTGGCGGGTCTGGGCACGCTCCACTGAGCGACGGCGTGTGCGCGCCCGCGCTGGCCGCGTCTGCGCCGCCTCAGCGGGGTCGGAAGCTCAGCGCTCGACGACTTCGGCGTCCGTGACCTTCTCTTGCTCGAGGGTCTTTCCGGACGTCTTCTTCTCGACGCGTTTCTCAGAGGAGGTGACCTCGATGTCGTCGTCGGACTTCAGGCTCCGCTTCAGATTGCGGATCGCCTTTCCGATGCCTTCACCGATCTGCGGCAGTCGTCCCGCGCCGAAGATGACGAGAACGATCAGGAGCACGATGAGGAGCTCTTGCCAGCCGATGGCGCCCAAGTGGGACCTCCGCCCGGAAGCCTACGTCCCGCCCTCTGCGGTAGCAAGCGCCCGATCCCGCGGATAGAGTCCCGCCGTGGCGCGGATCACCCTTCGCAGCGGACGGGTCCAACCAGTCTGGGCGGGGCATCCCTGGGTGTTCGCGCAAGCCATCGAACGCATCGATGGCGCGCCCGCGCCAGGCGATGCGGTCGACGTGCTGGATCCGCGCGGGAACTTCCTCGGGCGCGGGTTCTGGTCACGAAGCTCGGCCATCCCCGTGCGCATCATCGTGCGCGACCCCGACGAAGCGCTCGATGAGCGAGCGCTCGTGAAGCGTATCGAGGCGGCGCGCGAGCGACGGACGCGGATCGGGCTTCCCGACGATCGCACGGACGCCTATCGCCTCATCCACGGGGAGGGCGACGACCTGCCCGGGCTGGTGGTCGACGTCTATCGCGACGCCGCCGCGGTGCAGATCACGACGCAAGGGATGAAGCGACATGAGGACGCGGTGTTCGCGGCGGTCGCGCGTGTCACCGGAGCACGGAGCGTCTTGGAAGTGCCGGCCGCCGCGTCGCAGAAGACCGAAGGTCTGGCCGCGGCGCGGCGCGTGGTGCGCGGGCCCGATATCGAGCAACTCAAGTTCCAAGAGAACGGGTTCCGGTTCTCCATCGACGCGTCCGGGACGCAGAAGACCGGGTACTACGTCGACCAGCGGGACAACCGTGCGCTCGTCGAGAAGCTCGCGAGGGGACGGCGCGCGCTCGATCTCTACAGCTACGTGGGCTCGTTCGCGCTCGCGGCAGCGCGAGGGGGCGCGGTGAGCGTGGAGTCGTACGACAGCTCGGCGAGCGCGATCGCGCAGGGTGCGAGCATCGCAGCCGTCAACGGGTTCGCAGACAAGATCCGATTGGCGCACGGGGACGCCCGGCGCGTGCTCTCACGGCTCCAACAGAGCAAGGCGCGTTTCGATCTCGCGATCGTGGATCCTCCGAAGCTGGCTCCATCGATCCGGCATCTCCGACGCGCGAAGTCCGCGTACCGCAAGCTCAACGCGATGGTGTTCGGGCTGATGGAGCGCGGCGGGATCGTGGTGAGCTGCTCGTGCTCGGCGGCGCTGCGCGGCGAGGAGCTGCTCCGGATCCTCTCGCTCTCTGCGCGCGACGCGCGACGCGAGGTGCGGCTGTTGTGGATGGGACAGCAGGGGATGGACCATCCGGTGCCCGCCGCGTTTCCCGAGGGTCGCTACCTCAAGGCGGCGTTCGTGGAGATCGGATGATGGAGCCGCTGGACCCGGCCGCGCTGCGCGCGATCGCACCGCACGTGCGCGGGGTCGCGTTCGACCTCGACGACACGTTTATCACTCACGGAACGTTGACATCGACCGCGTTCGCGTGTCTGGAGCGGCTGCGCGCGCTCGGGCTACGCCTCGCGCTCGTCACGGGGCGACCGCTCGGGTGGACGGACGCGTTCGCGGCGATCTGGCCGATCGAGGTCGCGGTCGGCGAGAACGGCGCGGGTTGGGCGAAGCGGCGCGATGGTCACCTCGAGGTGGGCTACTACGCGGACGATGCGACGCGCGAGACTCAGCGGGCGGCGCTCGATCGCCTGCGCGCGGAGGTCCGCTCGCGGCTTCCATCGCTGAGCGAGGCGGGCGACCAGCCGGGTCGACGGTGCGACGTCGCCTGGGAGATCGCCGGGATCGACGCGACCATGCTCGACGCGCTGGTATCGCTGATCGAGCGTGCGGGGATGGCGGTGAGCGTGTCGAGCGTGCACGCGCACGCGGCGCCCGGCGACTGGGACAAACCGGGCGGGCTGATCCGTGCGCTCAACGAGACGACCGAGGACGTGAAGGCGAGGTGGTTGTTCGTGGGCGACTCCGGCAACGACGCAGCGGCCTTTGCGTTCTTCGATCACACGGTCGGCGTCGCGAACGTTCGCGCGCACCTCGGCCGCTTGCCGGTGCCGCCGCGTTGGATCACGAACGAGCCGATGGGCGCGGGGTTCGTCGAGCTCGTGGATGGTCTGGAGCGCGCGCGTGGCTGAGGAGCCCAAGCGCGCGGAGCCG
Source organism: Sandaracinaceae bacterium (assembly GCA_050186575.1). Taxonomy (GTDB): domain Bacteria; phylum Myxococcota_A; class Polyangia; order Polyangiales; family Sandaracinaceae; genus JAUHXR01. The sequence goes on along the minus strand of JBFWYI010000022.1, from coordinate 2,677 downwards.
CGCATCTCGACGCCGCTGGTCCTCGCCGCGTCGAGCGCAATGCTCGCGGTGGCCGCGGTGATCTACGTGTCGGTACAGGGCGGCGGCGTATCGCAGCCCCAGGTCGCGCCGGAGATGCCGGACGACCTCCACATCGACGATCGCACGCCCGAGGCGGTGTCCCAGAGCTTCTACGACGCGTGGCGGCGGCGGCGATGGGATGCCGCGTCGAGGCTGTCGGTCGGCCACCTCGCCGAGGAGGTCGAGCAGAAGCGCGCGGCGGACGCCGCGTTGCCGCACGAGCAACGGATCGTGGCGGAGCGGACGTGGGATGCTCTCGCGCACGCTCCGTTGACGCTCGGTCTGGACCGTGTCGATATCCTGCCGGAGAACCGTTACGAGATCGCGGGCACGGCGGAGTACCTATTCGTGAACCGGCCGTACCGACGGCGGGTGGAGTTCGACGTCGTGCGCGAGGGCGAGGCCTATCGCGTGGAGGCGATGCGCCTGGGCGAGGTGCTGACCGAGCTCCCCGCGATGTTCCAGGCCAACGCGGGAGACGCGCCGTGAGCTCCGAGGCCGATGGGCACTACCAGGATCCGCGCTACTACGATCGCGCGTACTCGCGCTACAAGGTCGACCTCGCGTTCTACCTCGGGCTCGCGGAGCGCTTCGGGGGACCGGTGCTCGAGCTCGGGGTGGGGACCGGGCGCGTCGCGATGGCGCTCGCCGACGCAGGGCACGAGGTCGTGGGCGTCGACCGGATGCCAGGGATGCTGCGGCGCGCGGCCGAGCGGATCGAGAAGCGACCACGCCGCATCCGGGATCGCATCACGCTGATGGAAGGTGACTTCCGTGATGTACGCGTCGAGCGCGCGTTCGGCCTCGTCATCGCGCCGTTCAATTGTTTCCAGCACCTCTACACGCGCGACGACGTCGAGCGGGCGCTCGCCACGGTGCGCACGCACCTCGCTCCCGGCGGACGGTTCGGCCTCGATGTCTTGCTGCCCCTCCCCTACTCGCTCTCGCGCGACCCGAACCGGTACTACCGCTGCCGCCCGATCATCCACCCAAAGGATGGTCGTCTCTACGACTACGCCGAGGCGTTCGACTACGACGCCGCGCGCCAGGTCCAGGTGACCACCATGCGCTTCACGTCCCGCTCCGGGGCCCCCACCACGATGTACGATCACCTGACCCAGCGGCAGTTCTTCCCGCTCGAGCTCGAGGCCCTGTTCCACTACAACGGGCTCGTCATCGAGACGCACGACGGTGGCTTCGAGGGCGAGGCGATCACCGAAGAGTCCGACTCGCAGATCATCGTCGCGCGCGCCCGGACCTGATTCTCGCCCGCCCCCGTGAGCCGATCCGGAGGGGCGACGGTACAGAGGTCCGTGCGGACGACGACGCGTGCCTCGGCGGTGGTGTTCGGTCTGCTCCTCGGGTGCACCGGGGAGGTCATCCAGCCTGGCGGCGACGGGCCGATCCCGATCCTGCCCGCCGGCCCGGAGTTCGCGTGCGAGGAGGCGCCGCCGGTCGAAGCGCCGATGAACCGGCTCACCCGCGACCAGTTCGACAACACGCTCCACGATCTGCTGACGCTCTACGTCGGCCCCGACCGAGCCGTGACGGTGCTCGACGCGGCGGGACCGCAGCACACGCTCTTGCCCCACGACGAAGCGCCGCCGCGCGACGACAACCGGTTCAAGCGCGACTACCGGCGATGGGACCAGACCGTCTCGGACATCCACGTGGAGGGTTGGTATCTCACCGCGCTCGCCATCGGGGCGGAGCTCGCGGCGAACGACCGGGCGGCGCTGCTCGGCGCGTGCGGGGAGACCGTGGAGTGCGCGCGCGACTTCCTCCATGCGTTCGCGTCGCGCGCGTATCGCCACCCGATCCCTAACGACAGCCGGGCGCGGCTCGACGCCGTGTTCGGCGACGCGTGGAGCGAGACCGCGCTCGCCGAGTCGATCGCGTTCGTGCTGCTCGCGCCGGACTTCCTCTATCACGTCGAGGAAGGAGCCGAGTCGGTGGGGGGTGCGACGTACGCGCTCGACGATTACGAGCTCGCGGCGCGCATGTCGTACGCGCTCTGGGACTCGCTGCCCGACGACGAGCTGTGGAGCGCAGCGGAAGCCGGCCAGCTCACCCGCGACGACGACGCGCTCGCCGCGCAGGTGGACCGGATGCTGGACGATCCGCGGAGCCGTCCCGCGCTCACCCGCTTCTTCGAGGACTGGCTGCAGCTCTCGGTGGTCGAGAACCCTGCCGACCTCTCGTCCAACCCGGCGTACATGGCGTTCGCGGGCGACGACCTCCCGAACGACGATCTCGCCGGCGCGGGCGTGCAGGAGATCCACGACCTCATCGAGCGTCTGGTGTTCGAGGACGAGGGTACCGTCCGCGATCTCCTCACGACCGACCTCGCGCCGGTGCGCGACCCCGCGTTGGCGCGGCTGTACGGAATGGCCGAGCCGTGGGATGGGACGTCGGAGCCGCCGCGCTTCGCGCCGTCGGAGCGATCGGGGCTGCTCAGCCGCTTCAGCCTCCTGGCGACCGCGACGCTCCTCACTCGGCCGGTCCACCGGGGGGTGCTCGTGCGCGAGATGATCCTCTGCGACGACCTGCCGGCCCCGCCGGAAGGAGCCTCGTCGACCACGATCCAGCTCGAGGGGCTCCACTCGACGCGCGAGTA